>JBBKWH010000028.1:0-25310 GCA_037968855.1 Moraxellaceae bacterium | reverse complement strand
CGGTAACTTTGTGGGTGAGTCGTTTAAGTGGGTGGGTGGAGTGGGGGTCATCGCGATTTATCTGTTGATGCCATGGCTGCTGCGTTCAACCTATCGCTTTATGTCGCGTAATAGTGTGTATCGCAATACGCGTTTTCGCTTTACCGGTGGCGTAGGCGAAGCGTTTTGGGTGTATTTGGGCTTGGGCTTTTTGACCTTGCTAAGCTTGGGTTTTTTGCTGCCGTATTTTTTGTACCGACACAAGCGCTATCAGTTTGATCATCTTCAGTTGGGCCAAGTGCAATTTCATTATGAAGCCACCGCAGGGATGTTTTATCGCGGTTTGTGGTTTCCGATGGTCATGCTTGGGGTGATGTATGTGGCACTCATTGCCACTGTCATCTCTATTGCAGTCGGGGCCTCGGGGATGACAGCCGCTGCTTTACTGGTGTTTGTTCCAATTTTTTTGGCTGTGTTTGTTGGCATGGCATTTTTCTTTTGGGCCATTTCTGCCCAGCTGTTTCGCTTAAGTTGGAATCATGTGCGGGTTGGCAATAGTCCATTTCGCAGTGATTTGCGCATGGGGCGTTATGTGTGGATTGCCTTTAGCAACTATATGGTTCGAGCGATGACCTTGGGGGTTTTTACCCCGTGGGCGGCGGTACGGATGCACAAATATCGCATCGAATCACTGAGTATCTTTTGGCAGGATGATCCTGAGCAGTTGATGACCCAAGCTCAGGTTGATCCAGCAGCGTTTGGCGAAGAGTTGTCTGATCTGTTTGGCTTTGATTTGTCGTTATGATCGATGCACTAAGGGTCGATGTTGATCGCGTACAGGCCAAACCATTGATGGCCAACTAGGGGGCTGAATGTCGACTGAGCATCACGCGCTGTTTAAACCAAACGTTCCGCCAGATGCTGAAGCCTGTGCGGTAGTGTTTTATGATGGCAAAACATCAAAAGCTCAGCATGCTGTGGTGCAGCCGACCGATGATGCTGCACATGTCGCGCTGGTATTAGCCGATCAGACCCTGATAGTAGCCATTGCCGATCTGCGGATTCAGGGGGCCATTGGCAGTGCTGCACCAATGATTGAGCTGCCGCACAATATGCGATTGGAGTTGCAACAGCTTGATGTGCCGTCATGGTTACAACATCCCCATGCCTCATGGTGGAATAAACTTTGGCGTTGGGAGCGTAGTCCGGCGTGGATTATCTCGAGCTTGTTGGTCACGGTGTTGGTGGTGGCTGGTGTGGTGCGCTATGGCATTCCCGCATTATCCAGCCAGATTGCCTTTGCCTTGCCAGCATCTACGCTAGATGATGTGGGCGACCAAACCTTAACTCAGCTAGATGCTCAATTGTTGTCACCATCGGATTTAAGTGTGGCACGTCAGTCCCAAATTCGCGCGGCCTATAACCGTTATATCGGGCCAGAAGGCGCAAGGCGGCAGTTGTTGTTTCGGGATGGTGGGCTGCTTGGTGCCAATGCCTTTGCGCTACCGAATGGCGTGATGGTGATGACCGATCAATTGGTCAAATTAAGCAAAAATGATCTTGAATTGGTCGCGGTGTTGGCCCACGAAACGGGCCACGAGGTCAGGCGGCATTCGATGCGGCAAATGATTGGTGGTGCGTCGCTTGGGGTGCTGATTGTGGCAATGACTGGCGATACCAGCAACTTGCTAGCGGCCTTGCCTATAGGCTTGGCCAATATGAATTACTCGCGTGATTTTGAGCGTGAAGCCGATGACTATGCCTACAGCCTGATGGTCAAACAGCATATTCCATTGCATTATTTTGCCGATATTTTGCAGCGCTTGGAGCAGCAAGACGAGGAAAAAGAAGCCTCATCCCAATCCGCTGATCAGCCATCTGTCCAGCATCATTGGAGCGATTTTTTGGCGTCGCATCCAGCAACAAATGAGCGGATTAAGCGATTTCAGCAACCGGCATCTTAACTCCTGCATCAATGGCTGTTTTTTGCTAAGGTAGCGCGTCATTTTGGAGATTTGCTATGTCCTTGCCTGCGTTGATTGCCCCGTCGATTTTGTCCGCTGACTTTGCCCGTTTGGGTGCCGAGGTCGAAAACGTCCTTAATGCTGGTGCAGACGTGGTGCATTTTGATGTGATGGACAACCATTATGTACCCAACCTGACCTTTGGTTCGATGATCTGTAAGGCACTACGCGATTACGGGATTACTGCCCCAATCGACGTGCATCTCATGGTGCGTCCAGTCGATCGCATGATCGATAATTTTTTGGAAGCCGGTGCCAGCATCATTACCTTTCATCCAGAAGCCTCTGATCATATTGACCGCTCCTTACAGTTGATCAAAGACGGTGGGGCAAAATGTGGCTTGGTACTCAATCCCGCCACGCCATTGCATTATCTGGATCATGTGATGGATAAGGTCGATCAAATCTTGTTGATGAGCGTCAACCCTGGTTTTGGTGGTCAAAAATTCATTCCGTCCACGCTAGATAAACTGCGTTTGGTGCGTGAGCGTATTCACGCCAGTGGTCGCGAGATTCGTTTAGAAGTCGATGGTGGTGTGACGCCAGCCAATATTCGCCAGATTGCCGAAGCGGGTGCCGATATGTTTGTCGCAGGCTCGGCTATTTTTGGCAAGCCAGACTATAAAGCGGTCATTGATCAAATGCGTGCAGAATTGGCGCTGGCCCATAGTCAAGCAGTCTAAAGCTGCATGTGTGCGTGCTGTTTTTTTCATAGGTGAACCGATGTCACAGCCCATGTCCAACGTTAGCCGAGTCCCCAAGTCGATCACCATCGGCTTGGTGGTGTTTAGTGTGGTGCTGAGTCTGGCGGGGTTTGTGCTGTTGCCAGTCGATGAGCGACCGTTATCGGTGATTGCCATTGTATTTGGTATTTATGTGCTATTGATTCCGCTGGCTTTTGTGGTGGGTAGCCAGATCATGGCGCGCGTAACCAAAGATCAGATTGATTGGTTTAATGCGCTGAGTCTGGGTTATTTGGTCAGTTGTGTGGCGATGCTGTGGAAAATGGGAACAGGTGCATGAGTCAGTCTGATTCACAGCAACCGGCATCATCACCAGATCAGTCAGCGGATCAGCCAAGAATCGTTCGCACGCCCAAAGTGGTGTTGTGGTTGTTGGTGGGCTTTAATCTACTAATGGCATTTGCGCCGGTGCGACCGAATAATCCCATGTACGGTTGGCATCAGTTGATCATTGATCTATTGCCCGCTGATTGGGTGCAGGCATTGAGTGTCCGTGCTCTGCACGTTGGCCTACAGGCGTTTTGGTTGCTGGTGTTGATTCCTAGCGGGATTACGCTGGTTGCTGTACCGTTTAAACTGCGTGATCCCAATTTTCAGCTTAAACTGGCGTTTCAAATGGGCTTATTTGTGGCGTTGATTTTTAGTTTACAGATGATGCGAGCAGGGCGTTAAGGCCATGTTGGTCATATCAAATATGGCCAAGCCAGAAATCGTGCGCGTGGGTATGTCAGGTCAACAGGATCAAGCGACTGATCAGATCAGTGCATTGAATAGTCCTGATCTGATGCCGGTTTTTCGTGATATTTTACAGCATCAAACGTGGTTTGAGCGCTTCTCTAAGCTGTGTCTGGTGTTGATGGCGTTGTTGCCATTGGGCTTGGTGTTATTGCTTAAACAGCGTGGTTACAACCTGAATCAAGCGTTATAAAACGTTAAAAACATCACTTTTGGGTAGGGGGTCACGTTATGGCACGTCGAGGACAAGCCAGTTTAAATTTGCAGCCGAGCGAAACAGCCGTGCTGCATGTGGCATCGCGTATTTATGCTGCATTTATTACCACTAACCGTGTGGAAAGTGGTCAAGAGGTGGCCATGATGCAGCGTGCGATTGAAGAGGCTTATCACATGGCCCAATTGGTTGAGCGAGTGGTGGTCAGTGATGATGAGATGGGCTAACGGGTCTCAATCAGCAGCATCGACATAAAAAAACCGCCTAAACAGGCGGTTTTTTTGAGTTGCTGGATTACCAGCTCAACGCGCCACCCACTTGGTAGTCAGTCACACGGGTTTCAAAGAAGTTCTTTTCTTTGCGCAAGTCCATCATCTCGCTCATCCACGAGAATGGGTTTTGCACACCAGCAAACTGCTCTGGTAGACCCAACTGCACCAAGCGACGGTTGGCGATAAACTGGAGATACTCTTCCATCATCGCGGCATTCATGCCCAGCACGCCACGCGGCATGGTGTCGCGTGCGTATTCGATCTCTAAGGTCATGCCTTCTAAGATCATTTGGGTGACTTCAGCACGGAATTCGGCTGTCCACAGATGTGGATTTTCGTTTTTGATCTGGTTGATCACGTCGATGCCAAAGTTCAGGTGCATCGACTCATCGCGCAGGATGTATTGGAATTGCTCGGCCACACCCGTCATCTTGTTGCGGCGACCCATCGACAGAATCTGGCTAAAGCCACAATAGAAGAAGATTCCTTCCAACACACAATAGAACGCGATCAGGTTACGCAGTAGACGTTGGTCGTCTTCTGGTGTGCCGGTTTTAAAGGTTGGATCAGACAGGCTTTGGGTGTATTTGAGCGCCCACGTGGCTTTTTTGGCCACGCTTGGCACTTCGCGGTACATGTTAAACACTTCGCCTTCATCCATGCCCAATGACTGAATGCAGTACTGGTAGGCGTGGGTGTGGATCGCTTCTTCAAAGGCTTGGCGCAGGATGTACTGGCGTCATTCTGGGTTGGTGATGTGGCGATACAGTGCCAGCACCAAGTTGTTGGCGACCAAGCTGTCAGCCGTCGAGAAGAAACCCAATGAGCGCATGACCACGGTGCGTTCGTCTTGGGTTAGGCCGTTTTCGGACTTCCACAGGGCGATGTCGGCGGTCATGTTGATTTCTTGCGGCATCCAGTGGTTGGCGCAGCCGTCGAGGTACTTTTGCCATGCCCATTCGTATTTAAATGGGACTAATTGGTTAAGGTCGGCGCGGCAGTTGATCATGCGTTTTTGATCAACTTGAATGCGTTCTGCACCCATTTCGAGGTCTTCGAGGCCCGCCGCCACATCCATATGGTCTACGGCATATTGAGCGCGCTCAGCGGCAGTGGCATCAGCGGCGAGGGCTGCGGGTGGTTGAGTGGATACAGCATGATCCACTGATGGTGCTGGCGACGATGCAGCTGCCACTTGCGCCACTGGCGTAGCAGGCGTCGGTTGTGCTGCGGGCGTAGCTTGGGTTTTGGTCTGAGTGTCTTCATCGTCAAAATCGTCCCATGAAAGAATGGACATGTTGGTTTCCTCTTCACTCAATTGTGCGGCTTGTCGGCTTTGCTTGCTGATCGCAGTGTCGCTGATGAGAGCTTATTTCGAATCAGACAAATCATCATCAATAGCAAAGTTTTGAATGCGCACGATCATAAAAATTTTGGATAGGCTGGGCATGTTGCCCAGCCCCAATCTTGCTTACTGACACGCCTCACAATCTGGATTGTCAATCGAGCACGCCAATGGCACAGGTGCAGCATTGGCAAACGCATCATCTTCAATCACAGGGGCGACGGCGGCTACAACAGGTGCTGCCGCTGCGGTATGCGTGCCACTGCTGACTTTGTTCAGTGTGCCGGTGCTGATGGTCGATTTCTCAGCCGAGGTCGCACCCAACGCACGCAGGTAGTAAGTGGTTTTTAGACCACGCAACCATGCCATTTTGTAGGTGATGTCCAGCTTCTTACCGTTTGCACCAGCGATGTACAGGTTCAATGATTGCGCCTGATCAATCCACTTCTGACGACGGCTGGCAGCATCCACCAACCAACGCGGCTCGACTTCAAATGCAGTGGCATACACGGCTTTGATGTCGTCTGGAATACGAGCAATTTTTTGCACCGAGCCTTCGTAGTGCTTGAGGTCGTTGACCATCACCACATCCCACAAACCACGATCTTTTAACGCGCGTACCAGATGCGGGTTGATCACGGTGAACTCGCC
The DNA here is from genome assembly GCA_037968855.1 of Moraxellaceae bacterium. Lineage (GTDB taxonomy): Bacteria > Pseudomonadota > Gammaproteobacteria > Pseudomonadales > Moraxellaceae > JBBKWH01. The sequence continues at coordinate 19,347 of JBBKWH010000028.1, read as the reverse complement.
GGACAAGTTGGATTTGACGTACAAGTTTTGGAAGGTTGGCTCAATCGACTGCGCCACGCCACAGATGTTGGAGATGGTTGCGGTTGGTGCAATCGCCATCACGTTGCTGTTGCGCATACCGTCTTTTTGCACTTTGGCGCGTAGGCTGTCCCAGTCCAAGGTGCTAGAGCGGTCGACTTCAAACATTTTGGCCGGACGTGAGTCAGCCACCAAGCTGAGTGAGTCGATCGGCAAAATACCTTGATCCCATAGCGAGCCTTTAAAGGTGCTATACGCGCCACGCTCAACCGCCAAATCACTAGAAGTGCGGATGGCGTAGTAGCTGATCACTTCCATCGACTGGTCAGCAAACTGCACTGCCGCATCCGAACCGTAAGCGATGTTCATTTCGTACAGTGCATCTTGGAAACCCATGATGCCCATACCGACTGGACGATGCTTGAGGTTCGAAGTTTTGGCCTGTGGCACGGCGTAGTAGTTAATGTCGATCACGTTATCCAGCATCCGAACGGCGGTTTTGACAGTGCGTTCAAGTTTGCTGATGTCGAGTGCGCCATCATTGATATGGCGAACCATATTGATCGAACCCAAGTTACACACCGCGATTTCGTCTTTGTTGGTGTTGAGGGTGATCTCGGTACACAAGTTGGACGAATGCACCACGCCGACATGTTGCTGCGGCGAACGCAGGTTGCAAACGTCTTTAAAGGTGATCCACGGATGGCCTGTTTCAAACAGCATCGACAGCATCTTGCGCCATAGGTCTTGCGCTTTGATTTTTTTGAACAGCTTCATCTGGCCATCAATACACATTTGCTCGTATTCGGCATAACGTGCGGCAAAGGCTTTGCCAGTCAAATCGTGCAAGTCTGGCGTGTTGGCAGGCGAGAACAAAGTCCAATCGCCATCTTCAATCACCCGTTGCATAAACAAGTCAGGTACCCAGTTGGCAGTGTTCATGTCGTGGGTACGACGACGATCATCACCGGTGTTTTTGCGCAGTTCCAAAAACTCTTCGATGTCCAAGTGCCATGTTTCAAGATACGCACAGACCGCACCTTTGCGTTTGCCACCTTGGTTGACCGCAACGGCAGTATCGTTCGCCACTTTGAGGAACGGCACAACGCCTTGTGACTTGCCATTGGTGCCTTTGATATACGATCCAAGCGCACGCACTGGCGTCCAGTCGTTGCCCAGACCGCCAGCCCACTTGGACAGCATGGCGTTGTCTTGAATTGCGCCATAGATGCCGTGTAGGTCATCTGGCACGGTGGTCAGGTAGCAAGACGACAACTGCGGGCGCAAAGTGCCAGCGTTAAACAGGGTCGGGGTTGAGGCCATGTAGTCAAAGCTAGACAACAAGTTATAGAACTCAATCGCCCGTTGTTCGCGATGTTCTTCTTGCATCGCAAGGCCCATCGACACGCGCATAAAGAACAACTGCGGCAATTCAAAACGCACATCATTGCTATGCAAGAAGTAGCGGTCATACAGGGTTTGCAGGCCCAAATAGGTAAACTGCTGGCTGCGTTCTGGCTTAATGGCATGTTCTAAAGTGCTGATGTCAAAGCTGAGCAGGTCGGGATGCAGCAATTCCAAGGCCACGCCGCGCTCAAGATACGGACGCAAAGCATTGGCTTCGCTGGTATCCAGCGGCAGATTTAAGAAGTCCAAGCCTTCTTTGATCAAATCAGCCAGCAATAGCCGTGCGGTGACAAAGGTATAGTTTGGTTCTTGTTCAATGCGGGTACGGGTCGCCATCATTAAAGTGGCAATCACGTCGTCTTCGGCCACACCGTCGTACAAGTTTTTGATGGTTTCATCAATCACGGTTTGTACGTTAATGCCTTCTAGACCGACTGAGGCGTTTTGCATGGTTTGGGTGAGTGAGCCCAGATCCAATGGGGCTTTGCTGCCGTCGGCGCGGGTCACTTGCAAGGTCGGATGATGATGCTCACCCGCTTGTTGACGCATCGCAGCATGTTGCTCACGATAGATCACATAGTCACGGGCGACTTTATGCTCGCCAGTCCGCATCAAGGCCAGCTCGACTTGATCTTGAATCTCTTCAATATGCACCGTGCCGCCTGATGGCATGCGGCGCTGAAACGTACCCATGACCATCTCGGTCAATTGAGCGACGCGATCACGCACACGACTCGAGCCAGAGGCTTGTTGACCTTCGACAGCCAAAAAGGCTTTGGTGATGGCAATGCTGATTTTTTCAGCATCAAAGCCCACCACACTGCCATTACGCTTAATGACGCGTAATTGCCCCGGCTGAGTGCCGACAGTGCTAGAAGGTTTGTCGATCGTGGCGCTCATAATCGCTCCGTGATAATTGGAAGTAAGAAGGCTGTCACTGTTTGAAAAAACAATAGGCAACAATAGTGCCTGATCGGGGCGTGCTGAGAGCCAAACCACAATCTGTTGTGTTCATTCAAGGACAGACACACAAGATACGGAAATGTGACCACGGCTGCAAGCGCTAAAAAATAGCCAAATTCAGCAAAAATCCCTGTCAAAAAATCGCCAATTCACCGCAAAAGATGCGCATACAAGGCGTTAGCGCGCATGGCCTTGTGGATAACTCGCCTCAATCCGTCTATCAGAAAAAATGCAAAAAAATGGCTTGACAGGATCGTGTCGAAATTACGTTGTTTAGGTGTATATGAATGTTGGTGTATCAGTTTGGTGATTGAATCTTGGTTTACAATGTAATCCGTGTAGTATAGCCAGCATGTTTGGTTCGTATCTACCTTGATTTTCAAGGGATACTTGTATTTTTGGGGAAGGTTGATGACGCAGGAAGAAAAGCTGCCACGTATTTTGATTGTCGAAGATGACGAACGACTGGCGACATTGACTCAGGATTACCTGATTCGTAATGGCCTAGAAGTTGGCGTTGAGACAGATGGTAATCGTGCAATCCGTCGTATCGTGGCCGAACAGCCCGATATGGTCGTATTAGATGTAATGCTACCGGGTGCTGACGGCTTGACCGTTTGCCGCGAAGTCCGTCCGCATTACCACCATCCAATTTTGATGTTGACCGCACGTACCGAAGACATGGATCAAGTGCTGGGCCTAGAAATGGGCGCAGATGACTATGTTGCCAAACCGGTCCAACCACGTGTGTTGTTAGCTCGTATTCGTGCTTTGCTACGTCGTACTGACAAAGTCGTCGACGAAGATGTGGCACAACGTCTAGAGTTTGATGATCTGGTGATTGATAACGGTGGCCGTTCGGTTACTTTGGCCAACGAGCCAGTCGATTTTACCAGCGCCGAATACGACCTATTGTGGTTGTTGGCTTCAAACGCGGGTCGTATTTTATCTCGTGAAGATATTTTTGAACGTCTGCGCGGTATTGAGTATGACGGTCAAGATCGTTCGATTGACGTGCGTATTTCGCGTATTCGTCCAAAAATCGGTGATGACCCAGAAAACCCAAAACGCATTAAAACTGTGCGCAGCAAGGGCTATCTGTTTGTTAAAGAGTCAAACAATTAATAGCGTTTGATCATCATTCAACGCTCACCGTTTAGGCAGTATCGACCATGAATTGGAAGTGGGACGAGATCCGGCATAGCATTTTTTTGCGGATCTATGGTGGTCTGATTCTGGTTTGCCTATTGGTGGGTGTTTTTGCGTATGTGTTGATTCAAAGCATCAACGCACAGCGTGCGCAAAACTATCGCGAAGACATGGCGTCAAGCGCGTTCTACCTGATTACTCAGGGTATTGAGCGTCAGCAAGATGCCATTTCTCGTCAGAACTGGATTGATGACGCCAGTTTGCTGTTAAATCTTCCGCTGTCGTTGGTCTCTCGTGATCAAGTCAATCTGACTCGTCATGAGCGCGAGCAACTGTCTAATAATAAAGCCATTGTCCGCTATAACGCAGACAAGATCTTTGCTGATGTATATGCACAAACGGATCAACCGAATCTGTTGCTATACGGGCGTGTCGACAAAGTCAGTGAGCAGCAAATCAAGGCCATGGCGGTTTTTTTGTTGGATGATCTGGTGCATTACCCCAGTCACGAAAAAGAACGTCTTGAAGTGTTGCAGCCGCATTTTAGTTACCCGCTGATCTTTACTACCTTGTCTGCCTTGGATTTAGACGTTGACCAACGGGCGCGTCTGCGGCGTAAAGAAGTGGTGTTGGTGTTCCGCGATAGTGCTAATGCGACCAACTCGTCGATTCAGGTCATCAGTCCAAGCAGCCGTGATGACATGTTGGTGATGGGGCCAATTCCCTTATTTAACTGGTTGCCGTTTCGCTTGTTTGCGGGGGTGATTTTGCTCAGCTTGTTTTTGATTAGCTTGGGCGTATACACCTTAATCTTCCCGCTCGAACGTAAGTTGCGCCAAGTGCAATTGGGCGTCATGCAGGTTCGTTCCGGTGATTTTAGCGCCCGTGTGCCGGTGTCTGGCAATGATGAAGTGGCACATTTGGCGGTCAATTTTAATGGCATGACCGAGCATATTCAGCGTTTGATTGAGGCGCAGCGTGAGCTAACCCGTGCGGTATCGCATGAGTTACGGACGCCTGTGGCACGGATTCGCTTTGGTGTCGATATGTTGGCCGATACTCCTGACGAAGACGAGCGCTGGGAGCAACAAGCACAAATTGACCAAGATATCGAATCCCTTAACGGATTGATTGATGAAATTCTGACGTATGCCAAGCTGGAGGAAGGTGCACCTTCGTTAAATCTAGAGAGCATTCCGTTAGCCGATATTGTCAATCAAGTGGCCAAAGAAACCCGAGCATTAGGCCTAGAAAAAACCGTGCATGCGCTGGCACCAGATGACAATATCGTTGCGATAGCCGAAAAGCGCTACCTGCACCGAGTGGTACAGAATTTGGCAGGTAATGCCATGCGTCATGCAGATAGTCAGATCAGGATCAGCGCAGGAATTGAAAACGGACAAGCCTTTGTCCGTGTTGAAGACGATGGGCCGGGTATTCCAGAAAAAGATCGTGAGCGTGTATTTTTGCCATTTGCACGTTTAGATGACAGTCGCACGCGAGCATCGGGTGGTTATGGGCTGGGCTTATCGATTGTGGCCAGAATTGCTTTTTGGTTTGGTGGCAGTATGAAAGTCGAACAAAGTGCCGATTTAAATGGGGCACAGTTCACGATGTACTGGCCTATCAAGCCGATGCAAAAGTAAAAACAAAAAAATGCCATACGTTTGCAAGAGGACACGTGTATTCTTTCAGCTATGAATGACCACGTCAAAAACAAACCATGTCAACCATTACTCGTAAACATATGACTCGTGAAAAATTGCTTCGTACGCTGATCAATTTGGTCGCAGCACCAGATTTAGATGTACAGACGTTTGAGCGTGTGATGCGTGAGGATGTACGCGCGCTGATCCCCTTTAAAGGGGTGATTGTGGGATATGGCACAGCCATTCGTGATCAGATCTATATGAACGAGTTTGTGCCGATTGATTACAACCCTGCATTTATTTATCACCTAAGTGCTACCACCAGTTTTGCTGAGCGTCCATTGCTCGCCCATTGGCTGCATCATCAAGTCCCGATGTTGGTGACGGTTGAGAACATCAAGTATTTGGCCTCTGAGTTTGAGCTAGATGAGATGACCCGCTTTGAGCTAACGCCGATGCTGATTCATGGCCAAAAAGACTTATGTGGCCACATGAGTAGTTATTTTAGCTTTAGCCAATGCACCGGTGATGAGAAGCAGGTGTGTGATGATCTGGCCGTGATTATGCCGTTTTTACACTTGTTGCTGACACGAGCGATGGCGCGTAAGCGCACATTTGTGCGTTATGACTTGAGCAGTAAAGAGGCCAAGATCATGAGCTACATGTGTAAGGGTTATGGCAATAAAGAAATTGCTGAGTTTTTGGCGTGTAGTCCGTACACCATCAAAAATCAAGTCTCTAAGATTTTAAAGAAGATGGATGCAAGCAATCGAACAGAAGCAATTTATTTGTTTAATACCGTGTTCCAGCAAGATGATCCCCAAATTCTTTAATCTTGCATTTGATTTGTTCTGCTAAAGAATAGTGTCTAGCCCAGCAGCGATTCGTTGTATTGATTCTGGCTGTCTGCTGGGCTTAAATTATTCTGTAAGTATATTATTCAATTGATAAATATGGGCTAATTAGCTAGCAGCTATCTTGACCATGAGTCACCTTATCCTGAAGTTTGCCTTTAATATTGATTTAGCTTCGTTGGGATAAGAATCCGCTTTTTCTGCACAATCAACAATAGTCCATTTGGACTATAGCAATGCGTATTCGTGGTTTTTGCTGATGGGCCGATCAAGTTGAATCAGGCGAGATTTGCTACAATCGCGCTCTCGATTTTCCTGCCGGATGTTGTCATGACCGATCTTGCCTCAAATGTGGCTGAACAAGTGGCGCTACGCCGTACCTTTGCCATCATCAGTCACCCCGATGCTAGTCTTTAAGACAAGTGCGGTCATGTGAAGACAACTAAAGACATAAAACCTAATAAATACGCTGTTTTTGTCCTACCCACCTAAGACAAGCTAAGACATAATCCGACAAGCTAAGACACGGCCACTGTGTACATCAATGTGTACATATCCGGCCTGTGTACACGGCGTCTAATAAATATGTACACACAGGTGTTTTATGGCATTAACCGAGACATGGCTAAAAGCCAATAGTGGCAAACCCGTGGCCAAGACATACGAAGTTGCGGATCGTGACGCCATGAGCGTGCGCGTATCGCCTGCGGGCAAGGTGGTTTACCAGTTACGGTACAGATACAACGGCAAGGCTGGTCGATTGGATATCGGCTCCTATCCTTTAATGTCGCTTAAAGATGCCCGTATAGAATGCCAGCGGCTCAGGGGCATGCTAGAGCAGGGGCTAGATCCTAAAATTGAGCGGCAGGTTGAACGGCAAGCCATCATTACTGCCGACACTGTAGAAAGCCTGTTTTATAGATTTCATGATGCTTACCTAGTCGAGAACAAAAAGAATCCTCACGAGATTAAGAGAACATTTGAGATTTACGTCATGCCCAAGATTGGCCATCTGCCAGCCAATCGCGTGACCCTGCACCAGTGGCTAGACATATTAGAGACACGAGCCAAGGTATCGCCATCAATCGCTGAACGCATACTGATTAACACCAAGCAGATGATGAAGTGGGCCATCAAGCGTAAGCTACTGACAGAGAACGTACTGGTAGATATATCAGCTAAACAGGATTTGAATGTTGAGAACTGCTCGACTGACCGCGTATTGAGCGATGAAGAGATCCGATTATTTTGGATGGCCACAGATCAGTCTAGGATGTCGCCCAAGAACAAGATATTTTTAAAGTTGTGTTTGATGTGGGGTTGCCGCAACGGTGAGCTGCGAGCCGCTGAAAAATCCCATTTTGATTTTGATGCAATGATGTGGACGGTGCCATGGCAAAACCACAAGACTGGCGAGCAAACCAAGAAGCCGATTATAAGGCCGATGATGCCGGAGATGGCCGCGCTGGTGAAAGAGGCTATGCTACTCAACACAGGCAAGTATTTATTTGGGAACGAAGGTAAAAAATCTGACGACGAACAGATGTCTCGATCTGCTCCACTGGCCTTGCCATATAACATTATGCAGTGGCTAAGACGCAATAAAAGCTATGAGATGCCGCATTGGTCTGTGCATGATTTGCGGCGCACGATGCGAACTCGTATTAGTCCGCTGACGCCGCCGCACGTTGCTGAGATGATGATTGGCCACGTCTTGCCAAAGGTTTGGGGTACGTACGATAGGCACGACTATTACGATGAAATGTCAGATGCCTACGCGCAATGGATCGTAATGCTGGCCGGTATCCTAGGTGATCAGGCTGCATTAGCCTGATCACTCTTGATGCGGTCACCCAACATCCCATTTTCTTCCCATTGCATCACAGCTTCGATGGCCCAACGGTTTGTTGAGCCAATCGCTTGGCGTGTTGGTTTGGGGAAGGCGTTGTGGTGGGCTGTGGCATCTTGCCAGCGGCTCAGGGTGCGTGAGGTGATGCCGTAGCGACGGCACACCTGTTTAGTTGTCATGTATCCGCTAACCATCACTCATCACTCCCTGTTGTCCATGTCACTGCATGCTCCTCGTGATGCACCATAACCAGCTCAACATGCAGCGTCGGATTTTTTGCAACAAATGCGTCATAGGCTGCAAATGCACGGTCTGCATTCGTAAACTTGGATGCCTCGGTTCGCTCATAGCCGTTTTTCTGCCATGAGCGAATTTCATATACGGCCATCAGCTTCGCTCCCCCAGCGCCACCAAGCATTTTTGAACAAACTCAATCTCTGGCAGATTGAGTTGGCTTGCCGTCTCGACAAGCCACACCGTCGGGTAGCCGTATCGAATCGGTCTAGATAGCTCAAAAACTGATGACTCATCCGGATAAAAAACAGCGATACGCTCCGGCGCACCCGCCACCACATCACCATCAAAATAATCAAACTCAAAATTCATAGCTTGGATCATTTGCGCTAATTGTTCGTTCATCGCTCATTCTCCCAATCACCCCACACAGGGCCGTCATCTTGATCCAAGTCAAATTCGATCCATGGGGTCATGATTGCACTCCCGCAAACTTACGCGCCAACGCCATTGCATCCCCACCATGGTCTGATAACGCCTGCGCCTCCGCTTCTTCAGCGTCCGTTAGCTCATAGCAATTGTCGATCCAATCTTGTTCAGCGTCGACGCTAAAAAATAGCGCCTTGCCGTCTAGCTCGGTTACTCGCGCATCTGGTGGTGCTTTGCGTACCGCTGCTAACATGCGCTTGGTTTTGTTCTTATTGGCACGACGCTCCCGCTTGGCCTGAGCTTTCGCCAAGCGTTCGCGGTCTGCATCAGTCACCACTTTTTCAGGCTTTGGGCTTATCCGCTCAAGATCACGCATGAGCGGGGGATTGCTAGCAGCGAATGCGCAGGCTAGGGCTAGGATGGGGTTCATCATGGCTTTCTGGTGGTTATTCATTTGCATGACTGATCACCAAGCCCATCAACCAATTCATCAAACGGCACGCCAGTTTCAATGTTTTTGGCGTATAGATCCGCAAACTGTCGCGGGTTTAACGTGCGCAGCGTCTCGTACCGCTTGGCGGCGGTCTGAATGCGCTCAAACTCAGCATTGTGCGCGATATCTTCATCGGCTTTTTTGATTGCGCTCTTTGCTCGATCTATGACAGTTGTGACATTGCCACGCAAAAACCGATGCTTTGCTGTACCAGCGTGATGGGTGTCAATGTCGGTCAAATGCTCTTGCAGATGCTCGACACATTCGGCCAGCACTGCTGCTGCACCCAGACGATCCATGATTGCCGCGCCCATCAGGTTGATGGCTTGTAGGTCGCGAGTTCTTAGGCGTTCGTTTTCAGACTGAAGGCCAGCAATGAATGGCTGGTTTTCACACTCAAAACCAAGCAGGGCATCGGTGATGAGCATGTGTTCATGCTCATTCGGGTTGTGATCAAAGTCGCCACGGAACACATAGTCATCCGCATACTCTTGGGCGTCGATCTGTTCGATTTTGATCATGCCACCACCTCATAAGCCACCGCCACCACAACAGGCCGTGCCACAACCCGCCCCAGATCAACCAACACATCAACGTGATGCTGTGCGTCATCAATGTGTAGACCTGTCAGTTCTACAACCCGCGCCAACGTCGCGCCTGACTGGATAACGGTTAGCACTTTCTCGCGCTCAGCTTCTACAGCGAGAGCAAAGTCGGATTTTGTGTGGCAGGCGGTGCAGGCGGGTGCGCTGTCTGATTTTGCATTCAGGTTGGCAACGCGCTCACACTCTTTTTGAAAGTTCGCAATACCCCATTCAGCCATATCAAAATCAGGATGTGGGATAACCTCACCCTCAAAATTGGCTGGCTGAAATGCGTACAGCACCCAACCATTAAAGGACTTGGTAAAATAAGACCAACCACCATTTTCTTTTTTGTGCCAATGTTGCGAAAGCCCACCAATCCAATGCGTCGCACCCTCTGGCGCATTTGCCCAATCAATATTTGGCTGGTGGTCTACGGGAATTCCCTTTGACGTATCAGTCTGTTTTTCTTCCGAAACGGGAATTCCCAGTTCCTGTTTTTCGACAGGTTGTGAGGCGGGCGTAGGGCTGGTGTCGGTAATACCGATAGCAGGTGCAGCAACAGCAACAGCAACAGGCTCAGCATCGTCATCATGCAGCACCCACACGCCACCTTCATAAACTGCCCCGATCGCTTTAAGCGCAGACTTTGCCAGCGGCACACTAATGCGCAGATCGCCAGTGATATTGCTGATCGTTAAGCCCTCTGGTGATTCCCAAAGCAGCGCCTCGACCTTCTCTTTAGCTTTCTCTAAAGCCCGTTCTTGTGTGTTCATGTCGTCATCCTTTGATTTGGTCCCGCACCCGAAGATGCGGGGTGGGGTTTAGGCCGGTTCAGCCGCTTTGATTTGTTTGATGCGCGTGTTGAGCGCTGCGTGTAGTCGTGTGCGTTGGTCAAAGTCGAATCCACCGCCATTGATCGTATTGACCAACTTTGCGGCATGGATTTCTGTTGCCGCGTATTCGATTGCAGCCATGACTTCGGTGTAGGTGGGTGGGGCGGCTGGTTCTGGGGCAGGCACAATCTCAAGGGGCTTTTTAAGCAATGCTGTGGGGATTAAAAAGTCATTGATGTTTGCACCATCAGCGATAGCGGCTTGTAGCCATGTAGGCTGTTTGCCACGGCCCGTCCACGTTTCACCAGTTGTTGGGTTGTGATAGCGCGGCTTTACTGCGCCACGGCCACCGATGTCTTCAACAGCTACAGGTGTTTCGAGGACAGGTGCTTCTGGTGCTGGCTCGATGCCAGCAACTTCGGGCAATTCGACGGCTTTGCTCATGTCGATGCTGTAGCGGGTCTTATTTACGGTGCAATCGTCGGTAGTGTTGATTATATCGGTGAGTGGTACTGATACTTTGAGCACACTACGCAGTAGGCCATGGAGTGCCACCTCTGGGCTGTCGGCGTTAAAGCGCTGACCCGTGCTGGTGCGTGCTGTATAGCCGTTACCCTCAAAGCCGCTGACATACACACTCAGCCGGTCTTTTGTGCGTGTATCGTCATAGCTGTAAAACTCAACATCATCAATCGCGTCACGCTGGTTGATTTCATACACGCCATGCAGCCCAGCCTTCTTTAGCACGTTTTTGATGGCTTCAAATTTACCTTGCTGGCTTGTGGCGCTATGTTCGCCGACTTCATCATTGCCAACGTCAGCGACCCAGCGGCCAGTCTCTTTGTTAAAACTTACGCCTATATCAATGCTTGGTTTTTTTACGACCGGCTCAGCAACCACAACCGACTCAATAGCAAAATCAGCAGGCAGTTCGATGTCGATGATTTTAGGCTGTTGGCTTTCGGGTGCGGTTTCGGCTTCAGCGGCTTGCACTGGTGCAACAACATCAATGGTTTGTGCCGCGGCAGAGGTGTTGGTTGCCGGGTATAAAACAGACGCATCATTGCGGCGGCGCATCTCAGACTCATACACATCTGGCGAGTTGTCGCGCATAAGATCAAGGATGGTGTAGGGCTTCTCCAAACGATCAACCATATCGGCTGGCATCGTCGGTACAACTTCTTGACTGTCAGCCATCGCTTGCAACTGCTCAGCGCTAGGCGCACGCCAGTTAATAATGCGGCCAGATTCCAGATCAATTTGCAGCACTTGGGGCAACCAAGTTGGTGTTGTCGATTGGCCGACCACGACGCCCTCGGCATCAAGTAGAGTGGCCACACAAGCCACATCCATAGCTGCACGTAGCTCGGTGACAGGCACGTCAACGACGCGGGTTTGTTTGATAGATAGGCTCATGATTACACTCCTTGTACGGGGGCTTTGTACTTGTGATAGCGCTCGCTACGGGCTTTCTTTTGGTTGGTTAGGCGCGTCACTCGAACATTGCCGCCTGCACCGTCTTTTGCGTGGGCATCCAGTACGATTTTTTGTGCTTCAAAGCAGCTTGTGGCTTCGATGCGGCTGCTGAACGTCATCTTTACGTCATTTGGATAAATGATCGTGCCGCGCACCGAATAGATTTGGGTTTCGGGTTGTGCTTGTGTTTCGTTGGTCATGATTTGCATCCTTCAAATTTGGGGATGCGCCCCGCAGGGCGCGGGGGCTTAGAAAATTACAGGCGGCACGCTGCTGTAGTCGATGTCGTCATCGTTTGGCGCGTCGTGGTTATGCTCAGGCGGCACGATCAGCGCTTGGTATTCACGGCTTTTTTCAATCATGCCTTTGATGCCATCTGACAGGCTGTCGAACACAGACTGATCAAATTCATCAAGGCTGAAATACAGGATGTTGTTTGCCAGCGCAGGGACAGGGGTGTTTTTTGGCAGCGACATGATGCCGCCAATGATCGACTTGCCTTTGCCGTTATGAGTCACTGACAACATGCAGGGCACGCCCAAGATGGTGCGTAGATCGAAGCCAGCTAGTTCATCGGCGGTAAAATCACGACCACGCCAGTTTTTGAGGTGGTCGCGCAGCTTGGCTTTTTCGCTCAATGACATGGTGTAAAACATACTGACAATGTGCGGTTCGCCAGCGTGTTCGCCAGTCTCTAGCAGTTCGTTTGGCAGTTCAAAAGCAATGCGCACTTCGCGGCGATAGCTGACGCGTCCTTCATACTCTTTTTTCTGCGTGCCGATGTCGATCAGTGACACGCAACGAGCGATGTGTGCGCCGATTGGGGCTTGCTCAAATGATGACGAGCCGTTCTCTTTGATAATCATGATGGTTTCCTTATTTTGTTTGGGTTGCTTGTTGGGATAGCGAGGGATGCGTATCAGCAGCCATAGCCACATCACTCGGCATCGGCGCAGCATCAACCCGTCCGCTCAGATAGCTTTGCAGGGCAGCGCGGTAGTTTTGACGGGCCTGATAGCAAGGGAAGTGGTTATTCCAGCCACCCCAGAACCGGAACCAGAAGTCGTTGCCACGAGCAATAAACACGGCGAGTTTGTCGGGATGTGTATCAGCCTTGCCGACCACAAACAGATAGCCGCCATCACGCACAGGGCCACAAATGCGAACCACGTCTGACTCGGCGCGACGATCAGCGACGGTGCGTTGACGCTTAAGGGGATTGACGATTGCGTTCATGGTTTGCCACCTGCTACCAAAATCACGGCGACAATGATCAAGCACATGACGGGCATGAATGCGTAGTCAGCGATCTGGCGAATCTTGGCGCGGGTCTCGATACAGGTCTGAACTCGTGCACGTTGTTTAACGGCGGCTGGTGATTGCTCAGATGCAAGCACAAATGATTGCAGGGTTTTGGATGGGCGGTTCATGCTGCACCGCCAATCAACGTTAGGTCGTTGCGCTCAAACGGTTGTGAGGTATGCAGACGGTCAAGATCGACTGTGTACATGTTGCCGTCGATTGCGGTGACAGTGCCGGTGTAGCTACCAGCGCGGACGCGTTGGCCTACTGCATTGGGTGGGGTGATGCGTTGGATGACCATTACGCAGCCCCCATACAGAATTGATCCATCGCAGCCCGTTGGCGTTGCTTGGCGTTTTGATATGTTGGGCGCTTAGCGAGGTAGGCCAGCTTTTGGGCTTGTGCAGCCTCTTGAGCCTTTTTTGCTAGGGCTTGAGCGTGGCGGTCTTGCAGGATTTGGCGAATCTTCGCGGATGCGTTGACGACAACCCAGTGGCCGTCTTGCAGCATTTTTACTGTGCCGGTTTGCTTGTTGAAGCCGAATTGGTCGTTGCCGATTGAAAGCTGAATGCCTTCGGTGGTGGATTCGTGGATTTTAATGTTCATACACCACCCCACATACCACAACCACCAAGCGACGGAAGCGAGTCCCAACGAATACGCCAGTTTGCATCCACTGCGGCTTGCTGTTTTGCCCAGCGTGATGCGGATGATGTACCGATGTTTTTGAGTCGTGCAGATTGCTGTGCTGCATGTTGCTTTGCAGACTGCTGCATGATGTGTTTTTGCTTTTTGCTGCTAAGTGCAGACTTGCGCTTATTCATGATGTGTTACTCCTTTGGCTTGCGAGGGCCGTTGTTGATAAGTTCAATTTACTACAAGCAATTCTTGTATACAAGTAAAAACTTAAAAGATTTTCTTGTTTTTTGATGGGTGGTAAAATTCAGGCAATAAAAAACCCGCCGTAGCGGGTCATGGTGTTGCTTGTGCTGTCTTTGCTATTCAGGTCTAACCGACCCAACTACCACGCCAATCACGTAGCAATCTTCCTCAAGTGCAATATACCTCGGTGTCCAGTGGTCATTCAGTGCTTTAAGCACCATTTTGCCGCCTTCGCCTATAGCTAACTCTTTGAAAGTTGTACCGAATTGACATGCAGCTATAACTCGCTTACCTACGCTCGGTTCACCATCTGGATTGATGAAAATAATATCGTTTGGCTGGTATCTAGGCATCATGCTTTCGCCTTCGACGCGCAGCGCGTACCCATTTGGGCCTGTGTCGAACATTGTTGGTATCTGCTTGTTTTGCTTCTTGCTTATAGGTTGTTCGTTACCCCAATTTCCAGCCGATACCCAATCAATCAAAGGGACGGTGTCTCTAATGAGTATGGGATCGGATAGCTCTGGCGACTCCCCGAAAAAATAAGATTTTGGAACTTCTAGCACTTGTGAAAGAAGGTCAAGGCGTTTGCCTCTTGGGGATGTGCCGTTGATAGCCTCCCACTGCTGAACAGATTGAGGGGACACGTTCATTAGCTTAGCTAAATCGGTCTGCGTCAGTCCCTTCGCTTCTCGTCTTTCCGCAATCCTTGCGCTCATTACTGAAGTGCCCATGAGCATCACCACAAGAAAATCTTGTGAAAAATATAGCACAGTTTAGCAAAAAGTCATTGCAAGAGTTTCTTGTGAGGTTTAAAGTAAATCTTGTACAAAGGAGATCGAAATGACCGCAAACCGACAGAATGCACAAAAGGAACTTGTAAAAGCCGCTATCGGTCTCATGGGCGGCTTTTCCGCTACGGCTCGAATCATGGGTGATATCACATATCAAGCTGTTCAGTCATGGGCAGTCCAAGGCCGAATCCCAGCCAAGTACGTTCAGACCGTCGCGGAACATACAGGCATCTCTGAAGAAGCATTAAGCCCAGAAGTTTTTGGCAACAAAAAAGCCCAGTCAGTTTCCTGATCTGGGCCTTTCGCGTTTTGGTTCGCTGCCAAAACTAAATCAACAAGTGCGGTCGGAAGCAACAACGACTCACAAAAGGAATAATACGATGAACGCCACACTAAACGCAACACCGGAAGTAAAACAGGACGCGCCAAAGAAGGTGCTGACTCAGGACGTGCTCTATCGCAGCGATGTTAGCAACTGGATTCGCTTTGCTGCTGTTGATGGCGACGGCAGATGCTTTGGCTACAGAGACCGCCCAACAGTAAACGAAAAAAACAATCGCTGGGATAATGCCGATGCTATCTGCGAGGACTACATGCAGATTGGCGGCGGCTACGACGCCACAGACTGGCAGCATAGCTTAGTCGAGCGCATAAGCCTGCCAGCAGTGACGGGTATTGATTGGGAAAATGCACCAGAGGGTGCCACCCATTACATGGATTGGTCTGAGCAAACAAACGAGTGTTATTACCGCAACGACTTTAAGGAGATTTGGGTTGTTGGGGTGAAAGGTGGTGATAAGTGGCGGCCATGCGTTGACTCACCAAGCGACTACGCCAGTGCAATTGCGCGGCCTGCATCAACCGCCTCTGCATCAACCGCCTCACTCATTACCGATGAGCAAGCCGAGCAACTGGGCCAAGATGCGCCACATTGGACTGTTGAGACCATCAATGATCTGCAAGACCAGATTGCAGCACTCGAAGCCAAGTCACGCACACAAGCCGAAAACGTCGCGTTCTACGCTCAGTCGTTATTGGCTTGTAATGACCAGTGCGAAAAATTGAAGTGGGAAACCCGCGTACTTACTGCCGACAGAAACCGCTTTGTCAATCTTGAGCGCAAGGCTCGCTATCGCATCGAGCGCCATGTAATCCAATACACACAATACGAACGCTACATCGCCACTCTTGATACTAAGTGCCTAAAACTCACAACTCGCCTAGCTGCCGCTCAAGACAAAGCCGATCAACTGGCAGAGCAAAACGCAGTGCTGCGCAATCGGATTAAGGCCGACGCGTATGTGCATGACTCAGACAACGAACTCATCACCGACGCAAAACGCGGTCTCAAATACACCGGCATCATGCTGCTGATCATCGTTGCGCTGGCGGGTCTGTATCGGTGCGAGGGTGAGCCTGTGCGTCATGCCGGTCATGTTGCTAGTGGGGTGGCCAAGTGATCAACATCCTGTCGCAAACCCCAGTCACAGCGCCACTTTTGCGATACCACGGCGGTAAATGGCGCATGGCTGATTGGATTATCAGCCACATGCCTGAGCATCGCGTTTACGTTGAGCCATTTGGCGGCGGTGGCTCAGTACTGCTACGCAAGCCACGCACTCAGATCGAAACCTATAACGATTTGGATGATCAGGTTGTCAATTTATTTGCCGTATTGCGCAATCCAAAACTAGCCGAGCAACTTGCACGCTCATTAGAACTTACACCGTATAGCCGCATAGAGTTTTTTGCAGCAAATGCAACGTGTGCAGATCCCGTAGAACAGGCCCGTCAACTTGTTGTTCGTTCATTTATGGGGTTTGGGTCATCTGGTACCGCAGTTGGAGTCACTGGATTCCGTGCTGGCTATCGTTTAGCCGGAAAAAGTGAGTCGATGCAGTGGTTGCGTCAGCCAGATATTGTGCGCCAGCTCATTAATCGCCTTCGCGGAGTAACGATTGAGAATCGTTGTGCGTTGCAACTGATTGGTGAGTTAGATCGTCCTGAATGTCTTTTTTATGTCGATCCACCGTATGTGCATGACACTCGAAATATGCAAAACAAAACTTACCGTCATGAGATGAGTTTGGCGCAGCACATAGAGCTATTAAGTCTGCTCTCTAAAGTCAAAGGCATGGTTCTGCTATCAGGCTACAGCCATCCAGTTTATGACGATGCCCTAAAGGGATGGCAAAAAATAACCAAGAGTGCCCGCGCTGCGGGGCATCGCGGCACTGTCGAACGTACAGAGTGCCTATGGATCAATCCCGCTGCTCAAATCCAATCACATGATTTATTTGGTGGTGTCCAATGATCCCGCTCACACCAGACAACCGCCTGCACCTCGACGAAGGCCGCAGCACCATGCTTTGGGTCAGTGTTGATCTCACATTTGTCTTAAACCAAAGATTCACGATTGAAGGCCGATTACTCGAAGTGATCGGCATGGGATCGGTTGCGCAACAAAAGAACGGCAAGTATCGGGTGACTGTGCGGGAGGTGTCGGTATGAGCCATACAATCGTCAACCTGATCCGTCGCCTGCCGATCAAAAACCCCGCCAAAGCCGTGCTGTGGGTGATTGCTGATATTGCGGACGACAAGGGCTATGCGTATCCGTCAATTGACACTATCGCCCTTGAAAGTGGCTGTTCTCGCAGCACAGTTATTCGAGCAATCGCCCAACTCGAATCCATGAATGTGGTCAGTGCGAACCGTAAAAATGGCCGCCATACCACCTACACCGTGACCCCAGAATCATTTAAAAACCAGTGTCAGAGTGACACCAGTGTCAGAGTGACACCCGTATCAGAGAGACATGCTACCAGTGTCAGTGTGACACAGGGGGGGTGTCAGAGTGACACTAAACCAGTGTCAGAGAGACACACTAACCCCCATAAACCCCCATATAACCCCCAAGGAACCCCCAGTGTTGTACTCGCACAAGAATCCGATGCGTTAGACACCAAGCCAGTCAAAAAATCTAAACCTGAAAAAACTGGCGTATCAGTCGATCAGGTCATGGAGCTAATCACAGGAATTAGTGAGCAAGCCGCCAAAGACCTAATCGCTCACCGACTCAAAGACAAAAAAGCCAGCTTCACAGTTACCGCTCTAAAAATCATGAGCAAGCAAATGCTCACATCTGCCCAAGAACACAACCTACCGATTGATGACGTGGTTGGTGAGTTCTTGACGACGACGTGGACAGGCTTCCGCTCTGACTGGTTCACCAACCGCATCAAATCCAACGCCTCTAAAAACCCATCAGCCGGTGCTGGATCGAAGTGGCAGACATGGCAACAGGAGCAGGACGACAAGTGGGCGGGTCTCAAAGACCTAGCGGAGGGGCGCACATCCCCAAAGACCGTGTCTGGTGAAGACAACCTGATTGAGTTTCTGGGAGTACGTCATGCGTGATCTAACAAACCAAGAGGCAGCAAGCCTAATCAACAAAATGCGGGTCATGTATGGCCGCAAGTTCGACCAGCAGTGGGGTGGTGTGGACGCTGGCGACATCGCCGAAACGCTGGTTGATGTGTTGTCTGGGCTGAGTTTTGACGACATCAAGCGCGGCTTAAATCGCATGAAGACAGAACAGTGGCCACCGACACTGCCGGAGTTTCGCATGTGGTGTGAGCAGTCAAGCGATTGGCTGACCGCTGATGAAGCATGGGCAATGGCGCTTAGACATGTCTCAGAGCGTAGCAACGAGGTCACGGTGGCGACGCACAAGGCTTTGGGGGCGGTTAAGTACATCCTAGAGAACGAAGGTCAGCAGCGAGCCGCTAGAGCATTCAAGGATTGTTATTCCCGTTTTGTGCATGAATTCAAAGAACAGGGTGTTCGCCAGTCTATGCACAAGCCTATCGCTGTCGAAGCGCCACCCGCACCGCGCCAAGCCACACCTGCCCAACTGGAGCGCACTAAGGCGCAAGCGGCTGAATACATCAAAAACATGAAAAAGAACATGGGGGTCGTATGACATGGCTCTACATACCATCGCACTGTGTGCCGGAGTCGGAATGCTTGACGAAGGCGTCCGTGCCGGATGCGAGTTTTTCGGCATCGAGCAGCGCACCGTTTGTTACGTTGAAAGGGAAGCCTTTGCAGCCGCAACGCTTGTTAAGCACATGGAAGCGGGCGTCTTGGATGCAGCGCCTATCTGGTCTGACCTTGTCACCTTTGATGGCGCAGCGTGGCGCGGAAAAGTGGATCTCATCACTGCCGGTTTCCCCTGCCAACCTCACTCAGTGGCGGGCAAGCGCAAAGGCACGGACGATGAAAGATGGCTCTGGCAAGACATCGCCCGAATCATCCGCGACGTTTCTCCTCGGTTCGTTTTTCTCGAAAACGTCAGGGGATTACTTTCCAGTGGCGGGTTCACGCCAGTCATCACAGCGTTGGTCACCCTCGGGTTCGACGTTGA
>JBBKWH010000027.1:0-4578 GCA_037968855.1 Moraxellaceae bacterium | reverse complement strand
CGTCTTCGTGCGAGGCTTGCGACAGTGGGAAGCTTTCGTTCAGGAAGTTTTTGGCATAGGCGATGACTTTGTTGCCACGGACTGGGTTGTAGCCCTTGCCCTTGTCTGCGCCGTCTTCGGTGCTGATCACGTCGGTGCCATACAGCGCATCGTACAGTGAACCCCAACGCGCGTTGGCAGCGTTTAGGGCATAACGGGCGTTACGAACAGGAACAACCAACTGTGCGCCGGCCATGGTTGCCAGTTCTTCGTCCACGTTTTCGGTGCTGATCTCGAAGTCTGCACCTTCTGGCAGCAAGTAACCAATCTCAGTCAAAAATGCAGTGTAGGCCGCCGCATCAAACGCTGGGTTGGCTTTGTGCCACGCGTCGATTTGCGCTTGAATGTCGTCACGCTTGGCCAGCAGGGCTTTGTTTTTTGGGGTCAGGTCGGTGACGATCTGTTCAAAGGCTGCCCAGTAGTCAGCGCTGGTGATGCCAGAGTTTGGCAATGCTTTTTGTTCGATAAAATCAAACAGCTCTTGGGCGATGGCAAGTTTGCCATGTTGAACGCGTGCAGTCATGGTCTATCCTGATCCTGTACAGATACGAGAAAGTGCAGAATTATACTGTTTATTGACCTGTTTTGCAGCACTCACGCCGCGTGCAAACGTACTGACACTGTTGCACCTCATGCGGCATGATAGGCGCTCTCCCTGATTGATATGGTGTTGCGCTTCGCATGATCGTCCGTCCCAAACAACACTGGCTGCTGATGCTCTTGGTCTGGCGCGGCTCGATTTTGCATCGTATTTTGCCGCAGCTATGTGCCCTAACCTTGCTATCGGTGCTGGTCACTTGGCTACATGGTTATGTGTTGACCTACAAAATCCCGCTCAGCTTTGTGCCGTTTCCGTTAATTGGTGTGGCGTTGGCAATTTTTTTAAGCTTTCGCAATAGCGCCAGTTATGATCGTTTTTGGGAAGGGCGTAAGCTGTGGGGCGGTTTACTTAACGACTGCCGCACTCTGACACGGCAAGTGATCAGTTTTAGTGGCTCGACTGCGCAAGCCAAGCCGATTGCGCTGACTTTGGTCAGTTTTGTGCATGCACTGCGTCATCAGTTACGCAGTGAGTCTGCCCAAGCCGATTTGCAACGATTGCTTGGTGCGGATGCCACGCAGTTTGTGCAACGTCCATTTATTCCCAATTTGTTGCTGCTGCGCGCAGCACAACAAATCAGTACGCTTCGCCAACAGGGCCAGATCGACACGTGGCTGGCGGCACAATGCGAAGCGCCTCTCGGACGACTGACCGATGCACTTGGCGGCTGTGAGCGGCTACACAGCACACCGTTGCCTTATACCTATTCGGTCATTTTGCATCGGACTGTCTATATTTACTGCTTCTTACTGCCGTTTGCCTTGGTGGATGCCATTGGCTGGACCACACCGCTAATGGTCGCCTTTACCGCCTATACCTTTTTTGCCCTCGAAGCGATTAGCGATGAGCTAGAAGAACCGTTTGGCACGGCCGCCAATGATCTGGCCTTAAATGGCATGAGCTATATGATTGAACACACCTTGCTAGACATGATTGGCGAAACACCAAGCATGGCCAAACCAACCCCGATCAATTTTATTTTGGATTAATCACATGCAGACTCAACCACGCATTATCAACAGCTTATGGGCTGTATTGCTCTTCGCCAGCACTCAAGTTAGTCACGCCACGCCAGCCGTCAATACAACACTGCCGATTGATCGGGTGTTATCCGTGGTCACAACAGATTGGAACGAAGATGGTCTGGCGGATCGGGCCATTTTGCTGGCGGGTGAAGAAGACAATGCCGATTTTTATCTATTTGAAGGCAATGACTATAGTGAATCCGCTGCCAAAATACTCATCACAGCACGTCCGGCCTTGGTTTGGATGGGCAGTATGTGGGGCACCAAACCGGAGCTTAAACTTGGTCCAAAAAATGCCCTACAGATCATCTCGCAAAACGAATCCATTGGCCGTGATCGCTGGAATGAAACCTTAACCGTGATTCGGCGCAATGGTGTGTATGTGGTTGCAGGTTATACTTATAACAGCCGCGATACCTTAGACCCAGATGCCTATAGCACCTGCGATATTAATTACCTCAACGGTAAAGCCTTGGTGAATGGCAAATCGGTCAAGCATCGCCTGTCCTTGCAAACGCTACAGGCTTGGCAGGGAAATCTGCCGAAAATTTGCGCAAAGTAACGGCAAAGCCGACCACACATGACGGTAACAGATGACGGAAGCCGCCTATTGATCTGCTATCCTTAGCTCAATTTTGACCACTTCATCTATTGGAGCCCAGCATGACTGTTACCCTTGGCACTCCCCTGCAATCCTCTGCCTTTCGCGTGCTGATGCTTGGCTCTGGCGAGCTTGGCAAAGAAGTGGTGATCTCCTTGCAACGTCTGGGCGTCGAAGTCCACGCCGCCGACCGCTACGCCGATGCGCCTGCCATGCACGTAGCGCATTTTTCGCACGTGCTGAACATGGCCGATCCCGAAGCCCTGCAAGCCTTGGTCGATCACGTCAAACCCAACCTGATTGTGCCCGAAATCGAAGCCATTGCCACCGAACAACTGCTCAAAATTGAAGACAGCGGCCAAGCAATTGTCATTCCATCGGCCAAAGCCACCAACCTGACCATGAACCGCGAAGGCATTCGCAAACTGGCCGCCGAAACGCTGGGTCTTCCGACATCGCCGTATCGTTTTGCCGACTCATTAGAATCGTTTAAAGCCGGTTGTGACAACATTGGTTATCCGTGTTTTATCAAGCCAGTCATGTCGTCATCAGGCAAAGGCCAATCACGGATTACCAGTTTTGACCAAACCGATGACGCATGGCAATACGCGATGCAAGGCGGTCGGGTCAGCCATGGCAAAGTGATTATTGAAGGGCAAATTGATTTTGATTTTGAAATCACCTTGCTCACCGTTCGGGCTAAAAATCCAGAAACTGGCGACATCGAAACCCATTTTTGTGATGCCATCGGCCATCGCCAAGAATCCGGCGATTATGTCGAAAGCTGGCAGCCACAACCGATGACCGCCAAAGCACTGGCCGAAGCACAACGCATTGCCGATGTGGTCACCACTGCGCTGGGTGGCTGTGGTTTGTTTGGGGTGGAATTGTTTGTCAAAAATGACTTTGTTTGGTTCTCCGAAGTGTCACCGCGTCCACACGATACTGGTCTAGTTACCCTCGCCAGCCAGTTCCAAAGCGAGTTTGAGTTACACGCGCGCGCGATCTTAGGCTTACCAGTCGATACCTCCCGTCATAGCGCAGCAGCCAGCGCAGTGATTTATGCCGGTATGGACAGCAAAAACCTCAGCTTTAGCGGTGTTGAGCAAGCGCTTGCGATTGCTGGATCGGACTTGCGTTTGTTTGGCAAACCTGAAGGTTTTATGCGTCGTCGTATGGGCGTGGCAACTGTGCGCGCCAAAGATACCGATACCGCACGCCAGTTGGCTAAGCAAGCGGCGGATTGTGTCAAAGTGAGTGGTTGATATCTGTTCGAAACATCTGCCTTTTATCATAAGGATAAAAGGCAGTTTCCTCATCACATCGCAATATCATGACAATATCAACACATCCAAATGGGCAACACGATGAAATATAAATGGCTGGTCAGCGTGATCGTGTTGCTGGTGATTTACGTTTTTGCATCGCCCTATCTAGTGGTTTATCAAATTCGTGCAGCGACCCAATCAAACGATGCACCAGCACTGGCCAAACATATTGATTTCATCAGTGTTCGAACCAACCTTAAAGATCAACTCAATCAAAAAATAGCAGGTATAACCAGCCAAGCAGGCGATGATCAACGCCCGTTTGCCCGATTTGGGACAGCGCTGGCAGGTTTGATGGTGGATAAACTGGTCGATGTGTATGTCACCCCAAGCGGCATGCAGCAGTTAATGTCTGGCGAAAAACCTCAATCGCCATCAACAGCGCCATCAACCGCACCCCAAAAGACACCTTCAAACACCCCCACAACACACACTGAAAAACCCGCTTTCACATCGTCCATGTCTTATCAATCACTCAATACCTTTGTGGTCAGTGCGACAGGCAAAACAGGGGATCGCGTCGATGTGGTGTTGTCTCGCCAAGGGCTGACGTGGAAGGTCACCAACATCGTGTTGCCATTAGACCAACACGATTGACATCAGCCAGAGCAACACCGTACATATCAAGGTCTGGCCCTAAAGATGAGCACCTCATCATGAATCAGTCGGTGCGGTTCACACCGCCATCCATCCAGCAAACACGCCTTGCCTATCAAGCCATCAACTATTGGTTTAACCCGACCTTTGCAGGACTTGAACATCTCGACGCCGCTTGGCCAGCGCTGTATGTGGGCAATCATACCAATCCACCAAAATATGCTAACATTCCATCATGCCTAGATATCTGACACCCCCGACTGGACAAGACTTTTTCGCACTGTCCAAAACAGAACCCAATCCGCGTTCACGTACTCGGCTGCTCGTCCTTGCTCAACTTGCACAAGGGCGAACACCCGCAGAGGTGGCCGTCTCATTCGACCTACA
>JBBKWH010000026.1:0-12635 GCA_037968855.1 Moraxellaceae bacterium | reverse complement strand
GCACATGCACATAGGCGGCGCGTAGATTGAGGTCTTGATGAGCGTCATGATCGGATGAATGATCATGTGCTGCATGGTCATGATGATCGTGGCCGTGATGATGGCCATGACTATGCGAGTGATCATGATCGTCTTTTAAAATCCATGCACAAGCCACGTTGATTAACAGCCCTACAATCGCCACCACAATCGCCTCGTTATAAGCAATTGCGGTTGGCGTAATCATGCGGGCAATCGACTCGTATACCATCAACGCGGCAATACCGAGCAAAAACAGCGCACTGCTATAGCCCGCCAATACTTCAATTTTCCATGTCCCAAAATTAAAGCGTGGATCATTGGCCAAGTGGCGTGCTGCAATATACGCCGCCAAAGCTAATCCCAAGGCCAACACATGTGAACTCATGTGCCAACCATCGGCCAATAACGCCATCGACTGAAACTGCCAACCGGCAATGATTTCAATCACCATCATGATGGCGGTGAGAATTAACGCCCAGCGGGTTTTGCGCTCGGCCATTGGATTTTTGGCCTCAAATAACGGCACATCCTGTGGATGAGCGTTTAAATCGGGCGCAGATTGTGTCATCTTGGTGGTCCAAATATCGCAGTAAATATACTATACCCCAGTATAGTATAAGAATCACTACAGGATCATCCATGCATCTGTCTACTCATGGCAACCCAAAAACCATTGCCCGCGTCCGCCGCCTCAAAGGTCAGCTCAATGCGCTGGAAGGCGCACTCGAACATGGCGGCGACTGTGCTGCCGTCTTGCAACAGATTGCTGCTATTCGTGGTGCAGTCAACGGTTTGATGAACGAAGTCCTTAGCGACCATATGCAGGCCCATCTTGGCGCAAGTGCCGACGATGCCAGCACACGCCAACAAGATTTAGAGGACGTGATTAAAATTGTGGGGCGTTATCTCAAATAGCGCGTTGTAGATAGTTTTTGAATTATCTTTGCCTTAACGAGTGACGTTAGTCGTCAATGGGCTGATACGGCAAGTAGACCTCAACCATCAAGCCACCTTCGGGGCGATTGTTCAGGTACAAACTGCCGCTATGCCGTTGCACAATGGTCTGAGCAATCGCCAAACCTAAGCCACTACTGCCGGTATCGGCGCTGCTGCCCTGCCGAAAACGCTCGGTCATCTGACCGATCAAATCAGGATGAATCCCGCTACCATGATCGGCAACTGTCAAGATGATCTGCTGCTCGACTTGGCTTAATGTCAGGTCAATCACCGAGCCAGTTGGCGCATGACGCAAGGCGTTATCAATCAGATTACGAATCAAGACCACAATCATGGCAGGCTCAACGCGCGCCTGTATCCGTCCGGTCTGTGGAATCAGTTCAATCTCGCGCTGCATGGCCAGCGGAATCATCTGGGCCACGGTTTCCCGTACCAACTCATCTAGGCGAGTCATGACCGGCTCAAACTCGGCCAGATCACTGTCTAAACGAGCCAATTGTAATAACTGCTCAACCACCTGCTGATTGCGATCCACGCTGTGCAGCAAGCGTTGCAAATACGTGTGCTGCTCGCTGGCCGGTTTGCTTAAGGCTTGTTGGACCTGCAAGCGAATCACCGATAACGGTGTGCGCAACTCATGCGCCGCATCGGCCAAAAAACGCCGTTCTCTAGCCATCCCCGTATTGACCCGATCAAACAATAAATTGAGTTCGTCAATGACAGGCTCAATTTCTTGCGCGGAGTCATTCAGTTTAATTGGGTTTAAATCTTTGGCATGCCGACCACGAATGGCCTGCCCAAGCTCAAACAATGGCGTCAACCCACGTTTTAACTCACGGCGCAAAATCCAAATCGCCAAACCCAACCCCAGCAACACCCCCAGCAATAAGCTGGCTTCAATGTTTAATGACAACTCTTGCCGAATATCAGAGCGCTCCGCGACGGTCAGCCAATGTTGATTGTGCTCTAACCAAACGGTATACACCTGCCAATCATGCGCATTGCCATCCAAATGATGAAATCCCACTTTGAGCGGAGCCAGCGCATGAGCAGGGGCACTCGGTGAACGCACAATCAATTGGCCATCTGGCGTCCACACTTGCACAGCGAGATTTTTTTCGTAGGCGTGACCATCGGCCATTAGGCTATGTTGATCGACCTGATCAGCCAACGTTTCTTGCAAAGAGGCTTGCAAGCCCTGCCAATCCTTTGCAGTAGCCGGATGATTGATTAAGCCCTTTAATACCCGTGTATTTTCGATTAACTGCGCATCAAATAACTCACCAACCTCATGCCGAGTGGATAAATAGGCCAATAAAGCGCTCAGCACCAACCCCAATGCAACCGCTAATAAACTGCCTTGAAATACCCGCCGATAAATCGATGCCACACGTTGCGCTGAGGGATTTTCAAGCGGGTCAGCATGGGCTGATTCGGCGGTATGCTCGGGTGCTTTACTCATACTTGTGGCACCATATAGCCCACACCCCGTAGGGTTTTAATCAACTCGGGATACAGTTTTTTGCGCAGATGATGAATATGCACCTCTAGACTATTGCTCTCAATCTCACTTCCCGCCTCTAGCAACACCGCTTCCAAACGATCCCGTGTCAGCACCTGTCCGACACGCTCAAGCAACACATGCAATAAGCGAAACTCCTGCCGTGATACCACCACTACCCGATGGTCCAACGTCACCGCCATGGCCATGGGGTCAAGCGTAACGCGAGCATGTACCAATAATGGCCGTGATCGCCCCTGACTTCGGCGCAAAATCGCCCGCAACCGCGCCAGCAACTCATCCAGATCAAACGGCTTCAGCACATAATCGTCCGCGCCACTGTCCAACGCGCGCACACGCTCGGCACAGCCGTCTCGTGCGGTTAAGACCAATACAGAAATATCAAACCCTGCTTGACGCAATTGCTGTAACACCTCAATACCAGACCGAATCGGCAACCCCAAGTCTAAGATCATCAAATCATGACGTTGCTGCCCCAACACATGCATCACCCGCTCGCCATCTTTATGCCAGTCCACTGCAATGCCGTGCTGCATCAGCAGTTCATACAGGGCCTCACCCAACATCAGGTCATCTTCAACCAATAAAATACGTTGTCCAGTTAAGCCTGCATCCACGACTGTATCTCCTGTAATTGTTGTTGCTCAGCCAAAAATATGGCGGCATTGGCACCCTGTAGCATGGCCAAGGTCGCCACCATACCAGCCTGAGTACAGGTCTGTGCATAAACCGTGATCGCATGTGGCGCATGTTGGACCGGCCAGCCAGTGCGCGGATCTAGAATATGACCCAAACGCTGACCTTGATGCATCACATAACGCTGACTATCGCCACTAGTCGCCACTGCGCCAGTCATCAAGGCCAATTGTGCGGCCGCTGGTTTTTGCGATATTGGTTGCGATGTTGTTCGCGCTGCGGTTTGGGCTGTTTTGTTCAATATCGCTTGGTCACCATCAGGCCCGCTGATGGATTCAATGCCCACCTGCCATGCCTGACCCGACAGCCTAGGCCCACGCGCACGTAAATCACCACCAAAATTAATCAAAAATGCCCCATCAAACTGACTGGCTAACCAATCAAAACAACGATCCACCGCATATTCTTTGCCAATCCCGCCCAAATCAATCTGCATGCCTTGTGGCAAGGTCAATTGTGGCGACTGCCAATCCACCTTATACCAACCGACCCGCGCCAAACAGGCGTGGACTGCCTGCATGCTGGGCACACGATCCGAGCCATCAAACTGCCAAACCTCGCGCAATACCCCAGCGCCAATGTCAAACGCCCCTTCAGACAAGCGATACAACTGATCGGCAAAATCCAACAGACGCGCCGTCTCTGCATCCACCGTCACCGGCTGGCCTTGCGCCGCATGAATCTGCGCAATCACGCTATCGGCACGATAACGACTAAACTTATGTTCAATCCGCTGACACTCGCGTTGCACCCCCTCCAGCAAACGCGCGGCCAATAGCCAATCGGTGCACTCCAACAGCACCTGACAATCACTTGCCATCGCACTAAAGCGCCCCTCAGCCAGTGGCTGGTTGAATGTCAGTTGTAACACGCTCAATCCTTCTGCAATGGTGGAACATCTTGACCGCTCATGGATGCCGCTTGATGCTAAGGCCACAGCGCATGCTAAGCCAATATCCAAAAAAAACCAGCAGTCCCATGGCACTGCTGGTTTTGAGCAACGTCAACACTCAACTCATATCAACCAGCGCTCAAGCGGCTGGCAATAAAAAATAAAAACACAATCACAAATACAAAAAATATTTTCACTATTGATACCTTTGGCTTCATCATAAAATTTTTACATCGCAATAAGTTAGCGCCTAAGATTTGAAGATCTTGCCAAACTGACATCATATCGACGATCCAGAATGATAGATGATTCGGTTGAGCTTTCCCAAATCAAACGAGACATCTGTTGATCCGTTTTGATATTGTTTTTGCTTCCGTCCAGCCTACACAGCACACCTCCCTCACCCATTAAGCCTACGTTAAGGCAAGCCCAAGCAAAGCCGTTTAGGCTTGCCGTTCATTTGGGTAGTCAGGGATATATCGCATGTCGGTTGCAATGACTCGTGGTCGAAATCGGCAGTCACGCGTGCGAGGCCCGTTCCACCTAGACATGCTGCTATGGATCTTGTTCTGGGTACTGTGCCTACTGTTAGGTCTACAAGTTCAGGCAGCGATTCCAGACTTTAGCCAACTGCCCGATGACACCTCAAGCGTGGTCACCACCGCTGGCGATAACGAGTTTTTGCCGGTTGATCAGGCGTTTGCGCTCAGTACCCAAACCACCGCCCAACAGATCACGTGGACATGGCAAATCGCGCCAAATTACAGCCTATATCGTGACCGTATACTACTGCGCACCTTAGACGGACAGTCACTGGCCGTACCGCTCCACTTTGATCGACAGCCCGTCTTAAAGCACGACCCTAGTTTTGGTCTGATGACGGTGTTTCATGATCGTGTCAGCGCCTCGGTCGATATCGCCACCCTGAATAGCGCACTGGCTCAGCGTCAATCGGCTAGCGCGTCTAACGTGTCGAGCGTGATCCTCCAGTATCAAGGTTGTGCCGATGCGGGCCTGTGTTTTCCGCCGGTTGAAGTGTCGGTTCCATTAGTCGCAAATAGCTCGAACAGTTCTATCGTAACCGCTGCACCCATCACTCAGCCGACTAAGCAAAATATCAGTAAACCTAGCCAGCCAGCGCAGCCCATGACGGTACAGGCGATGTCGTCTTCGGCCAGTGGACTCGCTAGCTTTTTGGCCCAAGCCAGCTTGCCTTTGGTGTTGCTGACCATGTTGGTACTGGGCATTGGCCTAACCTTTACCCCCTGCGTGTTCCCGATGATGCCGATTTTGTCCGGTCTGATTGCAGGCGAATCCAAAGCTCGTCTGAATGCATGGCGTGGCTTTCAGTTGTCAGTGGCGTATGTGCTTGGCATGGCCAGCACCTATGCCATTTTGGGCACATTGATGGGCTTTTTTGGCGCTCGAGCCAATGTGCAATTGTGGCTTCAGCAGCCCGTCGTCTTGGTCAGTTTTGCGCTGTTGTTTGTGGCTTTGGCACTCAGCATGTTTGGTTTATTTCATCTGCAATTGCCGTCTGCTTTACGCCATCGCTTGCATGACTGGTCGAGCCAGCACAAAGGTGGGCGTTTGGGATCGGTGTTGATCATGGGGGCGCTGTCGGCCTTGGTGGTGTCGCCGTGTGTCTCTGCACCGTTGGCAGGGGTATTGATTTATATCAGCAGTACGGGGGATGCGCTAATTGGTGGCTTGGCCCTGTTTAGTCTAGGACTTGGCATGGGGATTCCGTTGATTCTGTTGGGCACAGGCAGTGGTCGTTGGCTACCCAAGGCAGGCGACTGGATGAACCGTGTCAAAGCAGTCTTTGGCGTAGGCATGTTAGCGGTTGCCATTTGGTTACTGTCACGGGTGATCAGTGGTCAGATCAGTCTATTGTTATGGGCCATGCTGTGGGGTGGCTCGGCGGTGATGATGGGTGCGTTTGAAGCCGCCGCCGCAGGACTGCCGCGTTTGATTAAAGCCTTAGCGTTATTGTTTGCCGTGTATGCGTTGTTTTTGTTGATTGGCTCAGCGACTGGGCAAGATGATCCACTCAATCCCTTGGCAGCAGTCAAACATGTCGGCGCTGGCGCTACGACTGACCGTGCAGCACGGGTGGAATTTACAGTGGTGAACAGTCCAGATGCCTTACAAGCGGCTTTAAACAATGCACAGCAACAAGGCAAAGCCGTGGTATTAGATGTCTCAGCCGATTGGTGTGCCGCGTGCCAACAGATGCAGCGTACGACCTTTAGAGATCCAGCCGTGATTGATGCATGGCACGATCATGTGCGATTGCAGATGGATTTGAGTGCCAATACCTCGGCACAGCGGCAATGGCTAGAGGCGATGCATCTATACGGGCCGCCTGCATTGATGTTTTTTGATCCAATGGGCGTTGAGCAGGTGTCGCAACGGATCATTGGTGAGGTGGATGCGGAGCGGGTTTTGCAGGTTGCTCATTGATGATGATTGCTGATTGACAAAGATTCAATGTCCTTCCTACAGAGCAGTATTGAACGTTTAAAAGAGCCGTAGATGTGAATAAAAATACCGTCTAATAAGATGGTATTTTTAATACGCTGATGAAGTTATATGAAACCCACTCATACTGCGCTACTAGAAAATCCTCATCATCAATGTTGTTCACATGACCCCCTCAAATCTCCCTCAAAACAATTGACCTTCCCATCATGGTAAGGTGTAGCGTGATCAGTACCAATCAGTATTAGCCTATCCAAGGAACATCTGATGATCAACGCCGCAACACAAAACCAAGCAAAACCAGACGATCAATCGCAGACCATTTCACTGGCGATTGATGGCATGACCTGCGCGTCCTGCGTTGGTCGAGTGGAAAAAAATCTAAAGGCCATCGAAGGTGTCAGCCAAGCGCAGGTCAATCTGGCAACAGAACGCGCAACCGTCACCTTTACTGCGCCTGCCAATGTACCGCTGTTGGTTCAAACGGTGAAAGATACCGGCTATGGCGCAACACCGATCAATCCAGAACAGCCCCGCGACAACACCGCCAGCCAGCATCGCGAACAGGAAGTGACCACATTAGGCCGTCAGCTCTGGATCGCGGGCTTACTGACCGTGCCTGTGTTTGCGCTGGAGATGGGCGGCCACCTGATCCCCAGCGTGCATGCGTGGGTCAATCTGCATATTGGTATGCACAACAGTTGGCTGCTGCAATTTGTGTTGACCACTTTGGTGCTGTTTGGCTGTGGGTTTCGTTTTTATCAAAAAGGCTTGCCAGCGTTAGTGCGGTTTGCGCCAGATATGAACTCGTTGGTAGCGGTTGGTACGCTGGCGGCTTATTTGTTTTCAGTAGTGGCGACGTTTTTGCCGTCATTATTGCCGCAGGGCACGGTGGCGGTGTACTACGAAGCAGCCGCGATGATTATCACGCTGATTTTGCTTGGGCGTTATTTGGAAGCCAAAGCCAAAGGCCGTACCTCGCAAGCGATTCAAAAACTGGTCGGCTTACAGCCCAAAACCGCACGAGTAAAACGAAACGGCATCAGCACAGATATTGCGATTGAACAGGTGGTATTGGGCGATGAGATCGAGATTCGTCCGGCTGAGCGTATTCCGGTGGATGGCAAGGTGATTGATGGCAGCAGTTATCTGGATGAATCCATGATCACTGGCGAGTCAATGCCGGTTGAAAAAAAACAAGGCGCTCAAGTGGTGGCAGGTACCATTAATCAATCTGGTGCACTGGTGATTCAAGCCACGGCGATTGGCGCCAATACGGTACTGGCACAAATTATTGATCTGGTGGAACAAGCGCAAGGCTCGAAACTGCCGATTCAGACCATTGTTGATAAAATCACGCTCTGGTTTGTACCGGCGATTATGCTGCTGGCGACGTTGACTTTTTTGGTCTGGTTTTGGTTTGGGCCAAGTCCAGCATTAACCTTTGGCTTGGTCAATGCCGTGGCCGTGTTGATTATTGCCTGTCCTTGCGCGATGGGTTTGGCGGTGCCGACCTCGATTATGGTGGGCACTGGACGCGGTGCCGAGATGGGAGTGTTGTTTCGGCAGGGCGATGCCTTGCAGTTATTAAAAGACACCAAAGTGGTGGCGCTGGATAAAACCGGCACGATTACCGAAGGCAAACCGGCCTTAACCGATTTTGTGGTGGTTGCGGGGCAAGATCAGCCCGACCTATTGGCCAAAATTGCCGCCATAGAAGCGAAATCTGAGCACCCAGTGGCAATGGCGATTGTGCAAGCGGCACAGCAGCAGGGATTGAGCTTGCCTGTTATTACGCAGTTTGAGTCGGTCACTGGTTATGGGGTGCGTGCGATGATCGGGACTGATCAGCTGTACATTGGCGCGGATCGTTACTTGGATCAGCTTGGGGTTGATCATCAGACCTTTGCCGATGCGGCGAGTGAACTGGGTCAGGCCGGTAAAACGCCATTGTATGTGGTGGTCAACCAGACATTGGTGGCGATGCTGGCCGTGGCTGATCCGGTCAAAGCCTCGACCGTACAGGCGATCAAAGCTTTGCATCAGATGGGCCTTACCGTGGCGATGATCACCGGTGATAACCAAAAAACTGCCCAAGCAATTGCCAAACAAGTGGGTATTGATGAGGTGATTGCCGAGGTACTACCGGATGGCAAAGTGGCCGCGTTAGAAAAGCTTCGTCAACGCTATGGTCGGATCGTCTTTGTTGGCGATGGCATGAATGACGCGCCCGCGCTGGCGCATGCCGATATTGGGATTGCGATTGGCACGGGTACAGACATTGCGATTGAAGC
Source organism: Moraxellaceae bacterium (assembly GCA_037968855.1). Classification (GTDB taxonomy): domain Bacteria; phylum Pseudomonadota; class Gammaproteobacteria; order Pseudomonadales; family Moraxellaceae; genus JBBKWH01. The sequence continues at coordinate 3,769 of JBBKWH010000026.1, read as the reverse complement.
TGCGGATGTGGTGTTGATGTCCGGTAGTTTGCAAGGCGTCCCCAATGCAATTGCCTTATCGAGCGCGACCATTCGTAATATTCATCAAAATCTGTTTTGGGCATTTGCCTATAATGCCGCATTGATTCCGATTGCGGCGGGCGTGCTGTATCCGTTCAATGGTGTGTTGTTGTCGCCCGTCTTTGCCGCAGGTGCTATGGCGTTATCGTCGTTGTTTGTCTTAGGCAACGCCTTGCGTCTTAAGCAATTTAAACTGGTGGATTGAAAATCTAAGGGGCGAACTGGGTGAGGATAAAGTAATGAATATTGGACAAGCCGCCAAAGCCACTGGTATCTCGGCCAAGATGATTCGTTATTACGAACAAATAGGCTTAATTGCACCAGCCCATCGTACCGATGCCGGTTATCGACGCTATGTGGCTGATGATCTACACACCTTGACCTTTGTGCGTCGGGCGCGAGATTTGGGATTTTCGGTCGATGCGATTAAAGACTTGCTGGCACTGTGGCAGGATCGCAGCCGACAAAGTGCTGATGTGAAAAAAATCGCCCTATCGCATATCGAACGCTTAAATCAAAAAATCACCGATCTACAGTCGATGGTGCAGACCTTGCAAACGCTGGCCAATGGTTGCTCTGGCGATGACCGACCGCAATGCCCGATTTTAAATGACTTTGAGCAAACCGCTCCCTCTTCAAACGTCGTGCATAACCAACGCTTTGGCATCTTTGCGGGTCATGGCAATAGCAGTCTCGATCAACAAGCTAATGATGAGGGCCTACATGGATCAACCTGACGGTTTTTAGCATGGTGAAAAAAATGCTTGACCTTGCCATCATGTCAAGGTTGATGATGGCATCTGATCGGTACACATCCTCTCGTGGAGTTATGGTTATGACAACGTTTCAAGTGAAAGATATGAGTTGTGGTCACTGTGTTGGTGTGATCACTAAAGCCATTGCAGCAGTCGATCCACAAGCCAAAGTCGAGTTTAAAATGGATCAACGCTTGGTGATGATTGATGCGCCTCAGTCTGATGCGCAGGTCTTGCAAGATGCAATTGCCAAAGCTGGGTATACGCCAATTGTGGTGTAAAACTTGTGGGGCTTCAGCCACTTTTTGAGCGACTGAAAACCCACATCATTAGCCCACAAGACGATTGAACCATTAAAGGCTCAATCGTCACGCTGCAAAGCAAACATTAAAAATAGCTTTCAAACATCACTCAATAAGACAACTGCACCCCAAAGGTCAGATTACGCCCAACCAACGGCACGCGATTGGCCAAGAATGAACTGTGTTCGTAGGCTTCTTCATTCAGCAAGTTATTCCCCGTCACAAACACACTGTAGGTATCGCGCGTATTGGCAAGGGTTTTGGTATAGCGCAGCGAGGCATTTAACATCTGATAGGCCGGTGTGACTTGCTCAAAACTAGCAATCTCACGTTGTGCATTGACCCGATACCATTCTAGCTCACCATCAAAACCATTCCACTTTTGCTGTAAGCGCGCACCAAAACGTGTGGCAGGAATGCGTGGTAGGTTTTGATCGGCATCATCATGTCGCAACTGTCCACGCACATGATCGGCAAACACCGTGCTGGTCAACAATGGCGTTAACCGATAGCTGGCCTCGACCTCGCCGCCATAAAAACGCGCGTCATGTTGTTGATACTCAATCAAGCGAAAATCTTCAAAGCGATCCAAGGTCTGTGCATAGATATAGTCATCCGCCTGACTATAAAAGCCGGATAGATTGAGCTTGAGCGGGCCTGCGTGGTGGCTTAGGCTCAGTTCGGCATGTTGGGTAGTTTCGGCCTTGAGGTTGGCATTACCTTGCTCGTAGGTATTGGTGGCCACATGCACGCCATTGGCATACAACTCTTGGGCATTGGGCAAGCGTTGTGAGCGACTGAAGGTCAGACCTAAGGTGCTATGCGGCACAAACTGCCAACGTGTCGCCAGCGAAAATGACTGGGCATTTTGATCCACCTCGGCTTGGCGGCGGCCCGTGTTGGGGTCTAGTTGATCGGCTTGGATCTGTTGCCACTCCTGCCGTGCGCCAAGCTCTAGATGCCATTGCTCACCCAAATCACGATGCTCTAGCACAAACAGGCTATGACTGGTGGTATCAGTGACTGGCAAGAACCGCTCCTCACCAATCGCCGAAAATTGATTTTGGGCATGTTGCATCCCCACCACGCCGGTCCAACCCGCTATCGGTGTATGGGTGATTTCGACCCGTCCTTCGACGCCTTCATTGGCAAAGGTGGTGCTGACCTGGCCCTCTTCGATTTCTTGGTGTTGATAGTTGGTATAACCGGCGCGCACGCGTACCGCCTCAATGCCTTGCATCGGCTGGCGATATTCACCGCGTAAATCGACACGATCATTACGCAAGACCACTTTAGGCGGTGCTTCGGCAGCATGTTCTTCTTCGCTATGATCATTATCGGCCTCGTGGTCATCATGGTCACCACAATGTAATTGCACCCCATCTAAATGGCAGCCTTCATAGGCATGGTCATGACCTGCCAAGGCATAATCGCTGGCCTGACGGCTATAGGCCACACCGATAAATCCCTGCTGATCAATCCACGATAATCCCAGACTGCCGCTATAGCCATCGGTTGCCGTTCCAGCCACTCGCTCGCTGGCTTGGTTGGGTGCGCGGTAGTCATCAGCACGACGGCTTAAGCCCTCAACATGTAAGGCCACATGATCACTCAAGGCGGTGGTCGCCGCCATAATCAACTCACGCGATAACGCTGCACTATCCACACGAACTGCCGTGACACCGCTAGCCCCATGCTCCGGCATTTGTTCAGGGATTTTGCCATCAATCACGTTGACTACCCCACCAATTGCACCGCCGCCATACAGCAATGTAGATGGCCCACGCAGCACCTCAATCCGCTTGGCCAGCAACGGATCAGTTGCCACCGCATGATCTGGCGAAATCTCGGACGCATCAAACAACTGCACCCCATCCGACAACACCTTGACCCGTGGCGCAGACTGTCCTCGGATCACAGGCCGTGCAGCACCTGCGCCAAAGCGATCCACATGCACACCCACTTGCCCCTCTAGCGCATCACCAAGATTAAAACCGCTTTGGCTTAAAATCTGCTGCTGCCCCACGCTACTCACCGCCGCCCCCAATTGACTGACCGAGCGACGCAGCGGATCGGCATAAATGGTCATTTCGTGTAGATCGTCATCGGGGGTGCTTGCCATGCCCACCGTGTCATCTGCTGCCCAACTCGGCATAGGACATAAAATGGCAGCAATGGCCATACACAGCGGCAAGCGCAATGGATACAGCAAGCGCGTTGGCTTGGCGATGGTGGGTGTGGCGGTCAACATCTGGCGTACTCACAACAATCAAAAAGGGCTACACGGCAAAGCGACGTGCAAAAATGTAATGTTATATTATTACATATTAGAGTAATGTCAATGCTGCGGTTGCAAGGTTGTTGAATCCTGATAGGGGTTGATTAGATCAGGGTTTGGGTGGGTTAAGCAGATGATACTGGCAGCAATTGGCATTAGCATGGCTGGAGCGGTAGGCAGTCAAAAACGGTTAAACCTTTAAATTATCATGCCTATAGTGCATGGCATACTATGCGTAAAAATCACAAGGAGTCTTTACATGAGCGCACCAATTTTTTTATGGGATCCTGTATTAAGCGAAGCATGGCCGAACAGTGTTGAACAGGCCGATGAATACCGTATTCAGTTGCGTGAGGTCGGGCATGATCACAGCC
>JBBKWH010000025.1:0-21079 GCA_037968855.1 Moraxellaceae bacterium | reverse complement strand
CGCTGACTCAGTTCTTGGATGCCGCACAAGATCCATCGCGTGCTATTGCTGGTGGTCAAAAAATCTATCACGATGCGACGCCTGAGTCGCTGATTGATGGTGATGACGGTCAGGTAGAGGCTGATCAGGCGGTGGATGAAGCACCGTCTGTAGAGACTGTCGATGCACCCGTCAAGATGGAGGTTGCGCCAGCACCTGTGGTTGCAAAACCCGTAGCAGCTAAAATTGATCTGCCCCAAGATGACTTTGATATTGATGATGAAATTCGTGAGATTTTTGTCGAAGAAATCGAAGAAGTTCTCGAAAATATTCATGCAGAATATCCAAAGTGGGCTGCTGATCTAAGCAATATCACCGCATTAAAAGAGTTCCGTCGTGGTTTCCATACCATCAAAGGGTCTGGCCGGATGGTGGGTGCTCGCGTGGTGGGTGAGCTGGCATGGTCGGTTGAGAGCATGCTCAATCGCGTGCTAGACAACAGCGTTCAGGGCAGTGAGTTGATGACTCAGTTGATCGCTGATGTATTGGCTGCTGTGCCCGTAATGGTGCAAAACTATGCCGATGGCGAGCAGTCGACTATTGACCCTTCCACCATGATTCTGCGGGCCGAAGCCTTGTCTAAAGGTCTACCACCGCCAGATGATCATGGGCCAGAAGAGCCAGATCAACCAAAGCAGCCTGATTTAGACCCGATATCAAATGATGAGTCTGCCAAGCTTGAAGCAACGCAAGCCGAGATAGCACCTGCCAACAGTGTAGTTGCTGCCGTGCCAGTCGTTGATCAAGCGGCTGATCAGGCCGCCATGCTCGCCAAGATCAATGCGATCAAGCTGCCAGAAGATGATTTTGATATTGATGATGAAATTCGTGAGATTTTTATTGAGGAAGCCGAAGAGGTCTTAGAAAGCATCCATAGTGAATTTCCAAAATGGGCCGCTGATTTTACAGATATCACAGCGCTCAAAGAGTTTCGTCGGGGTTTCCATACCTTAAAAGGCTCTGGGCGCATGGTCGGTGCGCGCGTCTCAGGCGAGCTAGCATGGTCGATTGAGAATATGCTCAATCGTGTGCTGGATCAGTCGGTTGAGCCAAACCAATCGATGGTGCAATTGATTGCTGATGTGTTGGCAATGATCCCTGTCTTGGTCAATGATTTTGCCGAAAGTCAGGAAGCCTCATTGGCGATTCGACCGTTGATGTATGTGGCAGCAGAGCTGAGCGCTGGACGTTCGGTAGAAGACGTACAACTGGTGGCCTCAAGCGACCAAGAGCAGCCTATAGCGATAGAGAGCGCAGAAGACACAGATGAGCCTGCTACGGATGATGCCTTTGAAGCACTGGCAGGGGCACTCAATGCCGAGCTAGATCAAGCCGATGCAGATGCGTTGATCGACAGTGATGACAGTGAGCCAGTCAATCACTTTGAGATGGACCCACAATTGCTTGATATCTTTTTGGCCGAGGCCGAAGGATATTTGGATGATATTCAGACCTATTTAGACCAGCATCCTCAAGGTGCAGAGGTCAGTGATGTGTTGTTGCGTGCACTGCATACCTTGCGTGGTAGTGCAGGAATGTCAGGTGTTGATCCGGTTTACCGGATGGCAATGGCAATGGAGCACGAGTGCAAACGTTTGATGCGTGACCATTTGCCAACATTGGCGGCACATTTGGATTGCCTGCGTGCCTTGCATCAACGTGTTGCTGTGCATTTGGGTGATTTGCGTCAGCAGCAGCCCAATCATTTGCGCGCCGAAGATTTAGACTTAATTCAACGCATTGCTGCATTGGAACAGGGCGAAGACTCTAGCGATGATGAGCCTGTCGCAGGTTTGGTCTCTCAATTAATGGGGCTAGCCATTGATGATGTGCTTGATGCTGAGTGGGAGTTAGAGACTCAACTGGGTGATGCGACTCAAGCCACACCTTATTTGAGCCTGATGTACGAGCAAATGCAGTTGCTGAGTGAGGCTGCGCAGCCAATGCCAGTGCGCCCGTTGGCTACGCTCTCTCAGCAGTTGACTGCGGTCTATGCAACGGTTGTTGATCATCCAGATCGTGTGCTGATCAGTGATGGCTTTGTTGAAATGTTGGTCACGGCACATGCCAGTTTGACCCGTATGTTTGATGCCATGGCAGGTAGCCAAAAAGTACCTGCTGAGACGGCAGTGATTGATAGCCTGACTGCATGGTTAACCGTTAATCAAGCGGTCGAGTCAGTGCAAATATCGGCACCGACGGTCGATACCAGCACACCAGCAGTGGTGATAGCCCGTACGCATACTGTCACGCCAGATACCGAAAATGATCCTGAATTGTTAGAGATCTTTTTGGAAGAAGCAGAAGAAGTGGTGCGTGAGATTGACCAACAGTTTGATCTGTGGGCAGCAAAGCCTGATGACACCAGCGCTTTGGGTGTCCTGCAACGTCATTTGCATACCCTAAAGGGCGGTGCGCGGATGGCTCGCGTTGAAAGTTTGGGCGACTTGGGCCATGAGCTTGAAACGGTCTATGAGCAACTGGTTGAAGGTCGAGCGACTGCCACGCCGGAGCTGGTGCGCTTTATGCGTCACTCGCAAGATCAGGTGGCACAACAAGTTGACCAATTGGTTCGTGAAGGAACGTCGTTCTTTTGCCCAGATGAAATTGCAACACTGCATGCCTTTTTGAAGCAGCATGACAGCCGTGTGCTTGCTGATTTTTTTTCTACAGCGGGCGCTGGCTCGACTAATGCTGCACCTGTTGCAGCAGAGTCGGCCTCGTCCGCACCTGCTAGCACTATTCAGCCGACGATTGCTCCAGTTTCAGTTCCCGTGCCGATGCCTGTCGCACCTGCCCCTGCTGTTGTACAGCCAACAGGCTTGCGCCAGATGCATGTGTTGGCAGCGGCATGGGACGAGGGTAGTGCACCCGATCCAGAAATGCTTGAAATCTTTTTGGATGAAGCTGGTGAGATCATTGATGAAACCAGCATGCAGTTGGCCACGTGGCAAAAAGAGCCAGCCAACGTGCGTCCACTGGCCGAGCTTCAACGTGGTTTGCATACGCTAAAAGGCGGCGCTCGCATGGCGGGCGTTGAGTCACTCGGTGATTTGTCGCACGAAATGGAGTTTATTTACGAAGATCTTGCTTTGGGTAAAACCTCTGCTGAGGGCTTGATCGGTCCATTGTTGGCACGTTGTCATGATTGGTTGGCAGATGCCGTCACGGTGTTGGACCGCGGTGAGCGTCCGGTTCAGCCGGATACATTGATTGATGCACTAAAAGCCTATCGTAAGTCACCCGCGTCTTTGATCGAATTACCAGCCTTGGTTCTGCGTGAAATGACCGATAGCAGCATGGGCGATATCGCTCAGGTTGTGGTTGAAGATCAAGGTGATGGCACCGAACCTCCGTCAATGAATGGTTTGTTTAATCGTGGTGGTGGTTCAGACCAATCCGCCAATGAGATGATTCGTGTCTCAGCCAGCATGATGGAAAAAATGATTAACCTCTCTGGTGAGAGCGCAATCAACCGTGCCCGTATTGAAATGGGTACTACCAGTCTGGGCAATACCATTGATGAAATGGGTGCGACTGTGCAGCGTTTGGCTGACCAGCTACGCCGGATGGAAGGTGAGCTCGAAGTACAGATTTTGGCGCGTCACGAAGGTGAGCGTGAGAAATATCAAGACTTCGATCCACTTGAGATGGATCAGTACTCCTCGCTAAACCAACTGTCCAAATCGTTGGCCGAGTCTGCATCTGACTTGGTGGATTTTAAGATTACCTTGCTCGAAAAGGTACGTGATTCAGAAAGCTTGTTGCTACAACAGTCTCGGACACAGACAGAGCTACAAGAAGGCTTGATGAGCTCGCGTTTGGTACCATTCTCACGCTTGGTGCCACGCTTGCAGCGGGTGGTTCGTCAGACTTCTACTGAGTTGGGTAAACCAGCCGAGTTGATCATTCAAAACGCCGAAGGCGAATTGGATCGGACCATCTTGGAGCGGATTGTTGCACCGCTAGAACACATGCTGCGTAACGCGGTTGACCATGGTTTAGAAACACCTGCTGAGCGTCAAGCCTCTGGCAAGGGTGCCACAGGACATGTGGTGCTCGATGTTGCCCGCGAAGGCGGCGAGATTGTGATTAAGCTGCAAGATGATGGACGCGGGATTAATGTTGATGCGGTTCGCAAAAAAGCTATTGAACGTGGCTTGCTAGAAGATGGTGCACCGCTGAGCGATCTTGAAGTCATGCAGTATATTTTTCATGCGGGTTTGTCTACCGCCGAAAAAGTGACTCAGATCTCTGGTCGTGGTGTGGGCATGGACGTGGTACAGAGCGAGATTAAACTGCTCGGTGGTACAGTCATGGTCACCTCCAACAAGGGCAGTGGATCATGCTTTATTATGCGCTTGCCATTGACGGTTGCGATGACCGATGCCCTGATGGTGCGTGTTGGTGATCGTAACTTCGCGGTGCCATTGGCGCAGATTGAGCGTATTGTGCGGGTCAGCCCAGATGAGTTGAACACCATCTACAAAACCAATAACGAGCGCTTTGAGTACCAAGGACAAGCCTATCGTTTGCGCTATTTGGGTGAGTTTATTACCGGCACACGCATGCCCAACTTGCAAGATCAAGCGCAGTCCTTACCCTTGTTGTTGGTCCGTCAAGGTGAGCAGCATTTAGCCTTGCAAGTCGATCAGTTGGTTGGCTCTCGTTCAGAGATCGTCGTCAAGCCGGTTGGTCAGCAGTTGGCTGGTGTAACAGGCTTGTCAGGTGCGACCATTTTGGGCGACGGTTCTGTGGTGGTAATCTTGGATGTTGGGTCGCTTGCCCGTCTGGTTGGTGCACAAAAAGTGGGTCATCGTGTTGACTTGGTTGAGACAACGACCAGTCACTCGAATCAGAAAACCGTTATGGTGGTCGATGACTCGGTTACCGTGCGTAAAGTCACTACACGTCTATTGGAGCGTCAAGGCTTCTTGGTGGTTACCGCCAAAGATGGTGTCGATGCGATTCAGAAACTCGAAGAAATCACTCCAGATATCATGCTGCTTGATATCGAAATGCCACGGATGGATGGTTTTGAAGTGGCAACGTTGGTTCGACACAATACCCGTATTAGTAGCTTGCCAATTATCATGATTACCTCGCGTACCGGTGAAAAGCACCGTGAGCGTGCATTCTCGATTGGTGTGAGTTGCTATATGGGCAAACCATTCCAAGAGCAAGAGTTGCTTGAAAACATCAATGAGTTGCTCGGCGCTGCGGCCAATGGTTAATCGAATATGATTCAGGCCTTATCTATGCCATCGGCGGGGGATATCCCTCGCCTGTTTGTGATTGCGGAACGTCCATTACAGCGTATTGCCTTGGCTGAAATTATTAATGCCTGTGGTTATGAAATTATTGAGAATATTCCACCAGATCGACTGCAAAGTCATCATTTGCTGTCTGGGCCAGATCTTTGGTTGATTGACGTCTCGGATGAAGAAGAGGTGATGGAGCGGATTGGTTACGATGCGCCCGTTATGCTGGGCATTGATCCAGCACCACAACCGGGTGATCGACAAGCCTATGGCCGTTGGATGCGGATTTTGTCGCGTAAGCTGGTCAAGTTGTTGGGCAAAGCGCCTCCGCTATTGACCGATGTGATTGGCACGGATGCCGACGATGCGGATCCGGCCAACGCTGCGCCAGAGTGGCTACAAGTGTGTATTTTGGCGGCATCAATGGGCGGGCCATCTGCTGTTAAGGCATTTTTGGATGCCTTGCCGCCACAGTTGCCGGTTGCTTTTATTTTGGTGCAGCATATTGACCCGCATATGCAAGAAATCTTGCCCAGAATCTTGGTCCGGCATAATCAATGGCGTTGCACGTTGATGCATGATGAGTCTGAGCAGTTAAATCTAGGAACAGTGCTGATTGTGCCTGCCATGAAGCAAGTGACCATTGATGAGCATGGCGTGCTGACACCGTTAACTGATCGCTGGCCAGGGCAGTATCAACCGTCGATTAGCGAAATGATGCGCCGCACAAGTGAGGTCTTTGCCGACCGAATGCGGGTGATTGTCTTTAGTGGTATGGGTGATGATGGCAGTGATGCTGCGCAAGTGGTTTGCCAACATGGTGGGCTAATTTGGGCGCAATCTGCCGCAACCAGTGATTGCTCAAGTCAACCCGATAGTATGCGTGCCACTGGTATGGTTGCCTTTAGTGGCTCGCCTGAAATGTTGGCGCATCAATTAACCAAGGATATGCAAGATCTCATTGCACAAGGAGCAAGTCATGGTGTCAACGCGTTCAGAAAGTGATGTCAGTCAAACGATTAACCTGCTGACGACAACCACCGGACTGATTGATATTCATATAGTGCATGCAGTCGATGAGCCAGCATGGTTGGTTCCGCAGTCATTGGTACTGGACGTTTTGGCAGCACCGAGTGATAGCGAAACGTTGACATGGAATGGTCAGCAATTGCCAGTCTTGTCGTTGTTGGGTCAACAAAAAGCAGGTGTGCATACGGTAAGAGCGGTGGTCATTGAGTCGGAGTCGGATCAGCAGCGTTTTGCCTTGCTCAGCCAGCAAGAACCAGACAGCCAACGCGTACGGATTTCTGGCTTACATGATGAGGATCAAGCAGATCATGGATTTAAGTACTGTTTTCAGCTGGTTCGGTTAGAAGGAGATCATTACCAAATTCCTGATTTAGATAAAGTTAGTCAGAGTTTGGGCGCGGTCTAATACACGCAAAACAACAAAAACGGTCTAGAATCCGGTGCTTGATTCACCTAGCGTAGATAACGCACATTTGCACCGGAGTACATCATATGGCACAACCCCCATCATCTTCTGCTCGTTGGGCAGGCTCTGTCCGGTTTTTTCATTGGACCAGCGCAGCGTTGTTGGTTGTTGTTTGGCTGATGATTTTTTTGCATGAGTCGACTGCCGACGAAAATTTTATGTATATCAGTCTGCATAAAGCGCTTGGGGTCAGTTTCTTTTTTTGGATCTTGGCGCGTTTTATTAATCGTTTTGCACATAAATCGCAAGATCCTGCACCAGTGGCAGGACCACGTTGGCAGCAGTTATTGGCGAGTGTGGTACATAGCTTGTTGTATGTCGTGCTGTTGATGATGCCTTTGGCAGGCTTTTTGATGAGTCAGTATGGTGGGCGTGCCGTCAGCATGTTTGGCCTATTTGAGATTCCGTTATTGGTGGTGCCTGATCGCGAGACGGGTCGGTTTTTTCATGATTTGCATACTGATATTTTATGGCCCTTGATCTTGCTGTTAACGGCATCGCATATTTTGGCTGCGCTGTATCACCAGTTTGTCAAAAAAGATCGCCTAATCAATCGGATGCGCTAAATGAGCCTGACCTCAGCAGATCAGTCCCGCGTCATCGAAATGGCGTGGGAAGATCACACGCCTTTTGAGGCAATTTTAAATCTATATGGCTTAAGCGAGGCCGATGTGATTCGGTTGATGCGTCAGTCACTTAAACCATCGTCATTTCGGTTATGGCGCGAGCGAGTGACGGGGCGGGCGAGTAAGCATCGAACCTTGCAGCAAAATAGACCCCAGACTGACGATGAGTCTGATGATGTAGTCGATAAACGCGAGATACATCAACCACTCAAGGCCTATTCGCTGGGTCAATACAAAATCAATCACGGACGCAAATAGCGTCCGTTTTTGTGGGTGTAGCTTAAGCAGGCTGAGTCAGTAGTTGCTCAATAATGCGCTGATACATGTCGGTCAGTGGATCAAGTTCGGCCACATTGACATGCTCGTCGATTTGGTGAATGGTGGCGTTTAATACACCAAGCTCTAGCACTTGCGCACCCGTTGGCGCGATAAAGCGTCCGTCAGACGTACCGCCGCTGGTAGACAGTTCGGTTTCAATCCCTGCAACGTCGCGAATGGCTTGTTGGGCTGCCGCGACCAGTTCGCCTTCAGGCGTCAAGAATGGTTGTCCCGATAAAGACCACGCCAAATCGTATTGCACACCGTGTTGATCCAAAATGGTATGGGTACGCGCTTTGAGTTGTTCGGCTGTGACTTCGGTCGAAAAGCGGAAGTTAAACACCACGGTCATGTCGGCAGGAATGACGTTGTTTGCCCCTGTGCCTGCACCAATGTTGGAAATCTGAAAGCTGGTGGCAGGGAAGAAGTCGTTGCCGTTATCCCAGACTTCTTGGGTGAGTTCAGCCAGCGCCGGTGCAGCCCGATGAATCGGGTTATCGGCCAGTTGTGGGTAGGCGACGTGGCCTTGTTTGCCTTTGACGGTCAGAATACCGTTGAGTGAACCGCGACGGCCATTTTTGATCACATCACCGAGTTGTTTGCTGCTCGACGGCTCGCCGACCAAGCACCATGTGATTTTTTCTTGGCGAGCTTCTAAGGTTTCGATCACTTTGACCGTGCCATTGACCGACGGGCCTTCTTCGTCACTGGTGATCAAAAAGGCAATCGAGCCAATATGATCAGGATGCTTGGCCACAAAACGCTCACAGGCCACCACCATAGCTGCCAGTGCAGATTTCATGTCTGCCGTGCCACGGCCATACAGCTTGCCATCGCGAACCTCTGGCGCAAACGGATGCGAGTTCCAACGACTCAATTCGCCCGTAGGGACCACGTCGGTATGGCCAGCAAAGCACAAGACTGGTGCAGTCGTGCCTCGACGCGCCCACAGGTTGTCGACATCACCAAAGCGCATGTTCTCGATGACAAAGCCAATCTTTTTGAGGCGTTCAGCCATCACAGATTGGCAGTCTGCGTCCAGTGGGGTGACGGATGGACGACGGATCAGGTCTAAGGTGAGGTCTAGGGTGGCAGACATGAGAAGCTACTTGTTTGCATAAAAGAGGTGGCTCGATTCTAGAGCAATTTGCGCCTCATGCAAAAAAAAGCCGGTATACATCAGTACAGCTTGATCACATCTGATCCTTTTGATCGGCAGAAAATGTCGATTGGTTCGGGTTTTTTCTATAAATCCTCACATCGGGTACAGGCTTGGTCTTGATGCTGTGCCTAGACACTGAAATGATGCATGTTGTCTTTTAAGCCTCCTAAAACAAGAGTAAGCAATGTCTGTCGGAATGTTAAAAATAGGTGCCTTGGGATTGGCGCTGACTGGTTTGGCGGGTTGTCAAAGTTTGGTCTATAAGCAGCCCTTGCCGCAATTGCCAACAGGACGTTTGGTTGAGCCTGCGCAGCGCTTAGGCGATTATCAACCTGCACAGATTGATGGTTTTGGTGCCGAAAAAGTACCGTATCAACAGATGCTCGGCAATAAGGCCGTCTGTGGGGTTAACGTACAGGGTCTAAACTATCTGACCCAAGGTGCCAATGGCGAAGAAACCAATGCCTCTGCGGTGTTGCTGACACCAACGGGTAGTGCAGCCGTCTGTCAGCAGCCACATGCCTTGATTGCTTATGCACGCGGTACCGAAACTAAGCGTTCGCGCACGCTGGCCGATATGGATGACCATACCACCCAAGAGTTGGCAGTGTTCTATGCCAGTCAAGGCTATGCGGTGGTGGCAATCGATTATTTGGGGTTTGGTAAGTCGGCCTATCCGTACCATCCCTATGTGCATGCCGATTCTGAAGCCACCACCATGATTGATGCCATGCGTGCGGCACGGCAAAGCTTGACGCTAGATCAAGTCCCGCTGAATGGTCAGGTCATGGTGTTTGGTCATTCCGAAGGTGGGCATGCGGCATTGGCTACCCAGCAAGCCATCGAAAGTGATAGCGCCTTAGCCAGTGAGTTTGATTTGGCTGCCGCCGGTTCGAGTGCCGCACCTGCTGCATTGACCGATTATGTGCAGCACATGATTAATCCCAAAACGCCGTCCCAGTTGGGTCATTTGGCTTTGGCGTATGCGATTGTGTCGTATCAGCGGGTGTACGGTAATATCTATCGATCCCCTAGCCAGATGTTCCGTGAACCGTATGCGGATCGGATTGCGGATTTACTGCCCGGTCGCTTTGGCATGACCAGTATGCTGGCCTTAAAGCGTGTGCCATGGCATGGTGGTGATGATCAAGCGACCAATATTCGGCAGACCTATGTGGATCAGATGCCAACAGCACTGGCCAATCCGAGCGAAGCCCCCAGTTTGGTGATGCCATTTTTAAATGCGGTCAAACGCAATGATTTTAGCCAAATGGGTTGGACACCACGCACCCCAACCTTGCTGTGTGGCGGCAAAAACGATCCGTTGGTGCTGTATCCGTATGCCACTGCACCGTTAGCCAAGCAATGGGCTGATGTCAAAACCGTCAAAGTGGTGGATGTTGACCCGCAAACGGATGCTTTGGCGCATACCTTGTGGCAGTCGGCGGATGATGCGGTGCTGTATAAGTTGATGGGCATTAAGACCGAGCAAGACTACAAAGCCTTTGTTTATCACTGGTTATTGGTTAGCCAAACCTGTATGGCTGAGAGCAAACAGTGGTTTGATGCGGCGCTACGTGCGACCGATACGCCATAATTTACACGGCATAAAAAAACCGCTTTTAAGCGGTTTTTTTAGCAGCCCTCAACGGCTATCGCGTAGGGTTTAATCCGTGACCACAATGGTTTGTCCCATCATTTCGACCTGTTGGCCGCTAGTGATTTTGCAGCGACGACGTAATTCAGTTTGGCCGTTGACACTGACCATGCCATCGTCGATCAGTTGTTTGGCTGCGCCACCACTGTCGGCCAGCCCTTCGAGTTTCAGCAAGTCGCATAAGGCAACGTGGGGGTGTCCATCAAGGCTAAAGGTCTGCATCGGGTTGCCACTGGTGATTGTGTATGCCGATATGATAACGCGTTTTACATGGGCTGTTTGCGTGGCGGCATATGCAAACAGCGTGTATTTGGCAAGGGGGAGTTTGATGGTGCTTAGGGCCGATTACGCCCATATGCATCGTGGCTTGAGACCCATTGATCCGACACAATCGCCGAAGCCAGTGATAGCTCGCCACATAGCACGGTTGCGGCAATGATTTCGGCCAGCTTATAGGCGCGATCTGCACCGTAGCAGTCCATCGACTCCAAGCATTCGCGCTGAGTCGGTAAGCCCGTGCCACCGCCATAGGTGGCGACAATCAACGAGGGAATGGTGACCGAAAAATAATAATCGCCATTGTCTTTGAGTTCGCTATACACAAAGCCCGCGCTGGATTCGGCCACGTTCGCCACGTCCTGACCACAGGCCATAAACACTGCTGCCACGCCATTGGCAAAGTGCGCGCCATTACAGGCAGAGCCGGCCATAAATGCGCCTAAATTCGACAGTTGTCGCTGTTGAAACAGTGCTTTGCCGCTGGTGTGCATGACTTGTTCGATCAAAGCAGCGGGCAGAGTGATTTCGGCGACGACTCGTTTGCCACGACTGTGCAAGCTATTGACGAAAGAGTGTTTTTTGTCAGTATCAAAGTTTGCCGCAAGACTGAAATGTTCAAGGCGTGGCGGCTGTTGGGACAAGATCCATTGGCAGGCATGATGAGTGGCCTTGGACACCATGTTTTGCCCTGCGGCATCGCCAGTGGTCATGTTAAAGCGTAGCCAGCGCATTTTTCCGGCGCTGTATTGTTCGATGTCGCGCAGTTTGCCAGAGCGGGTGGTGGCTTCGGCAGCGGCCTTGATTTGGTTGAAGTTTGCGTTGACCCATTGACCAAAATCGCGTGCCGCTCGTGCATCTTCAAACACAAAAATCGGCGCGCGTTGCATGGCATCGTCAGTGACGGTGGTCAAGATACCGCCTGCTTCACGAGTCAGGCGCATGCCGCGTGAATAACTGGCGACCAGTGTGCCTTCGGTGGTGGCCATCGGCACATAAAATTCGCCTTGCGCATGTTCACCATTGATCAAAATCGGCCCTGCAAAGCCCATGGGCACTTGCACGCAACCGCTAAAATTTTCGATATTGCCGCGTAATTGGTCGGGGTCGATGCTAAAGCGTCCGGTGTGCTCTAGGCTGCTGTTGCTGTGTTGTTGGATCAGCGTGCGACGTTGTTTGGCCATCTCATGGCTATAGTCGTTTTGTCTGTCGCGCGGCAGCTTTGGCAGTGTTGCATTGGGCAGCGTTGTGCTTGTCGATTCTGTCATGTTGCGATCCTTGCAGGGGCGTGTGGCATTGAGTGGGTGTGACATGCTGATCTTAAGCATAATCTTAGGCGTATGCAGGTGTTTAGGTCTGCTCCAGACTACCAAGCCATAAGGCCATATTGATGTCGCTATAGCGGTAACGGTTGCCCAGCGCTTCTTTTAGCGCTGTTGATGCAGTGGTGGAAAAGTTGTGACCAAGTTGCATGGCAGTGCGCTGAATCTCATCAATTTGTGCCGCGCTTAAATCGCAGATTTGCTGCTGATCTAAGCGCCCTTTTTGGCATAGTTTAAATAGATGGCTTGCAATGGTATCGACTGACAAACCGCGTGCCTCGGCGATTTCATCACGGCTGAGTCCTTGCTCAAACAGATTGAGTGTGGCTTTGAGTGTGTCGGTTTTTTTGACTTTGATTGGGTCAAGGGTCGGGTTAAGTTCGGCTGAGGCAGCTTGATCACTAGGCTGGCTGGTTTGATGCCGCACAGTATCTAGAGCCCCCAAAAACGCCTCGCCGTATCGCGCCAGTTTTTGGTCGCCAACCCCAGAAATAGCGCGTAGGCCAATCGGATCGATCGGATCAGCCAACGCCATCTCACGCAAGGTGGCATCACTAAAGATCACATACGGCGGCACACTTTGCTGTTGCGCCAAACTGGTACGTAATTGGCGTAACGCCAAAAAGCGTTGTTGGGCATCTAATGGCAGATCAGTGAGGGCCGCAGTGTTACGCAGTTTTTTGCCGCTGGTTTTGGGTTTTTCGGCCAGTTCACGCAGCTCTAGGCGTTGCTGACCGGTCAAGATCAAGCGGGCTTGTGTGGTCGCGACTAAGCCACCAAAGCGGTCATCATCCGGCACCAAATAACCGAGTGCGACCAGTTGCCGCATCACATTACGCCATGCCGCGATGCTCAAGTCTTTACCCACCCCAAAAGTCGGCAGTTGATCATGTTTAAGCTGGCTGATTTTGTCGGTGGTATTGCCCAGCACAATATCAATCAGATGGGCGCTGCCAAAACGGTTTCCACTACGAATCGCTGCTGATAGCACTTTTTGTGCAGCCACGGTGGCATCCCATGTGCGTGGCGGCTGGTCGCAGATATCGCAGTTGCCGCATGGTTGATCAAGCTGCTCACCAAAATAGGCCAGTAACACCTGACGGCGACATTGCGCGGTTTCGCAGTAAGCCATCAGCGCATCCAGCTTGCCTGCTTCGATGCGCTTAATCTCGGCTGGTGCATCAGACTGATTGAGCATCCGCCGCACATTGATCAGATCGCTCAGTCCATACGCCATCCAGACTTTAGACGGCAGACCATCACGACCGGCACGGCCTGTTTCTTGATAATAGCCTTCGAGTGATTTTGGTAAATCTAAGTGCGCCACAAATCGCACGTTAGGCTTGTCGATGCCCATACCAAAGGCCACCGTGGCACAGACAATTTGGCCTTCTTGCAATAAAAATGCCTCTTGTGCGTCGGCCCTTTGTTGTTGAGTTAGTCCGGCATGATAGGCATGTGCGGCCAAGCCTTGCGCCTGCAAAAATTCTGCGGTGTCTTCCACCCGTTTACGTGACAAGCAATACACGATGCCAGCTGAACCTTCTGGCTGTTGGCGGATAAACTCTAACAACTGCTTGCGACCATTGTCTTTTTCGACAATCTGATAATGAATATTCGGCCGATCAAAGCTGGACAAAAATACCGGCGCATCATGCAGCTTTAATACCTCAATGATGTCGCTGCGGGTGCGATCATCAGCAGTAGCCGTCAGCGCAACCCGTGGCACATGGGCGAAGCATTCGGCCAATAGTCCAAGTTTTTGGTATTCTGGCCGAAAATCATGACCCCACTGACTGACGCAATGCGCCTCATCAATCGCAAATAGGGCAATCGGCACTTGGGCCAAAATCGCCAAAAAATCGGCACTCAGCAAGCGCTCTGGGGCGACATACAGCAAACTCAGTTGACCCCCTTTAAGGTCACGCTCCACCTCGCGCTGTGCCTCAATCGATAGGCTGCTGTTGAGATACTCGGCGCGAATATCCAAGGCGCGTAGCGTATCGACTTGGTCTTTCATCAGCGCGATTAATGGCGAGACCACAATGGTGGTGCCAGACATCAGCAAGGCGGGTAGTTGATAACAGAGTGATTTGCCGCCACCGGTTGGCATCAGCACCAGTGCATTACCGCCCTGAACCAAGGTCTCAACGATCAGTTGTTGTTGCCCTCTAAACTGATCATAGCCAAAAACCGAAGACAGCATTGATCGGGCAACATCTGTATCCATGATCATTCATCCTAAAATCATTTTTTGCTTGGTGCGAATCATTGCAAGGCGGTTAGCTGAGCAGCCTGATCGTGTAGCGCTCAGTTTTGTGACACTCAGCTTTGTTGTACTCAGTTTAGCGAGATTCATCATGAACTGGGCAAAAAAGATCAGACACAAAAAAGCCTGCATAGGGCAGGCTTTTAAATGGTGTTACGGTCTTACATTTTTTGCTGGGTTTCAGCGGCTGCACCTTGAACTTTTTCGCCGCCACGTTGGACGTCTTCGCCAAAGCCTTTAACGGTGTTACAGCCAGTCAGAACAACAGCAACAAGGGCAACAGCAGCGATCATTTTGCTCATGAGTTTTCTCCAGATGAAGCAATTAGGTGTAGATGCAACGCTAACAATCGCCACCGCAGACAAACACATACAAATGGTAACGGGGAGTAAGCGTCTTGTT
Source organism: Moraxellaceae bacterium (assembly GCA_037968855.1). Lineage (GTDB taxonomy): Bacteria > Pseudomonadota > Gammaproteobacteria > Pseudomonadales > Moraxellaceae > JBBKWH01. The sequence goes on along the minus strand of JBBKWH010000025.1, from coordinate 6,252 downwards.
TCAATGGTATGGGATCGGTGGCAAAAATGCCTTGAGTCGCAGCATTCTTGTGTGTGATCTAGCGGTACTGTGTTGCTCACCCAGATATAGGCCATTGTACCAATAGTGCGGCTGGCTAGGCCAAGCCAACTCGCGTGGGCTAAACCATTCGGCGCGATCTGCCCGCCGCCAGTGGATATCCGACTGCTCGGCCAGCGGTGCGATATCCGACCACTCACCGCTGAGGTACTCTATCGCAAGCCATAATAAATGAGGCTGCTGCTGCAAGCTGATAGGCCAAAACAAACGACCTTTGACAATGGCACGTCGCTGCTCAATGGCTAGGCCCAATGCCTCGCTGGCGGCAAATTGATGTTGATACAGATGGCTTAGTTTGCGCGCCAAGGTATCGCGCAGGTTTAAGCCACGCCAATCGGCGGGTGCAAACGGTGGCTCGCCTAGATAAAACTTAATCGATAATTCCCAATGCTCAACTTGATCGCTGTCATGATTGCGCACCAATAGATCTAACTCGCCAATGGTGCGTGTGCCGTGCTGGCGCTGAATATTTTGACCGATCAACTCAAAGGGATGGCCGATACGATCCTTGAGCCAAAACGCAATCAGCGCCTCAAAGCGTGTGCCCAAGCGGGTGGTGTGTAGACGGGCCAAATGATCAACCAAAGCCTCTGGCTGTTGATCCAATGCCAACAGACGATGGTGATACGCCTGTGCATAGCCCATCCAAAAATCAGCATCTGGCCAGATCACTTGCTCGGCATGGTCGTTTGCCACGACATCCGGCAGCAACGCCGCTGGCCATGCGCTTAAGATCGGCGGTGAGGCGATAGCAAAAGCCAAGTCGCGCACATCGGGGTGGTGGAATTGCAGCCAGAAGGGGGTGGAGAGTGTCATCAAGTCACTGTTGAAGATGTATATTGCAAAATGACATCACGAATTTTTGCTGGCTCAAACACAACATCAAAACACCACTGACCAAATGCACCTTGCTCATTAACTGCATTAACCCATGTTTGCATCGCAAGACGTTTGGCGCGGTTCTTTTCGCTGTCTTGGCCTTTGATCTCAAGCACGAGAGTTTTACCGTTGGTGAGTCGGATCAGATAATCAGGAATGAATAACCTTGTGCTGCCCTTCCACAGGTAGCGCACCGAAAAATCCAGATGATCGTTTTTTACCCATGCCACCACTTCTGGCATATTTTCACATAGATCGGCTGCGGTTTTTTCCCACGTACTGTCATACACCACATGACTAATTTGAGATTTTTGCGTTGGCATACATGGCCGAGTGGTTTGCCAAGGCTGCATATCGGCGGTTGAGCTGATCGCTTTCGGCTCTGCAAACACAGCAGCAAGTTTCTCAAGATTCTGCTCATGTAAATATTGACTTAAATGACCAACAATCACGCCCATATTTAGGCCAATTAGAAGCCTCTTTCGTATCTCTTCCTGATGCCAGTCGCTAGGGATGAACAATAAGTTGCTGTGTAAAAATTTTTCAACAAGTCCAACGAGTTGTTGTGCTAGATGGGTCTTTGAAATATCAAACTGATCATTGGTCTGAAAATAAAGACGACGTGCGGCTTTAAAAATCAAAAACTGCATCCGAAAATCATCGGCTGCCTGTTCGAGATCTATTTTTGATAGCAACCCGAGATGTGGAGCACCGGTTAAAGATGGTGTGATCTCCGCAGACAATGGAGTTTGCATCGGATCAAGGGTGAGCGGCTGCACTTGTGACCAATCAATGCTGAGTTGCTGCCGCATGACGGTTTCGATGCGCACAATGTTTGGCCATTTGATTTGTAGCGTGTGCCGTTCTGGCTCAACTTCCACTCGCGTACTCGGCTTGGGCGTGGGTGGCGTGCCACCATCATCACCGACATCCTGAAAAATCGACAGCGGCACACCAAAAATATTCACATACTCTGGTGTTAAAAAGCCCTGTTCATCCAGATCATGTGCGACACGGCGCAGACCACGACCAATCACCTGCTCGCACAGCAACTGACTGCTAAATGCACGCAGTCCCATGATGTGGGTGACGTTGGCGGCATCCCAACCTTCGGACAGCATTGCCACCGAAATGACGTTTTGGATGTGCTGCCCAGCTTTGCCGCGCTTACCAACGGTATCGACCAATTCACGCAATTGTTGCTCTTGTTTTTCGGCCAGTATGCGCTCTTGATAATCCAAACTTGTACCACTGGCACGAATCATGTTTTCCAGATGCGCGGCATAGTCTTTGTCTTTGCTACTGCTGGTTTCGCCTTTTTCAGCACGTTCTAGCACTTTGGAGTCCACACGCAAGGTACGCAGTGGTGCTTTAATCTCGGCAATCGCACAATCGCCACGATTAAAAAAATGTTCAATTCGCGCAGCGACTTCGGTACGGTTACACACGGTCAGCATCACGGGTGGGATGGTGTGTCCTGCGGTTTTCCATTCGGCTGCGGTGCGTTGCCAGTCATGCGCAAGTAAGGCATAGGCTTTTTCGACCAAATCAGGTAGATCGGCAGTCGGTGGCAAGGCTGGTTTTTGGTTAAAGTCCTCACTCACTTCTTCCTCACGATACAAGTGATACAGCTTGCTGCGGTAGGTGGTGGCGTTGACGGTTGCAGTATCGCGAATCACCACGCGCGGGGTTTTTACCAGTCCGGCTTCAATGGCATCATTTAAGCCAAAGTCTGAAACAATCCATGTAAACAGGCCACTTTCGGTATTCTTTTTACCGGTCGGTGCAAACGGCGTAGCCGACAGATCAAAGCAGCGCAAAATCCGCCGCGTTTTGTGAATCCGGTCTAAGCCTTCAATCCATCGCGTAGCCTGATCAAGGTCTTGGCCTTGTTCCTCGGCTTCTTTTTTGCTGATTTTGCTTTCGGCCTGCACGCGATAGGCGTGATGTGCTTCGTCGTTGATGATGACCAAATTTTTATGATTGGCCAACTGCCCAAGGACACGCTTGGTAAACGCCTCATCGCTTTCTTTACCTTTTTTGACCACTGAGCGGGTTTGCTTTTCTTTGGGCATTAGGGTATGCCAGTTTTCAATCAAGATTTCGGCTTGATTGATCCGCTCACGCAAACCCGATGGACACAAGTTAAATTCGTCATAGACATTTTTTTCATGGCTTGGCAGCAGCACTTGCAGACGGCTTTTTACGGTTAAGCCGGGGGCGACAATAAAAATCGCTTTAGAAAAGCGTGCGTCTTTGGGTTGCGCCAGTGCATTGAGCGTTTGCCATGTGATGATCATCGCCATCAGGCTGGTTTTGCCCGAACCGGTGGCCATCTTGTTGCAGACACGCTGCCATGCACCGCCATCGCCTTGCACATGAATGCCTTGCTTGTAGGTTGGATAAGCCTCAACCCACCAGATCAAGGTCTCAATTGCTTCAAGCTGACAAAAATAAAAAGGTTTATCACGTTGACCACCCAACCATCGGCAACTCTGCGATTCCCATTCGCCTTTGTCGTGCCAATGTTCAAGCAGTTGTAGGCTGACAGTGCTTGCGCCTTCATAGCCTGCCGCACGCCAGTCATCGACACGTTGACGAATCTGATTGACTAGATCAAGTGGTTCGACCCGTTTGGTTTGAGTGCGGGTGTCGTAAATCTCATAGCCCGCCGGACGACGGCCTTGGCTGAGCGTTTGTTTGCCGCCTTCACTGTGCCAATGCTGAGTTGGACACAAATACGGCGAATTGATGATCAGTGATTGTGGGGCTGTGGTCATGCTCAATCCGCCAGCCGCATCACTTTGAGCGATTCAATCCCGCGATCATCGACGATTTTGACGGCGATACAGCGGTTTGCACCAGCAGCAAACGGCAATGAACGTGTGCCATGAAACTGATCTAGCCTTGATTCGTCCAGTTCGGCACGAATATCTTTTTTCAGGCGATACCAGCCGTCTTTATTGCCTGCCATCGGGAAAAAGACTTGGCGTGGGTATAACGAACGGTTGTCGTAGTCGGTATCGAGCGACCACATGGCGATGTTCTTTTTGCCGCCCGAATCAAGCTCACCGGTTTTGGTATTGAAGTAGTCGAAGCCGTTAACTTCGACTTGATACTGGCCGTCTTTAAGTTTTTTCAGGTCAACATCCGGTTGACCCATCAGCCAGAATGATTGGTTGCTGGCGCGTTTAGTTTTCAGGTCTTCGGTCAACAGGTCGGTGTTCATTTGCACTTTGAGCGCGGTAATGCCTTTGATGCTGTCGATGTCTTTGGCGGCTTCGGGGTCAAAGCTAAACGCGCAGAATACTAAAAGTTTCGGCGTGGGGAATAAATCACCCGCTTCTTTTTTTGCGATTTCGACTTGGCGTTGTTCGAGTGCGGCATAGTCGGGGCCAAAGCTGACTGCAACGCGTTCGCCAGTGTCGGTCACTGTGCCAACGGCATGGATATAGTGGGCGGATGGTATCGGTTCTAGGCCGGTGAGTTTTAGCATTTGGCTGCCTTTGCCACGTATACCGGTTTTGAGTAGTTCATCGCGCCATTGGCTTTGCCGTGAGGTTTCGCCTGATCGGGCGATTGCCACATCGGTGTTGTCGGTTTGTTCGGCTTCGTGCATGCCCAGTACGGTGGCAAACGGTACTGCTTCGACGGTGAATGGCCCTGTGATGCGCAATTTCTTTTTGTTGATTTCGGGTTGGTCGTACAGGGTTTCTTGTCCGGCATTGGCAGCGATGCTGGCATCCATTTGTTTTTGCATGGCTTGGCGGGCGCGGTGGAAGGCTTCAAACGCGAGGCGTACGGGGTGTTTGTCGCCGTTTGGCCAGCTTTGGGAAGTGTGGTTTTTGGGTGGTTGTTCGGGGTCGGTGGGGTAGTCAAACGGGACTTCCCATTCGAGTAGGGCGTTTTTGTAGGCGGTTTCGCCAGAGGGTAGGGTTTGGCTGTCGCTGTTTTTGGCGGTAAAGTTTAATGTTTGGCCTTTGCGTGCGCCTTCGGTGACGCTAAAGGGTTTGCTATGGCCGCGTAGGGTTTGGTTGAGTTGGCTGAGGGCTTCTTCAATAGCGGGGTGCATGCGCTCGTAGATGCTGTCGATTTCGGGGTTATTGGCGATGCTTTTGAGGGTGACGTGGGGCACGGTTTTGTAGATAAAGCCGCCTTTTAAGCCTTCGTTGGGGTATTTCAGCTCGTAGTAGTCGTAGCTTGCGGTCATCAGGCGTTGTTTGGCGAGGGTGATCGCCACGCGGCTGGTGTCGCAGGTGATCCAGCGTCTGCCCCATTTTTCGGCGACGACGGCGGTGGTGCCACTGCCGCAGGTGATGTCGAGTACAAGGTCAGCTGGGTCGGTGGTCATGAGCATACAGCGTTCGATGGCTGCTGCACCAGTTTGAACAACATAGACTTTTGGGTCATTTCTACTTTGAACGCTACCGCCGATGTCACTCCAAACATCATTAATAGGAGATGCTGGGGAGTCGTCTAAATACCTTACGAATCGTATTGAGTTACCCATGTCATTTATTCTGTTGGCTAAAGATAACCTTGTCATTCCTTTAAAAGTGGTCTTCCACTGCCTTCCATTGCTTGATGCTACTTTTCTACCTGAGAACATAAAGTCGTAGAGACAAGAGGGAGTGTTGCTGAATTGACCTGTAAGATCACTAAGCGTATAGATAAGTCCATCTCTATTAGTTGAGTAGTGAGAATCTACCTCAGCCATTTCGGCTTTATCTCGAAATAACCGTCTAAACTTCAAGTCTTCAACTTTTTTTGCATACCAAATCAAATAGTCTTTTGTTCGACTCAGCCGCTCACTGCCAAGCCCACTTGTTTTTGCAAAAATAATCTCGCATGCGAAATTCTCCGCCCCAAAAACTTCATCGCAAATCTCACGCACATGATGCACATTTTCATCACTAATCTGCACAAAAACACTGCCACTATCGCTCAACAACTCCCGCGCCAACAACAAACGATCTCTTAAGTAAGTCAAATAACTATGAATACCCAGCTCCCACGTATCCCGAAACGCCTTAATCATCTCCGGCTCTTGGGTCAAATCCTCATCCTTGCGGTCTTTGACATCCCGTTTATTCACAAATGGCTGAAAATTCGACCCATACTTAATGCCATACGGTGGATCAAAATAAATCATCTGCACCCGACCGGCCATGCTCTCTTTTTGAATCAGAGAATTCATCACCAACAGCGAATCACCCGCCACCAAACGATTCGCCCAATCGCGCTCATGCCGATAAAAATCCACCGCCTCGCGTAACGGCAAATTCTCAAACGGCG
>JBBKWH010000024.1:0-3510 GCA_037968855.1 Moraxellaceae bacterium | reverse complement strand
AAACTTTCAGGACCGGTTGCGGTATAGCGAAAGGTTTTACCGGCAACCAAGATCCGATCAATCCATGCTTTCAGCTGCGATGGGATCGAGAAGTTATACATCGGTGCACCAATCACGATCAGATCAGCAGCCAAGAAATCAGCCATGACTTGCTCGTTTTGTGCGGCCAGTTGTTGCAGTGCTGGTTCAGTGGCTTCTGCACCGCGATACACGCCCAGTTCAGCACCTGTCAGGTGGGCAATCGGCTCGGCTGCCAAGTCGTAATAACGCACCTGTAGATCGGGATGGGTGCTTTTTTGGGCTGCAACAATCGCTGCGGTCAGTTGACGGCTGACAGAGTATTCGCCTAAGGCACTAGAATCGATGTGAAGTAGTTGCATGACAATTTCCTTTGATTAACGATGTTGAACAGATGCACTACGACGTGCATCAAGGCTTAAACCACCTGCACCCATGGCGGCGACTTGCAACAAGCCACCTGCAATGGCCAAATTCTTCATAAAGTGAATGGTTTGGTTTTGGTCGGCAAAATGACTGTGAAAAATCAACCCTGCGGCCAAGGTGAATAGCGCCAAAATGGCTGCGGTTAAACGAGTTTGAAACCCAACTAATAACAACAGGCCGCCACCCACTTCGACCAACACGGTGATGCCATACACCATGGTGGCAAATGGCAATCCGACTGAAGCGATGTAGCCAATGGTGGCATCTGGTGCGCCAATCTTTGACAGGCCACTAACGATAAACAGCACAGACATTAAGAAGCGACCAAGCGCCGACAGATAGGTATCTTTCATTCAGTGTTACTCCTAAATAGGGGGTTGATCACAGGACAAAATCACTATAGCGTTTCAGATATAGGACAAATAGCCTCATTTTGACTGACTCAGGGTTGCCAAAAACGCAACGATAGATCGCAACACCAGCCGCCCACCTTGGAATGCTTATATGGACCTTGATGACTTAAAAACCTTTATTGAGGTGGCTGATGCCGGTGGCGTGAGTCCAGCTAGCCGACGTTTAGGCATTGCCAAATCGGTGGTCAGCCGACGGCTGGCACGCTTGGAGCATACGCTTGCAACGCAATTGTTTTCACGCACCACCCGAGGGTCGGTCTTGACTGAGGCGGGTTCAATCTTTAAAGAACATGCCACTCGTGCGATTGAAGCGCTGGATAATGCACAAGAAGCGATGTCACCTGAAGGAACTTTGATTGGACGACTACGTATCGCGGCTCCCTTATCTTTTGGCTTAAGTCAGTTATCACCCGTGTTTGCCGAGTTAGCCCGTCGTCATCCCTTGCTACACATTGATACAGTGTATAACGACCGCTTTGTCGATTTGGTCAACGAAGGTGCAGACTGTGCGATTCGACTGGGGTTGTTGCCAGACTCTAATCTGATTGCTCGACGAATTTTTGCCTGTAGTGGCGGCTTGGTGGCGAGTCCAGCGTACCTTGAGATCTATGGCACACCGACCACGCTGGATGAATTGCTACAACATCGACTGGTGGTAAAAACAGGTGATCTGTGGCGACTCAATGATGGGAAGGAGATCATTACCGTACGGCCACGAGGTCGCTTTAGCACTGACAATGGGGAAGCCGTGTTGTCGGCAATCTTGGCGGGTGTGGGGATTGGTGGACTACCAGATTTTTTAATCCATCAACATGTTCAAGATCAAAAGCTGATTCCATTATTGCCGCAATATACTTTTCCAGAACTCGGTATGTATGTGGTGCGTCCGGCGGGACAATTTCCGAATCGCAAAGTCAGAGCATTGATTGATATTTTAATTGAGTATTTTGGGGATCAATCATGGTCTCGTGAGTTGAAGAGTACGAATGGGCAAGCTCAATGATCATAGAGACCAGTCAATCTATTGTTGGTGAAGTTGATAGCAAATAAATTTGATTGATAAACATAAAATTCACTACTACCGATAATTGATATTATCGGTAGTACTTAGTTAATCATGCCATTTCAACAAAAAATTAAAGCCAACCCTGCTCAACGCTACAGCCATTTTTTGGCTTCCTGTATGACAGTTTGCATCCTGTTGGGTGGTGTGTATTGTTGGCGCATCGCAAGGTATAACGGCTCACTGACCGGATTTGCGAGCAGATGACGCTTGATCAACTGAGGTTTTTGAAAAGCGTCTACCGCATGAGCTGGCAATACCGTAAATCCCAAACCCAAACTCACAGGCTCCAAAATCAATCCAATCTGATTGGAAAATCCTCTTTTTTCAAAGTCACTACTGTGCTTAAACGCTGCATAGTTAGCACCTAAAAGCATGGCTGCATGGTGTGCACCATCAGGATGGTCTATAAATCCAAGCTGGATAAGATGTGACCATGTAGGCTCATGTACTGTACTCGGTGTCACCAATAACAATGATTCTTGAGCAATCGGTGTGCAGCTCACTGTCTCTATCGCTGACATTGCTGTCATAAATCCAATATCAACCTGATGATGAACAATGGCTTTTTCGACATCGGCATTTGGTGCAAATCGGTAATCAATCACGAGCTTTGGATGACTATGCTGTAGGGCCAAAAGATGCGGATAAAGCTTTAATCCCACACTACCTGGAGACATCACACGAACAACACCCTCGTGGGTTGGATCTTTTGCAATGCGTTGCTCCAAACTCGCCAAGCGCAAGAGAATGTCTTGTGCTTCTGTATATAACCGCTGACCCGCGTCAGTCAGTGAAAATTGCTTGCCTTGTCGGATCAGTAATGCAAGCTCAAGCTGAGCTTCAAGCTTATGGATATGCTGGCTCACACCGGACTGCGTCATATGCAAATGCTCAGCCGTACGCGTGAAATGGCCTATCTCAACCAATGCACAAAACGTACGTAGCCATGTGATATTCATCATTACACACCATACTTATCTTTATAATAAATGATAATTTTACGTAATGATTTTGAGTTTGTACACTGCCATCATCTTCAAACAGGCGTACAAACCATGAGCAATGTTTATCCCAGAAATTTTTCACACATTGGCATCTCGGTGCCTGATTTAGACAAAGCGGTTCAGTTCTATACTGAGGTGATGGGTTGGTACCTCATCATGGCCCCGACTGAAATCACGGAAGATGACAGTGCCATTGGTGAAATGTGTACCGAGGTGTTTGGCTCCGGTTGGGGAAGTTTTCGTATCGCTCATTTATCAACCGGTGACCGGATTGGGGTTGAGATCTTTCAGTTCAACAATCAGGTTAATCCTGACAATAATTTTGAATACTGGAAAACAGGTGTTTTTCACTTTTGCGTGCAAGATCCTAATCTTGAAGAGCTTGCTGAACGTATCGTCGCGGCAGGTGGTAAGCAACGAATGGCAAAGCCTCGTTATTATTATCCTGATCAAAAGCCCTATCGTATGATTTATATGGAAGATCCGTTTGGCAACATTGTCGAGATCTACAGTCATAGCTACGAGCTCATTTATAGCAACGGCGCATACTAAAGACGCTGTTTGATTTGCTAATGGGCTGAAT
>JBBKWH010000023.1:0-6367 GCA_037968855.1 Moraxellaceae bacterium | reverse complement strand
ATTTATAATACACACGATAAACATCATGTTTTGCAAAAACATAGCGTGTAGCGTATAAACGATATTCATCATACTCACTGGAATCCAGTCATGATTGTTTTGATCGGTGGCGAAAAAGGCGGCACAGGCAAATCCACAATTGCTAAAAACCTTGCAGCCTATTGGCAGTCAAAAAACAAAGACATTTTGGCCATCGACACAGATCCACAGGCCACGTTTTACAGTTGGTGTGAGCGACGTAAAGCCAGTGAGCAAAAACCAATTCTCTGCACCAAACTCACCGGCGCAAAAATTGCTGGGGAAATTAAAAGCCTCGCAAACAGATATCAGATCTTAATTATCGACGCAGGTGGACAAGACTCTAAAGCACTTCGAGCCGCCATGACTGTTGCAACCCATCTTTTGATTCCCACCCAACCGTCATTTAGCGACCTTGAAACGCTGGTGCACATGTCCAACTTGATTGATGAAGTCGCGGCCTACAACCCAAACATCATTTGTCGCTCAATCATTACGCGCTGCCCAACCTTACCCAGCCAGTTTAATGACATTTTTGAAGCCAAAGACTATAGCCAGTCCATCGGCATCCAACCGCTTAACGCCATCACTAGTCAACGAAGCGCCTATAACTCGGTTGATCATGCCGGACTGACCGCATACGAATCTGGCAATGCAAAAGCACGCGAAGAAGTTGAAGAAATCGTCATGGAAATTGAGAGTCTTTGAGCATGAGTAAATTTAATAATCTTCCAAAAAAGCAAGTCAGCAGTTTTATTGATGCGGCTAGAGGCAGTGATTCAGACCAACCTAAACGCGGTAGACCTGTTACAGGCGTGACCAAAGAGCGCCGTAATATCTCGTTTAGCTTTGAAACAAGAGAACGACTTGATCAGGCGCAAAAGCGTTTGGCTGTTGAGGTCATGAATCAATCAGATATTGGCATTAGCGATCTGACTCACTCCGCAATCATTGAGGCTGCTATCCTTGCTTTTGAACAACTTCCTATGAGCGCCCAAGTTGACCTCATCCGCAAAACACGCGACAAATGATGTAGACCACACACAACTTAGATATCATACACACGATGTTTATGATATCTAAAGTAACCATCTATCTATCATTACACTGGCGGGATCATACAGTGTCTGTGAGTAACTCTCTAAAAACGCTCTAGTTGAACGTCTTTAACAGCACACACAACACACTATCCTTACAACACACAAAATGTTTATCATACACATGGTATTTATCCTATTTAAGATATCTATATCAAAATAAATCTGGACGGTGCAAAGCATAATTCGATCAAACAGCACCTTCACTGAATTGCTCAATCATCTGTTGAATTACAAAGATCTCGCTGACCTTTTGTTGAGCGGCATCTTTTCTGATTTTGGTCTCTGTAATGCTCGGATCAAGCTTTTTGAGTTGATTAAACATGACCAGCTCCAGACCAGCCAGACCCGACAACAACTTTGAATCAGCAGTGTTTACAGGATGATCTGGTGATTCTTTTGCTTTATTGATCTGCTCAGCAGCAACGGGCTCTTCTAGTGTATTGATCAAAAAATCTAGTGCAATAATCGCTCGTCCTTGTTTGATTTGTTCATACTGGACAGACAGATCGGAACACTCGTTAATTTGCTTAACCGCAATATCAATCACTTTTCGCTTGAAATTATCAATTCGATCATAGGATTTTTCATGTGCATCCAAATAGCGCCTTAACTCAACCAACGACAATCGGCGATGACCAATGGCTTGGTATTGAACCAGCAATTCGTACAGCCGAATGGCATACGCACTGCCCATACCGGCAATCGCTCTTAGTCGATAACTCGTAAAATGTGATTCCAAATTGGTCACATATGGAATGACAACGTCGGACAGTCTTAACTTAATTTGAGCAAGCTGAGGGATATAAAGCGTATGCGTGGCCCAATGTGTTTTAAGCACGGCACGTTGTTGTGTTTGCGGGTCAATCCCCTCTAAGACGATTTGTCGTGATAGCAGACTGTCGGCAGCTAATTTTAGGTGTTTATAAGCGGTGCTGATGTCGACAGCATAAACGCCAGCATAGTCCGTTGCTGACACTTCAAGCCATGACTCAGGCGTAATTACTACCTTTTTGCCGCGAGCTTGTACGATTGCCATCAAAATAACCCGTTGTTCAAACAAGTCCAGACGATAGCTTGCCTCAATCAACCGATTGTCTTTGACCACAAGGGCGTTTTCTTGATGATTCATTCTTGCGCCAAAATAAGTAGATCCTTTGATCAAATCCTACCATTTTTTTTTAGGTAGTAAATAGATTTTCAAACGGCAAAAAGGTAGGTGTGAAACGGCAAAAAGGTAGGATTAAACGGCAAAAAGGTAGTTTTTAAGTCTGTAAGCAATTGAAAATAAAAACGAAAAACGCTCCGAAAAATATTAAAAAGAGAAAAATTAAAAAAGAGAAAAATTACACGGCAAAAAGGTAGGAGTTCATGGTTATTGAACTCAAATTTGGCCAGTAGCTAGATAGGGTATACAAAACAAAAGATGGAACAAACACTAGATCCTTTCACTCGTGACGAAGCGTCGCGTTAGGTGATTCACGGCAAAAAGGTAGCATTAGATTTTTCTAAGATTAAGCAAGGATGGTAGTAAAAACTATACGACACGGAATTTGTCCCTTTTTAAACTCCGCTGAACTAGAACCATCCCAACACGCTAACCCCCGCAGACTCCGTCAACTTGCCCTCAAGCCACAGGTAGGTTTGTTGCTGAACGGCTTGTTGGTCGGCCCGTTGCGCAATCCGATGTGAGGCGAGGGGTAAGCCAGTAAAGCCGATCTGTTGTTATTGACCATACAGCGCTAAGCCATGTTGTTGATGACGAGTCAGCCAGTGAGTCAGATTTCACGATGCGGTTAGTAAATGGCTGGTGTGGTCATTACGAATCACCATACCACTGCTATTGCGATGCAGGATACGAGCGTCAGGGATGGCGCAGAACGGGCAAAAAGAGTCTGGGTGCAAGGGTTGTATATCCTTGAGCCATAAAATGGCGTGGTGGGCATTTTTACACGACTACTGACAGATTCATGGATGGATCTAATCTGTGGTCAAGCCAGCTCGTGTCTGGTGGTGCATCTGTGGTGATGCGTGTCTCGCTGTTGACCCTTTTATCCTATTGATCCAGTGCGATGGATTGCCCTTGCAATCTTAAACCCGCTATCCTTGACGGGCAGGCCTGATGCCTGCCGGTTTTAGCAGACCGATTCACCTAAGACGTAAAGACCTTCTGGTCTTTGCGTGCCTTGGCTCGTCCCCCTTTGCGGTGGAACGGGAGGGGGACGCGTTCGCGCGTGCTGATTCTTAGGTGTCAGTCTGCTAACCCTCTTTCGTTCCGCCACCCGTATTTAGCAGTGCAGTGGCGGAATTCCTTTTACCTAAGGAGTTCGTCATGGCTTTGATAGTGACACCACGCGGGTGGTCTGATCCACCTGCTACCCCCTTTTCCTCTCGTCTGTCCCGTATCGGCCGTTGTTGGCTTGCTGTAAGCCTGCTCGGGCTGCTGTGCGCCTGTTCTAGTCCGACTGAGCGGGTGTTTATGAACCAATGCACCCTCAACGATACCGCAGGCAATGATGATGCTTGTGAGTGTGCCTACGACCGTATCACTTCGCATTATCCCGATGGCTATTTGGACAAGCTGTCCGAATCCTCACAGGTTCCCGAAGACTTCCCCGACGTCGTGCTTGAGGCGGGGGCGTTCTGCAAGAACAAGTATCCCAATGGCTAAACCAAGGCTGTCTTGGCCAAGCAACAGGACTGTTAAAGCCAGTCAATCCTGATGGGTTGCTGGGGAACTTGTTTGACCATTTACCCTCGTTTTTGGGGGTTGGGGAACTTGTTTAACGGTCTGGGAATCTCTTTAACGAGCGAAGGAGCCTACTGTGAGAGCAATAGCAGGGGTGCTGTTCGTGGGTTTGGTGGTGATCTTTGCCGGTGGCTTGCCCTTTGTGGGCGTGATGCTACTGCTGTGGTTACTGGGCGCACTGGGACATTATGCATTAGGAGAGGACGACAAATGACCCCTCAGATTAAATATGGATTGCTTGGGCTGTATGCCGTGATTGGGTTGGGCTTTGCCCTGTATCAGCACTTTGCCACGCATGACCTGCATGGCTTTGCCTACCACCTCGGCCAAGGCTTGGTCTGGCCTGCGGTGATGTTTCCTGCCGTGGGGAAGTTGATTGGTGGGGTGATCATGCTGCTGGTGGTTGGTACATTGATCTTAGCCAACAGTTAGACTAGACGCTGGCAAGCTTAGCCATCGCGTATCAGGCCGGTCGGCCACTGAGGCCTAAGCCACTCAACTTCAGTCAATTCGCTGAAGCCACTCAAGTTGACACTCAGACGCAGTCCTCATGGACTGCGTCTGACTGAAGATCAGTTATTAGTCATCAACCATCAACCAACCCATCCATCATGGTCACAGCCGCTACTTGTTTCGCTCCCACCAGTCCGCTTGATTCCACCACTGGTCTTGCAATGCCTTGGCAGACTTTTGCTGGTTGGGCTTGCCGTTGTGGGGTCTGCGGCGATACTGCTTGGCTTTGATGATCTTCACTGGCCTATGCTGTTGTGAGGGGTGTTGTGGCGGTTGTTGCAGCGGTTGATGGCGTGCTTGTTGTGAGGGTTGTTGTTGGCTTTTCGGCCGACGACGTGATGTGGGACGCTTGGGGATGCCGTGCTTAGAGAACGGCGATTCACCACGGGTCAGCAGCCGTTGTTTGGGCATGGTGTGGTAGCGAACACTAGACTGACTTTTAAACAAATAGGGCAGGCAATGGGTGAGGAGGTTGTGCATTTTTTTATTAAAATTGGGCTTGCGATTATGCAGTAGCCCCAAGGCCAGTCGATCACGATACTGGGACTTGTTGATATGGCAGTTGTGGCACAGCCCCATATCTTGCGCTTGAATCCCCCGTTGAGCACGCTTAACCACGTTGATCCAATGCATGCCTAAGGCCTTTGCCGCGCTATAATCACTTATAAGGTGGTCGGCATCAAGAAACAGCAATAGGTGCGCATGCCAGCCTTTTTCTACGCCAAACTCCACCCGTCGCCCCTGACATGCTGCCAGACGTCGTTGCTGGGCCTATGCGCATGGGGCTTGAGCCGATAGGGCTTAAAGAATTGCTCCAAGTAGCCCAAGAAGCGCTGTAAATCATGTTTATACAGGCTGGCGCGTTGTAAGCCAACATCAATGCGAATCACCAACAAACGGCGAAGACCGCCATTTTTGTTCGGGCGCATCAACTGCTCGACATAGGCCTGATAGCGGGTCAGTAAGCGCTGCTGTTCATAGTGCTGTTTACTCTTGATGATTCTGTTTGCAGTGCCATTTAGTGCGTGGCGAATGGCTTTAAGAATCTGGTCAAAGGCCTCTTTGCGGATACTGTACTGTTCATGCGTTTCAGGCATATCACATGGGGCTGGATCACAACGTAAGCGCTGCGGATGGTTGATAAACACGCGATAGGCAAGGCTTACCTGATCATGGACCAGCAGGTGATCTGCACAGCTGAGTCGATACGCACTGAGTACCGGCAAGAGCTCAAAAAACTCATCACGTTTTTTTTGACTGATACCGCTGAGCACCGCAGGTTGTGGCTGATTAACCGGCTTGCTGGGCGACAAATAGACGACCAAGCGATACCACGCCACAAAGCCCGCAGTAACTTCATCAACAAGCGTGACCTGATCGGCTAGAACCGAGTAATACCCCGTGCCTGCACTCGATTGTTCAAAGCGGTAGAACCGA
Organism: Moraxellaceae bacterium; assembly: GCA_037968855.1. Lineage (GTDB taxonomy): Bacteria > Pseudomonadota > Gammaproteobacteria > Pseudomonadales > Moraxellaceae > JBBKWH01. The sequence goes on along the minus strand of JBBKWH010000023.1, from coordinate 553 downwards.
TTTAAACCTGAACCTGTCTCGTTAGGTTGATCTGGGTCTTCCTCGCTGAAGGACGATAAACCATGGCTGGATTGCAATGGATGGTGTGACATGCTGAGATCCTGATTTGATTCCTCATACAACAGCGTCAATCAATAAAAAAAACAGCATCAGCACAAACCAGCATCACGACAAACAGCAATACAAACCAGCCAGCACAATCAGAACAGCTGTACCAGTGCTGAGTGACCATTGACCAACAGCGCTGCCTAGGGGCAGCAGGGGGTGAGGGATATTTGATCTTCAACAGTGCTGCCTAGGGGGCAGCACAAGATACTAGGTGATTGACAACAGCAGCTGTGCCTTGTGGGCACTGCTGGTATGGAGATCGAGTGATTCATGTGTATGTGATTCATGTGTATATCTGTATTGTATATATATCCAGCAATTTGATCCGCTCTGACCCGCTCATTTCCCACATGATTTTGGCGATTCTCACCGATCTGACCATCCCCGTTTTGCTATGTTTTTGCCAAGGAACGACTTGGTCAATCGGGCTGGATCTGTGCATGCC
>JBBKWH010000022.1:0-7372 GCA_037968855.1 Moraxellaceae bacterium | reverse complement strand
CAATGGCGCTGGTGTTTGGATCTGGCGTTTGCGGTTGCATGTCAATCCCATAACTTGAGTGTCGGTCGTTGCGTCCGTTCGACCGGTTGATCTGGTAACACCACCATGCTGTGCGTGGGTAAAATCGCCACAGGGAGCAAGGTGGGGTTGATGTCAATCAATTGGGGTAGCAGGGCAACACTGTCTTGGCCATAGACTCTAAAAGCCAATGCATCCAATGTTTCGCCCTGCTGGGTAAGCACAGCGCTGCTCATACCAACGTCACTCGATTGCGACGACGTTCGGTGATGTCGGCAATGCAGTGATTGACCAAACGACGAAGGCGCTGCGCTTTGTTGCTGACCGTTTCAGCACGGTCTTGGCCACTGCTGGTGGTATCAAAATCAGCGTTCTCTTCACTGATCAATGCACCGGCTTCAAAGAGGACTGCCCGAACATAGAAGCGTTCCTTCGCTTCGTTCAGGGGCAGCGGCACGTCCATGACTTGGCGGTTGATCACATCCATCGCATGACGGATCTTCTCAACCAAAAACGATTCACCCATGTTGTTGTCAATGCGCGTCACATCACTCAGGCGTGACAGTTGGATCGAGGGCAGATTCAAGCGGGTGTTCTCAACCACTACTTGATCATTGATCGGCGCATTGACCAGCATGGTTAGTCTCCGCTGACGCTAGAGGGAGCGGTGGACGCAGGAGCAGCGGTGGAAACATCAGATGTTTCTGCCGTGTCCTGCGAGCCGCTCGGTGCGTCGCGGGGCGACTCAGGATCGGCATGGCCTTTGGCAAGGTCACGCGTCAATTTGTCGATGGTCTGTTTGACACCGGCTTTGGGGTCAAGTCGTACTGCCATTTCATACGCTGCGAGCGCTTCGGTTGGCCGGTACTTGACCAAGGCATGGCCTTGGGCCTTAAACAATTTGGCCCGTACTTGATCAACCAAGTCTTGGCCACGCAGCAAATCGATGGCTTTGCCAATTAAGTCGGCATGCTCGCTGATGCTGTCATCCTTCAATAAGGCTTCGGCCAAGTCTTCAGCGAACACATTACTGACGTCACGGCTGTAGGGATCTGGCATGACCAGACCATTCAGCAAGGCGTATTCGGCAATCCGCAGGGCGTAGTCGTACTGGTTGATATCCAAGGCCCAGACCATCAGATGCATCAGCACATCGTTTTGGATGGGCGAGGCCACCGCTAAGGTGCCGTCGATATACGCGGTGTAGTTGGGGAACAACTGCTGCTTCAGCTCGACTTTGCCATTCGGCCCATGCACCGCTTGCAAGGCTTTGAGCCGTTGCAGGTCGCTATGCATGCGCAGTTCAAAGTTGCCGGTGGGTTCAGTCAGCAAGGCATCGGCACTCGGATCGGCCACAACATGTGCCTGATCAGACGGTGCGACTGGCGCACCGGTCATCGACCGTTGACCCAGTGGACGAGTTGCTTCGACTTTGGCTTGTTGCTGTTTGATGGCGCGGGTGCGCTCAAAGTGTTGGCGCATTGGATTGGTGGACATGATTAGTCGTACTCCACGTTTTCGATCAAGGCGCATTTCTCGTAGTCTTCGACCACGAAGGATTCGTTGACCGACTGGTAATCTGCCAAGCGATCCCATTCCGGTTCGTCTTTGATCAAGCGGCGGATCGTGCCGTTTTGGATGTAGATCGACAGGTTGTCTGGGCTGGTAATCAGGATCTTGCCTTGCGGGAAAAACGGCACATGCAAGGCTTGAATAGTGCCGAGCTGCTTGTTGGCGTAGATGTTGCGCACCGCGATCTGTTCGGTCGGATCAAGGGTTTGGTTCATCATCGGCAGGTACTTGTCATTCAAGATGCCGCGACCGCAAATCGCCACCAATGGGGATTCCCGATGCTGTTCGGCAATCAACTCGTTGATGGCCATTTCCACCACCGCATCGATGGTCTTGTAGTAGTGGTTTGCGCCAATCTTCAGTTCAGGCTTGCCAGTGCTTTGATTGAGTTCACCGCCATAGGTGCGCTCAGTCGCCCAGATGCGGATTTTCTCTAGCCAGCCCACGTTGACGTCTTGCAGCAATGGATTGGCAATCTTGTCGGTTTGCGCTCGACGTTCAATGCCGTTAAAGCCAATTTTGATCTTGTCCAAGGCAATCGCCTTGATCACCATCTGCGCCAACATTTGCTGAAAATTCGGCATGTGTGACCATGCGTTGAGCAGCACATACAGGTAGGCCACGTCATAGTTGGTTTGGGTACACAGGTACTGATCCAACTCATCCAAAGCACCCATCGGGGTAGGACGGCGCGGGTTGACCAAAGTATTGGTGTTACTGGCCACCGAGCCGACGTTTAAGCCGATTTTTTGTCCAGCGGCGTTGTCGACAGGGATGATGTTGATCATCTTTAAAAAATCAGCCGACTGCTGATAGGCCGAAATCATCTTCTGCTGTGGCAGCGGTTGGACGGCAAAACGCTCAGTGGTATTGGCCACATTGTTGTGACGGCAGATGTTGGTCAGATAAAGACCAAGTGCCTGACGGGTCTGGGGATTTAATGCAACACCCATAGGGATCATCCTTAAAAAATGCTGATGGCGTCAGCAAGGGGTCGAACAACACCATCAGCAAAACTGTTGATAAAAAAAGCAGCCATCCGTTGGCTTAAAACTCGTTGGCCATCCCCGCACCGCCAGTGGCAGTCGGCGCAGCAACAGAGGCGGGTGCAGCAGCCAATTGCATCAGCAACGTCCCAAACTGCTGCTGACCATTCACCAACGTGGCCATCAGTTGTTCCATGCTGGGTTGCGCATGGGTTGGCTGAGGATTGGGCGCAGTTGATGTGGCTGCTGGAGCGGGTGTTTGTACCGATTGCTGCTGAAGCACGGGTTGCTGAGTCGGTGGGGTGTCAGTGCTTGGCTGGGCCGCAGGTTGTAACTGTTGGACTTGATGGGCCAATAGTTGAATGGCTTGTGCCAATTGCTGCTGCTGACCGGTCATAGCCGATAAGGTCTGGTAAGTCGCCGCTTGAAACTGCTGATCGGGTGTCATGCCATAGGCCGGTTGTTGCGTGGGTACCGTCTGGGCTGGCATGGGTTGGGCTGTGGCAGGTTGCTGTACCGATTGAGTCACCACCGGCACAGTGGCATTGGGTGCTTGGCTAGGTAACATACCGGTCAGCAAGGCTGAAATTTTGCTGGCAAAGGTCTGTGGTTGATGCTGCGACATGATAAAAATCTCCTGATCTGGCGCAGTGCGAACCACGTGGCCATGAGGGGTGAGTGCATTAAATTTGATGGCTTGTGTACCGAGTGAGGCAGGACGATCGGTAAAGCCCAAGCCGACTTGGTAGGCTTTGCCACGACCGGCAAAGTCACGGATGAATTCAATCGACGGATAGATTTTTTGCCCTTTGGCTAACATGGCCACAAGGTTGGGCAGGGCGCTGATGGTGTTGTACAAGCAGAGCAAGCCGTTTTCTTCCACCGCATCGACCAGCAAAATATCGCCATAAGCGTTAAACGGGGCTTCAGGCGAATAACCTGAAATATGCTCGACGTTAATCCGCGCACCGTATTCGTCGATGTTGTAGGTCTCGGCCATGTCCACGATGTCTTGACGGGACAGCACACGACCATCCACGGTCTGACCTTCTCGCGCCATGCGAAATCGTTTGACCTGTCGACCATCACCCGCCAGTTCTGCCATCACATCCACACATCCGTCTTCGATGTGGGCAGTCTGTATGCAGCCCAAAGGCCATCGCAATAAGCAAAAAACCGATTAGGCGCTAATCGGTTTTTTAGTCAGAAGACAGCATGAAACGCTCGGCTACAGTAGCCGCATGAAGACAAGCCCAGAGACGCCCGATTACAGCCAACTCGCCCCACGCCAGCAGGGGCGTTTGTTGTTTGCCCAAGGCTATAGCGTGACCGAGATCACCCAGCAACTCGGCCAAGCCCGATCCACGGTCGAAAGTTGGAAACAGCGTGACCAATGGAAACTGGCCGATATTTATGATGACGTGACCACCGGCTTACGTGGTCGCTTGCTGGTGGTGATCAGCAAAGACAGCAAAAGCAATGCTGACTACAAAGAGCTGGATGCCTTGTTTCGCCAGTTGGAGCGCACTGCCCGAATTGAGCGATACCGGCATGGCGGTACCGAGTCGGATCTCAATCCCAAGTTGCTCGAACGCAATTCATCCGCCCGCAAGAAAAAGCTCAAGAATGAAATCACCGAGGATCAACTGGATCGACTGATTAAGGCGTTTGAGGACAAGCTGTTTAGTTACCAGAGGGAGTGGGTCGGATCGGTTGAGCAATCACGCAGTTGGCTGTTGCTCAAATCCCGTCAAATTGGCGCGACCCATACCTTTGCGATGTGGGCGCTGATTGATGGTCTGAAGACCGGCAAAAACAAAATCTTTATGTCGGCGTCCAAAGCGCAAGCCTATCAATTTATTGAATACATCAAAGCCTTTGTGCTGGAGCATACCGATATTGAGCTGGTTGGTGATCCACTGGTGATCAATGGGCCAAACGGCCAATTCACCATCTATTATTTGGGAACCAATGCGCTGACTGCACAGGGTCGGCATGGCGACACCATCATGGACGAGTTCATGTGGATTCGTAACTTTGCCACCTTTAAAAAAGTCGCCAGTGGTATGGCCTCGCAAAAACACTATCGGCAAATCTACCTGTCAACGCCCTCCAGCATCCTGCATGAGTCCTATGCGTTTTGGGCCGGTAAAGACGGCAAGCGCAAACGCACCCTAGAAATTGATGTCAGCAAAGCCGCACTGAAACGTCCCACGGCCTGTACCGACGGCAAGACCCGCCAAATCGTCTCATTGGATGATGCAGAAGCGGCGGGCTGTGATTTGTTTAACCGGCAGAACCTGCTGGACGAATACAGCGACGATGAATTCGAGAATTTATTTAACTGCGAATTTGTCGATGACTCCGGCTCGTATTTTCCACTGGCTATCATTGAACCGAACATGATCGACTCATGGGAGATCTGGAAAGACTTCAAACCGTTTGGGACGCAGCCATATCAAGGCCCTGTCTGGATTGGCTATGACCCATCGTTCTCAGGTGACAACGCTGCTTTAGCGGTGATCGCACCACCGCAAACCCCGATGAAGCCGTATCGGGTACTGGAGCACATTCACTTTAAGCACCTGCCACCGCACGTCCAAGCCCAGCACATCGAGAAGTTCTGCCAGCGTTATCACGTCGAATACATGGCGATTGATAACACCGGCAACGGTATGTCGGTGGCCGAACACGTGGTCAAGTTCTTTCCCGCATTGGTCAGGCTCAACTACAACGTCGAGATCAAAACCCGCATGGCCCTACGCGCCAAAGAATTACTGACCCGTCGCCGCCTGCAATTTGATGCCGGATCACAAGACGTGGCCAAGTCGTTCCTGTCGATTAAAAAATCTCTGACCGGCAGTGGTGGGCAAATGACCCTGATCGCCAGCCGCAGTATGGAAACCGGCCATGCCGATAAAGCATGGGCAATCATGAATGCGCTAGAGCGTGCGCCGATTGTTGACACCACCGACCCCTCATCCACTGGCGCACAACGCAGCCGTATCCGAGTATTCACATGACCGACGTCCAAACCAATAACCTGCCAACCACGGCCAAAACCCAGATCTTTAGCCTCGGTGACCCTGAGCCAGTGCTCGATGGCCACAGCATGTTTGAATACGGCTTTTGTCCGCAGTACGCCGATTGGTATGACCTGCCGTATGACATTCAAGCGGTAGCTAAACTGTTCCGAGCCACCAGCCACCACACCAGTGCCTTGGTGGTCAAACGCAACATCCTCACCACAACCTTTGTGCCGCACCGTTTACTCAGTCGGCAGGAGTTTGGCGCCTTGGTCACCAACCTGCTGGTGTTTGCCAACGGCTACCTGCACATCCAACGCAATCGGCTGGGTGGGGTGATGGGCCTTAAAAGCCGACCCGCCACCTACATGCGTCGAGGCATTGAGCTGAACCGCTATTACCAGATTCAAGCCGGACTCAACCTCCAGCAGCATCCATTTCAACCGGACGAAATCATCCACCTGTACCAGCAGGACTTGATCCAAGAGATCTATGGCGTGCCGGACTATCTCAGCAGCGTCAACGCCATCCTGCTCAATGAGTCCGCCACCTTGTTCCGTCGGCGCTATTATAAAAATGGCGCACATGCAGGTTTCATCCTGCACCTGTCCGATGCCATGCAAACCCAAGAAGATATCGATGCTTTGGAGGAATCTTTAGCCCAGTCCAAAGGCGCAGGCAACTTTAAGAACCTGATGATTTACACACCAGGGGGAAACAAGGACGGGGTCAAAGTCATCCCACTGGCTGAAGTCGCCGCCAAAGACGAGTTCTACAATATCAAGATGGCCAGCCGCGATGACCAACTGGCAGGGCATCGCATCCCACCACAGCTGCTGGGTGTCGTCCCACAAAACGCTGGCGGCTTTGGTGACATTGAAAAGGCGGCACGGGTGTTCTATGCCAACGAGATCCGGCCACTGCAAAACATGCTGCTGGACATCAACCTTGCCTTGGGTGCCGAGGTGATTCGCTTTGAGCCATATGAGCTGCTGCAGCCGATCGCAACCGGCTAGGCCAATCAACACACCATCGACCTCCATCAGATCCACCACCAGCCTTCGGGCTGGTTTTTTTTGCCCAACGGAGGGTCACGGCTCGCGCTTCCCCCGCCACACCTGCCGCTTCTTGATGTAGCGATTTTGATGCACTGCATCATCCTACGCTAAGGGGCGTGGTTGCTCGCGTCTAGGCCGATTCTAGGGTGGGTGTCAGTGATGCAGATTGATGCAATCTGATGCAGCAAAAACCAAGACGAGGATCGAACCCCAATCCACGATCTGATCCACGGCCTAAACCGCCAAATTGAAGAGGCGAGCAAAAATAAGGTCATAAAAGTAATCGACCAAGCAACTGCTATCTAAGCTGATGTTTTTGCATCGAAATAAGGATTACCTCAACAGGTAATTTCCAGTAATCAAAGGACAGGCCAAACCATCAAAGTCAATACAGAACAACGGCTTATAGGGTAATTCATGATTACTTCAAAAAATGGTAATTAATTACCTTGAGATGACCTAAAAATTACCTTTTTAAAAAGGTTGATTGTCTTTAATAAACAATAGATTAGAGATGATTCTTATCAAAGATTACTTTAATTACCATTTTTTTTGATGACCTAAAAAAGCCCCACATCCATCCATCCGGCTTATTGGCCGCCAGATTCTACGCGCTGGGTGATCCTGCGACACAAATTGTCGTGGGCAAACCGTGGGCAAAAATAGACGCTTTTTACAGGCTTCAGATATGAAAAAACCCTTGAAAATCAAG
>JBBKWH010000021.1:0-69471 GCA_037968855.1 Moraxellaceae bacterium | reverse complement strand
TGCCAGAGCGCTGAATGGCCGTCCTCGAAAGGTACTGGGCTTTATGACGCCAGACGAGGTATTCTCCCAAGAAGTGATTCGACTAAAAGCCGCTGTTGCACTTCAACCTTGAGACCGCCATGGTAAAACCACACTATCTTTCGGTTCAGGTATAGACTTTACTCCAGAATCAACGATTAGATCATCTTTTGTACAAATCAATACAACGAGTCAAGTAACATCAAGCATTAGTATTCCAGATACTAAGCTCGCTTCAATTTCACTAGATTATGATGCGATGACGAGCAACTTGATTACTACACCAGCCGATCTGTCTGGTTCATGGAAATCAATGACCTCAAGCAATACGATTCGCCATCAAATCAATATCGATGCTGCTGGCACATTAACAGGCACCTTGTTTGAAGGTGACTGTGAAATTAGTGAAGGCTCAGTTAAGCCAGCGCCTGACTCCAAAACTTTTTATACCATTCAGTACATGCTCGTTCAGCCTACTGGAAAAGATTGTCCAATTGCAGCATATCATCCAATCTATAAAGGCTTAGCATTGCGTGTGCCACCAGCAGACGCCACGACAGGTATGCGCTTATACATGTCGAGCTTTGATTTATACGATACCGATTATAAGATCCGCTCAATGATGCCTTTGCTTTTTAGCCGCTAACTCAAGCGAAAAATTACAAGCAAGCACCCATCTGGCTACTTCCTAGTCAGGAGCAGCCAGATTGGAATGCATCTAAGACTGTTTGATATAAAAAAAGCCCTCGCATTTGCAGGGGGCTTTTTTGGGAAAAACCGTATAGATGAACTTTTAGATATTTCACAATCTAGTCAATTTTCTCAACATAATGATTTAAATGTAAAATATCAATCACCTCTGCTTCTGCCACTCGCCGCGAACCCTCAACAAAATAACCTTTCACCCCAACTCTAATTTTTTTGCGATGTACTGGGCGCATCTGGTCAAAAAGGATACGCATATCAGCAAATCCTTCGCTGGGCATAAACTCATGACTTGAATACTGTAGATTATCCTCATCAACCGCCAAAGGATGAATCATGTATATCGGCAATGATAACGGTTGCTTATTCTCGATCCATTTTTCATAGTCTTCTGCATAGACCCAATCTGAACGATAGCCTTGCAAAGCAGGATTCATTCGACCACCTTCAGCCTGCGTAAAAAACCGATATTTCACCAGAAAATCACCCAACAAAAAACGTTTAGCTATATCCATTTTTATACTCTTTTATTGCTTCATCAGCCTTAATCTCATCATAGCACTTTACCCACCCCCATCCAGCCGTCACACAATCTACGCATACGCAACCATAAACACCCGCAGCACCCACCGATCTGCATCAAATCACCATCCCACCCCTTGCTACAGTCAGCTCATCAAACCAACAACAACGAGCATGCCCGCATGATCAACACACATCACCAGACCGCACGCCTAAGCCTACTCGCCGCCGCCTTTGCGCTCCTGAGTAGTACCGCCCACGCCGCAGATGTGGCAGTCATGATTGATCGTGGTACAGGCACTGCCCCAACCACCAGCGATGCCCCGATTATTATTGATCAACGCCCAATTGTGGTGGTTGATCCTGCTGTCGTCGCCAGCACCAGCCAAACCGCGATTGTTAATCCAGCGACCGGCAACATTGCCAGCGTCACCACTGGCAAAACCGTGCAAACCGCAACCATCAATGGTGTGCCCGTCGTTGTCAGTACGCCAAGCAATACCAACTCGACCGTGATCATTGAGCATCCCAATGCACTGGTCGATCAAGCGCCAACCACCGTGGTGGTGGACAAGACCGCCCCAGCGACCGTTCAACGCTCCATGACCGCCACGCCAAACGGCGTAATCACCAAAACCACCGTCATCGATCCCGTGACCACCACCACCATTGAGCCAAACGGTCAAACCCATACGCATACCGACCTCAACAAAACCACCACTATTACCAATCGACCGACCACCGCTCGCCTGTCTACCTCAACACGGGTGTATGACAGCACCTATCGCTATAACACTCGTTACCGCTGGAACGGCCAACGCTGGGTTAAGCGCTAAACGGCGTTTTGGCTGGCACGTTATGCTTTGAGCAAGCCCATACAGTAGACAATTCGTCTACGCAGCACTGATCTATGCCCAAACCTCACATGGTATAAACGCCATTGGTTTGGGCTTTTTTTGACGATGACAGAAACGATGTCTTTAAAACTTTCTTGCTGGGCTGGATTACTGGCCTGCACCCTGTGTACTCAAGCAGCCATTGCGAGTGATCAACCGAATGGCGCGGCTGTGACGCCTGATACTCAAACGCTGGTTGACGGTGCGACTGCCGATCCATTAACGCCAGAAATCCCTCCCTCAGACTCATCGGTGGCAGACCCTACAGCCGATACCAATATGTTGGGTATGCCACTCAACCTATCGATTGATACCGAGCAAGCTGGCGAATGGGTCGACGATCAACACTCGACCATTCGCGAGTATTTGCATCACCAAGCGCTACGCCTTGACCAAATGTTTGGCAACACGGCCACCAAGCAACCCCGCGCACAGGTTCGCTTGCTGCTGGATAACTCGTGGGATAAATACAACGAGTTTGATACACGCGTCCGGATTCGCGGGAGCTTGCGCCTACCCAATGCCACCAAGCGCTTACGGCTGGTGTTTGGTGATGACACCTTAGAGGAAGAACAATCGGTCGGTGTTCCGCTTGGCCAAGACAGCAAAGCCAATGGCACACCAACAGGCCAAGCCAAAACCAACCCCAATTTGCGCGACATCAATGATCAAGCCCTCAAGGATAACGCCTCAATTGCCTTGCGCTGGTTAGGCTCCATGCGTCATGGTATTCGCGCCGACTATGATCTGGGTGTGCGATCCGGTACAGATATTTATGCACGCACCGAGGCAGGCAAAACATGGCAATTGGATGCCGATAGCCGTGCTTTATTGGATCAAACCTTACGTTATGGTCTGGAAAGCAAACTGTATGCGCGTACCGACTTAGAACTGCAATACCGCCCACAACACGCAGATCCGCTGTTTTATCACGCAGCACTGACCTATGCCGAAGAAGACAGCGAACGAGGCTGGAGCTGGACCCATCGTATCTCGCAGCAACATGCCTTTGCCGATCAGCAGGTGTTGTCGTATGGCATCTCGGTGGCCGGATGGATGCGTGGTCAAGAGCTACAGATGGACAGTTATGGGCCGTGGGTGTCGTATCGTCAGCCATTCTTGCGCGATTGGTTGTTTGTCCGTGGTGACGTCAATTTTTTTAATGATCGCCCCGAACATCGCGATCATTATTTGTCCGGCTTCTTGCGGGTTGAAGCGGTGTTTTAATTGCAGCATTGTGTGCAATTGCAACAATAAAAAAGAGCCTCTTGAGAGGCTCTTTTTTATTGTTGCGGAATGACCGAGTTTAATCCCAACCAAAACCCACACCCACACCTGCCGACGCCTCATCCTGAGTAAACGCACCACTCACGGTAATCGAGGTATTGTCAGACACAGCGCGCTGATAGCCAACTGCAACCGCCTGCTCACCGCCCTGCCCACCAATACCTAGACCGAGACGGTTACGCTGTCTCATCCCACCAACACTAGAACCCATGTTTTGCATGGCGGCGCTCATCGCACCCATTCGGTCAATCCGTTGATCTTGCTGTTTAAAGCGTGAGTCAACATCGTTGCTAAAGCGGGTGAAATCCTGCTCAATCGCTGCAAAACGTTGATCAGTCGTGGTTTGATGAGTGGTGATCAAGGTTCTGACGCTTGCATCTTTTTGATCGGTATATTGATTGGCGCTGGTTAACGTGGTTGCATCGCCAGCATCCGCAGCAGTTTTGGCAGTGGCTAATGTTGCAGCATTACCAGCATTCGCCTCAGCTCTAGCAGTCGCTAACGTTGTAGCATCACCCGCTTGCATTTGACTCAGATTCACTGCATCGGTCGCTTGAGTTGCCGCTGCAACATTGGTGATTTGCCGCTCCTGACCCGTTGCACCCACAGACACCGTATTGACACGATCAGCCACAGCGCCTGCGCCGATGGCAACTGAGTTAGCATTTGCCGTGCCATTACTGCCTAAAACCACGGCATTGTCACTACCCGTAGCAATCACGATGTTATTACCAATGGCAAAGGCATTGTTTGCCGAAATCTGGTTATTGTTGCCAAGGCTATAGCTGTCATTGCCGGTAATGGTGGTTGGATCACCAATAGCGCCAGAGCGATCACCCGTGACGGTATTGCCTGTACCGATGGCAATAGATTGATTGCCCGATGCGGTTAAATCTGTACCAATAGCAATGGATTGATTACCTGATGCAGTTGAGTCTGTACCGATGGCAATCTTTGCGCCTGTATTGGGCGCGTCTGGAAGAATCGGTAATGTATTTGGATTGATCGCATTAATCATATCAATGGTAATTGTAATGCCGTCAGCGTGTGCAGCCTGTAAGCCCATCACACTGGCCACACAGAGCGCCAAAACCTGTGGTGCAAAGCGGCTGCTCATGATTTTAAATACCCGATTCATGCTATTTTTTTCCTAAAATTGAATCATCAGAGCGCTCTATTTACCTGATTTGTAGGTCACTGTCATGCCAAATATGCTTAGGCCAAAAAAAAGCCCATACACAAGGCATGGGCTTTTTTTAACGCATTGATTAACGAGAATAATTAGGCATTCATCAACAACGCATTCACCCGCTTCAGATACGCTGCTGGATCATCTGGCAAGCCACCTTCGGCCAGTAATGCCTGATCAAAAATCACATTGGCCAGATCATCAAACTGTGCAGTGCTGTCTAGGCGTTTGATCAACGGATGCTCTGGGTTGATCTCAAGGGTTGGCTTGGCATCGGGCATGGCTTGGCCCATTTGCTTCATCAGGCGGGCCATTTGACCAGACATCTCGCCTTCACCCACCACCAAACAGGCGGGGCTATCAACCAAACGGGTGGTGATACGCACGTCTTTGGCTTTGCCTTTAAGGGTATCGCCGAGTTTTTCCAATAGCGGCTTCATGCTCTCGGACGCAGCTTCGGCGGCTTTTTTCTCTTCTTCGTCTTGCAGCTTGCCCAGATCCACTGCACCTTTGGCAACGCTTTGTAGCGGCGTGCCGTCAAACTCGTTGACGAAGTTCATTGCCCACTCATCAACACGGTCGGCCATCAACAACACTTCAATGCCTTTTTTACGGAACACTTCAAGTTGTGGGCTGTTTTTGGCGGCGGCTAGATTATCGGCGGTGATGTAGTAAATCGCCTCTTGGCCGTCTTTCATGTTGGCTTTGTACTGGGCCAGCGAGACGGTCACTTCATCGGTATTGGTTGAGGCAAAGCGTAGCAGTTTGGCAATTTTTTCTTGGTTGCCAAAGTCTTCACCCAAGCCTTCTTTTAATACCGAGCCAAACTCTTGGTAGAAGTTGGCGTATTGGGCTTGTTTGTCGGCGTCATCGCTATTGGCCAGTTGCTCCAACATGCTGAGCACGCGGCGGGTGTTGCCTTCTCGGATCGCCTTGACGTCACGGCTTTCTTGCAGCAATTCACGGCTGACGTTTAGCGGCAAATCAGCACTGTCGATCACGCCTTTGACAAAGCGTAGGTACGGTGGCAGCAGGTTGTCGGCCTCGTCCATAATGAACACGCGCTTGACGTACAGCTTAAGGCCGGACTGACGCTCGCGGTACATCATGTCCATCGGTGCTTTGCTGGGGATAAACAGCAACTGGGTGTATTCGGTGCTGCCTTCAACGCGGTTATGCGTCCAGATCAACGCATCGCTTTGGTCGCGGCTGATTTGCTTATAAAAATCTTGATATTGCTCATCGCTGACGTCTTTTTTGGCACGGGTCCATAGTGCGCTGGCCGAGTTAATGGTTTCCCATTCATCGGTTTTGACCATTTGACCCGATTGGCCTTCTTCTTCGGCCTCTTGCCAGACTTCTTTTTGCATCTGGATCGGTAGACTGATGTGGTCGGAGTATTTGTTGATGATGGATTTAGTTTTCCATGCATCTAGATACTCGTGAGCATCGTCGCGCAGGTGCAAGATAATGCTGGTGCCGCGCTCGGCACGCTCGATTTGCTCGACATCAAATTCGCCTGTGCCACCACTAACCCAACGCACGCCTTCGCTGGTTGGCGCACCGGCTTTGCGTGATTCGACAGTGATTTTGTCGGCCACAATAAAACCAGAGTAAAAGCCCACGCCAAACTGACCAATCAGTTGCGCATCGGATTTTTGATCACCCGACAGCTTGGACATAAAGTCCTTGGTGCCTGATTTGGCAATCGTGCCAAGGTTATCAATCGCTTCTTGCTCGGTCAGACCAATGCCATTGTCGCTAATCACGATGGTGTTGTTGTCTTGATTCAAGCTGACCCGAACGTGTAGCTCGGATTGGTCTTCGTAATACTCAGGATGATTAATGCCTTCAAAACGCAGCTTATCGCAGGCGTCCGAGGCGTTAGAGACCAACTCGCGTAAAAAAATCTCTGGATTTGAGTACAGCGAGTGGGTGACAAGGTGCAGTAGTTGGGCCACTTCGGCCTGAAAGCTATGACGCTTAGTATTGGCGGTCGTCTCGCTCATGGTGCGCTCCATTCGATAGCATCAGTTCAAAAATAAGGCGCAAAAACGAGGTGATGCTATGCACAGCCAGCATCGCGTTTCTGCGTGCATCTGCAATGGGGGATGTTGGCTGTGGTTTCAAGCCACAAATCCAGCGAAATACCGCAATGCCATCCGATTTGCCGCCCGATTTGCCGCAGTCACGTTGATAAAATCAGCATCCAAACGGTCTATTGATAGGATTGCTCATGCTTGCATCAGCAAACTGTGATGCAGTGCATAACCTGTAGCGTTATCTACAGTTAAAATGAATATTTATTCCTATTGCTTGGTTTTAGGTCTGCACAACCGATAGCCAGACAATCAGCCTGATTGATTTTTTTGAGTATTTGATATGTTGAAACATACCTTATGGGCCATGTTGTGCGCCCTATTGCTTTGCGCCACCACCCTGAGTCATGCGCGCACTGACGATAAAACCAAGCCAGTGCTGTTAATCCACGGTTGGAGTTATTTTCAGGCCGGTTGGGATTGCTCAACGTATTTTCATGACCTCAAAACCGAGTTGCTTGCACA
Organism: Moraxellaceae bacterium; assembly: GCA_037968855.1. Lineage (GTDB taxonomy): Bacteria > Pseudomonadota > Gammaproteobacteria > Pseudomonadales > Moraxellaceae > JBBKWH01. The sequence goes on along the minus strand of JBBKWH010000021.1, from coordinate 62,290 downwards.
AGGTTTTACTGGCCCGATCATTACCGTTGGCTATTACGAAGGCGACGTCAACTGCGATGTGAATCTGCGCAATGTCGATGCCACAATCACCGATAACACCCCATGGCGCGCACTTGGGCGGGCGCTTAATCAATATATTCAACAAACCTTTACCTCAACGGGTCAGCCGGTCGATGTGATTGCTCACTCGATGGGTGGTTTGATGACGCGTGCAGCAGTACTGGGTGCGCAGTTAGGCGAAGATGGCTTTGCGCCGATTATGATTGAAGATGCGGTGTTGTTAGGCTCGCCGCATAAAGGCACCAATATTGGCTTGATGTGTAGCAAACAATGCTACTCCTTACGCCGTGATTATCCGGACTATGAGTGGCTCAACGCGGTGGGTCATCCACAAAGCCTGTTGCAAACCGATTGGTCGATCCAAGCCACCACCACCGATCAATTTGTGGCGTTAGATAGCGCCTTAAATCTGGCTGTTGATAAAGCGCATCGTTTTATTGTCACTGGGCCGATTCATATTGGCTTGGTGTCGTTTAATGCCTGTGTGCGCCATGCGGTGCAGTCGTTGGTGACGGCAGCAGACTAAAGCGCAAAATACCCCACCGTCCACCTAAAGCACTAGCGCTTCAACCCGTTGGCGTTTATCATGCCTACCATCGGCGAGATGTACAGCAATGACAACACCTCGCCACCGTTTTTGATCGCTTTCAGGCCATGCGATCCGTGGTCTGACACCCTAGGCCCTCGACCAAAAGTCGGGGGCTTTTATTTGTATGACTGTATGCTTGGCCTTTGGGAGTCTTGATCATGATGAATAACGATGTGCTGCGCAGCCTGCGCTTTATGCTCAATATCAGCGAATCTGATGTGTTGGCCCTGATGGTCTTGGCCGAGCAGCCGGTATCCACCGAACTACCCAGCATTCGTGAGATGGAATGCTACTTGATGCGTGACGAAGAGGAAGATCGCCTGATCTGTCCAGATCGAGTGCTTGAAGATGTGTTAAACGGCCTGATCGTCCAACGCCGTGGCAAGCGTCCAGCGGGTTCGGCATTGCCTGCCCTGCCGAACGTCTACGTGCCCTTAACCAACAATACGATGCTCAAAAAACTCCGCGTGGCCTTTGAACTGCACGAGCAAGACATGTTGGACTTGCTCAGCAATGCCGAGTTCTCGGTCAGCCGTCCAGAACTCAGCGCCCTGTTCCGCAGTGTCGGTCACAAGCATTACCGCGCCTGTGGCGATCAAATGCTACGTTATTTCCTCAAAGGTCTCACCCGCCGTCTGCGTAAAGACTTACCCGCTTAATACGTTCTACGCTAGCATTTATCACAGCAGTCTTCGGACTGCTGTTTGCGATGTGATGTCATGCCATTCCTCTGGGCAAGTACGACGCAACAATGAAACATCATTCCCTAGCCGACCAACGCCTGATCTAAATGTGACTGAATTCGCAGATCCGTGATCGCGAATATGAAAAAATCAGCCATCAGCAACGGGCTCTTACCGTCGCAGCCTTCCCTTTGATGGATACCTTCACATGATCAAAAAAACACTGGCTCTGGCCATCCTCACGCTATGTGTTAGCGCGACCACCCATGCCCGCACCGACGACAAAACCAAACCAGTGATCTTGCTGCATGGCTGGGGAACGGGCTATGACTGTGGTAGCTACTTTGGCACCATTATCAGCGAGCTAAAAGCCCAAGGTTTTACTGGCCCCATCGTCACAGTTGGCTATTACAAAAACGACAGCAACTGCACGGTCAACCTGCAAGACATGGATAGCAGTGTCAGCGATGACACCCCATGGCGTGCGCTAGGTGCTAGCTTTAGCCGTTATATCAACCAAACCTATATATCAACAGGTCAGGTGGTTGATATTTTGGGTCACTCGATGGGCGGCTTGATCATGCGTAGCGCCATTCAGGGCAGCCAAGAGCAAGCAGCTGGCTATGCACCCATGATGGTTGAAGATGCTGTGACCATGGGCACACCGCATGTAGGCACAAACCTCAGCTCATTCTGCGGTGGCCAGTGCTATGCCATGGCGCGTACCAACTCAGATTTTAAATGGACCGCCAGCAACGGCAATCCACAAAGCTTGGTCGCAACTGACTGGACGGTGATTGGTTCTAGCACCGACGAGTTAGTCGCGATCAGCAGCGCGCTGAGCATGGATATTGATAGTAACCATAGCAAACGCTACTTTGGTCTGGGTCATTTGGGCATGCTTAAGTCAAGCGCTGCCGTGTCTCGTGCAATTGATGGCATCCAGTACGGCGCTCAATAATTATTGATTGTCGCGATGCTCAAAAAACCCGATTTGTTGTAATGCAGATCAGTTAAGCAGATGGGGTGCTTTTTGCAGGGATGCCTGAGTGCAAGTGTTCGAGCCTGAGCAGCACTGCTGCGCAAGGGCGAGTTTTGCACGAAAAGGCACTTTTGCTTACTTTTGGTGCGTCAAAAGTAAGAATATCTGCTATCCAAACTCAAGAAAAAAGCTCCACGGCAATCTGCACCGTGGAGCTTTTTTCTTAAGTGACTGGCATTACCAATTCGTCGGGCTTTTTTATACTCATCTCTTTAAAAAGGCCCATAGCTATAAACTCGATCTAACGAGGCTTGCAACTGATCAATCCGTTGCTGATAACGCGTGGTCAGACATTGAGTCTTTGCCCCGCATTGATTACGCAGGGTTAGCCAGTCACGTTGTTGATCATACAGCGCACCGCGTCCACCCATCGCCAAGGTATGGCCAACAATCTCGTACATGGTGGCCATTTTGACGTCTTGGTCATTTAGGCTACGGGTGGCACAGATGGCGTGTTCGGTGGATGTTTTGGCTTTTTGGCAATCAAAGCTGGCGGCTTGGGCCTGTAATGCACCACAACACAACCCAATCATGAGCAAAGCCTGTTGATACCGTGTCATCTCGCCTACTCCATCTCGCATGTCGATCACTCAACCTAACGCACGCAGCAGGCTGTCTGGGTGGTCTATAGGTGACAGCCTGCAACATCAGGTAAAACCATGTGCTTATTGCGCAGTGGGCGAGACTGGATTGGGTTGGACTTGGTTTGATTGTGCCAAGGCATCCGTCAACTCAACCAATTTAACAAAGCCCTGACGATACCCTTCGGCATCTTTACCGAGGCTTTGCTTGGCAAGCATGGCGCTTTTGGCATAGCTCCATTGACCTGCATAGGCGCTGTTGTTGAGCAGTTGCCCATAACCGGCGACGGCAGCGGCAAAGGTCATATCATTGCTCGGTAGTGTGCCCATGCGTGCAGCGATTGGTACGCTAAATTCGGTACTGGTCTGTCCGTTGGGCTGTTTATAACGCACTTTTAAAAAGCCCAACTCGTCTGTTTTGGCAGACTTTTTATTGGCTACTTTGGTTTTGTCAGCACCACCATAGCGACGTTCGGCCAGCAAGCCGGTTTGACCAACAGGGGTCAGTTCGTACAGGGCAACCACGCTTTTGCCTGCACCCACTTCGGCTGCATCGATTTTGTCGTTTTTAAAGTCTTGCTCATTGAGCACGCGGTTTTCGTAGCCAATCAAGCGCCACTCTTTAATTACCGCCGGATTAAACTCAAGCTGCAATTTGACATCTTTGGCAACCGTGTTAAAGGTGGCGGATAGCTCGTCGCTGAGCACTTTTTTGGCTTCATCGAGTCCGTCGATATAGCTGTAGTTGCCATTGCCGACATCGGCCACTTGTTCCATCAGTGCTTCGTTATAGTTGCCTTGACCAAAGCCCAAGGTACTGAGCGAAATACCGCCCTCGCGTGCCTTGGCAATCATGGCTTTGATGTCGTCAATGTTGGACACACCGACATTAAAATCACCATCGGTCATCATCAAAATTCGATTAATCCCACCTGTGATTTTGTGCGCTTCGGCTTGCTGATAGGCCAGTTTAAGCGCGGCTTCGCCATTGGTTGAGCCACCAGCCGTCAAGCGATCAATCGCGGCCAAAATCTCAGCCTCATGATCCCCCGTGGTAGACGGCAATTCGACGGCGGTACGACCGGCATACACCACCATCGACACCCGATCTTGTGGCCGTAGTCGTTGGGTCAGCAGCTTAAGGCTGGCTTGGGCCAGTGGTAGTTTTTCGCGGTCATTCATTGAGCCAGACACATCGACCAAAAACACCAAATTGGCTGGTGGCTGATCAGCAGCTTTGACATCCACCGCTTTCACACCGATGCGTAACAAGAGGTTATTAGGCGTCCACGGTGAGGTCGCCAATTCGGTATTGACCGAAAACGGATGCGGCCCACGCGGTGCAGGATCTTGATAGCGAAAGTAATTTAAAAACTCTTCAATCCGTACGGCATCGGCTGGTGGCAATTGCCCTTGGTTGATCATCCGTCGCACGTTGGTGTACGAGCCAGTATCCACATCCAAACTCAGCGTTGAGATCGCATCCGCTTGGGTGGATTTAACTGCGTTTTCTTGGGTTTTTTGGTACTGCTCACGGCTAGGTTCGGCAGCCGGATATGGCATTGGCGGCATCATGCCGATCATTTTGGCCTGCATGTTGTGTCGCATGGCTTGCGGTTCGCTGGCCATCAAGGGTGCAGGTATCGGCATACCGACGGCATCGGTTGCACTGATCGCCTCTGATAGCTGAGGTGTCTTTTTACTGCTGTGTTGCAGATCAGCGCGGCTACAGGCTGTTAAGAGCACGCCAGCAGCCAGCGGCATCGCCAGACAAACCGTCCAGCGGGATAAGTGGATAGGCATTTTTTGATCGCTCCTTCTGATTGGGATCGTGTGCTTAAGATCGTCTGCTGTCTGGCGCAACGTGCGCCCGACAGATTATTTTTTGTGGCGTACCGTCACTTTAAGCCCTGTGGGTTTATCGCGAATCCATGCCACAAAGCGAGCAATATCCGGATGCATGGCTAATGCTTCAACAGTGGCGTACTGCTGCATCAAGGTGGCGTTATCGAGTACGGCATGTACTTGCGCATGACAAGGTCGGCACAACAGCGCAATCCGCGTGTGCATGTCTGTTTTATCAAAATAACGCTTGGTGCGGGCTTTATTATGTCGAGACTGTGGAATCAGGTGATGACGTGTTAATGGCAGTTGGTCACGACCACACAAGGCACAGGCTGCGGCGCTGGCCGCTTGTTCGGTTTCGGTTGGGTGTTGCGGCATGATTGAGCACCATCAAAAACAACATCAACCCACATCTTAGCACCACAGCTTACCCGCTACAGTCTGCGTGGCTCTGACAAAAAAACCATTGCAGAAGAACGTAAAAAAGGCTTTGCTGAGTAGACCGGCGTTATTGTCTCACCTGTTTGAGGACATCACGATGGATTTAGAATATACCGTATATATCGAGCTGCTTGATGATCTTGGCAACATCGGCGAAACCCATCCCGATCAAAGCGAAGGCGGCAACGTCAACACCCCCAAGCCGACCGAAGAAAACCCCAACCAACCACGCAACCCGCACCGCCCACAAAATCGAATCACCCCAGAACACGACCCCACCAACTGCAATCAACCCAAACCCAAAAAGCCACCGCAGTGGCGTTAGGTATCAAAGATCGTCGCCATTGGGCTTTATGATGTTGCTGGATGATCCTGAATAAACGACCGCACTAACTCGGCAATCGCTGTCGGTTGACTCAAGATGCCCCAATGCGCGGTATCCAAACGATGCACCGTCAAATCGGATACCCAACGCGCCAAATCATCCATCAGTGCCTTGCCGACAAACATATCGCGCTCCAGCACAATCGCCTGTACCGGACAGTGCGCCATACGAATATTGGGCTGGCGCAGGCGATCAATAAAATTGGCACGGTATAGATTCACGCCCTGCATGCCATCGACGGTTTGTGACGGATTTTGTGGCAAATTGGGCTGTTCCTCCATCCACTCCACAACGTGATGCCAATACCGCCCACCCGCAGCTTTCCACAGTAACGGCGCAGCCCATGGTAGATGAAAAAACGCGATATACCATGACTTGATCAACTGGCCGATCAAGGTGCTTTTGCTATCCTTGGCCCGATCCCGTAGCCAAATCGACGCATGATCCAGCGCTGGCCCAGACAAAGTGGTAAAGCTGGCAATCTGCCCCTCTAAACGTGGCGTGGTCACCGACTCCCAACTCTGAATCGACCCCCAATCATGCGCCACCAAATGAAAGGGCCGTTCGCCCAGTAATGCCCGACTGACTGAGGCCAAATCCTGCGCCAGTTGCTCTAAGCGATACGCTCGAATCGTCTTGGGCACATCCGACTGACCAGCGCCGCGTACATCATAGGCAATCACGTAATACTGATCAGCCAACTGTTCGGCAATTTGCGTCCATACCGTGTGGCTGTCTGGATAACCGTGCACCAAAATCACTGGCGTGGCCGTTGGCTCACCCCATGTCTGCACATACAACATCAAACCATCAGTCGTTTTGACCGTGTGCTGTGTCATCGCGTGTTGCTGATCGCGTTGCGGCATGTTTGACCATCTCAAAAAAACCATGCTTGGTTATGCCAGCTTAGGCCGCTGCTGCCAATCCCATTGTGTAACTACCCAGTCTTAATGCAATGAACTGGCAGACGATCCCTGCAAAAACAACACCCCTCGCTCACCGGACTGCCATGGCGCATATTTGCTCATCACCTGTGCAAACAGTGGCAATGCCAACAAGTGCGCCAACCAAGCCTGTAGTTTTGGATAACCCGCTTGATCAAACCACGCCTGATCAACCGCCGCAAACTGGCGAATAAACGGCATAATGGCCATATCCGCCAAGCAAGGTCGCTCTGCCAACAAATAACGATGCACCATGAGTAACTGCTCTAACTGCTGCAAAAAATGCTCGCCTTGCTGCCGATAAAATACCTGTGCATGCTCAGGATGCCGATCTGGATACTTATACCGATCCAAACAGCCTTTAAAGTCATGATCATTGTGATTAATCAACGCATCAATCTGATGATTTAAGCGAGGACATAGCCATTGTTCAGGGTCATACTGCCCCAACGCCCAATGCATAATATCCAAGCTCTGATCAATCACCTCACCCTGTGGCGTCTGTAACACCGGCACAGTGCCTTTGGGCGAAATTGCCAACATTTCTGCTGGCTTATCACGAAGTACCACCTCGCGTAGCTCGACTGCAATCTGGCTATAGGCAATTGCCAAACGCGCTCGCATGGCATATGGACAGCGCCGAAATGAATACAACACCGCTGGCGTCTCTGATGGAATAAACATCTTTCCTCCTATGATTGCGCCATATTGTAAAACCCTCATACATAGTCCATAGGGCTTTTTTAGAATTCACTGCATAAAAAATGAATAAATATTCATTAATTAGCAAAAATGCGTCATAACCAGATGCGCCAAAGGCTTAACACGCCATCGGAAATAGCTATACTGCAAGGCAAATCGTCAACGATAGAGTCGTTTCATCATGCTCAGTCAGCTCAAGCGCGCGCCTTTATTCTTAAAGGTATTCGTCAATACATTTGCCCCATACCTTGGTGCCGGCATTCGTGTGACACAAATGGACTTAGATGCAGGCATGGTCGATGTCGAAATGCCGCTAACCCGTTTGAATAAAAACTATGTCGGCACACAGTTTGGTGGCAGCTTGTACAGCATGACTGATCCGTTTTTTATGCTGATTCTGATCCATCAACTCGGACCAAGTTATATTGTCTGGGACAAAAACGCCAATATCGACTTTAAATCACCCGGTCGAGGCAAAGTGCATGCACATATTCGGATTGATGCCGATAGCGTTGATGATATTCGAGAGTTAGCATCCAGTGGTGGTGCAGTGCTAAAGACCTATACCGTCCGCGTGCTCGCCGAAGACAATACGGTGGTGGCTGAAGTGCAAAAAACCTTATATATCCGCAAAAAAAAGCAGCACTAAAACGCGCTGCCCTTTTGGTCTAGGCATTCACAAGATTAGCGTGATGCCTCAACAGCACCTGCACCAATCGCTGCACCAACGGCTGCACCAGTTGCGCCACCAATCACACGCTCACCAATGGCTGCACCGGCTGCACTACCTGCGGCAGAGGTAGCAACACGGTTTTGTTGCGGAGTCATACCGGTACAAGCGGTCATGGTCAGCGCGCCAACCATCATAGATGACAACAATACAGACGAACGTAGGCTAATCATAAAAAACTCCAGTTGGCACATGCGCCAAAGACTCATTCAGTAGCCACACCTTAGCAAGCTAGATCCACCTGCTATACCCAATGCATGTATCCCAGAGGGACATTTGGTAATGCAATCGCCCACTTTTGGTTGCTGACGTTCTCATATTGAATCGTTATTCAATAGTTGTGTATCTATCGCTGGCACTGGGCCGCCAGCTGCTGGACAAAAATCGTGTTGAGGCTAGGCCAAATCGTTGCATCAGCATGTCCAGTAATCCCCGCATACTGTGTCAGTCGCTCAAGCTCGGCTTGAACCCAATGTTGCAACACAGCAACAGGGGCTTGGGTGGCCAACTCACTTGACTGCCGCTTAAGTACCAACAAATCATCAATGGCTGCTTGTACCGTGGCATCGTCTAACACTTGCCGCAACAGGCCAAACTCAATCGGCGCGACCTCACCATAACGCTCAAGCCAACGCACTGCCAGCAATGGCCGCAGTACATACAGATACTTTTTAAGCTTGACCTGTGGCCCACATAAAAATTGACTAAAATTCTTTTTGGCGGTACTGCGATAGTGATAAATGCCTTTTTCAATCGAATAATGCTGCGCTAGCCACGCCTGTGCCACCTGTACAAAATCACCCGAACGGCGATAGACAATCGGCGAATGCAGCCACTCGACAATGCCACAATTTGACTTGGCCATCAGCTTAAGCGCTTTGCGTAGATCCCAGCCGTTAATGTCCATCTCATCGACAATTGGGTACTCAATCACATCGCGCCGATCTTCCACATCAATCGACAAGTACCAATCTCGATTGCGCACATACACAAAGCGGCAGTCATAGTCCGAGTCGGGCGAATGAAAGCCCCATGCCCGACTGCCCGACTCAATGGCCCATAAGATGGTCACGTCATGCTCGCGTTCAGCCGCATCCAAACGACGCATAATCTCGTGATAGGCCGCAGGTTCGATGGCGAGATGCTTCGCGGCATCGGCTTGCGCAGCAATCAGTGCCGCCAAGCCCTGTACCATCTGTGAATTAACGGTCTGCACTGGTGTTGACCACAGGCGTCACGCTTTTTTCGCCACACAGTACGATCAGCAAGTTACTGACTAACGACGCCTTGCGGTCATTGTCTAAGCTGACCGTACCTTTTTCTTCGAGCCGTTGCAGGGCCATTTCGACCATGCCCACTGCACCATCAACGATCTGCCGACGTGCCGCCACAATTGCCGAGGCTTGCTGACGTTGCAACATGGCATGGGCAATTTCGGGTGCATAGGCCAAGTGGCTAATCCGTGCTTCAACCACAGTCACGCCCGCACGCGACAGGCGTTCGTTGAGTTCGTTTTCGAGGTAGTCGTTGATTTGGCCCGTGCTGTCACGCAGAGTCATCACCGCTGTCTCGTCTTCATTGTGGTCATAGGCATATGTACCGGCCAAGTTACGCACTGCCGCTTCAGACTGAATATGCACAAACAGCTCGTAACTATCGACATCAAACACCGCACGCGCGGTATCGGCCACTTGCCACACCACCACCGCTGCAATTTCAATTGGATTGCCGTTTTTGTCGTTGACCTTGAGCATCTCTCCATTCAAGTTACGGGCACGCAAGCTGATTTTTTGTTTGCTATAAAATGGGTTGACCCAACGCAGGCCGCTTTTTTTCATCGTCCCCATATAAGTGCCTAAAAAAGTGGTAATCACTGCCTCGTTCGGCGCAATCACCGATAGACCTTTTAAGGTCAAAAAGCCAATCACAAACGCGCCAATCGAGACTGCATTAGGCTCTCCAACACGCACAAACTGGAGCGCAGCCCAACCGAGCAATGCCAAGCCGATCAGCAAAAATAAGTAGCCACTCATGGCAAACAACAGTGGTTTTTCGTTTACAGACGTGGTGGACATGGTTATTTTCCTCGACAATAAAACATCAGCTTAGCGTACCAGTACGCATCCATCAGTATTGATGACACATGGCTATTGAAGCATGCAATCGCTGATGATGTGTATCAGTCCGTTGACCTTTAAGGCAATACAATGGGAAGGTTTGGCACAGGTTTACTCGGGATGGACATCTTATGACGCTCTATCAAGATTGGATGATCAATCTCTCGGTTGCCTCGGTCACTTTTGTGTTGGTGGCCTTGGTGGTGTTAATCCATTACGAGGGCTTAAGTCACCTCAATCAAAAACTCGCCAGCATTGCTCAAGACATTAACCGCACGGCACGCCGCCGTGTGGTGATGTATAGCATTTGCGCAGTGATTGGCTTGCATATCATCGAGATTTGGCTGTTTGGTATCAGCTATAACCTGTTGCAGCGTTGGCCTGAGATGGGCTTTATCCATACCAACAATCAGCATCATTTTTTTGATGATATTTATTTTGCCGCCACGGTGTTTAGCTCGGTGGGCTTTGGCGATTTGGTGCCGGTTGGCCCGATTCGTTTTTTGGCAGGGACTGAGGGTTTGGTGGGATTGGTATTGATTGGCTGGTCGGCATCGTTTACGTATTTGGAAATGCAGCGGTATTGGCCACAGCGGTAGATGATGGATCAAAAAAAACCGGCATCACTGCCGGTTTTTTGATCACGCGCCAAGCGGTTGCTTAGCTCCCAATCTTTTTAAATTTACTGCGCTTAGGCCGTGCATCGTTGCCCAGTTTGTTGCGGCGGAATGCCTCGTACTCGGTGTAGTTACCGTCAAACCACTCTGGACCTTCTTCTTCAAAGGCCAAAATATGGGTGGCGATCCGGTCCAAGAACCAGCGATCGTGCGAGACCACCATCACGCAACCAGGGAACACCTGAATCGCTTCTTCAAGCGCACGCAAGGTTTCGACATCCAAGTCGTTGGATGGTTCATCGAGCAAAATGACGTTTGCGCCTTGCTGCAAGACCTTGGCTAACTGCAAGCGGTTACGCTCACCACCCGACAACGATCCCACCAGCTTTTGCTGATCTTGGCCTTTAAAGTTAAAGCGGCCAATGTACGCACGCGACGGAATTTCGTATTCACCGATCTTGAGGATATCCAGCCCGCCAGAGACTTCTTCCCAGACGGTTTTTTTGGCATCAAGTACGTCACGCAACTGACCAACATAGGCCACTTTGACTGTGTCGCCCACCACCACAGTGCCGGTGTCCGGTTGTTGCTCGCCAGTCATCATGCGGAATAGGGTGGTTTTACCCGCACCGTTCGGGCCGACAATACCGACAATAGCGGTTGGCGGTACGGTAAACGACAGGTTTTCGTACAGCAAACGACCATCAAACGACTTGCTGATGTTGTTGACTTCAACCACTTTGTTGCCAAGACGCTCACCCGGTGGGATGTAGATTTCGGCAGTTTCGTTACGCTTTTGGAACTCGCGTGAGTTGAGTTCTTCAAAGCGCTCCATACGGGCTTTGGATTTGACCTGTTGGCCTTTGGCGTTTTTACGCACCCATTCCAGCTCTTTTTTCAGTGCTTTAGCAAACGATTCTTCTTGTTTGCCTTCTAGCTCCAAACGAGCATTTTTTTGCTCAAGCCAGTTGGTGTAGTTGCCTTGGTATGGAATGCCATGACCACGGTCAAGCTCCAAAATCCACTCGGCCACGTTATCCAAGAAATAACGGTCGTGGGTAATCGCCACAATGGTACCGGCAAAGTCTTTGAGGAAGCGTTCCAACCATGACACCGACTCGGCGTCCAAATGGTTGGTCGGTTCGTCAAGCAGCAGCATGTCAGGCTTGGACAGCAGCAGACGGCACAAGGCCACGCGGCGCTTTTCACCACCAGACTGCAGGCTCACGTCGGCATCCCATGGCGGCAAACGTAGCGCGTCGGCGGCTTGCTCAAGCTGGTTATTCAGGTTGTGGGCATCCCACGTCTGAATCACTTGCTCAAGTTTTTCTTGCTCGGCGGCCAGTTTGTCAAAGTCGGCATCAGGGTTGGCGTATTCGGCAAACACTTCGTCTAGACGGGCCAACGCATCTAAGGCTTCACGCACGCCGTCTTCAACATTGCCGCGCACGTCTTTGCTGTGATCAAGCGGTGGCTCTTGTTCTAAGTAACCAATCTTGATGCCCGGTTGGGCGCGCGCTTCGCCAGAAAAATCTTTGTCCACGCCTGCCATAATCTTCAGCAAGGTGGATTTACCCGCGCCGTTTAGACCGAGTACACCAATCTTGGCACCAGGGAAAAACGATAACGAGATGTCTTTGAGGATTTCGCGCTTAGGCGGAACCATCTTCGACACCCGATTCATGGTGTAAATATACTGGGCCACGAGGGACTCCTAAAACATGCGACAGACTACAACCGTTTGGCTCGACCAAAAAACCAACAACGGTTGCCAAAAAATGATGCACAGTATAACGGATTGCGGCGCTACACGTCTGCTTCAACCGCCCAGACTTACACTCGTCGGGTTGTTGTAGCGGATATGAACAAGCTCAAGGCATGATTCCTGCTTTGCTATACACTAAGCTATTGATCAGCTTAATATATCAACCTGAATAATTATTCGGAGACTGCATGAAAGCTCAGTTTCGCCTCCCTATTTTGATGGGCTGGATGACGCTTATGCTGGTTTCAGCAGTATTGCTGATCAATGCATTTAGCTACGACAATATTGTCGGCGCACTCTTACATCATCTGAGTATTGTAGAGACACCTGTACACCAAAACGATTTGGTCAGCAGTGTACGCAATATTTTTTTGGTCAATCTGTTATGTGTCTTGGGCGTGATTGTGCTGTGTTTTGGCATGATAGCACGCTTATTTTATCGTTACCAAAAACGCATGACTCGCTTGGCTGGCTATGACGCGCTCACCGGCTGTATGAATCGACAAGCCTTTGATGCCGTACTGGCCACCCTTGAGCACTCAGCGTTACGCCATAACCGCGATCTCTCGCTTATCTTGCTTGATGTTGATCACTTTAAACAAATCAACGATCAGCACGGCCACATGGCCGGAGACAATGTACTACGCGAACTGGTTGCATTGATGCAACAGCAAATCCGCAACAGTGATGTGGTGGCCCGCTGGGGCGGCGAAGAATTTATTATTTTATTGCCTGACTGCAACCTTGATCATGCCATGCGCTTGGCCGAAGCCTTACGCCAGCGCATTCGGCATTATGACTTTAGCTTAAAGCCCAACCGCACAGTCACTATTAGCGCAGGTGTGGCGCAATTTACCGCAGGCGAAGGTCAAGCCGAGCAATTTAGACGCCTTGACGATGCGCTATATCGCGCCAAACGTGAAGGGCGCAACCGCATTGTTTGCGCCGAATCTGCCTTTTCCTCTCCACACATCTCAGCCAAACGCGACCAATAAACGATTAAGCCGCTCATACTATCTGTCTATCCATGACTGTCCAGCCATGCTCAATGAATTGGCGGATCTGTGCTGATCAGCCAGCCACCTGCCACAGGCATCAGCATTACAGTGCTTTGCTTCAAGCGGCCATGCCTTTATGGCTATTTGATTTAAAATTAAAATAGAGCATATATTCTAAATACACCAAATAAATCCACTAGAGCTTTTATTCTATTTTAAAAATAAGATAATAGAGCAAAGACTCGATCAAAAAATATACTAATATTTTAGAGCAATCACTCTTCAAAAAAATACTTTTTAAATAAAAAACAATGTTTTATATCAAATGAACTCACATTCACAGCCGATCAACGGTATATATATTATTAATCAGTATTGCTACATTAATTCCAGAGCAATGAGGCCGTGCCCACCAATAACAGCGCAGCCAAACACAACAAACCGCTTTGAGGGTAATACGCATGAACGATCGCAACCTAAAAAAACTCATTCAACGTGCCAAAGGCCGTACCGCCTTGGTCACTGGTGCCTCAAGTGGTATTGGTCTAACTGTAGCCAAGATGCTCGGCCGTGCGGGTGCGCATGTACTATTGGTCTCTCGGACTCGCGAAACCCTCGAAGGCGTGCGTGACGAAATCGTTGCAGCAGGTGGTTCGGCATCGGTTTATCCATGCGATCTAAACGACATGGCCTCAATTGATGAGTGTGCCAAGGCTATTTTGGCAGATGTCGGTCAAATTGATATTTTAATCAACAACGCTGGTCGCTCGATCCGTCGTGCCGTCGAAGAATCTGTTGAGCGTTTTCATGACTTTGAGCGCACCATGCAATTGAACTACTTTGGTGCTATTCGCCTGATTTTGGCCGTATTGCCAAGCATGATTGACCGCCGTAACGGCCATATCGTCAATATTAGCTCTATCGGCGTATTGGCCAATGCACCGCGCTTCTCGGCTTATGTGGCCAGCAAAGCCGCCTTGGATGCCTTTAGCCGTTGTCTATCTGCCGAAGTCCATGCACACAAAATCCAACTGACCTCAATCTATATGCCATTGGTACGCACCCCAATGATTGCACCGACCAAAATGTATGACTACATCCCAACCCTGTCGCCAGAGCAAGCTGCCGATTTGGTCGCACAAGCCCTCATCAAACGACCAAAAAGCATTGCCACCAATGTCGGCACCTTTGCTGCCGTCAGCTATGCCTTGGTACCAAAATTCAACGACTTTGTCCTGTCGATTGGCTATCGCTTGTTTCCAAGCTCCACCGCCGCTCGTGGTGAAGAAGGCAAAAAAGCCGCCAAGCCAAACATTGCACAGCGCACCTTTGCTCGCCTGATTCCTGGTGAATACTGGTAAGTCCAGCACGCGCCCTAACCTGCGTCAACCCAAAAAAATCCCTCCAAGTTTGGAGGGATTTTTTTGACCGTACATTAGCAACCGAATGCCGAGTGCTTAATAACGCTCTGGATGTTCTTCACGAATCCACCACTGCGTGCGACCCATAATCGGTAGCCCCACATAGCCGCGCAACTTAAGTTTACGTGCGTCGCGGCTGAGCTTGATATGGCCACTATACAAGTTGCCCGAAACAGGATCTAAAATCTTGCCTTTGTACTCATCGGTCTTGCCCGCGACAGGTTTCATATCAACAAATACATCTAAGCCTTCAATCGGCTGATCAGTAAAAGGCGCAGGGCAGCCTGTACAGATTTTTTTGGGTGTGTAATTAGGGCGCGGAATGGTTTTGATAATCGTGCCATGCAACACACCATCACGCAGCACCACCTCTGTCAAACCACGAGAAAACCCTGTTTTGTCATCGACAGAACGATAGACCCCATCAATCGCGTTTTCATTTTTGGTCACAGCTGCGCTGGCAGATGCGGTGGTCATGGCAAACATCAACGCCATCAAAGCGCTGGCCAATGGAGAGCGAATAACCTGTTGCATAGCGTGTTTTCTCATCACAGTCACAGTGCATGATGGCCGGCGAGTTGACGCCTTCACTGTGAGATGATCAGCATGACACAAATGAAAAAACTTTCCGATAGCCCAATCAAGGGACGGCATGGGCATATCGGCCAATCACAACGCACGCTGAATCAACAGCGCAATTACAGCAAGCTGATCAAAATCAACACCAGTAACGCAATATTGGCAAACAAACCCAATAAATAAAAATAGCTACGCGGGCTAGGGTTTTTGTTCGTGGCGATCAGGTAATACAACACCATATGCACAATACGCGCAAAGGCAAATAACCAAATCCAGTTGGCCGTCCACTGCGGTTGTGCACCAACTAAAATGGCGGTAAAGGCGGTCCCTAACATTACGGCTAGGTTTTCTAGCGAGTTTTGGTGGGTACGGGTGGTTCTAAACACAATGCTGTGATGGTCTAAATCGTCAGGCATTTTACCGGGAATCGCATTCGGCTGTTTGGCCTTCACCGCAGCAGCCACCAAGCCTTGCACAATCACCGTGGCGACAATCACCCAAATCGCCAGTAACGCACTGTGGTACATCGCAAAATCAATCATCTGGCACACCCAATCATCATGGTCAATGCTGCCATCCTAATCGACAACAGCACAGGCCACACAACTGTTGATGCTTCTACAACGCTTTAGATACGAAACCCACCTCAATCAATACGGCTGTTAAAGCAACGATGACAAACAAAAAAACCGGATCTGTGATCCGGTTTTTGAACATCTGGCGGGTTAAATCGGAGCGTTTAGCGACCCGATTTTTTGAGTCCGGCTTGCATTAACAATGCACCTAAGCTACCAGTCCGTTCTTCACGTGCTGGCTCATTGCGGGGCTTGTCATTGCGTGGTTTGTCTTGACGTGGCTTTTGATCACGGCTATCGCGATGATCACGACGTTGCTCACCTTGTGGACGCGGGCCACGAGCAGGCGCTGCACCATCGGTACGCGCAGCAGGACGTGTATTCCGCTCTGTGCGTGCAGGGCGTTCGGTCGGTGTGAGGCGCAACGACAAGCTAATCCGCTTGCGCTCTGCATCTACACTGATCACACGAGTCTGCACAATCTGACCGGGTTTGACCACTTTTTGTGGATCATCAACAAAGCCGTTGGACAGCTCAGAGACGTGAACCAAACCGTCTTGATGCACGCCAATATCAATAAATGCCCCAAAGTTGGTGACGTTCGTGACCACGCCTTCTAACACCAACCCATCTGACAAGTCAGACAGACTTTGGATGTCGTCACGGAACTTGGCAGCACGGAACTCTGGACGTGGGTCGCGGTTGGGTTTTTCCAACTCTTTGATCACGTCTTGCACGGTCGGCAGGCCGTACTGATCATCGGTCAAACTGGCTGCATCCAGATCTTTGAGTGCATCGGCATGACCGAGTACATCAAATAAAGACAGGCCACGCGCGCCCAGAATTTTGCCCACCAGTGGGTATGCTTCTGGGTGAACTGCCGACGCGTCCAATGGCTGATCGCCATTCATAATGCGCAAGAAACCAGCGGCTTGCTCAAAGGTACGCTTGCCCAAACGAGGTACTTCTAACAGTGCATCACGGGTTTTAAATGCGCCATGCTCGGCACGATATTGGGTAATTTGCTCGGCCACAGCTTTATTGAGACCAGCAATATGCGCCAGTAAAGCGGGTGATGCCGTATTGACATCTACACCAACCGCGTTGACACAATCTTCGATCACCGCATCGAGCATCCGTGCCAAGTTGGCTTGGTTGACGTCATGTTGATACTGGCCAACACCAATCGATTTTGGATCAATTTTGACCAATTCAGACAATGGATCCTGCAAGCGACGAGCAATCGATACCGCACCACGAATCGACACATCCAATTCTGGCAGTTCGCTACTGGCCAACTCACTGGCCGAATACACCGATGCACCCGCTTCGCTGACGGTAATACGGGTCAGGTTGAGGTCTGGATGGGCTTTGCCTAGCTCGGCCAGCAGACTGTCGGTCTCACGGCTGGCAGTGCCATTGCCAATCGCCACCAAATCAACCGAATGGGTGCGGCACAGACGCTCAAGCTCGGCCAGTGCGCCGTCACGGTCATTCTTGGGTGCAAACGGATAAATCACCGCATGATCCAACACATTACCCGCAGCATCGACCACGGCCAGTTTGACGCCATGCTTTAAACCAGGGTCAACGCCTAATGTGACACGACCACCGGCTGGTGCTGCCAATAACAGGTGACGCAAGTTTTCGGCAAACACCGCAATCGCTTCGGCTTCGGCAGCCAAGCGTTTTTCGGTTAGTAGCGAATGCTCCATGTGTGGACGCAATTTGCCTTGCCAAAGTAACTGTGCCGCTTGTAGCAAAAATTCGCGCCGCGCCGTTGGCTCAATCTCAGCCAATTTTAAGTGGCTGCTAATTTCGGCCAAACGTGGTGCATCATCGCCATCGACTTTTAAGGTCAAGACATTTTCTTGACGGCCACGCAACATGGCCAGCAGACGATGCGAAGCCACTTTATGCAATGGCTCATCCGATTCAAAATAATCACGGAATTTTTTGCCAACTTCGCGTTTTTCTTCGCCAGCCAAACGGCTTTTGAGCACACACTCTTGGGCAAAGTGAATCCGCAACAGATCAACCAAGGCCAAATCTTTGGCCCACTCATCAATAATCAAATGACTGATGGCATCTAACTGGCTGTCTTGATCAGGATAGCTGTCGTGGCTAAAGCCTTCTAACACAGCCGCAGGTTCAACGGCTTCTTGCAGGATGCGATCTGCCAAAGGCGCAAGACCAGCTTCGCGTGCCAATGCTGCTTTGCTGGTGCGTTTGGGGCGATACGGCAGATAAAGATCTTCTAATGCGGTTTTGCTTTGTGCGGCCTCAATACGAGCCAATAGCTCAGGGGTCAGGCGATCTTGGCTAGTAATCGATTCGATGACACGGGCACGGCGTGCATTCAGATCACGCAAATAACTGAGCCGAAGATCAAGCTGACGAAGCGTGGCATCATCCAGTCCTTCGGTCGCTTCTTTACGATATCGAGCAATAAACGGCACACTAGCGCCATCGTCTATTAATCGGATCGCGGCTTCGATCTGAGCGGGACGAACCGCGAGTTCGGTCGCCAGTTGCTGAGCCAATTCGGTCATACTCGGAACTTCCGGGTCATGTCGGGAAAACAGCGATTATACGGACACGATTGGGTCCTGCATATCATTGCTGTCAATTTGATCGATGATCCGCAAAACTTATTGTGACTCAGGGCTGATCACGTCACCATCAAGTCGGCACAACCCTGTATGCGTTTGGTATCCATTGCTTGTAGAGTTCGCTATTTTTACCCATGTTGTCATACACCTAAGCTATTCTTTAATCCTGATTAATCTGTCAGGGCAAAGAACCTGCGGGAACAGCGGAGACCCCTATGAGCCAGACTTCCCCTGTCGATGACAGCGGCATTCGTACCCCATCTGATCGTATCGAACGCATTTTGGTGGTCGATGATGACGTGCGGCTGCGAACTTTATTACAACGATTTCTAGAAGATAAAGGTTTTATTGTCAAAACCGCGCACGACGGCACCCAAATGGATCGCCTGATGCAGCGTGAGTTATTTTCGCTCATCGTGCTGGACTTTATGCTGCCCGTCGAAGACGGCATTAGCATTTGCCGTCGTTTACGTGCCTCCGGTTCTGACACGCCAATTATTATGCTGACCGCGCGTGGCAGTGACTCAGACCGGATTGCGGGCTTAGAAGCCGGTGCGGATGATTACCTACCCAAGCCGTTTAATCCCAACGAATTGCTGGCGCGCATTCGTGCGGTCTTGCGCCGTCAAGTGCGCGAAATCCCCGGCGCACCCAGCCAGCAAGTCGAAGTGGTCAGCTTTGGCCCATGGTCACTTGACCTCTCCACGCGCACGCTGACCCGTGAAGGCCAAGTAGTCACATTGACCACCGGCGAGTTTGCGGTACTCAAAGCACTGGTACAGCATCCGCGTGAGCCACTCACCCGCGACAAGCTGATGAATCTGGCGCGTGGCCGTGAATGGGGTGCGATGGAGCGTTCGATTGACGTACAAGTCTCTCGCTTACGCCGTCTGATCGAAGAAAATCCTGCCCGTGCACGCTATATCCAAACCGTGTGGGGTGTCGGCTACGTCTTTGTACCGGATGGCGCTGAGTAAGCAATCTTGGCGACACCGCCTCGCGCCGAGCCCAACAAAACGGTTGAGGCGTCGCCAACAAAGCGACGCTTTCGTTTAATGCCTGCCACATGGTCTGAGCGTATTTCACGTTCGTTTGATCGCTTTAAACCGCGCTCGACTGCATGGCGCACCACCATCTTGGTCTCGATGGTCAGTTTATTTAGCCTGTTTATGTCATTGGCTTTTTTTTGGCGCACCTTATATTTGCCCGAACTACGCCAACATGCACACTATCTGGCCATTGAATTGCGCTTATTGCGTGAATCAGAAGAGCAAATTGCCATTGACCCCTTTGCACTTGATCTACACGAATGGATCTTGCAAAGTATTGGTGTCGATATGGTGCGTGATCCCGCACTGTTTCCGGATCAAAAACAAAAATTAGTCGCCGAATTTTTTACCCGCGAATTAGCTGCCGAGCTACAAAAATCGCTTAACGAGCCTGTGGCGGTTTATTTTGAATTCAAACCCGTGCCGCAGCTTTGGATTCATTACCCGTCATTGGGTGACGTGTGGATTCGCGAGCCATTGGTGTTTTATGCCCAATATAGCTCTGAGATTTTGATCGCATGGCTACTCGGCATTCCGTTTATCACCTCTATCATTACCCTAACGCTGGTACGGCAACTCAACCGACCGCTGGCCCGTTTGCAACAAGCAGCGCGCCAATATACCCGTCATGCCGAAGCACCGCATCTCAACACCGCACGTGGCCCCATCGAAATCCGCCAAGTCAACGCCGCCTTTAACCAAATGATTGCCTCGCTTGAGCAATCGGCGCGTGAGCGCACTATTATGCTGGCCGGCATTTCGCACGATTTGCGCACACCATTAACGCGGATGCGCTTGACCGCAGAACTACTGTCGGACGAATATTTTCGCGAAGGCTTGGTGTATGACGTAGACGATATGGACGCCATTCTTGAGCAGTTTATTTCTTACATGAAAGACGGCTCGGATGAAGAGCCACAACCCACTGATATCAACAGCATGTGCCAAGAGCTAGTGGTGCAGTTTAAGCCCCTACAAATCTTGTATCAGCCCCAAACCCTACCCTTGGTCTGTGTGCGCGGCCTCTCGATCAAACGGGTCTTGGGCAACCTGATCAACAATGCCAAACGCTATGGCGCTGAGCCAATCTGGCTTGGTGTGAGTGTGATTGGCTCACAGCTGATTTTGACCGTGCGTGACAGTGGTGAAGGCGTCAATCCCGACGACATGCAAACGCTGATGCAGCCTTTTGTGCGTGGCGAATCAGCCCGTACCACCCAAGGCAGCGGATTGGGGCTGGCGATTGTCAAACGCATTGTCGACCTACATGCCGGCCAAGTGCATGTCTGTAATCATCCGAACAAAGGCTTTGAGGTCACGATTTGTTTGCCACTGCAACATCCCGACAGTCAGGATCAAACGGAATAATCACTCATCACGCCCACCTATTCTAATGACCGATCAGTAGCAGTGACGGGTCAATGAAAACGTCTTATAATCTTTCCATCGATTGAGATCATTGTTATCCATATGATGATGATCCCTCAACACAGCAACTCCCAATAACGCCTGCTGCACACTGATTGCAGCCTCTGCAGGCGACACAATGACTCCGTTGCGAGGACCGCTTGAATGAACATGCCCCTACCCCTAACTGCCAATGGCAGCCGTATTCTGTCCGCCTCCGAGCTTGAAGCGTTTGGTGCTGCCATTGAAGCCATGTATCTCGAAACCCGCGCCGATCTGGGTAAACGGGATGCTGACTACATTTATAAAGTTCGCGACTTTGTGCGCTATAGCGAAATCACAGGGCGTGCCTTGCTGATGTTTGGTGGTTGGGTGCCACCGGTTTGGTTGACAGGTACAGCACTGCTGGGCATGTCCAAAATTGTCGAGAACATGGAGCTAGGCCACAACGTCATGCACGGTCAGTTTGACTGGATGAACGAACCTAGCTTAAACGGTGCGCGCTACGACTGGGACAACGCCTGTGCAGGTAACGCATGGAAACACACCCACAACTACGAGCATCACACCTATACCAACATCATTGGCAAAGACCGTGACTTGGGTTATGGCACATTGCGCGTGACCGACAAACAAAAATGGTATCCACAACACCGCATGAATCTGCTGGTTACCACTGCCTTGGCCTTGGGCTTTGAGTGGTTTGTGGGCGTGCATGATCTACAGCTGGACCGCTATATCATTGGCAAACGCAAATGGGCTGATCTGACCAAAACCGTTGAATGGAAAGAATTTGTTATCAAAGCCCGTCGCCAAGTGCTAAAAGACTATGTGTTCTTTCCGGTGATTGCAGGGCCAAATGCACTGCCAGTCTTGGCAGGTAACGTGTCAGCCAACCTGATGCGCAATGTCTGGGCATGGGCGATTATTTTTTGTGGTCACTTTACCGAACAAGCAGAAACCTTCCACGACAAAGGCGAAGAAGAAACCCGTGCCGAATGGTTCTTACGCCAATTAAAAGGCTCAAGCAACATCAAAGGCGGCGCATTGATGAACTTTTTTAGCGGCAACTTGTCACATCAGATTGAACATCATTTGTTTCCAGATATTCCAGCCAATCGTTATAAAGAACTCGCGCCACGTGTCCGTGCCTTATGCGAAGAATACGGACAGCAATACAACACCGGCCGCTTTAGCCGTCAGTTGGCCACTGTGTTCGAGAATCTGCTAATCAACTCCTTCCCCGATCAGCACCACCCAAAAATCGAAAAACGTCTGGATCAAGTGAAGCGCTTGATTCCAAGTTTTTTAAAACGTGCTTAAACGCTCGTTACCAAAAAGCCTCCTGATCGGAGGCTTTTTTTATGCCTATAACACACGTCCCAAAAACTCGACTTGTGGTTGCTCCCAGAGGTTTTGCGGGCTAATAAACCCACGTTTATCAATCACCAAAGGAAGCTCGGCCTGCTCCAAACAATAATGCACCAACTCTGAACAAATATAAGCATGTGGTGTCGCAATATGCTGGCGCTCTTGATTTGTCGCCACGCGATAAACAATTTGGGCCACCTCCGCATGATTATAAGGCTGAGTGAGTTCGTCCATTCCAGCGCAAATGGCTTGCCGTGCAATGGTCTCACTCATATCGTGACGACGGGCCAACACCACCATGCCGTCATACGGTTTGTTATCGCTAAAATCATGCAAATAACGCGATAATGGGATAAGCCTCACCCCCATTAGCTCATTACTTTCTAACAACAGTACCCGATCATGAATACAGACAATCAGTCCGACATGGCTCCATAGCGACTTCGTGACCTGTTGAATGGTTTGAGAAAACATATAGTTGCCAGAAGCAAACAGCAAGTCGCCGCTTTGCAACTGCGGTCGTAAATTCGTTTTGTAATCAGCCAAAGTCATGCTTTGCAATTCGTTGCGAGTCAGTTGCTTATTGAATGTGGTCATGATGTTTTATCCAGTTGAATGTCATTTAAGTAGTGATCTCCACGCACCTAAGCTTAAAGCAACCCACGCCTGCTCTCGTTTGTGAAAATGCTTGCATCACCGTTGATTATAGGCTGACGATGGGCACTTTTACCGTGCCATAAATTGCATAACGACAACTTGTATCGTCTATCAATCGCAATAGTGTACTTGCACAAAAAAACCACCCGAAGGTGGTTCCTTTAGCATTTACACTGGCGATTAGTCCACGCGATAGTTTGGTGCTTCTTTGGTGATCACCACATCATGCACGTGCGATTCTTTCATGCCCGCAGCGGTGATTTTGACAAACTCAGGCTTGGTGCGCATGGTCTCAATATCGGCAGATCCGGTATAGCCCATGGATGAGCGCAAGCCGCCCATCAATTGATGCACGATGCCGTTCATGGGGCCTTTATAAGGCACACGGCCTTCAATGCCTTCTGGGACTAACTTTTCAACGCCATCTTTGGCATCTTGGAAGTAACGGTCGCTAGAGCCGGTCAAACCAGACATGGCACCCAAACTACCCATACCGCGATAAGCTTTATAGTAACGACCTTGGAATAACTCCACCTCACCCGGTGCTTCCTCAGTACCCGCCAGCAGCGACCCCACCATGATCACGCTCGCACCAGCAGCAATGGCTTTAGCGACATCACCAGAGAAGCGAATACCACCATCAGCGATCACTGGAATCTGATCCTTGAGCGCCCGCGCCACGTTATCAATCGCCGAAATCTGTGGCACACCAATACCGGCCACAATACGGGTGGTACAAATCGAACCCGGACCGATACCGACCTTTACCGCATCTGCACCCGCTTCCATTAACGCCAGTGCCGCATCGGCGGTGGCAATGTTGCCGCCAATTACTTGGACATTCGGATAAGTTTGCTTAATCCAGCGTACCCGTTCAATCACGCCGCTAGAGTGACCATGTGCGGTATCGACCACCAGCACATCCACACCCGCTTCAATCAAGGCGGCCACACGCTCTGGTGTTTCGGCACCTGTACCGACCGCAGCGCCGACACGCAACCGACCTTGTGAGTCTTTGCAAGCATTCGGGTACAACTCGGCTTTACGGAAGTCATTAACGGTAATCAAGCCTTTAAGCTCAAAATCATCGCCAATCACCAATACCTTTTCGATCCGATGCTGGTGCAGTAAGGCTTTGATGGTGTCGTTTGACTCGCCTTCACGCACCGTGACCAATTGGTCTTGCGGGGTCATGATGTTGCTGACGGATTGCGCCAAGTTGGTTTCAAAGCGCATGTCACGGCTGGTCACAATGCCGACCACTTGTTTGCCCTCAACCACGGGCACACCACTAATTCGATGCGCTTGGGTCAGATGGAGCAATTCGCCCACGCTCATGCTTGGCGGGACAGTAATCGGATCGCGCACCATACCGGCTTCATATTTTTTGACACGGCGGACTTCGGTCGCCTGTGCAGCAACATCCATATTTTTGTGCAGAATACCAATGCCGCCTTCTTGCGCCATCGCAATCGCCATCCGTGACTCGGTCACGGTATCCATTGCGGCAGAGACCACCGGAATATTCAGCTCGATACCACGAGTCAGACGGGTCTTTAACGACACATCTTTAGGCAGGACGTTTGAAAATGCAGGAAGCAGCAAAACGTCATCGAAGGTCAGCGCGTCTTGTACGATGGTCAGCATGGTGGCCTCACAGGTCGGTTCAACGCAATAGTATAACCGAGACATGACCTAGGAATGAAATCCCCTTAACAGCAATCCCAGTTGTATAACACTTGTGAAAAGTCGGCTTGGGCCAAATGTGCTGGGTCGATAAAGAAATTAGCAATGCCGCAATCGCCCCACATCATGTTGGCCTCATCATCACTATCGAGTTGTAACAACAGCACCAGCCCAGAGTTTTTTTGACGCGGGTCAGATTGGGTAAAGTCAGGATAGCCACCCACATGACTGCCCATCGCACTCAATGCCTCGTACAGTGCTTCATGTGCATCGTCAGGATCAATCTTGGCGGCGAGTTCCGCTGGCAAAGGCAAATCCCACACCTCTGCGCCCATCCAACGCTCAAAATCTTCATCATTTGGGTCGATTAACTGCTTGTCAGCGGCAAACTGCATGGCAAAACATTGCTGTGGATCATGCGGCAAATAGCCATCCTGATCGCTCACAACACAGTTTGCGACCCAATCGGCCCGATCTTCAGGCGTACGCCAATACACCAATCGAAAGCTCGACTGTGGATCTTGTACACCAGCATTAAAATCGCAGCCGTACAGATCGTCTTTAGCAATAAAAAACTGCAACAAGCCAGTACGCGGAAAGCTCGGCATTGCTGGCAATTCGGCAAAGTTAATCTGTGCCAAAAATGCCAAAAGCTGACCTTGATGCATGGGATAATCAGCGCCTGTGGGCAGGTAGACAGGCCCACCCAAGCGACTGCCGATCAGCGCCAGTTGGTCAGTCTTTTGCCATGTGATATGACAGACCGGACGCTGACTGGCTGCCAAACGTGCTTTGATGTCATTTAGCCATGTGTTTAATTCGTTGATTGGTGCGGTATTTAATACTGTGTTCGGCATGATCCATGCTCGTGATCTGTTGATGCGATGACTGTAGCGCAGGTGGGATGACCGTCGTATGTCAGGTGGCTGGAATGCGTCAGATGGTGTCGTGTAGCAATGTATTTGCGAGAGTGATGGTTTTTGGATCTAGTGGACAGATGAGGAAACTTAGCAAATTTAATAAACCAGTTACTGGATAAACATGATGATTGAATCCCCATATAATACTGAACTCATGAGTGTCGCAGACCAACTCCCTCAAGGGCTGCGACTTGGCATCATAGGCAGCACTGCGTTTAACGGTCAAGATAGCCAAGCGATTTGTATCGCTGTAGGAACTCAACTGGCAGCATTGCATGACCTCGTCCTGATCACGGGCGGTGTCACTGGTGTTGGTGAAACAATAGGCCGTGCATTTGTTGACGCTCGGCGCAACTGCCCTGAACAACCGACCGCATATCATCTACTGCCCCATGGCTTTAGACCTTGGGATTACGGCGTGACGCTATTTGTTGGCACAAATATGCCGGAGCGACGCGAAATTCTTGCACGTTTGGCAAGCGTTTATTTAGTGATTGAAGGCGGCGGTGGCACAGCCCATGAAGCGCAAATCGCACAGGCACAAGGTGCGATCATCATTCCGGTGGGTAGGACAGGCGGCTGTGCAAAAGATATCTATGAACAGTTCGAATGTCCATCTGCGCAAGTACAAGCAGACTGGCAATCCTTAGATGATCATGCCGTCAGCGTCGATCAAGTTGCTGCGGCTGTTAGGCAAATCGTTAAAAAGCTATTGCAACACGATGGCAAATAAACCCAAACCTGTTCACTGCCAAACGAGATGCTCAATGCCCCATCGCCGCATCCATCTGCCGATCTTGATGCGCTTTGATTTGTGCTTGTTTCTCTAAACTTTCATCACGCAAGGCACGCACCGGATCAGTAATCGCATCATAGGTTGCGGATGCCGTTTCGGGTGGCTTGCCGCCATACGTTGATGAAAACGTCGTGCCATTGGCATGATCGACGATACGTGGACGGCCCTGCCCGATCCGGTCGGTAAAATGTGCTTCGCCATGTTGACCGCTGGATTGATAGACCGTCACGCGCGCCGTGGCTGATGCAGGAGCTGACGCATTTGCCTCGGTCACAATCGCAGAAGGAGGGGCCGCCGCCGTGTTAGACGGAATGACCTGATGATGTGGGGGATAAAACAACAACCATAGCAACGAGAGCAATAACACCGCCGCAAAAATTCGCACACTCCAAGACATCGCATTCACTTTAATTATATAAAATCAACGTTATTGGCATGTGCAATACTGAATCACACATGCCCCTGTTATCACATCATACGATGATCAACGCTTAAAGCAACACTTGGCGCAAATCAGCCAATAGCTCGGCCAATCGCCGTGCAAAGCGTGCCGCATCTGCCCCGTTAATCACCCGATGATCATACGACAACGACAACGGCAGCATCAGCCGTGGCACAAACGCTTGGCCATCCCACACCGGCTGCATCGCGGCAGGCGAGATACCCAAGATCGCCACTTGCGGCCAACTGACCAATGGCGTAAAGCCCGTCCCACCCAGATTGCCAAGGCTAGAAATGGTAAAGCTTGCACCTGCTAGATCATTGGGACCGAGTTTTTTGTCACGGGCTTTTTGGCCGATGGTCTGTAGCTCTTGAGCAATTTGCCGGATGCCTTTTTGCTCTGGCGTACGCAACACCGGCACAATCAAGCCATCTGGCGTGGCAACCGCAATGCCCAGATGTACTTCATCACGGATGATTAACGACTTGCCGTCATCGGCCAAATGACTATTAAAGCGTGGCTCTTGCAGCAACAAATGCGCGACTGCTTTGGCGATAAAGGCCAAAATCGTCAGGCTAATGCCGTCTTTTTTGTAGCCTGCTTTAAGCGATTCGCGCAGTGCTTCAAGCTCGGTGATATCCGCCTGATCAAACTGGGTGACTTGCGGCATCCACATGTTTAACGCCAATTGCGGAATCGCGGCCTGCTGTAGTCGGGTCAATGGCTCGCTGTGGTTTGCACCCCATTTGCTCAGATCCGGCAGCTTGGGCAATCCGCTGGCTGCCGGTGCAGGCGTCGCGGCACTTGGGCTACTCGGTGTACCTAACCGCGTTTTGACATAGGCAAACACGTCTTCTTTAAGCAAGCGTTGATGCGGGCCAGTACCCGTCACTTGATGCAGATCAACACCCAATTGCCGTGCCACTTGACGCACCGCAGGGCCAGCATACACATCGGACATATCACCAATATCGGTCGCGGTTTTAGCCGCTGTGGAGGCGGTGGCTTGACTTGTTGCATGAGATGCTTGGGCCGAGTTATCCACAGATATCGGCTGCTTTTGACCGTCTGATGGCTTTTTATCCACAGATGCTGGTTTTTTATCCACAGAATCGTCGGATTTATCCACAGACACGGGGTTATCCCCAGCCGATGTGGATAACTTTTGCGAGTCTTTGGCTTGTGTCGATTTTTCTGTGGTTGCATTTTCTGTTATTGCAATCACCACCAAGGCATCACCGCTATGGATGGTCTGCCCCACCGTAATCGCCAACGACTGCACGACCCCATCCGCTGGACTTGGAATCTCAACGCTGGCCTTACTGGATTCAACCAAGGCAATGCTCTGGTCTTTTTTAACCGTATCGCCAACCTTGACCAACACCTCACTGACCTCAGCTTCATCGACGCCTAGATCCGGCACGTTAAACGATTGATCGCTGTTGTCCTTACTCTCGCTACTGCTGTCACTTGATTTGGATGGCTGTGGCTTAGATGACGGTTGAGCCGCCTGATCTTTGCTTGTGCTGTCATCCGTTTTCGGTGCGGCTTGATCCGTGGGTGTTGCTGCGGGGCTGTTTTGATCGCTACTGTTTGCATCATCCTTATCGCTGGTCTTGACCCGAAACAACGGCACATGCTCCGAGATGGTCTGACCTTGTTCAATCAACACCGCCTCAATCACACCCGCCACTGGACTGGGCACTTCAACGCTGGCTTTGGCCGATTCAACCAACACAAGGCTTTGATCTTTGTCGATCTGATCGCCCACTTTGACTAGAATCTCAGTCACTTCGGCTTTTTCCACACCCAAATCAGGGGTTTTAATGTCCATGCTTAGCCCTCCTGATTGTTGCGAGATGACGACTCATCTGCTGCCGACGGGGTGGTTTCTGACGGGCCTTGATCGCTGTCTGAGCCAGTATCTTGATTCGCCTCGTCGTCTTGCTCCGGCTCGTCATCTTTGAGCTGTTCGGCGCGTTGTTGTAGCACAGGGTTTAAGGACGGCACGGGCGGTGCTGGCGCATCAGGTTCATGGCTAGCCAATGGCTGCGGCAACCACGGCGGCGGTAAATCGGTCTCTAGATCAAAGCTACGAATCGCATCATTGACCATACGTGCATCAATCTCGCCTTCATCGGCCAGCATTTTTAGCGTCGCCACCACGATATGCGCAGCATCAACACCAAAATAAGCACGCAGTTTTTCACGCGTATCTGAACGGCCAAAACCATCGGTGCCCAGCGTCACATAAGGCCGATTATCTGGCAGCCAAGGCCGAATCTGCTCGCTATAGGCCGCGATATAATCGGTCGCGGCCAGCACAACGCCGCCATGCGGGGCCAGTTGCTCGGTAAGCCATGGAATTTTTGGCGCATCTTGCGGGTGCAAGCGGTTGTAATAGTCGCAGG
This sequence comes from Moraxellaceae bacterium, assembly GCA_037968855.1. Taxonomy (GTDB): domain Bacteria; phylum Pseudomonadota; class Gammaproteobacteria; order Pseudomonadales; family Moraxellaceae; genus JBBKWH01. The sequence goes on along the minus strand of JBBKWH010000021.1, from coordinate 32,865 downwards.
CCATGCCATCACGGGCCAACTCATTAAAGCTGGTCGCACTCCAGACGTTGGCATGAATGCCAAATTCGTCTTTGAGCAACTTGGCGGCCTTTTGTACCTCGCGCAAAATCACCCCAGAACCGAGCAACTGTACCGTGGCGTCTGGATCAGCCTCTAGCAAATACAAGCCTTTACGGATGCCGTCTTCAACACCTTCTGGCATGGCGGGCTGTTGGTAGTTTTCGTTCATCAGGCTAAGGTAATAAAACACCCGCTCACCGCCGCCCTGTTCGCTAGGGCCATACATACGGCGTAGACCATCTTGCACAATTACCGCCAATTCATAGCCATAGCAGGGGTCGTAGCTGACGCAGTTGGGCACAGTCGCGGCCAATACATGCGAATGACCATCTTGATGCTGCAAGCCTTCGCCATTGAGTGTGGTTCGGCCTGCGGTTGCACCGAGCAAAAAGCCCTGCGCTTGGCAATCACCCGCCGCCCAAATCAAATCACCGACGCGCTGAAAGCCAAACATCGAATAAAACATGTACATCGGAATCATCGGCAAGGCATTGGTCGAATAACTGGATGCCAGCGCAATCCACGCGCTCACCGCACCCGCTTCGTTAATGCCTTCTTCTAACATGTGACCGTCGCGCGCTTCGCGATAGCTCATCAACTGTTCGCTATCTTCTGGCGTATACAACTGGCCCACCGCCGAATAAATCCCCAACTGACGGAACATGCCCTCTAAGCCAAACGTGCGTGCCTCATCCGGCACAATCGGGACCACCCGTGGGCCAAGGGTCTTGCTTTTGAGCAAAATCGACATCAAGCGCACCATAATCATGGTGGTCGAGTGCTGCTTATCGCCACTGCCCGCCAGTACCGAGGCAAACTCGGACAGCTCAGGCATTTGCATTGGCACATGTTCGCTACGTCGAGACGGCAATGCGCCACCCAGCGCCTCCCGTCGTGCCTTGAGATACTTAATCTCAGGCGAATCATCAGCCGGACGATAAAACGGCAATGTCCCCAACTGCTCATCATCAAACGGCAAATTAAAGCGATCACGGAAGTATTTCAGTGCATCAAGATCGAGTTTTTTGATTTGATGGGTTTTGTTGACACTCTGCGCCGAGCGCGACAAGCCATAGCCTTTGACGGTTTTGGCCAAAATTACCGTGGGCTGACCGTCGGTTTTCATCGCTGCGGCATAGGCGGCATAGACTTTATACGGATCATGGCCACCACGATTGAGTGCATCAATATCGCTATCGCTCATGTCCTTGACCATCTCGGCCAACTCTGGATACTTGCCAAAGAATGCCTTGCGCGCATACGAGCCACCATGCGCTTCAAAGGCTTGGTACTCACCATCAACGGCTTCTTCCATCCGTTGCTTAAGCACACCGCTGTCATCTTGCGCCAGTAAAGGGTCCCAACGACGGCCCCACACCACCTTAATCACCCGCCAACCCGCACCGCGAAAGATCGACTCTAACTCTTGAATAATCTTGCCATTGCCGCGCACAGGGCCATCTAAACGCTGCAAATTACAATTAATCACCCAGATTAAGTTATCCAGTTTTTCACGGCCAGCCAGCGAGATTGCGCCAAGGCTTTCAGGCTCGTCCATCTCGCCATCGCCCAAAAAGGCCCATACTTTGCGGTTTTCGGTTTTGATCAGGCCTCGATTCATCAGGTACTTTTGCACATGGGCCTGATAGATCGACATGATCGGCCCCAAACCCATCGACACCGTGGGAAACTGCCAATAATCCGGCATCAAATACGGATGCGGATAACTGGATAAGCCGCGTCCACCCACTTCACGGCGAAAGTTCTCCACCTGCGCTTCGCTTAAGCGTCCTTCCAAATACGACCGTGCATAAATCCCCGGCGCAGAGTGACCTTGGTAATAAATCAGATCGCCACCGAAACGCTCAGTTGGCGCACGAAAAAAATGATTAAAGCCGACGTCATATAAGGTCGCACTAGAGGCAAAGGTGGCCAAGTGCCCACCCAAATCATCTTCTTGGTTGGCACGCATCACCATTGCCACTGCATTCCAACGAATTAACGCCCGAATGCGTCGCTCCATATGTGCATCACCAGCCAGATTGGGTTCTTCATCGGTGGCAATGGTATTGAGATAAGGCGTATTGAGGCGAGAAATCGGTACATGCCGTCGAATCGCTTGCTGAAAGAGTCGCGTCAGCAAAAATGCCGCACGCTCCGGCCCTACATTTTTGATCACCGACTCAAAGGCATCCTGCCACTCTTGTGTTTCTTGCGCATCTGGATCTTGATAAAACGCCATGTCACCACCCAAACAAAATTATCCTGTCTTATGGCATAGATCATTTAGATGTCAGGCACAAGACCGGCTCTGTGATTGCGAGGTTTTTTTAGCGTTTAAATCCAATCACGACCCATCTGACACAAAAAAGCCCGATCAACAGATCAGGCTTTTTGGATTTATCAGCACAGGCTTAGTCATCACGACGTGGTGCCAATGCCAAATAAGTGGCTGGGTTTTGACGCTTGCCATCTTTTAACACTTCGTAGTGCACATGCGGGCCAGTACAACGACCGGTACAACCCACCATAGCAATCTGTTGGTTTTTAGTCACGTTGTCACCGACTGAAACCAAAATGCGCGACGAATGACCATAACGGGTTTTGTAGCCGTTGCCGTGGTCAATCTCGATAAACTTGCCATAACCACGCATCCAACCAGCGTACACCACCACACCCGTACCAGTGGCATACACAGACGAACCATACGGCGCTGCCAAATCGATACCCGGATGGAATTCACGGCCACCCAAGTTGCGATAGCCATAAGGCGATGATACACGCGCATTGGCCACTGGCTCAACCGCCAGCAAATTACCTAGATTCATCTGGCTATCGGCACGTTGACCACCAAGCGCATCGGCCAAGTCATCCAAGCTGTCCTGACGACGCTGGGCTTGCTCGGTCAAATCCGCAATGGTGTTTTCAATCGAATCAGTCTCTAACGCACCAATCTCTGGCTCAAAGTTACCGCCCATGCCGTTGTCATTGTGCATATGGTCTGCGTGATCTTGGTGAGCCACCAAGCCGGACTGCTCAAGCGAAGCAACCAAGGCATCGCTTTGCTCCCATAGTTGGCTGATGGGTGTATCCAGTGCCATATCGGCATTCTGGGCAGACGCATCAGTCATCTGGAGCGGTGCAGCAAAAGAACTTAAGGAAAACAGTGTAGCAACAGACAATACACAGAGCATATGACGGTGATTTGGCATAGTGACCTCATGGTGATCCAGTGATGATGACTTGAGGATGCGGTGTAGAAGGCTTAGTGTGTCAGCTTCTGCTACCAGTCAATCCACACCGTCATGAAACAGCCCCAACATCCATTAAAAAGAGATGGATATCAGCACCGAGTACCGGATGGGTTGCGATCGCTCCAGCGTCAGCTAGAGCATCTAAAAAAGCTACAAGAGCAAATCGTGCCGATTTTGCCTCAAGGCGAGAACTGGCAAATTGCTTCTTATGAGCAAGGTGTACTGTGCATTGCGGCCGAACATCATGCCGCTGTGAGTAAACTTCGCTACTTACAGACGCAGTACATCGAACAGATCAGACAACTAGAAGGCTTTGACACCTTACATCGGCTTAGAGTCATTGTTGAAACGCCGCTACGTGCGCGTTCGGTACAACATGATCCCATGCCACCACTATCTGAGGACACCAAACAGCTTTTGCAAGCGTCTGCTGCATTATTCGACGACCCTGAGCTTAGCGAAGCATTGTTACGTATTGCAAGCAAAAAGTAACCAATCGGTGACTTTATCCGATAGGCGCACTGTAACTGACCTACACATATTCAAACAAGCAATTTATCAAGTAAAAGCCCTACAAATCAAATATATGACTGATAGACAGAATCAGTTTTCGGCCTGAAAATATGGAATTGGACATTCGTTTTCGTCATCAAAAGTAACGATTTGGTAATGATCTGGGAGAGAAAGAAGCTTTCGTAACAACATATTATTCAGCGCGTGACCGGATTTATATCCTTCGAATCGGCCAATAATACTGTGACCCACCAGATATAAATCACCAATGGCATCAAGCATTTTATGCCGGACAAATTCGTCAGCAAAACGCAGCCCTTCTTCGTTCACAATGCCGTGATCATCGACCACAATCGCATTGTCCAAGCTACCGCCCAAAGCCAAATTATTGGCACGCAAATACTCAATATCACGTAAAAAACCAAAGGTACGGGCGTGGCTTAACTCTTCAACAAAAGAGGTGCTGGAAAAATCCACTTCGGCAGATTGATGTGCCGCGTCAAACGCAGGATGATCAAAGTCAATGGTGAACTGGACAGCAAAGCCTTGATGAGGCAAGAACACTGCTCGCTTGTCGTCGAGTAAGACTTCAACCGGCGCTAAAATTTGAATAAAACGCTTGGCCACATCTTGCTCGGCAATGCCTGCAGATTGCAGCAAAAACACAAATGGCCCAGCACTGCCATCCATAATCGGAATTTCGGCAGCACTCACTTCGACAATCAGGTTATCAATCCCTAGACCAGCCAAGGCGCTCATCAGATGCTCAACCGTGCCAATGCGAACATCGCCCTGTACCAGATTAGAGGACATCATGGTTTCTTGCACCAGCAAAGCAGAAGCTGGCACATCAACAGGCGGTGTTAAGTCGGTACGGCGAAAGACGATACCACCATCCGCATGATGCGGTAGCAGGCCCAAGTAGACTTTCTGACCGCTGTGCAAACCGATACCGGTGGCACGGATCGGACGTTGGATCGTGCGTTGTTTTAGCATAACGTTTCAGAATATTTCAGCGTGTCCGCATCCTAGCACTTTTGAGCCATTTTTTGCCAGCCCGAAACTTTTGGCCAATCTAAAACGCAAAACCCAGTGAATACACTGGGTTTTGTTTGATGCAAAGCGGCTATTGATCAGCGTTTTTGCTGGTTCTTTAGATACTCTTGAATGCTCATGGCGGCAGGACGCTCAGGCGTTGTCCGATTAACCGGCTCTGCGGTGGCACGCCGACTAATGGCAGGTGCATCGTCATCATCGACGGCAACGCTAGCTTTGGCAGCAGTCGCAGGGACGGTATTGATGGTCGAGCGCGGTACAGCAGGTGACGGCATGACTGGCGTATGTTCATCACGGGTCAGACCCGTGGCAATCACGGTCACGCGCAACTCATCACGCGCATCAGGATCGATCACGGTACCGTAGAAGATTTCGCCTTCTTCAATATCAGAGATTTGGTTAACCACTTGGGCAATCATCTGTAATTCGCTGGTCTTGATGTCGTCACCAGCAGTGATGTTGACCAAGATGCCTTTGGCGTTTTCTAGACGAATGTTATCCAGCAATGGACTACGAATCGCCATTTCGGTGGCTTGACGCGCACGGTCATCACCACGGGCACTGCCGATCCCCATCATGGCGTAACCACGGGCGCTCATGGCGGTTTTTAAGTCGGCAAAGTCGAGGTTGACCCGACCATGATTGACGATCAAATCAAAAATACTACGCACAGCGTTGAGCAGCACGTCATCAGCTTTTTTGAAGGCATCAACCAGAGAGATGTCGCCATATACCGCCAACAGTTTTTCGTTTGGAATAATAATCAACGAATCAACGTGTTGGGCCAACTCCGCAATACCGCGCTCGGCAGACTTGAGACGACGACGGCCTTCAAGCAAAAATGGCGTGGTCACGACTCCCACGGTCAAAATACCCATTTCTTTGGCCAGTGCCGCAATGACGGGCGCAGCGCCTGTGCCTGTACCACCGCCCATACCGGCAGTGACAAACACCATATCGGCACCTTCCAGCGATTGTTGAATCGCTTGGCGTTCTTCTTCGGCAGCTTCACGGCCCACGTCTGGATTGGCACCGGCCCCTAGACCACGGGTACTTTGTGCGCCAAGTTGAATGCGAATCGGTGCTGCCATCCGATCAAGCGCTTGCTTGTCGGTATTGGCACAAACAAAGGTGACCCCAGTAATGCCAGTGCGAACCATATGGTCGACCGCATTGCTTCCGCCTCCACCGACACCAAAGACGGTAAAGCGAGCTTGTCCGTTGTCATCGGGAGTGTCTTCATCGACCAGCATGAACGCAGACATGACTTTAGGGCTCTCCATTGCGACAAATTACAGTGATTTTTTCGACTGCATTCGTCTTATCATAAAAGGGTTGAGAATGGCGGCAACGGCGCTTAACTGTCAAGCACAATAGCCGTTTTGACACATTCACTTATACAAGTTGTCTGGAGCGATTCTCTAATATGAATCGCTCAAGTCTTAAATGACCTGACGCAGTTTATCCATCAAACGACGCCAAGGGGTTAATACCAAACGCTCCATGACCGGCTGGCCACGTTCGGTGTCGGGATCTGTGTCACTCATGCGCTGTTGATCGCTTTGGGTATAGCGCAACAGGCCACAAGCGGTGGCATACAGTGGACGGCGTAACTGAGAGCGGCGCTCCTCAGCAGTATCAATCGATACCGGCGTGTTGCCCAAATGCACTTGCACGCCCAAGATGCGACGGGCCAGCACCACAGCCCCTTCGATCTGACTGGCATCTCCAGACAGTACCACGCCATGACGTAAGATGTTGATCGCACCGCTTTGCTCTAACTGAGCACGTACAGACTCAAAAATCTCTTCGTAACGCGCCATGATGATTTCGGCCAGTTCAATCCGGCTTACCGTTAAACCTGCGGCTGCACCAACACCCGCCACTTGAATCATTTGGTCTGGCTTAATGCCTGCCCGATCCACACAACCATGACGAATCTTTAAGGTTTCGGCTTGTTCGGTGGTGGTTTGCAATACGGCGGCAATGTCACGGGTGACATGCTCGCCACCACGCTGCAAGGTATGGCTTAAGATTAAGCGATCATCCAAGTAGACCGACATATTGGTGGTGCCTGCGCCAATATCGACCAAGCACACGCCATATTCACGCTCATCCGGTAGCAATGCCGCTTCTGCGGTAGCAAGGCTTGAGACAATCATCCGCTCAATACCGACGCCCGCCCCTTTCATGGCACGCTCAAGGTTTTGCATGGTGTTGATCGGTAGCATCATCAGGTGGTAATGACCATTAATGTGCCTAGCTGCCATGCCGACCGGATGCTCAACCCATTCTTCTTGATCATCAATGGCCACGCCTAAAGACACGGCATTAATTAAATAATGATCCGGCATCAAATGGCTGCTTTTGGCCATCTCTAGGGTACGCACCACCTCGGTGGTGCCAATGGTGCCATTCATCACTGGGGTACGGCCGGAGGCGTTAAAGCTCATCAATTCTGGACTAGGGATCGACACCCAAGCAGTGTGAATCCGGCAGTCGGCCATGTCTTCGGCCTTGGCCACCGCTTCTTTAATCGCGGCCACCACCTTGTCCATGTTTTTGATCACGCCCTTGCTCATACCGCGATTGGGCGCATACGCCATGCCAACCACCTCGATACGATCCGGCGCATGCACATGCCCAACCAGTACCGCAATCTTATTGGTGCCGATATCAATGGCAACGATGGACGTAGGGGTATCACTCATGACAGCTTCCGACTTGTAGCCATACTCAAGCAGCAGTGCTGCTTAAAAAAACAATACAAAAAATTAGCGTCCACGCGCAGCCTCCACATCGGAGACTGTCATAAAACGCCCTGAACGAATCAATGGGGGTCGACCGGTTTTCCACTGCAAAGCCAAGCCATTACGATAACGCAAATCGACCGCGGCAATATGCGGCCAAACGGGTTTTAAGCCGCCTTGTGCCAATTGGCTTAAGCGTTGCAACTTGGTATGGGTTTGCTCTTGATCCACGATCACCCGTAAACCCGTATCAAACTGCATAAACCATGTCATCCGCTCGGTCAGATGCAACTCACGCAAATGCAATCCTAATGGTGCGAACCACTGATTAATTTGGCGATATTGCTGCATTAATGCTTCACTTTGACTAGCGGGGCCATGCAATAACGGCAAATCACGCCGATCAACCGGCTCTGCTTCGCTAAAAATCTCACCGCGATCACTCAGCAAGCGACCACTGCCCCAGCGTGCTACCGCATGACGCGGCATGACCCGCACCACAATGCCATTGGGCCAGTTGCGCGTCACCACCACACGATCAACCCAAGACAAGCCCAAGGCGCTATCACGTACTCGTGCCAGATCAGCGGTAAAGTAGCCTTCGCTGACTGTTGGCTGTAAACGCGTCATCAACTGCTGTTTTTCAACCGCTGACAACGTGCCTGCCACTCGAATTTGTGCAACAGGCGCCTGTTGTACTGTTCGTAGTAACACATAGCTACCGACCACACACAGCAGTAGCGCCAAGCTCAGCAACAGCCAGCTACCCAACCACGATAAGCGCTCGCCCCATGGCACGGCCTGAGCCGTTACTGCCTCTGGTGCAGTACGACGTGGTCTTAGTGACGGTGGCAGCTCAGCCATGCGTTATTATCCGCCTACGGCCAAAGTTTGTGACAAGATCGTCAAGCACAACTGTGGAAACGACAAACCGGTTGCTGCTGCTGCCATCGGCACCAAGCTATGATCGGTCATACCCGGTACGGTATTGACCTCAAGTAGCCAGAATTGGCCATTATCGTCCTGCATGGCATCAATCCGACCCCAGCCGGTGGCACCAACAGCCTCAAAAGCACGCACGGCGAGTGCTTGTAAGGTGGCTTCGTCTGATTCAGACAACCCGCAGGGGATACCATAGGTGGTGTCGTTGCGTAGATATTTGGCTTGGTAATCATAAAACGCGGCATCAGCAGGCGGCTGCAAGCGAATCACTGGTAAGGCTTTGCCATCTAATACCACGATGGTAAATTCGCGTCCGGTGATCCAACGCTCAGCCATCACCACCGCATCATGTTGACTGGCTGCACGAAAGGCTGGCTCTAGCTCGTGGGCATGGTTGACTTTACTCATGCCAATGCTTGAGCCTTCGTGGACTGGCTTGACGATTAAGGGCAGACCCAACTCACTGACCACACTGGCAAAATCAGTCTGTGCTGTCAGCAAGCGATAGGCGGCCGTTGGTAGCTCACAGCCATGCCACAGTTGCTTGGTGCGGGCTTTATCCATACCCAGTGCCGAGGCCAACACACCAGATCCGGTATAAGGGATGTTCATCCATTCCAGCAAGCCTTGGATCTGACCGTCTTCGCCACCACGGCCATGCAGCACAATAAACGCCCGATCAAAACCTGCGAGTTCGGCAACCGAACGCTCTGCCGGATCAAAACCAACGGCATCGACGCCTGCGCCTTGCAATGCATGCAGCACGGCTTGTCCACTATTTAACGAAACTTCTCGTTCGGCAGATGACCCACCAAACAATACCGCGACTTTGCCAAACTTTGCGCTATCCATGACCACAACCAATCAACGTATCAAAGTAATGCACACCACAGCGATGCGCCCGATATCCCTATCGGCCCTCAATCTAACACGACGAGCGCCAACAGGTATGACCCATTCAGTCGCTTATACTGATGGGGTCAAATACAATCCATGACGAGCCAACTCGGCCGAAATCGTGCCCACGTTGCCCGCACCTTGTGTTAGCAGCACATCACCCGCTTGCAGGATGCTTTGTAGAACTGGCTCAAGCTGGGTGTCGTGCGGCTCGACTAAAATCGGCTCGACCTTGCCACGCAAGCGAAGACTACGGGCCAAGCTGCGGCTATCAGCCCCGACTATTGGTTTTTCGCCAGCAGAATAAACATCCAGTAGCATCAGCACATCAACCTGCGATAACACCTCGACAAAATCGTCAAAGCAATCACGGGTGCGGCTAAAGCGGTGCGGCTGAAACAACATGACCAAACGCTGATCGGGATGGCTTTGTCTGGCGGCTTTAATGGTTGCATCAACCTCTTTGGGATGATGGCCATAGTCATCGATTAACTTGACCACACCACCCTCAATCGGGAACTCACCCTGAATCTGAAAACGCCGCCCTACACCAGTAAAGCCTTCAAGCGCACGGGCAATTGCCTCGTCTGACACGCCTTCGTCGGTGGCAATGCCAATCGCCGCCATCGCATTGAGCACATTATGCAAACCAGGGATGCTGAGAGTAACCGTTAACGGTTCGTGATCTTTACGCAATACAGTAAAGCGGGTTTGCATACCCATCTGCTGCACATCAATGGCTCGAATGTCGTTGTTGTCATTAAAACCATAGGTCAACACTGGGCGACCGATACGCGGTAACAGCTCACGCACCACCGGATCATCGCCACACACCACCACCAGACCATAAAACGGCAGGTTATGCAAAAACTGAATAAAGGTGTCTTTGAGCGTCTCAAAACTGCCGCCATAGGTATCCATATGGTCAGCATCAATATTGGTCACAATCGCGGCCATCGGCTGCAAATGCAAAAATGAGGCATCGCTTTCGTCAGCTTCGGCAACCAAATAACGACTCGCGCCCAAGGCGGCATTGGTTCCGGTGCGATTGAGCAACCCACCAATCACATAGGTGGGGTCCATGCCTTGCTCGGCCAGCATACATGTCAACAAACTGGTAGTGGTGGTCTTGCCATGTGTGCCAGCCACCGCAATGCCATGCCGATAACGCATCAGTTCGCCCAACATTTCGGCACGCCGTACCAATGGCACATGGCGCTGATTGGCCGCTTGAATCTCTGGGTTACTTTGGTCGATGGCGGTCGACACCACCAGCACATCTGCGCCATCAATATTGCTGGCCTGATGTCCAATAAATACCTGTACGCCCATTTGCTCTAGGCGCTCGGTGGTTTTGCTGGCTTTAATATCTGAGCCAGAAATGTCATAGCCTTGGTTTTTCAGCACTTCGGCAATACCACACATGCCCGCACCACCAATCCCAATAAAATGCATCCGGCGAATCCGGCGCATCTCTGGAATCTCGATCAAACGGCTAGCGACTTGCGGGCTTAATGACATGCACAACTCCAACTGAAAATAAAAAAAACAACCTCACACGGACAAAATCGCATCCACCACACAGCCTGTTGCATCTGGCTGGGCGCATGCACGCGCGCGAATCGCCATCTCAAGCAGTACTGTACGATCCATCAACGGCTGCAATATTTTTGCCAATGACTCCGGTGTCATCTGCGCCTGTGGACACAACACCGCCGCACCACCAACCGACAAATACTTAGCATTGGCCGTTTGGTGATCATCTACCGCTGAAGGTAGCGGCACAAACACCGCAGGCAAGCCCGCCGTTGCCACTTCAGTCACGGTTAATGCACCCGCGCGACAAATGATAAAATCGGCCGCAGCATACGCCTGTGCCATATCATCAATAAAGGACACCACATCCCATTGCATTTGCGCTGCGGCATGGGTTTGGTAATGCTGACGGGTCAGATCGACTTGTTTTTGGCCGCACTGATGGGTCACCTCAATCGACTGGCCCTGCATGGTCTGACACAGCAAGGCCAATGCCGCAGGCACGCGCTCGTTTAAGACTTGCGCACCCAACGAACCGCCAATGACCAATACTCGAATTGGCCCAGCGCGCCCCGCAAAACGCTGCACTGGATCCGGCACAGCACAAATTGCCGCACGCACCGGATTACCCGTGGTGTGCAGTTTAGGGGAAGGCGCAAAGGTATTGGGGAAAGCTTGTAGGACGGTTGTGGCCAAACGTGCCAAGTGGCTATTGGTCATGCCTGCCACGGCATTTTGCTCGTGGATGACCAACGGAATACCCAGCAGCCGCGCCGCCAAACCACCTGGCCCTGCCACATAACCACCAAAACCAGCCACCGCATCAATTTTTAGCGCACGCATTAAGCGCATGGCCGCAATGGTCGCGGCCAAAATTTTAAACGGCGCTTTAAGCAAGCGCAAAACACCATTGCCGCGCACCCCTTGAATATCAATCGGATACAAAGGAATACCTGCCGGCTCAACCAATCGATGCTCCATACCGGCCGGTGTTGCCAACCAATGCACGCTCAAGCCACGCGCACGCAAACTCTCCGCCACTGCCAAAGCCGGAAAAACATGGCCACCCGTCCCAGCGGCCATGATCAAGACATTAGAAATACGTTTTTTTTGCACGATTCTCGGCACACCTATCGATAACAAAAGGCTTGTAAAAGCTCAGGATAAGCGCTGATCAAACACACTTGCATGAATCGCCAATCATACCGTTAAAATCAGCATGGTTTGAAGGCTAATCCTGCGTAATCCGATCAGAACAGCACATCATCTTATGAATAAACAGACTGAGACCTGTATCACGCCTGTCCACGCTCTAACACCGCAAATAAATCATCCGCAATCGACGTGCCAAACTGCGTGTCAATTTCGCGAATACAGGTGGGACTGGTGACGTTAATTTCGGTCACATACTCACCAATCACATCAAGGCCAACAAACACCAAGCCTTTCTCCCGCAAAACCGGCCCAACTTTGGCCGCAATCTCGCGGTCTTTGTCAGTCAAGGGCCGTGCTTCACCGCGACCACCAGCAGCCAAATTGCCACGGGTCTCGCCTGCGGGCGGAATGCGCGCCAAGCAATACGGCACAGGCTCGCCGTTGATCATCAAAATACGCTTGTCACCATCAACAATCGCCGGAATATATTTTTGCGCCATAATCGGCCATTGGCCCAATCCGGTCAGCATCTCTAAGGTTGAACCCACGTTTGGACTACCTGTTTGTAGCCGAAAAATCCCTGCCCCGCCCATACCATCCAACGGCTTAACAATGATGTCATCATGCTCGGCCAAAAACTCACGAATTAATGACTCTTGACTGGTGACACGGGTCGGCACCATCAGTTCAGGAAACTGAGTGGCAAACAGTTTTTCGTTGCAATCACGCAGGCTTTGCGGCTTATTAATAATCCAAGCACCGTCACGCTCGGCTTGCTCTAAAATATAAGTGGTGTAGACAAAGTTCATATCAAACGGTGGATCTTTACGCATCAAGATCACATCGTAATCGGCCAAGCGTTCAATCTTGCTGTCGCCCAAGGTATAAAAATCACTGGTGTTTTCAAACACATCAAGTGGCTTAATCTGGCCAAAGGCGTGACCCCGATCAATAAACAAATCGCCTTGCAAGGCATAGCCCAGCGTATGGCCGCGCCGTTTGGCTGCCCATAACATGGCAAGCGTAGAATCTTTTTTGATGTTGATCCGCTCAATCGGATCCATAACGACAAGAACGCGCATAACTGGCCTGTACGGTTGCAAGATGCGGCTTAGTATAGGCGAGCGATAGATGGTTTTCTGTTGATTGATGGTCTATGTGGCGGCCCAATATTTCGATCTGCCTCATACACAGACCCAGCAAAAAGGCCAATCATTCGACTGGCCTTTTGATGTGATGGCAACTTTATAACGGTTGATTAAATGCCGTATTGCACCCGATAGGCTTGCATCCGCTCAAGATCGCTATCGCGGCCTTGTTTTTTCAGATAATCCATCAGATCGCTCATGGTGATCAATGCATGTACCGGAATACCAAACTCTTTTTCGACTTCTTGAATGGCAGATAGCTCGCCTTGACCGCGCTCTTGGCGGTCTAGCGCCACCAACACACCAGCCACCGTTGCTCCGGCTGCGCTCAAAATCGTCATGACTTCGCGCACAGCAGTCCCTGCGGTAATCACATCATCCAAAATCCACACGCGCTGGCCTTCGACTGCTGCACCGACCAGCAAGCCGCCTTCGCCATGATCTTTGGCTTCTTTGCGGTTAAATGCCCACGGCACATTGACGCCGTGTTCGTGCCATAGCGCCGATGCAGTGACGGCGGCCAAGGGAATGCCTTTATAGGCTGGGCCAAAAATCACGCTGACGCCTTCGCAGTCCATCAAGGTTTTGGCATAGCCACTGGCGAGCATGGACAGCGCCTCGCCGTCGTTAAACAAGCCTGCGTTAAAAAAGTACGGGCTGATTCGGCCAGATTTTAGGCTAAATTCACCAAATTTGAGCACGCCACGGGCAAGTGCCAACTCGATAAATGCCTGTGTGCTATAGGGCTGAATGGACATGGCTGATGCTCCGCTTGGGCTTGCAAAAAAGGACAGGGGGCAATGATAGCAAAGGCGGCGTGTCGGGTTGGGGAGTTTTGTGGAAATAGAATTCGGGGATATGCAAAAGGTGCGCCCAGCTAAGACTAAGTCGTTTGTTAAGCGCCATCAATCTCTCGATGCACTCTGTCGATCAAACTGCTATTAGCACTTTCATCATAATGCTCAGACTACACCCAACCCCCCTATTTCAGCTAAATCAACCATCTTGGCACTCCCCCTCTCAAAACCCGCTAAAATCCCCACATCTCCCGTCCAAGGAACACCCCATGCTCGCCAAAGCAGCCGACACCGTTCGCATCGTCTCTTTAAATCTCAACGGCTTACGCTCTGCGTATAGCAAAGGTGTGCTGGAGTGGATCGACCAATCGGACGCCGATATCGTCTGCCTACAAGAAACCCGCCTACAAAGCCACCAATGGCTCGACAGCCACAAACCACCCCTCTGGTACACCCACCTATTCCCCGCGCAAAAAGCCGGTTATGCCGGAACCGCCATTTATAGCCGCCTGCCGTTTGTGTCGGTGACCGACGGTTTAGGTTTTGACATTTGCGACAGCCAAGGCCGCTTTACCCTTGCCGAATTTGCACGGCCCGATGGCGGCACGTTTGCTGTGGCATCGGCTTATTTTCCATCAGGCTCTAGTGGCGACGAGGCGCAAGCGCGTAAAGACGAGTTTTTGAGCCAAATCATGCCCAAGTTTGAACAATGGCGTGATAGTAACCGCTCGATCATCGTCTGTGGCGATGTCAATATTGCCCACAAGCAAGCCGATATCAAAAACTGGAAAGGCAACCTCAAAAACTCTGGCTTTTTGCCACACGAACGGGCATGGATGGATAGCCTATTTGATGAGGTCGGCTTTGTTGATGCCTTCCGTGCCAAAAATCAGCAGGCAGACGAATATTCGTGGTGGTCTAATCGCGGCCAAGCATGGGCCAAAAACGTGGGTTGGCGGATTGATTACCAAATGGCCTCTGCCGATTGGAAAGATCAGATTGAACAAGTGTTTATCTATCGTGATGCACGCTTTAGTGACCATGCACCGGTGGTGGTGGACTATCGCTGGGCCTAAATGATTCGCCGTGTAAACTCAATGTACGTTTTGGCTTACGTGTTGTGTCGTTGTTTGCCTCTATAGGCATTTGGTAAAAAATCGTATTCTTATCTCACGGCACAAGGAAGTCGGTCAGGATGACCCGAAGGATGGACCGCCGTAGGACGCAAAGGTGAATCATTCAGATGAATGAGTAAACCGTAAGGATGCATCGACAGGAAGTCGAATCGAGACCCGCCCTATCAGGATGATATTTGGGCGGGTTTTCTCTATCTGTACTTCACAAAATCATATATCACATTAGCCCCCTCATGGCTGCCGTTGGTCTGCACTGCATCGACACTCTAGCGATATCCCAACCATGCCCATCCCCACACCCCAAAAACGCTTCAATCGTTTATGATTCGCGCCATAATCTTTTGGAATCGTTGCCATGAACCGTGCCGAACTCGATAGCCTGCATACGCGCTGGCGACAAGACCTTAAATTTACCGAGCCTGTATTGGGCAAGCCGATGTCGTTCACCTCGACATGGGGCTTGTTTTCGCCCGAAAAACTCGATGAAGGCTCGATCATGTTGTTGGATTATATTGATTTTCGTCCCACAGACTCGTCGATTGATCTGGGCTGTGGCTACGGCGTGCTGGGGATGACGGCGGCGCGGGAGTGTCCGCAAGGTCAGCATTTGTTGATTGATAAAGACTTTGTGGCGATTGAGTACGCCAAGCTCAACTGTCAAAACAACGGTTTAAACAATACCGACGTGCAATTGTCGAATGGGTTTCGGCATGTCGATCCCAAACGCCGTTTTGATTTGGTGATGTCCAATCTGCCAGCCAAAGCCAGCAAAGAGCAGCATTATTTGTATTTGCTCGATGCGTGGAATGCGATGAATGAAGGCGGGCGTTTTTATGTGGTGACCATTAATGGTCTGCGCGAATTTATGCAGCGCACCTTTAAAGAAGTGTTTGGCAATTGCCAAAAGCTCAAGCAAGGCAAGACGTATACCATCACCATGGCTGAGCGCGACTAATCTGTCATTGTCCATCCACCAGATGACTCAGGTCAGATGGCATGGTGCCGCTGGGTTTAAACTTGTGCGTGGCCTTGGCTTGTTCTAGCCGATGGGCCACCACCAACGGCGCTTGGCTCGTTTAACCGGATAGGGTTGTAGCTCTGGCAAGTCTTGCTCTGGCAGACGAGCATAGCCAGATAAGAAGTCGAGAATCTCACGGCGTTCGTCACGGTAATGCTCAAGGTCAATCTGACCGTCATACCAACGCTGACCCAGTACCTTTAAACGTTCGTTGGCTTGGGCAAAGTGGCTGTCGTCCGGTTTATTCACGGATCTTCACCACGACTAATGACACATTGTCATCAGCTCCGTCGGTTAAGGCAACAGACAGCAATGCTTCTGCGGCATCTCTACAGGTTAGACCGTTGACGATATCGAGCATGTCCATCTCGTGTACTTCTCCATATAGCCCATCCGAGCATAAAACGTAGGCATCACCTGCCTTGGGCTTAAACACACGCATTTCACTAAACACGCTGCGGTCTGCACCGACAGCACGGGTAATCACGTTTTTAGCATGATGAAAGCGGGCTTCGTCTTCGGTAATTTCGCCACGGTCAATCAGGCTTTGTACCAAGGAGTGATCGGAGGTCAGTTGGTTGACTTGGTTATCGCGGAATTGATATAGCCGTGAATCCCCAACCCAAATACAAATACCAACTTCACTGGTCAACAGCATCGCCACTACCGTACTGCCCACCACAGCGGCTTGCTGCTCGCGGGCGTAGTTTTGTAGTTCGGCGTTTAACTCGACCAAGCGGTCTTCGATTTCGTCAGTGATTTCGGCAATTGGGCGATTACGCACCTGCAACTCGCCTAATGAGCGCACAATCGCTTGACTGGCGTAATCACCCGCAGCATGTCCACCCATGCCATCGGCGACTGCCCAAAAGCCCTGACTAGACATGTCTAGGACAGAGTCTTCGTTGACTTTGCGTCGTGAGCCTACGTCGGTGACGTGTGCAGAAGTCCAGATCAGCAAGCGTGTTTTCCTTTTTTTCAGTAGCACACACTGTATGTACAGCGCGTTATGGGTCTGATCATCATAACCTGCTGGAATATTAACGCATTCGTCGCAAGGCTAATCCCCCAATCATAAACAGCACAATAATCGGTACAACCACAAACCATCCTGCGGATACGGGATAAATCAAACTGGCATAACCCAAAAAATCTTGTAGGTAGCTAAAACCTAGCCCTACAAATAGCGATATGACTAATCTGAATCCGACCGATTGTTGACGCAATGGGCCGAAGATGAACGAGCACGCAATCACGACCAATGACGCCAAGCCAAACGGTGCGGCGAGTTTTTGCCACAGCGCCAATCGGTAGGATGCGGGTACATTGCCTTGTGCCGACAAGTAATGGATATAGCGCCATAATTGGCTGGGTGCTAGATCTTCTGGCGACAAGGTCACTAAGTGTACAAATCTGGGCTGCAATGGCAATGTCTGATTCAGGCTAGCGTGTGACTGCGTTTGCATACTGCCGTCTGATTGTACCGTTGCTTGAGTCACGTCATGCAATAACCATGCTTGACCGCTCTGATATTGACCACTTTCGGCATACAGGGTTTGGGCGAGTCGCTGGTTTTGATCAAGCTCAATACGACTGACTCGGCTCAGATCACCGGCACTATTGGCATAGTCCACTCGCACATAGCGATTGTTATCACGTACCCAGTAACCACGGACCTCTCCAACGGCTGCTGTTTTATTGGCCTGACTGCGCACGACTTTTGCTTGCTCGCTGGCATACGGCACCACCCATTCACTCAGCGCTAATGAGGCCAACATCAACAATACCGCAGGGCGTAATACCCAGCCCACAATGCGCCATAGACTAACGCCCGACGCACGCATCACGATCAGCTCGCTGCTAGACGCCAACGAGCCAAGCCCCACCACCGCACCAATCAAGGCGGATACCGGCAACAACTGGTACAGGTTACGCGGGGCATCCCACAGCACATAGCGCAAGGCATCCCATGCCTGATAGTTGTCTTTAAGCTCGCCTAGTTGGCCCAAGTACGCAAATACCACCTGCAACAACAGCAGCAAGCCTGCTGCACCGAGCATGGCGATACCTGTGGTTTTGCTCACGTGTCGGCTTAAAATCATGATGCCGACTCCTTGATCCGCTTAGCCGCACGCGGTGACAAACGCTGCCGTCGGGACAAAAACAACCCCAGCATTAAATAAGCCACCACCACCGCCACAAAGCCCCATGCCGATAATTGATCTTTACCAACCCGTGTTTTGATGGCCATTAAAGTAATAATCGCACTGGCAAATAAAATAATCGCCGGAAACAGTTTGATATAACGCCCCTGACGTGGACTGACTTGTGATAGCGGAATCGCCAACACGGCTGCCAAAAATACAGACCACGGCAAGGCCAAGCGCCAGCCAAGCTCTGCACGAACCTCAGCCTCATCCAAGCGCTCAAACAACGCTAAAAACGGCAACACCTCTAATCGCAGATTACTGTCTGGCGCATCGACATCATGCTCAATACGCAATCGATAGTAAGCAAATTCGGCATGGTTATATTCTGCCCCGCCTGCGGTGAGTTGATATTGGCGACCATTAACCAAGTCGACAATGCTGGCACGCTGCTCTGGATCAATCACTCGACTGGCACTCTCGGCCAAGATTAAGCGGTCTTTTTCGCCTGTCTTGCGGGCTTGTTGATACACAAAGATATCGCGCAATTCGCGCCGATCATCTGATAACGAACCGGCATATAAGGTATACACACCGCTAGAGACAAACTCACCGGGTCTGACCAAGTCAAAGCCACTGCGCAAGGCTTGTGAGGCAAACAGTTGATCCGACTGGCGACCACCCCATGGTGCAACCGTAGTGCTAAACAACGCTTCGACCACCACAAACAGCAGCACCAACGGCCACAGCAACAAGCCCAGCCGATCACGACTGACGCCACTGCTATTGAGTACGGCCATTTCGTGATCGACATATAAGCGGCCAAAGACCAACATCAAGCCGACAAACACGCCCAACGGAAAAATCAGCACCAAAAAATCGGGTAAGCGATAAGCCACAATCGTCAGCAGGACACCGACATCCATACGGCCTTGGGCCGCCACACCAAAATACTTGATTAGGCGACCACCCATCATGATCAGCGTCAGCAGTGCCGTCACGACCAATGTCGTACTGGCCACCTGACGAATCAGATAACGGCGAATGATCACGATGGCGTATCCACGAATGAGAAGCGGTGCAACAGTTTACCTGATTGTATCCCGTTGCATAGCGCTTGACCTGACGCACTGTTCAGCAGCCAGTGGCAATCTCGTGGCAAGTGGCAATGCCAGAAAGACAATGCTTTAATGCAGACACGCGAATTTTTATGATCACTGGTTATCTTAGCTATGAAACTGACTCTGCAACGCGAACTGTCTCCTTCAGCCAATGCGCATGATGTGTTGGTACTGATCGTCGATAGCAATCATCTCTCGGCCACTCATCCTGAGCTACCGACGCATCTACAAGCCCAATTAAGCACCCAGATTGAACGGGCAGGCTTTAGCGGCAAACTGGGCGAAACTCTGCCGATTTATCAACTTGACGATGCGGCATTTGAACAAGTGCTGTTGGTGGGCGCGGGTCAATTGGTGCAACTGACTGGCGGACAGGCGCAAACGCTGGCCACCAGCATTCACAAGGCCTTGGCGATGCGTGCGGGTCATGCGGTGGTGGCGGTTGATGCCGTGCCGGATGCCTTGTTTGAAGTGTTTGCGCTGGCGCTCTCCAACGCGGGCTATCGCTTTGAAGTCTATAAAAGCAAAAAAACCGAGCAAAAACTATCGGGTATGACCTTGTATAGCCAACGCGTCGATGTATTGACCGAGCGTTTGGCCTTTGCTCAGGCGGTGCATCGGGGTCAATCGTTGGCGCGTAACGTCGCCAACCAACCAGCTAATGTGTGCTACCCCGAATACATGGCCGATCAAGCCATTGCATTGGGCCAAAAATACCCAGACCTGCTGAAAGTCACCGTGCTTGATGAAGATCAGATGCGTGAATTGGGTATGCATACCTTTTTGGCCGTATCGACCGGTTCTGAGCGTGGTGGCCGTTTGGTGACGCTGGAATACACTGGCAAAACCGACAGCAGCAAGCCGGTGGTGTTGGTCGGTAAAGGCGTGACCTTCGATACCGGTGGTATCTCAATCAAGCCTGCCGCCGCGATGGACGAAATGAAGTTTGATATGTGCGGTGCGGCGTCCGTGCTGGGTGTGATGCAAGCCTTGTGCGTAGCCAAACTACCAATCAATGTAGTCGGTGCGCTGGCCTGTGCCGAAAATATGCCATCCGGTCGTGCCACTCGCCCCGGCGATATCGTCACCTCACTGAGCGGTCAAACCGTCGAAATTCTCAATACCGACGCCGAAGGCCGTTTGGTACTGTGCGACACCCTGACCTATATCAAACGCTTTGACCCTGAAGTCGTCGTGGACATCGCCACGCTGACTGGCGCATGTATTGTGGCCTTGGGCAAAGTGCTGTCGGGTATGTTTAGCCCAGACAATCAATTGGCTAACGAGTTGATTGATGCAGGGCAAGACATCCATGACCGCATCTGGCGTTTGCCGGTATTGGATGACTATCAAGAATTGCTCGATTCGCCATTTGCTGATATTGGCAATATCAGTAACGGTGGCCCGTATGGTGGTGCGATTACCGCCGCTTGTTTCTTGGCGCGTTTTACCAAAGAATATCGCTGGGCGCATTTGGACATTGCCGGTACAGGTCATTTGTCGGGTGCGAATAAAGGCGCAACTGGTCGTCCAGTGCCGTTGCTGATGCAGTTTTTAAAAACCCGTAGCGCAGGCTAAACCCATAGATGGCACAGGTGAGTTTTTATGTGATCGACAATTCGGCGCTCTCGATAGAGTTGCTGGCGTGTCGCCTGTGCCGCCGCGTGGCGATTGGCGCACAAACCCCGTTGTTTGTGTGCTTTGATGATCCGCAAGCGATGCAGGCCTTTGATCAATTGCTGTGGCAGTTTGAGCCTGATAGCTTTGTGCCACATGCCATTGATGATTTAGACGCTCCTGTGTGCTTGGGATTAGAAGTGCCACAGGGTTTTGATGGCTGCTGTCTAAACTTAGGCCTTGATGCGATCAATCATCCTGCGCTAGAGCGGGTTTTAGAAATTATTGGAATGGATGACGCCGCCAAACAACACGGGCGGCTGCGTTTTAAAGCTTATCGGCAACAAGGCTTAAGTCCAGACACCCATCATGTCAAAACCTAACCTGCCGATCATACGACCGCATAAAGGACGATAGTCATGGCCTTAGAATTAGGCAGAGATTTTCCCACCCGCTGGCTGGCGGCACCTGATGCTGTGCGCCAACGGATTTATGATGAATTAAACGGCATCTGTCATTTGCTTGAGCCACAAACGGTGTTTGCCGATTGGCAAGCACAAGAAGATGCCCTTCCCAGCTTAGACATGCAAGCCGACATGCAGACCTTCGTTGCGCGTGCGGCCACAACCTCTTTACCTGTCAAGCCAACACAAACCGCGATTGCTGCCGATCTCAAAAAGCGCTTTTTGCGCGAAGCAGATGATCTGATTGAGCAAGCCTTAGACCCGATTCGCACACAATTGCGCGAGTGGCTGTATCAACAAATGCAGGAGGTATTGGCTCAGCATGACACCGCAGCACAGCCCACACAGCAGGCAACACCAGCAGAACAGTCATCCGCAATCTCCAGCAAATCTTAGCCTGTCGTTGCAAAACATTGCACTTTGCCCACTGTTGATGCCATGACCCATGCTGCTTGACCTGTCATAACAGGTGATAGATCAGGGAGATATCGACGCATGTACGAGGCAGACCTTTGGGGTAGTTGGTTGCACTTCTCGGCCTATGAGTTGGCCATGTTGGTGTTGGGTTTGGCCTTGCTGCTGGGTGTCATGATTCCGCAAATGACCCTCAAACGTTTTTATACTTTTCCGCTCATTTTTATGGGTATGGGTGCGCTGCTGTTTGGTTTGCATCCTGACCTACATGTGCCCGTGCCATTTTCGCCTTCATCCCGCCTGTTTTGGGAGCGCCTGACCGAGACGGTGGTGGTGATTTCCTTGGTCGGTGCCGGACTCAAAATTGATCAGCGTAAACACGGCGCATGGACAGTCACGCTGCGCTTACTGTTGGTCACTATGCCAATTTGTATTGTGCTCATGACGTGGCTGGGGTCACAAGTATTGGGCTTAGGCTTTGCTGCCGCGCTATTACTCGGTGCAATCTTGGCACCCACTGATCCAGTCTTGGCGGGTGACTTGCAAGTTGGTCCACCCAATCAAGGCGATGGCAATCGGGTACGCTTTGCCTTAACCAGCGAGGCTGGTTTAAACGATGGTTTGGCGTTTCCATTTGTTTATCTGGCCATTGCCATGTCGGTCTATGGCTGGGACTCGCAGACCTCATGGTTTTCGACGTGGATGCTACGCGATGTGCTGTATCGGGTGATTGTTGGCGTTGTGATGGGTGCGTTATTGGGTCGGGTGCTGGGGTTTTTGTTTTATTGTTTTCCCAAAAAAGCGCCGATTGCCGAATCGAGTATGGGTGTATTTGCCCTGTGCCTGTTCTTTGTGGTGTATGGCGCGACCGAGCTATTGGGTGGCTATGGTTTTATTGCGGCTTTTGTCGGTGCTTTTGTGGTGCGCCGCTACGCCTACAAGCACGAATACAACAATACGCTGTTTGGTTTTACCGAAAATTTAGAGCATGGCATCACGGTACTGACGTTGTTTGTACTGGGTGGCTTGGCGGTATCGGTCTGGCCGTGGATTACCCTTAACATGGTGATTTTGTCGCTACTCCTGATCGTGGTGGTTCGACCGTTAGCCGGTATGGTCGGCATGTTGGGCTGTACGTGGCCATGGCAGGATAAAGCCGCCATTTCGTTTTATGGCATTCGTGGCTTGGGGTCGATTTATTATTTGGCCTATGCGCTGGGGCATGGCTCGTTTACTCAAACCACGACCCTATGGGCCACGTTGATTACGGTACTGGTGATGTCGTCCCTGCTGCATGGCTTAAGTGCGATTCCAGTCATGCAGCGGATTGATCGGTACTCCAAAGACCTGTAAGTCCCCTAATGATTGGTTTGCACAGGTCATCCTTAGTCTGTACGCGTGTCAGATACAGACGCTGGTGGAATGTCGATCTTGGCCGTTTTTTGCAATACCAATACCCGAAACACCGCCTCGGTTGTAAACGAACGATTGGACTCCAAGGCGGCACGTTTGTCTGCTTTGGCTTTCCACGCATATGGGGTCATGGCGACCAAATGCCCCAGATCGGCTTGCGCGAGCTGCAATGGCACACGCACCTCAATCTGTTCAATCAAAGCAAAACTGGGAGCCAAATGGGTCAAAAATTTATCCGGCTCATGCGCGCGTACTTCATCAAACAAGGCCTCGCGGATTGACCACAGATGATCAGGTGCAGGTGTGGCCACAATCACATGACCGTCCGCCCTTAACACTCGCTGCATCTCGGCTACGGGTAAAGGGCTAAACAAGCTGGTCACCACATCGATACTGGCACTGGCCAACGGCAGCAAGACGCCACTGCCTACCACCCAATGAATCGACTTGTAGCGCTTGGCTGCCGTTTGAATGGCAGGTTTGGCAATATCCAAGCCCATTAACCACGGTGCAACGCTTTGCATGGCGCTGCTGTAATAGCCTTCGCCGCAGCCCAAATCTAATACACGCTGGGCCGACAGTTGGGCAAGTTGTGCCACCACCACATCACGCAACGGCTGATAATGCCCCGCGGCCAAAAAGGCACGACGTGCCGCAACGGCCTCGGCGGTATCACCCGGTGAGCGGCTTTTTTTGTGCTGAACCGGCAGCAGATTGACGTAACCCTCACGCGCCACATCAAAGCAATGGCCCGCTGTGCATTGCCACACTTTGGGCGCAATCTGCAATGCCGCCTGACAGATCGGACAAATCAACCCATGATCCAGCATGGCCTGCGCGGTATCCGTTGCGGTGATACAGGGTAGATCGGCCATGATGGGTCAACTGCGCAAAAAATAGAGCCGCATGATAGCAAACTTCGATCTAGACACCGCTGACTGCATGCAACAGTCGCACAAGACCAGCCCATGCTAATGCGACCGAATGGATAGCGAGACCTGATCAATCCACTGATCAATCTGTCCACGATCAAAACGACTGTCGAGCAAGGTCATTTTCCAGCGGCCCTGACAGCGATGTAGCTGATCAATACTTTGCGCCGCGTCAATCTCGCGCATTAAGCCTGCCGCCAACAACCCACAGGCTTGTCGCAGACTTTGGATCATTAACTGTTGAACCTCCACCATCGCCAGTACGGTCTGTACTTGAGCGTGTTGTGGTTGAGTTTGATACTGGTTGGCTTGCTGTTCTTGATATTCAGCTTGCTGTACTGCTTGCTCAAATTCTGCAATCAAGGCTGCGGTACTGATTGGCTCTGGATCAAGATTATCTGCTAGTGGTTGCGCTGGCTGATCTAATACGACACGTAATGCAGGCATCGTATCCGTTACCGCTTCAACCCTGTCAATCGGTGCTGATTGCTCTGTCGCAGCGGGTTCGATAGGTTCGATCAGTGACAGACGCAGCAAGGCATCTAGGTTTTCTTGGGTCATCAGTGACTGACGTAAGCCACGGCTAGCGGTATCGCTTCGGTCGATCAATAACAACAAATGCCGCAATCGGCTGGAGAGCTGTCGATCACGGCGATTGAGCGCTTCGTGGGCGCGAGATGTTTTGCGAAACTGCGGGAAATTTAGGCTGTTTTCAGCAACGAAGGCACTCATTTTGGCCATCCTTGGTCAAAGGAACAGCCTATAGGGTAGAGTCTTATTGTGAAGCTATTCTGACAAAAACCAAGACAACTATGTGACAGAATTAACATTCACCTATCACATAGCCATCTAGTATTTAGCGCAGCTTAATGGTCATTAAGCCGATTAAGACTAAAATAATCGTGATAATCCACGAGCGAATCACCACTTGGGTTTCTTTGACCCCTTTTAGTTCAAAGTGATGATGAATCGGTGCCATCAAGAAAATCCGCTTTTTGCGTAGCTTATAAGAACCTACCTGCAAGAACACCGAGACCGCCGAGGCGACAAATAAACCACCCATAATGGCAAAGGCAATTTCTTGCCGAACCATCACCGCCATGGTGCCCAGCATCGCCCCTAATGTTAGCGCGCCCACATCGCCCATAAACACCTGTGCTGGATGGGCGTTAAACCACAAAAACCCCAAACCTGCGCCAATCATTGCCCCGCAAATAATGATCAACTCGCTGGCATAACTGACGTATGGCAAGCTGAGATAATGCGCATAACGTAGATCGCCGGTTAGATAGGCAAATGCGCCAATCGCTGCCGCCACCATTACCACCGGCATAATGGCCAAGCCATCCAAGCCATCGGTTAAGTTAACCGCATTACTCGCGCCATTGATCACCAGATAAGTAAAACCAATAAAGCCCAGCCCCATTGGTACGGCGGACAATGGAATAGTCCAGTTTTTAAAGATTGGAATCAGTAAATTGAGCATATCGGCGCTAGCTTGAGTCGAGCCAGTCCGCTGCGAAATGGCATACAAGGCAATGCCTGCACCCAAGGCACCGACCGAGGTCCAAAAATATTTTTTGCGGGCTGGTAGTCCTTTGGGATCTTTATGCTTGATCTTCAGCCAGTCATCCATCCAACCGACCGCACCAAACACCACCATCACGCCCAGTACAATCCAGACGTAGGGGTTGGTTAGATCTGACCACAGCAACACACTTAGGCCAATACTGACCAAAATCAAAATGCCACCCATGGTCGGCGTGCCATTTTTGACCAGATGGGTCTGTGGGCCGTCGGTACGCACGGCTTGACCAAACTTTAGCGCGCGTAGCTTGTCGATCACATACGGCCCAAGCAACATGCTAAACACCAAAGCGGTCAACACCGACAACATGGCGCGTAAGGTCAGGTATTTAAATACCATAAACGTGTGGTCGTACTGACCTAATCGTTCAAACAGCCACAGCAGCATTCGGGTGTCTCCAAAAGGTCAGCAATCTAAAAAATCAACGGGGTATTGGCCGCCATATTAGCCTGCCAGTAGATCGCTAATCAGGGTTTCCATGGTCGCAGTACGCGAGCCTTTAAACAAACAAGCAACCGGATAATCCTGCGCCACCATAGGCTCAACAATGGCTCGCAATCCCTGCAATAAACTGGCCTTATCGGTATACGCTGCGGCTCCTGTGGCACGCACCGACTGCCAACCGGCGTACACATCTGGCGCATATTGACCAACACTCAACAGATGATCAATGGGTAGTAAGGCCAGCGCCGCACCCAAGGCGTAATGCTCTTGGGCCGCAATCTCGCCAAGCTCGCCAATATCGCCGGTCAGCATGACGCGCAAACCGTCTTGCGCGCATAGCACTTGTGCAGCAGCGCGCATCGAATGCGGATTGGCATTGTAAGTATCATCAATCAAGGTCAATGCATCGCGGCGAATAAATGCCAAACGACCTTTAATGTTGCTCGCTTGGCTTAACCCTTGGGCAATCTGAGTGACTGGGATATCAAACGCTAAGGCAAACGCCGCTGCGGCCAAGGCATTATCAATATTGTGTGCACCTGCAAATGGCAATTCGACCGCACACTGCTGCGCCGAGGTACACAAGATAAAGCGACAACGATCTGCCAACAGCTCGACCGCCTCAGCCCAAACCTCGCCACCCGTGCCAAAGCGAATCTGCTGATACGGTGCAGCCGCAGCCGCGACCACCTCAATAAACTCGCCATCGACCGGCAACACCGCCACGCCATCAGCAGGCAAACCGCTAAAAATTTCTGACTTGGCGCGTGCAATGCCGTCACGTCCGCCAAACTCACCCACATGCGCCGTGCCAATATTCAGCACACCGGCCACCTGTGGCTGCACCAACGCTGTGGTATAGGCAATCTCACCCAAGTGGTTGGCCCCCAACTCCATCACCGCGTATTGCTGCTTGGCCTCAAGCTCTAGCAGCATCATCGGTACGCCAAGGTCGTTATTCAGGTTGCCACGGGTCATTAAGATTGGCGCAGACAACGACAAAATACTGCCAAGCATTTGCTTGGTGGTGGTTTTGCCACTCGATCCGGTCAGGGCGGCGACTTGTAGCATCGGCATGGCTTGGCGCTGGGCCTGTCCCAATCGGCCCAAGGCCAAGCGGGTGTCATCGACCAATAACTGTGGCAGATCAGCATCACCCAAACGGCTCACGATGGCAGCGACTGCACCGGATGCCGCAGCTTGGGCGACAAAATCATGCGCATCAAAACGCTCACCAGCAAGAGCCAAAAACACATCACCTGCCTGAACCTGACGGGTGTCGGTCACGATACGTGGATGAGCGCTGAGATTGGGTTGTCCACCGATCCATTGGCCCTGACTGGCGTGGGCTAAACGCGCAGCCGTCCAGCACAGATCAATGGCAGCGGATGTTTCGGACATGTCGGATGGTGTGGCGTAATTTGAAGTCATGATTGATCTAAAGGTTGTGTCAAAAAAGAAGCCGCCTGATCGGGAGCGGATTGTCCACCAGCCGACAGATCATTGCCAGCTTGCACGGCAAGATCAGGACGCATGGCATCGTTGGTCTGCATCGGTGGTATACCAATCGCCGCTTGGCGTAGCTCGACCACATCGTCAAACCAATGCCGAATGCCATCAATCTCTTGGTAATCCTCGTGACCTTTACCAGCCAACACAATCGCGTCACCGGCTTGGCTGTGTACCAATGCCTGCCGAATCGCCATCCGTCGATCAGGCTCGACCATCACACGCGCAGGATCAATCGACACACCGGTTTGCATATCGGCCAAGATGGCATCGACCGCTTCGGTACGCGGATTGTCGGCGGTTAAGATCAAGCGATCTGCCGCAGCCAAGGCCGCTTGGGTCATCAATGGTCGCTTACCGCGATCTCGATCACCACCACAACCAAACACCACCCACAACTGCCCCGCCACATGTGGGCGCAAACTGCTTAGAACTTGGGTCAAGGCATCAGGCGTATGGGCATAATCCACCACCAATAGCCGCTCGGTATCGGCAATCACCTGCATCCGACCCGATGCACCTTGTAGCTGCGGCACTTGATCGACTAAGTCTTGCATCGGCAAGCCAAGCGCATGGCCTGCCGCCAATGCCGCCAGTAAATTGGACACATTAAAGCGACCCAGCAGCGGACTATGTACTGTGTACGGTCCGGTCGGGGTTTGGATCTGTAACACAGCACCGCTTAAGGCGTAGTCAGCATGCACAAGGGTAAAGTCAGCCGATGGATCAGTCATGCTATAGCGCCAGACCCGTAGTGAGGCTGGCGTATGGGCCAACATCATCTCACTGGCGGGATCATCGGCATTGATCACTGCGGTATGCACGTCTGGAAAACCAAACAACGCCGCTTTAGCCGCCGCATACGCCTCTAGCGTGCCGTGATAATCCAAATGATCACGGGTGAGATTGCTAAAGATTGCGACTTCAATCGGTGTGCCGGTCAGTCGGCCTTGCTCCAACCCATGCGAGCTGGCCTCTAGGCAAGCAAACCGTGCGCCTTGCTGGGCATAGCCATGCAAATGCTGCTGCAAGCTAAGTGCATCTAGCGTGGTATGAGTTGAGCGTTCTAGCTGCGGCAAAATACCATTGCCGGTTGTGCCCATCACGGCGCTACGCTGACCGCAACCGGCCAATAACTCGGCCAATAAACGGCTAATGGTGGTTTTGCCATTAGTACCCGTTACCGCTGCCACACGGACTGGCGTCACCGGCTGAGACAACTGCAAAAAACGTGCAGCGATTGGGCCAATCTGATGGCGTAGATCATCGACCATCCGCACCGGCACAGCAAACGTGGCCGTCACAGGGGTATCGGTTAACACCACCGCTGCACCACGCGCAATCGCTGAGGCAATAAAGTCTTCTAAGCGCTCAACCGAACCACTGCCTAGCAAAGCAAAAAACAATCCACCCGCTTGTACCTGTCGCGAATTTAAGGCCAGCGATGGCACCGCTACATCAATTCCCTGCGCCCCTTCAGGCCAAATCTCTGACAGTGCGATCATTATTTTTTAACCTTAGGTTCCGGCTCTAGTGATTTGTCTAGTGGCACATTACGCAAGCGCAGTGACTCTTGCATGATCTTGGCAAAAATCGGTGCAGCGACCAGACCGCCGTAGTATTGACCAATCGGATTTTCGACCACTACAGCCAATACAATCTGCGGATCACTAGCAGGGGCCAGACCGACAAACAAACCACGATAATCCGAGTTGGAGTAGCCCTTACCATCTGGCCGGATTTTGTGTGCTGTACCCGTTTTTCCCGCCACACGATAGCCAGCAATCGCCGCTTGCTTGGCAGTACCACCTTGGGCAGTCACGCCCTCCATCATGCTAATTACATCTCTGGCAATTTGCTCATCTAACACTCGCACGCCGGTTGGTGGTGTGTCTTGCTTAAACAAAGTGACTGGATGTTGAATCCCACCAGAGGCCAACGTTGCATAAGCCTGTGCCAACTGGATTACTGTGGCGTTAATGGCATAGCCATACGACATGGTGGCGACTTCGGCCACGTTCCAAAGATTAGGTGGCAGAATCAAACCGCCACTCTCACCAGGGAACTTGAGCGGACTACGCGCACCAAAGCCCATGCGCTTATAAAACAGCGGTAGCGTGTCTCTAGGCAAGGACAAAGCAATTTTGGCCACACCCACGTTACTAGATTTGACGATAATGGTTTTTAGGTCAATCGGGCCGTTATTGCCGTGGTCGCGAATGCGGTGATTACCAATCACCAGACTACCAGGCGAGGTATCAATAATCGAACTTGGCACATATTTGCCCGACTCTAGCGCTGCCGAAATGGTCAGCGGTTTCATGGTCGAACCCGGCTCAAACATATCCACCACAGCGCGGTTACGCATGGCGTCTTTGTTGTCTAAACCATGCACCGAATCATTGGGATTAAATGACGGCCAACTGCTCATGGCCAGCACTTCGCCGGTCTTTGCATCTAAGGCCACAGCAGTCGCCGAGCGCGCATTATTGGCAATACCACCCGCGGCCAACTCGCGATACATAATGTACTGCAAGCGCGAATCAATCGACAAACTAATATTTTCACCAGGGCGGGCAGCTTCGATCAACTCAACATCCTTGATGCGATTGCCGCGTCGATCACGCATGACCTGCATCTTGCCGTCATGACCCGCCAAGCGATCATCGAGCGACATCTCCAAGCCCTCAATGCCTTTGTCACGACTATTGGTCAGGCCCAATAATTGCGCATTGGGCTGGGCTTGTGGATAAAAACGCTGGTATTCGGTTTTGGGATAT
Organism: Moraxellaceae bacterium; assembly: GCA_037968855.1. Lineage (GTDB taxonomy): Bacteria > Pseudomonadota > Gammaproteobacteria > Pseudomonadales > Moraxellaceae > JBBKWH01. The sequence goes on along the minus strand of JBBKWH010000021.1, from coordinate 2,174 downwards.
ACCGACTGAAACTTACGCGCCAAGATCACCTTGGCCACCTGTGGCGGCAACTGGCGCTTGAGCACCAAAAAGCGTGAACGCTTACGATCTTCAACTTTGGCTTTGAGCTCATCTGGCTTCATGCCAATCACCAAGGCCAACGCATCAAGATCAAAGTCATTTTTGCCAAGCTTTCGCTTGAGCGCGCGGCTATCGGGCGTTTCTTTGAGCTTTTGTAGGGTCTCTTGACGCTCGGCCAAGGCTTGCCAGTATTCTTTGGGATCCATCCATAACGTCGTCAGCGGGGTACTGACCGCCAGCGGCACGCCATTACGATCACTAATGATGCCGCGATAGGCCTTAATGGTATCGGTACGCATAATCATGGCATCGGCTTTGTCTTGCAAAAACTCATGCCCCACCACTTGCAGCATAAAGGCGCGGCCAATGATCGCCACAAACACGCCAAGCATCACCACCCACAACAAGCGAAAACGCCAATGATCCACCGCCAAACTGGCCCGTGGCGTGGCACTGCGCAATTGGCTACTAAAAAACTGTTTTTTGATTCGACTGAGAAATTTTTTCATGGCTTAACGCATCATCGCAGTCGGTTGCGCCACAATCACCGTTTGATCCGGTGGCGGCGAATACATGCGCAATGACATGACCGCACGACCACCAATCTGTGTGGTTGCACCAAAGGTTTGCTGCTCGATCAACAGACGGCCCCACTCCACATCCAAGCGCTCGCGCTGCTTGCGCTCGGCTTGTAATGCCTGAAAAGTCTCACGGTACAAAAACACCTGATACGTCACACCCAAAGCACTGGCCACAATACCGCCTGCCAAAGCCAGCACGACCAAAAACTCATAAAACGACATGCCCTGCATCACATCCTGTTTATGCCCAGCCATCACGCCCGCTCCCGTCGCTCAGCCACGCGCAGCCATGCACTACGCGCACGTGGATTATCCTGCACTTCTGCGGCGCTTGGCGCAATTCTGGCAATTTTCTTCAAGGTTTTTTGACGTTGATCATTCGGTCTTAGCCAGCCATCATCTTGCTCAGGGCCGTTGGCTTCTTGCTGAATAAACTGCTTAACGATGCGATCTTCCAGCGAATGAAAACTAATTACCGCCAGTCGGCAATCGGTCTTTAACACCTGCACACTTTGTGGCAAAAAATCTTTTAAATCATCCAACTCACGATTCACCGCAATCCGAATCGCCTGAAAGCTCCGTGTCGCAGCGTGCTTATGTTTTTCCCACTTGGGATGCGCGACTTTTATGATTTCGGCCAGTTCTGCGGTGGTTTCAATCCGACCAGCCAACTTAATGGCTTTGGCAATTCGGCGGCTATAACGCTCTTCGCCATATTGAAATAACACATCGGCCAGATCGGTTTCTTCGGTTTGCTCAATCCAGTCCGCCGCAGTGATGCCACGCGAGTTATCCATCCGCATGTCTAACGGGCCATTGTGCATAAAGCTAAAGCCACGCTCAGACTCATCTAACTGCGGTGATGACACGCCCAAATCGGCCATCACGCCATCGACCAACGGTACACCCTGTTGCTGCAATTGCTCGGCTAAGGTGGCAAAACTGTCGTGAATCATGATTAAGCGTGGATCTTCGGCCATCAGTCGTGCGCCTTCGGCCTGTGCTTGTGGGTCTTTGTCAAAGGCATACACGCGGCTGTCGGCATCCAATCGCGCCAGTAATGCACGAGTATGTCCGCCACGACCAAAGGTCGCATCCACAAACACGCCAGACGTGCGTCCACCTAGCACCGCATCAATGGTCTCGTCCAACAGTACAGATAAATGAGCAGCAGGAACGGACATGAACAGCACGCCAAAAGCAAAAATATGGCCTGCAATATAACAGTCTGGCCGACCTGCATAAACCATGCTGTGACAAGGTCGTCAGTTTTAAAAATCCCGTCAGTGACTTGATCCATTCATCACCCAACCATCGGCGCTGTGCAACCCACACAAGCATGGCAAAAATGTCACACAGTGATGACAGGCAAGACCCGATTTAAGCCACTATGATGATTGATATTTTTTGATGCTGCGGATAGATCATCGTGGATGCAAGCAACCTAAGCGTGTTTGATTGGCATCGGCTGTTTATTGGTGATCTGACGCCTTGGTTTTTGGCTGAAGTCGCCTTTCGTACTGTGTTTATGTT
>JBBKWH010000020.1:0-40443 GCA_037968855.1 Moraxellaceae bacterium | reverse complement strand
CGTATGTCCCTGATTGAGTCGTTGCTGGATTTGATTACGTTCGTCGAGGCTGAGATGATGATAGGTCATGGCAACACCTTAATTTATAGGGTGTTGCACTTCAAGTTTGAATCCAAGCTGTAAAGAGTTGGTCATCTACGAAAAGTTGTTGACGATCATTATAAGTCATACCATGCAAATAATAGGGCATGTTAACGGTGCCATATTGAGTATGCCCAAGAAAGTCATCAAAACCAAACCCACTGATATCAATCGTAGATTGAATTTCTAACCCATATGCCGCACAGCACGATGCCAGCAATTCCGGAAAATATGGTGCAATCACCATCCCTTGCTCTACATAAAAGCCCTCGACGTGTCGTTGGCTCACGATCTGATATAGATATCCCGTAAACGGCAGCCCTTGCCAATACCACAAGCCATTTTGTTGGGTCAGTACAGTGCTGGTCAGTCGTGGTAAATCTTGTGGCCAATGCAGATCAGTGAGCGATGGCAATGTGATGTTCATGTGTTTGTTCCAATGTGGTCATTTATTCAACGCCATCTAGCCGTAAGGCGCTGTCAAACACCCGATCTTGCCCCGTCAGCGGATCAACAAAGGCAATTGACCGCGCCAGCAATTGCAACGGATGCCGAAAATCATCGCCTTTGTCTGGCTGCAAGTTGGGATAAAACGGGTCGTTGACAATGCCAATCCCCAAACTGGCCAAATGCACGCGCAACTGATGCTGCTGGCCGGTGTGTGGCTTAAGCCGATAATGCGCCCGATCCCCTTGCAGACCAATCAACTCAATCAAGGTTTCTGAGTTTGGCTCGCCGTCCACTTCCATCATCCGAAAAAACGGTTCGCCTTTAACCATGCGGCTACGGTGCACGTGCGGCAACACCAAATCAGGCCGATAGCCCGCAATGGCTTCATAGGTTTTTTGCACCCGTCGCTCGCGGAATAGCTGCTGATAGGCATTGCGACTGCTGCGGTTCATCGACCACAGCATCACCCCTGCCGTCTCGCGGTCAAGCCGATGGATCGGCGCGATGTCGGCATGATCAAAGCGTTGCTTTAGACGAGTGAGCAAACATTGCTGCACAAAACGCCCCGATGGAATGACTGGTAAAAAATGCGGTTTATCCACCACCAACAGATGCTCGTCTTGGTAGAGAATTTGCTCGGTAAAGGGAATGGGCGTCTCGTAGGCCAATTGGCGGTAGTAATACAGGCAGCTTTCGGCGGTGTACGCGGCATCAGGCGCGACCACGTGGCCGAGCGCATCTAACACCGTGCCCGCATGTAAGCGCTCAAGCCACGTTTGCCGATCTAGCTGATTAAATTTATCAACCAAAAAATCCAACACCGTGACCCAATCGCCGCTGGGCAGCCAGACCCGACTTGCGCCGACCCCGTTGCGCATAGGCAATTGGGGCCGCAGGTCGATAGAGCATGGATTGGCAGTGCGTGATGCTGACTTAGACCCCGATGGGTGCTTAGACTCGCTCAATCACAAAGCCCATCTTGGTCAGCTCGTCGGATTTGCCATACGGCGCAACCACGGCACGATGACCTTGATCAACCGTTAAATACTGCGCGGCAACCCGTTGCAAGTCATCCACAGTGACCGCAAGCAAGGCTTGGCGCAGTGCTTGACGACGTGCTGGCGTTCGGCCATGTAAGGCCGAATGACAGGCCGTGACCGCCTCACCGGCAGGCGAACCGGGTTTGTCCATACTGGCCATAATGCCTAAGATCGCTTCTTCTAGCTGATACGGCTCTTGCGGCGTGTTGCGTAGCCAATCTAGGCTGGCGTTGAAGTCGGCAAAGGTCTCGGCCAAGCGCGGATCGCGGTAACTAAAGAAACGAAAGGCACAAGCGTTGCCATCGTAACCCGCACCACCGCCATACGCGCCGCCTTGCTCACGCAATGCCCGATGCAAAAAGCCATTACGCAAATACGGCCCCAGCACCATCAACGCTGCCGTATCAGGATGATCGACTGGTGGTGCCGGATAGGCCACCGCACAAAACTGCACATTGGCCTGAATCAACCATGCCAAGTCTGCGTTGGCCGTAGGCAACGTTGGTTGACCAAGGGTCATCTCAGCCATGGCGTTGGTCTGAATAGGGCTTGTCCATACCTGCGCCAAATCAGCCTGTAGCTCGTCCAGACGCGCAGGTTCTGCAATCAACAGATACTCTTGCGGCAAGCTCAAGATCTGTTGATGCAAGGCTTGTAGATCGCTAATTAATTGTGGAATCACTTGCTGATCCGTTTCGGCACGTTGCAATAGATCACGCAGCCACAAAAAGGCCGGTAAGCCACCATTGCGGTATTCGTGACGGGCCAACGCGCTTAAATTACGGGCCGCCGTTTGCATGGCATAGCTATGACCAGAGCCAGACAAGCGCGACTGCCAACGCGATTTGCGCTGCTGCAATAGCTCGACAATCCGGTCGGTTTCGTCAAAGCGTAAGGACTCAAAGGCGGTGCGTAGTAACTGCATCGCTTGCTTGCTGCTCGCCAGCGACTTGGTCGATAAGACAATCCATGCACTGATTTGCTCGCCATCGCTAATCTTGGTACGTAGGCTTGCGCCCATATGCACACCACCACTACAGGCGGTTTGCGCTTGTTGCAGTTGCAGATAATCCATGTCCGCTGCACCAAGCTCGCCAAACAACGAGACATAAATCGACATCAATGGTGTATCTAATAAGGCCGATGGGACAGGCATTAATACTTGTTGGTAGTACAGACCATTGGTACCTGCTGCATAACGATACAACGGCGCAGACAGCGCGCCTAAAGACAGACTGACCACCTCACCTTGCGCGATTTTCAGACTAGCAGGAACGTCCTCTAGACCCACTTTGGGCAAGATACTCAAGTCATCGACTGCGGCTTGACGCTCGGCCAGCGCACTGGCTTGTTCGATCAACTGTTCGCGCTTGTCATCATCCAAGGTCGCTTCGATCTGATCCAAGCGTGCTTGCTCGGCAGCTTGCATTTGCTCGGTCAATGAGGCGTCGGGGCATAAGGTCAGACGGACGCGGTGATTATTGTCAATCAAATGCTGCTGAATTTGACGTGGCAACCACATCGGGTCGGCCAATTGCTGGCGCAACGACTGCAACAGCGGCTCCAACTGCCATACCGCCAAGGGATCACCATCTTGAATGGCGCAGGACAAGCCATTCAACAACAGTTGCAAACCATACGGCGTACCGTCGCCGCCAATTTCGCGTTGATTCAGTTCAATTTGATGCAGCACCGCGTCAATCGCATCCGCATCTATCGGGGCAGAGGCGACACGAGTCAGCACGCCCATCACACCGGCTTCAAAGGCATCGGCTTGATCGGCCTCACTGCCTTGAATGCCGCAATAAAAGGTCATCTCAAAATTGCTATCGTCCACACCCAACAGCGGCGATGGTGACTCGCCCAAGCCGCAGGTCTCTAGATACTGACGCAATGGCGAGGACGAATCTTCAAGCAACACGCCTTCGATCAAACGCATGGTTAAACGCATCTGCATATCGGTTGACGGCGGCAATAGCCACGCCATCACTTGATGGGTTTTGGCGCTTAAATCCGGTTCATCCACCGCATAAAAATCGGTCACGCGCAATGGTTCGGCCAAGCGCTGCTCCGGCACCGGATGGCGACGTGGGCCAGCACTAAAGCGATGCAAGGCTTTGCTTTCAAACTCAGTCTGGAGCGTGAGTGGCGACAAGTTACCAAAGGTCATCAACACCGCATTAGATGGATGATAATGGCTTTGATGAAAGTTAAGCAGATCTTGATGGGTCAGATCTGGAATCAACGCAGGATCACCACCAGAGTTATAATGATAGGTGGTCTGCGGATACAAATGATGGGCCAAGCGATGATACAACTGATCGGTCGGCGAACTCATCGCGCCTTTCATTTCGTTAAACACAATGCCTTTAAACACCGGCTTGCCGTCTTCTAGCTCAACCCGAATACCTTCTTGGGCAAAATCCAGTGGGTGCAAGCGCGGAAAAAATGCCGCATCCAAATACACCGACAGCAAATTAAAAAAATCGGTTTGGTTTTGGGTGGCAAACGGATATGCGGTCCAATCAGATGCGGTAAACGCATTCATAAAGGTATTGAGTGACCGACGGATCATCGAAAAGAACGGATCGCGCACCGGAAAACGCTCAGAGCCACACAATGCGGTGTGCTCCAAAATATGCGCCACCCCGCGTGAATCCATCGGCTGGGTACGAAAACCGACTACAAAGACGTTTTCGTCATTGTCTGCGGCCAAATGAAAATGTGCAGCGCCAGTGACCCGATGGCGAAACTCCAATAACTCGACCGATAGCGCGTCAATTGGCGTACGGCGTACCCACTCAAACGCAGGGTGAATCTGAATTTCTGGGGAAACGGCGATATTCATGCAGACTCCATGTGGACATGACAACAAACGAATCTCCCAACATAAGGCCGAGACACTGATAAAACAAGGCAACAGACCACAAACGCACCATAAACACGCCGCGATTGTTGGTTGATTCACCAAGCGTTGAGACAACTGCCCGTCAGATGAATGACGTGATGGCGGATTCAAGCCAGATCAACCACACAATCAACGTCATTTGGCTACAAACGGTAATTGTTCGGCGCGTCGTTGCCTGACACACTCGGCAGCATCCGCATGATCTGATTGCAAAACAGCAAGGAAAATAAACATGAGTCTGGATCTTTACGCGATTGGAAACGCCTTGGTTGACCGTGAATATCCGGTCGATGACGCACTACTGGTTCGCTGTGACTTGCAAAAAGGCACCATGCAACTGGCCGAATCCGCTCAACAAGAAGGCTTAATCAGCCTGCTCAATCAACATACCACCGCCAATGGCCAAGTCAGTGGTGGGTCGGCTGCCAATACTGCGTTTGCGGTTGCTGCGCTGGGTGCATCTACGTTTTATGCCTGCCGCGTAGGTGATGACGACGCTGGCAGTTTTTATCTGGCTGATTTGGCCAGTGCTGGTGTACAGACCTCGCCCATCTCGCAAGAAGTCGGCCAGACGGGTAGCTGTGTGGTGCTGGTCACGCCAGATGGCGAACGCACCATGCAGACCCATTTGGGCATTACCGCTGCATTGTCCCCTGCTCAAGTTGATTTAGAGCCACTTAAAGGCGCACGCTTTTTGTATATCGAAGGCTATCTGGCGACCAGTGACAGCGCGCGTGCCGCCGTGACCGTTGTGCGTGAACTCGCCCGTGCGCAAGGCAGCAAGATCGCCATTAGTCTGTCTGATCCTGCCATGGTTCAATATGCCAAGCATGGCCTGCTAGAAATGCTTGAAGGCGGCGTGGATATTTTGTTCTGCAACGAAATGGAAGCACTGTTGTTTACCGAACAAACTGATCTGAATGCTGCCATTGCGCAATTGCAAACTTATAGTCCATTGGTGGTGGTGACGCTTGGCGCCAAAGGTGCAGTGATTGGCAAGCCGAATGGGATTATTCAACCGATCCCACCACAAACCGTCACTCAAGTGCTGGATACCAATGGCGCTGGCGATGGCTTTGCCGGTGGATTTTTGTATGGAATGAGCCAGAATTTCACCTTAGTGGATTGTGGTTATTTGGCCACTGCGGTGGCATCTGCGGTGGTGGAACAATACGGCCCACGCCTGCCACGTCAGCGCTATGCACAGATCTTGCATCAAATGGTCAGTCAACAAGCCTAAACTTTGTACGAGTACCTTCACATGGAACTGTTATGCAAAACTGATCAGATCAATGATCGTGACGCCCGTAGCTTTGATACCCCACGAGGCGAAGTGATTGTGGCCAGTCGGGATGGCATGTTTTATGCCTATCTTAATCGCTGCCCACATCTTGGTATCTCTTTGGAGTTTCAAGAGCAGCAGTTTATGGACATGGATCACGAGTATCTGATGTGTGCCAATCATGGCGCATTATTTCAGGTTGAAAATGGTGAATGCGTGTTTGGCCCGTGCAAAAACCAATCCCTTAAGCCAATTCCGATCAAAGTACATTCAGATGGTGGGATTTATCTGATCGAAGGCTAGCTGGCTTTAGACCAACCGCGTAGCGATTGCGCGCGGTTGGTGGCACACTTTCAGTCGATCCCACCACACCCCAAAATCACATTTGGCGTGCTGCCAGTATGATCTGGCAAAGGTGAGATAAAACAACAACACGCTATCGACAGGATCGTCGAGGATTGCAACATGGAAGTAATGACCCTAACGTCAACCGGTCTATGGCCTTTTAGTTTGTCCATGGCACTGCTATTGATCGTCATTGGCCTCGAACTTGGAGGCTTAGTCTTTCACTCTAGCCCCTCGACTGCGTTTGATCATTTTTTGGCGCAACATCGCAGCACGCAATGTGCATGGTTGCATCTGGGCAAAGTCCCTAGCCTAATTTTGATTTTATTACTGCTGTTTGGTTTTTCGATCACGGGCTTGATTATTCAAGGCATCAGTTGGCAATGGTTTGGTGCATTTTTAAGCCACTGGTTAGCCACACCAATCGCATTACTATGCGCGTTGCTGCTGGTGCGCGCATTGGGTCTGCGGGTCCGGCGCTCACTGATTGATTGGTCAACGACCAAACCGCCAGTCGAACTGCGATTAATTGGTCGCATGGCAACCATTTGTGGTGGCACAGCCCGTATAGGCCAGCCCGTTCAGGCCCGCGTCCGCGATCAGCATGGCCGACTGCATTACATTCAGGTCGAACCCGAAATGGGTGAGCTGGCCAATGGCAGTGAGGTTGTGTTGACCCACAAAGCCGAGGTGTATTACCGCGCACGTCTGCGTGATATTCAACATGATGTTCAACCGCATCATCATTCAATGAACTGACAAAACACTACAGTGCGCGCACCGAATCACGATACGGCATGCATGATGACTGGTCATACTCACGTTATGCTGAATCAAAGCCACCATAGCATAGCCAATAATACTCCAAAGCTTCGTAGAGGTTAGCCATGCAACACATGCCACAGCCATCGGCCAGCGCTCACCGACGGATATATAACCCGTTACGTCTTGTTCCTCGCTATGCGGTCTTAATCAGTTGTATTGGGCTACTGGTCTTCGGTCTGATTTTTCATCACTTCTGGCTGATCATTTTGGGTACGGCTTTGGTGACTTTGGGCGTATATGATCGGCTACAAACCCATCATGCCATCTTGCGTAACTATCCGATTGCTGGGCATTTTCGCTATCTGTTCGAAAATTTTCGGCCTGAAATTCGTCAGTATTTTATTGAAGGAGACCGTGACGAAGTACCGTTCTCACGCGAGCAACGTGCCTTGGTCTATCAGCGGGCCAAAGGCCAGACCGATACCCGCGCCTTTGGTACGCTGTCTAATCTGTATGATGCCCGCAGTGAATGGATGATCCAATCGCTGATGCCACTGACGCCAACTACCCATGATTTTCGTATCATGATTGGCGGCAGTGAATGCACTCAGCCATATTCGGCCTCGGTGTTTAACATCTCGGCCATGAGTTTTGGCTCGTTGTCGGCCAACGCGATTCGTGCACTCAATCGTGGTGCAGAAATGGGCGGTTTTTATCACGATACCGGCGAAGGCTCATTAAGCCCCTATCACACCGAATCCAACGGCGATATTGTCTGGGAAATCGCCTCTGGTTATTTTGGCTGCCGGACTGAAGATGGCCGCTTTGATGCCGAAAAATTTGCGCAGCTTGCCGTACTGCCCCAAGTTAAAATGATTGAAATCAAACTCAGCCAAGGGGCCAAACCCGGTTTGGGCGGTCAATTACCCGCCAGCAAGATCACTCCAGAAATTGCCAAAACACGCGGCATTCCAGTGGGCCAAGCCTGTATCTCGCCACCTGCACATAGTGCCTTTAGCACCCCAAAAGAACTGCTAGCGTTTATTCGTAAGCTACGCGCCTTGTCTGGCGGCAAGCCGGTCGGCTTTAAGCTGTGTATTGGTCAGCCGTGGGAATTTATGGCAATTGTCAAAGCCATGCTAGCCGAAGACAGCTACCCCGACTTTATTGTCATTGATGGCGCTGAAGGTGGTACGGGCGCTGCGGCCAGTGAATTTATGGACTCGGTGGGCATGCCGCTACGCGATGGTTTTTTGTTGGTGCATAACACCTTGGTTGGAACGGGGATTCGTGGTCGTATTCGGATTGGCGTGAGTGGCAAGATTATTAGCGGCTTTGATGTGGCGCGTATGCTAGCAATGGGCGCGGATTGGTGTAACAGCGCGCGCGGCTTTATGTTTGCGCTGGGCTGCATTCAATCCCGCACCTGTAATACCGACAAATGCCCCACTGGTGTTGCTACCCAAGACCCGTTCCGCCAAAAAGCCTTGGTGGTCAGCGATAAAGCCACACGGGTCAAGAATTTTCATGAAGAAACCTTGATTGCTTTGGCAGAGATCATGGCGGCCGTCGGGGTGATTCACCCTGATGACCTAGAGCCGTTCCATATTGTGCGCCGTGAACCTGATGGCCAGATTCGGCTGTTTTCCAAGCATTATTACTACATGGACCCCCATGCGTTGCTGCGTGGTGAGGCACGGGCCGAGGTTTATAATCAGTTTTGGCATATGGCCAGCGCTGATCAATTTTTGCCCTATATGCCCGATCCTATCCGACAAAACACCGCGCAACGTGCCGAGCATCAGCGGATTGAAGTTGTAAACACATAAGCTATTTATCGATAAAAAATGACAAAAAAGCCCGCAATCGTGCGGGCTTTTTTATTTATATCAGCATTTCACCCTTAGTCACGATTAGTATCAAACAACGCCGCGACAAAAGATTTGGCCGAGAACGGACGTAAATCGTCGATTTTTTCACCCACGCCAATAAAGCGAATCGGCACATGGCTACGGCTAGCAATGTTAAACAACACGCCGCCTTTGGCCGTGCCGTCTAGTTTGGTAATGGTCAAACCCGTTAGACCGACTGCGGCATCAAACTCGACCACTTGGGTAATGGCGTTTTGACCCGTACCGGCATCCACCACCAGCATGATTTCGTGTGGCGCGGTGGCGTCGATTTTTTGCATCACTCGTTTTACTTTTTTCAGTTCTTCCATCAGGTTGCTTTTGGTGTGCAAACGACCTGCGGTATCAGCGATCAACACATCAACGCCACGCGCACGCGCACTTTCAAAGGCATCAAAAATCACCGAGGCACTGTCTGCCCCATTGCCCTGCGCGACCACCGCAATATTGTTGCGCTCACCCCAGACTTGCAGTTGCTCGGTTGCTGCGGCACGGAAGGTATCGCCTGCCGCGAGCATGACTTTTTTGCCTTCGCCTTGTAGACGCTTGGCCAGCTTACCAATGGTGGTGGTTTTGCCCACGCCATTCACGCCAACCATCAAGATCACATACGGTTTTTTGTTTGGATCAATGTGCAGGGCTTTGACCCGTGGCGCAAGCAAGGCAACCAATTCTTCTTGTAAGGCTTTGTACAGCGCATTGGAGTAAATCAACTCGCGGCGCGCGGTTCGTTCGGTCAAATTTTGAATAATGGTTTTGGTCGCATCAACGCCAATATCGGCCACTAGCAATTGGGTTTCGACTTCTTCTAATAATTCGTCGTCGATCTCTTTGCCGCCGATCAAGATATTGACCATACCATCGGCCAAATTTTTGCTGCTCTTGGTCAGGCCGCTTTTCATCCGATTAAACCAGCTACCGCTTTCGGTGGTGTCGCTAGGTTGTTCAACAGGTGTGCTGGCTTCGATTTTAGCTTCGGCGATGGGTGCAGCAGCGACTGATGCAGCGGGTACTACGGGTGCAATCGGCGGGGCTGACGCGATTGGCGGCGCTGATTGGGCAAATTGTTCCAGCACACGCGGCGTTTCGATAATCGGCACATTGACCGTCGGCAAACTCGGCAAGGTGACATCATCCTCACCAACGGTTGGATCGACCCAAAACAGGTTCTCGGTTGTGTCATTGACCATATCAAAACGCCCCAAAACGCTACAATTTTACAAGGCCGCTATCCTAGCACAGACCATTCGATCAGCCATGTATCAATCATGCGCTTGGTCATCCACACGCCTGATCGCGTGCGACATTGATTAAACAGGGACTTGCAACTCAACCAGCGGGTTATGAAAACCTGTGTGATCGAGCAACTTTTGCCACAACTGCGGGTCGTGCCATTCGGCTTGCACTTGCTCGGAGAAGGCAAAATCGGCCAACTGCAAACGGCCCATTTGTTCGTTTTCGACATCATGGCGAAAGCACTGGGCATAACCAGTTGCGGTCTCATGCACAATCACCGACTGCACTTGCACATCGCCCTCGCCGTTTTGCGTGACGGTCTGCTGCAAAATTTGATCGGCCAAAAAGAAAAATACCCGCGAGAACTGTTCGGCAGATGGCGAGACGGGCAAGCTTATCCAACGTGCGCTAAAGGTCTGACAGGCTTTGATATAGTCGGCGTCGTCACGATCCCAAAAGCAGATGGCATGGTCAAAGCTGTCGATCAAATCGCGGATATTGCCTTTGAGTAGGCCAAAGTCATACACCATTTGGCCTTGATCCAAACGGTTGGCTTCTAGGATCAATTCGACTTGATAGCTATGGCCGTGAATCGAACGGCGACACCGATCAGAGGTGCAGTTACGCACGATATGCGCGTTTTCGAACTTAAACAGCTTGCGGATCAACATGACAGTCAGCCGGAGGGTGGCAAAAGGGCTGGCCCATTATACGGGCAAAGGGTGATCAGATGCAGCCAGACATCTATGGGCTTGTTGATTGCCCTATCGATTGGATTGCCGAGTGAGGTGTTTGGGTGTTTACTTGACGTTATTGGCACTGATCTAAGACCAACGAGCGCAGTAATCCTATTTTATTTATCATGTTTTTAAAGGAATTTTAATGACATATCGTCGGTTTTTTGCCTTGGCGCTGTTGGGGTTATGCCTACAATCCTCTGTGGTGTATGCCGAAGGTGCCGCCACTCAATGGAAAAAGCTCAATCAACAAGCACAGGATCTGCATCAAGCAGGCAACTACAAGCAAGCCATTATCGTCGCTCAACATGCCTTAGAGTTAGCCGAAGCGAATGTAGGTCCGGATCATCCTGCTGTGGCCAACAGCCTAAACAATCTGGCGAGAATCTATCAAGACCAAGCCGACTATGCCAAGGCTGAACCACTCTACCAGCGCTCGCTAGCAATCTGGGCAAAAGCGCTTGGCCCAGATCATCCCAATGTGGCTATCGGCCTAAATAATCTGGCGGGACTCTATTACAGCCAAGGCAACTATGCCAAAGCTGAGCCGTTCTACCAGCGCTCGCTGGCAATCAAAGGAAAAACACTAGGGTCCAACCATCCAGATGTAGCCATTAGTCTAAATAATCTAGCCAAATTTTATGAAGCCAAAGGCAACTATGCCAAAGCTGAGGCGCTCTACCAACGTGCACTGGCAATCAAAGGAAAAACACTAGGATCCAACCATCCAGATGTAGCCATTAGTCTAAATAATCTAGCCGAACTTTATAGAGCCAAAGGCAACTATGCCAAAGCTGAGCCGCTTTATGAGCGCTCACTGATGATTATGGAAAAGGTGCTTGGCCACGACCATCCAGATATAGCCACTAGTCTCAATAATTTGGCATTGCTCTATTATGGCCAAGGCAACTACGCCAAAGCTGAGCCGCTCTACCAGAGCGCACTAGCAATTAAAGAAAAAGCGTTCAGACACGACCATCCCGACGTAGCCATCAGCCTAAACAATCTGGCGGGACTCTATCAACACCAAGGCAACTACGCCAAGGCTGAACCACTCTATAAACGCTCACTCGCAATTTTTGAAACAGCGCTTGGGCATGATCACCTCAATGTGGCCACCAGCCTTGAGAATCTAGCAGGATTGTATCGAGCGACCCAGCGCACTGTAGAGGCCGAGGCATTGGAGCAACGGGCGGCAAGCATTCGTGCGATCAATCGTTAAGGCAGATTGCCTACAATGACCATCACAGCTTGTTGCGAATGGCGTTTTGCTTAAGCCAGCGCGACAGGCCCAAACTGCACACCGCTATACAGCACTTGGCATCGATCAACAGATCAAACCCCACCTCAACTCAAAGCTTCTCCGGCTCCGGCGCTTTACTAGGAATAGGTGCTAAAGACCGGCGATAACAATACACCGCGCTATCTTTGCGATACAACTGACTGCTCAGATAGCGCATACGATTAGACAAACTCACCTGCACTTCGGCACGATAAAACTGACTGCTCACCGACAAAAACGGCGATACTGCGCTGCGCTTTTCGGTTGTCACCGTGTTAAAAGCACTGGCATTCCATAGCGCGGCTGGCTCGTCTAAAGGTTGCTTGGTGTCATCACGTTCGGTTGCCCATTTGTTGGCGGCATCCAAATCAATGGTCTCGTCCAATGCTGCCAACAACATGCCTTGCGCCGTGTTGATATTGATCGGGGCAAAGCTAGGCACAGCCATCACATACGGCGAGATTTTGGCAAACACCGCTGGATCTTCAAACCCGCGTACCTGTTGCAACTCGCTCACATCATCAAATGGTCGATTGGCAGCCCGATAAGACGGCTGCTGGCCCAAATAAAAACTGCTTTCGGCACCCGATGCCCCTGTGGCAGTGTCATCAGGGTCTTGCCAATCCATCACCGCATCGGCCAAATCGGCACTTAGCCCTGCCCGTACCAACAGACGGCCAAACAGTGCATTGGCAACCGGATCAGCTCTGCCATCGTGATACAAATTATTTAAGTTAAAGCGGCCCGATTGATCAAACAATTGCCCTGTCACCACGCCATCTTCAACTGGATATGGCGGCGTTGGCTGCGCCCACACTTCGTCTAAGCTGTCATGCTTGGCGCTGGTGCGTTGATCCGCCGCCAATAACTCAATCAAAAACGACTCTCCGGCCAAGGCATATTGCATGGCTTGGTCTTGGCGTAACAACACACTGGTCTCGCGGACAAAACGCTGCTGCCGCGCCATCAATCCGGCGGCCAAAATGGTTGCCATTGCCACCATCAGTAAGATGGTCAACAACGCCACGCCTTGCTGTGCAGTATGTCTAGATGGTCGCACCATACGGCTAGTTGACATTGCTGTCTCCATTGCCGTTATCGTTGTTGCCAGTGTTATTACCAGTATTGCTGCC
The DNA here is from genome assembly GCA_037968855.1 of Moraxellaceae bacterium. GTDB lineage: Bacteria > Pseudomonadota > Gammaproteobacteria > Pseudomonadales > Moraxellaceae > JBBKWH01. The sequence continues at coordinate 27,274 of JBBKWH010000020.1, read as the reverse complement.
ATTATTATTGTTGTTCGGATTACTTTCAGCTTTGGGCGCGTCGATTTTGGGCAGATTGCGCGGTAAATCAAAGCGCCACTGCATCGCATCGCCAGCTTGTTTAAAGCTAAGCTGTATGCCACGCGGCAAACGGGTTTCGCCTTCAGCCACCGCAGTGCCATCGGTTGTTGGGGTATTTTGTGTCAGCTCTAAACTGGGCCAAATGGGGCTACTGTCAGGATTTAAGGCTTCGACTTGCCAATCGGTGACGTCTTTGAGCATCACTTGGCGCATCGGTGGCGTGACGCCCCATTGATCCGGCTGGCTTAACGACAGTCGCACCAGTTCATTATTTTGGATTTCGTAGCGCACCCGCTCAAGGCCGTCTAACTGGCCGATGCGTGGATCAATCCGACCCGTACGAGTAAAGCTTAGCGTTTGACCATCACTGAGCAATGCCGCTTGTGGCCCTTGTGCGGTCTGAATCGGGCGGGCTGTGACCTGACTCATATCACGGAGCATTTGCCCGTAGGTCATTTGCCAATTAGACAAACGCTCGGCCTGCAAGGTGGCGCGTTCACGGGTTTTCATCAGGCCATCAAACACTTTCCAGCCTGCCGCCGCCAGCATGGCAAAAATCGCCATGGCGACCACAAGCTCAATGAGCGTAAAGCCACGTCTGGCACGCGATATGGCCGAAAATTCTCTGATCGACCACTTCATTATTCATTCGACTCGCTGTTGGTTTCACGGCGCAAAAACACCACCAAAGAACTCAGCGATGGCTCAGTCGATTCGATTTCGGCGGCTGGCGCGTTGCTCTCATTTGGCAGGTACTCAAACACTCGCAACTCGACCCGTCGCACGTCATCGCTTGGCGTGGGATAGACCTGATGACGCACACGCCACTGTCGACCTTGCGACTCGACAATTTGCTCGCCGCTGCCTTCAGGCCAACTTTGATTGATCCGCAACGAGGCCGCCTCGTTCATCGCCACCACATGTGCCAAGCTGCGGTCGGTCAAGCTCATCACGCCTTGGGTAAAGCTCATTCCGGCTTTGGTCAAGGCAATGGCGGCCACGGCAAAAATCGCCAGCGCCACCATCACCTCAAGCAATGTAAAGCCAAGTTGACGAGATTGCGCCATCATTGCGCGTCCTCGCCATGCTCATCATCAGACACCAGACCTGTGGCAGTCACATAGATCGCAGCGCCTATCGGCTGATCATCCTGCATGATCTGTAGACGCGCAGGCGTCACTTCGCCATTACCAAACCAAATCAAACGTGGGGCATCTTGTTCATCAAACACTGTATTGCCTTGACTACGACCTTGACGGACAGACGGTGACGCTAAGCTCGTCACCACCACCCGCACCCGATCAGGCAAAGGTTGTAATTTAAAGTCTTCGGCCAAGGGCCAACGCTGGGCTTTTTCGGTGGCTTGTAGGTCTAGCCCAACCACCGCATAACCGGCAGGTTGCGTCGCCGTTTGTGGGATTGGCTTGAGTGCCAGCACCCGCCCTTGATCGGCAGACTCCAAACGAATCAAGGCCAAATTATCGGCCAGACGTTCGCGTTGCTGTAACAGTTGGCGCTCGCTGGTGCCACCCACAGACAACCCCACCATAGCGGCAAAGATGCTGATAATCACAATCACCAGCATCAGTTCAATCAACGTAAAGCCGCGCTGGGCGTTGATCATGCAGGCTCGATAGGCTGGGGTTGATACTGATGAGGCATGGCCAAAATTTGTTCGATCAACGCCACTCTTAAGGTGTCGCGGTCGCCCAAATAACGCTGATAAAAACTCGAATTTAAAATCGCCGCACCACCTTGGGTGATCGACCAAATCGCGGCCAAATAATCCCGTGTGGGCATCTGGCTGTCTTGTTGTTTAAGATACTCTGCGGTCAAGGCAATAATCCGGCGCAACCGCTGCTTGCGAATCTGATACAACTGGGCAAACAACGATCCCAAGCCATGACTGCCTGCCGACAACCGCTCCTCGATTTGATGCAATAGCACCGTTCGTTCGGAGTAATGCAAGTGGTGCAACATATGCAAGGCCACACGCGCCGGAAAATCCTCTTGTGTGTCCATCATGTTGAGCAAGGCTTGCTCATTACGGATAATCAGATGCAAATAAAGCTCGTCTTTACTCTGAAAATGCTTATATAACGTGCCTTTGGCGAGATCTAACTCAAGGGCCAAGGCATCTAAAGTCATGCCTGTTTCGCCGCTCTCTAACAGCAAGCGCTCCGCCACATCAAAAATCAATACTTCCCGCGCACGAAACTGTGCCTGCCGATCCATATCAGGTCACCCCTTGGATAGATTGAGCGGCATCCTGCCGCAAACGATCAAAATTGTCTGTGGTGATTGTGGCCAATTGCTCAACCGACATCTGGTGTAAGTCCGCCAACACCACCGCAACGTTGGGCAAATAGGCAGGCTCGTTGGGTTTGCCACGATACGGCATGGGGGCCAAATAAGGACTATCGGTTTCGATCAGCAATTGATTGAGCGGCACTTGTTTGGCTACATCACGCAGATCGGCTGCATTTTTAAAACTAATAATGCCAGAGAACGAAATGTAATAACCCAAATCTAACGCCGCTTTTGCCGTAGCCCAATCTTCGGTAAAACAATGCAAAATGCCATGCTCGGCCTGTTGCTCACGCAAAATGGCGATGGTATCGGCTCGCGCTTCGCGGGTATGCACAATCACTGGCTTGCCCAAGCGTTTGCCTGCTTCGATATGCCGTGCCATACAGTCACGCTGTAAGGCTGCGTTTTCGACACTGTAGTGATAATCCAAGCCGGTCTCGCCAATGGCCCAGACCTTTGGATCAGCGCCCAATGCACACAAGTGCTCAACGCTGGCACGCAGCATCATGTCGGGATCTTCGCAGGGATGCACACCCACACTAATGCCAACATCAGCATGCCGATGGGCAATGTCCATCAACACAGGATAATCGTCCAGATCGACCGCCACGGCCAAAAAACGACTCACCCCGACCGCGCGTGCAGCAGCCAAGGCATGGTCTAGGGATTGATCATGCTTGCTGAGATCTAAGCGATTGAGATGGCAATGGGAGTCTGTAAACACGGTAAAAGTCCGTTTTTGAGTCGCACACAAGAGCAACGATCATACTACATCGCGCATTCGTACCACGCATAAATGCATGCATGGGATTAGAGCGTATGGGTCGGCTTATCCGAACTGACATGACCAGCCAACAGCTTTTCGATCTGGTTGCGCAAACGCATGCCCTCATCACCCGCCAACTGAATACCAAAGCCTGCTGGACGTACACCATGGGAGCGATGATGACTCCAGACCACTTTGCCGCTGACCGGAATACGCTCGCTCGATTCTGGCAATGTTACCACCACAAACACTTCTTCGCCGAGTGGAAAGCTACGATTACTCGGCACAAACAATCCGCCGCCCAGCACAAAAGGCATATAGCTGGCATATAAATCATGCGTATCTTTAATGGGATAATTAATAATCCCGCCTGCGCGTGGGGGTAGCATGGACGCTCCTGTCAAATCGTTCTAAAAAACTGTCCTAAAATCAGCACTCATCTAGTGGTGCAAGCCTCACACCAGCAGCACATCAGGCAGCATGCGCCATGGTTGATAAGTGCATGATAAAGCTATCACAGACCAACCCGACTTGCACGTTCTGCTGCGCCGCGGCCAGCAAGCGTGGAATCTGCGCAGAGGCATCGAGTAAGGCTGGCAAGGACAAGCGATGCTGTAAGCTGGACAAGGCCAAATCCTGCTGAATCACCGGTTGACCCAGATGTAAGGCGATCAGATCACGCAGCAAATAATCCACCATCGACAGCCAGACCGGCAAGGGTAAACGTTTTTGCCAACGAGCCGACACCGTCAACGCATCGGCTCGACGGTCACACAACGCAATCCAGTCGGCCACCCACTCGGCGCGTGCGGGTAGCATCTCGCTTTTAGCCAGCTCAACCGCCGCGAGTGGCGCACGGCCAGCCAGTCCGAGTAGAATTTTGGCATGCGCTTGTTCGACTTGAGCTTCGTCTTGCACATAGTCCAATGCTTGAGCAGGATCAATTCGGCCTAATGCCAACTGCTGCACCCGACTACGAATGGTCGCTGGTAACTGCATCGGTTGATCGGCAATCAGCAAGATCAACATCCGTGCGCCGGGCTCTTCGAGTGTTTTGAGTAAAGCATTGGCCGCAGCGATGTTCATCTGCTCGGCTGGCTCAATCATCACCACCCGCCAGCCATCGCCAGTTTGTTGTACAAACGGCATTAAGGCGCGGATCTGGTCAATTTTGATCTGCTTGCTTTGTTTGCCTTTGCTGTCGATCTCAGGCGATACCCGTAATAAGTTAGGATGCGTTCCCGCCCGCAACCACTGACAACTGGCACAACGACCACAAGCGCCATCATCATTGCGTTGGTCACACAACAGCCACGCAGTCAGCCGGTCGGCAAAACGTCGCTTGCCCACACCCACCGTTCCGGCCAACAGCAAGCCATGCGGTAAATCTGGAAAACGCCGGATGAGACGTTGCCACGGCTCGCGCTGCCACCGCAGCAACGGCACAAAATGCGCTTGACTGATTGGGGCAGCAGGCGCATCAAGGTCTGATTTTTTACTTGGCTGACGGGCCACGGCTTAAGCAAACGCCGACGGATCAAGCGCGCGCAAACGATCCAAATCGGCCTGAGTATCGACACCCGGTGGCAGCGAAATTTTGGCGGCTTCAATGGCAATCCGGCGGCCATTTTCGAGCACACGTAGTTGCTCTAGGCTTTCGATTTGCTCCAGCACACCCATGGGCCACGTCACAAAATCTTGCAGCAAGGCCACCCGATAGGCATACAAACCCAAATGACGCATCGCGACCGCAGGCACACTATGAATGCCGTCTTTAAAGGCATCGCGATCAAACGGCACAGTGGCACGGCTAAAATACAGTGCCTCTTGCTGCGTGCTGGTCACCACCTTGACAATCGAGCTACGCAAAAATTCATCTAACTCTGTGACGGGTTCACACAATGTTGCCATTGCACAATCAGGCTTATTGACCAACAGATCACCGACTTGCTCCACCAACACTGGCGGCAACAACGGCTCATCGCCCTGTACATTGACCACAATGTCGTTGCGATCCCAACCCCGAATTCGTGCCACTTCGCTTAAGCGGTCTGTGCCTGATGGATGATCCACTGCGGTCATCACCACCTCAACACCAGCAGCGCGGCAGACCTCAGCAATCCGATCATCATCGGTGGCCACGCACAAATCATCAATGCCACGCACTTTGCGCGCTTGATCCACTACACGCAGCACCATCGGCTTGCCATGAATATCCAGCAATGGTTTACCCGGTAGACGTGAGCTGGCATAACGGGCTGGAATCACAAGATGGCGCATATTTTTTCCCCAAAAATCTAAGCGTAATATCGGCTATACATCGGCAATGCCAGAAGGATTAAACAATCATCGCCTGAATGCAACCGCTGAACCATGATGAACTCAGAAAAAGTCGTCTTGTGACGCACTCATCTGATCCACTCACATGGCAATGCTTCAACAACGTTTCAACATCGGTTTTACCGTTTTTTTAATCAGCAACACCATCACCCACTGGCTTTAGCCAAGCCAACAACTGTGCCGACTCAGACTCAATTGCCGCCAGCGCAACGGCCTGCATATTTTGATAATGCTGCAACACTTGCTCGCCCAATGGCGTTAGCATCGCGCCACCGCCTTGCGTACCACCGGTTTGCGTCTCGACTAAAGGCAAAATAAAGCACTGATTCATGGTGTCTACCAACGCCCACAGTCGTCGATAGCTCATATTAAGCGCACGCGCCGCCTGCGATAACGAGCCATGCTCAGCGATGGCCTGCAACACCGCTGCCTTACCCGGCCCAAGGGCAATCTGATCACCCACCAATACCCGTAAGCGAGGCTGGACCAGTCCTGACAATGCGGGTGATAACGCTGGCTCGCAACGGCGACAGCGCAACAAATAGCCCAAATAAGACTGCCGACTGGCCTCAGTTAACACCCAAGGTCGGTTTTGCCATGGTGGATCGTGCCGCACATGTTGGCTATGCCCACAGGCCAAATCGGCCACCCAATGCGACTCAGCATCTTGATGAAAACCCACAATCGGCTGCATCCACGCTTGGGGTTGACTTTCAACGGTTTGAACTTCATTCATTTAGTATCCCTCTTTTTGCACCAATCAATCAGCCAACATCACCCCTACGCCTCTGTACGCCATACAGCAGTACGACAATCACTGTCGCACAATACTGGTCTTTGACCGCCAGATTCTGGCATGATCACAGACCTGTCACTCGATGTGTAGATCAAATCACCATGTCAATGCGCTGGGCGCAATTGTTATCGCCCGCTCGTCTGGGCAGTCGCAAACGCCATACCGAACAATCTCGTGGGCCATTTCATAAAGACTATGACCGGATTATTTTTTCGCAAAGTTTTCGGCAACTCAACCGAAAAACTCAAGTCCACCCGCTAACCCAAAATGACGCGGTACACACTCGCCTGACCCACTCGCTTGAAGTTTCCTGCGTGGGCCGCTCATTGGGCATGTTGGCCGCCGAAAAAATCCGTGACGAGCTACCGCCGTGGGTCAGTCCCGCTGACGTCGGCGCGATCATTCAAGCCGCTTGCTTGGCGCATGATATTGGCAACCCACCGTTTGGGCATGCAGGCGAATACGCCATTCGCGATTGGTTTGCCGATCCAGCCCAAGCGCATCTACGCGAAAAAGTCTCCAGCGACGAACTCAATGACCTGTTCCAATTTGAAGGCAACGCCCAAGGTCTACGCATCCTCACCCGCTTGGAATATCATCCCAACGATGGCGGGATGCGTCTGACTTACGCCACGCTTGGCGCGTATCTGAAATACCCGTGGTTGGCACACTCCATCGACGAGCAACAACATTTACCCAGTCATCGCTTGGCCAAGTTTGGCTGCTATCACAGCGAACGTGAGATTTTGGCCGAAGTCGGTGAGCATTTGGGTCTGATCCAAACCGGCCCGTATGCCTTTTGCCGTCATCCCTTGGCCTACTTACTCGAAGCCGCCGATGATGTCTGCTACGCCTTGATTGATATGGAAGACGGCCTGCTGCTGGGCATGTTGCAATACGACGAGGTTGAGCCGCTGTTTTTGCAATTGATTGGCGAATACGGCGCACCGCACGAAATCAGCCTCAATGTGCCAATGCAACAGAAACTCGCTGCACTACGCGGTCGGGCCATGAAGCGTATCGTTGAAGATTTGACCGAAGCCTTTGTGCAAAAACAATTTGAATTGCTGACTGGCACATTAACCGGCAGCCTGCTTGATCACTGCCCCAAAGACCTGTGTGAAGGGATTGAAGCGGCCAAAAACATGGCGCGTGAGCATATTTTCACCCATCCCGAAAAAGCCCGCTTAGAATTGGTCGCCAGTGCCAGTTTATCGGTGTTGCTGGATCAATTTATGCCTTTGGCGCTACATGACAGCATCCGCCAAGATCGCGCCAGCTTCCGCGAAAAACGCCTACGGCATATCTTGCAGCATCACGGTGCGCGGCTTGAAGGCACGCCGTATCAAAACATGATGAGCGTGTTGGACACCTTAACCGCCCTGTCTGATCATCAAGCACATGCCTTGGCGATGGACATTCAGGGGCAACGAGTCGGCTTAGGCTAATCAATCGCAGACGGATTCACGATTTATATTTTTTAGGACATCATCATGATTGGCTCACTGACCGGAATCATCCAAGCGCTTGCCGCGCCTGTGGTATTGCTGAATGTGCAAGGCGTCGGCTACGAAGTCGAAACCCCGCTGTCCACCTACTGCCAGCTCAAGCAAAACCAAACCGTCACCCTCTGGACCCACATGGTGGTGCGTGAAGATGCGCAACTGCTGTATGGTTTTTTGGATACCGACGACAAAGCACTGTTCCGGATTCTGCTTAAGGTCAACGGCGTCGGGCCAAAACTGGCCTTGGGCATTTTGTCCGGCATGAGCGCATCCATGCTGATTCAATCGATTGAGATGCAAGACATCAGCACCCTGACCCGCATCCCTGGTGTGGGCAAAAAAACCGCCGAACGCTTGGTGATTGAGCTACGCGACCGCCTAAAATTACTGGCTAACAGTGGTAGCAGCAACGACAGCCCACTCAATCAAATCAGCTTGGGCGCAGCCTCTCCAGTCGCCGAAGCCGAAGCTGCCTTGGTCTCGCTCGGTTACAAACCGTTGGTAGCGCAAAAAGCTGTCGCCGCTTTTAAAGCCGACTATACCGAAACCGCCGACCTGATCCGCGCAGCGCTCAAATCCATGCTTAAGCAATAAACCGGAGTCGCCCCATGCCAGACCCGATCCAAGATCGCTTAATTGCCCCGACAGCACGGCCCGAAGATCAGTTTGATCGCGCCATTCGCCCCACCAGCTTGGCCGACTATATTGGTCAGCCGGTGGTGCGTGAACAAATGGAAATTTTTATCCATGCGGCGCGTAGTCGTAATGAAGCGTTGGACCACACACTGATTTTTGGCCCACCGGGTTTGGGCAAAACCACGTTGGCCAACATCATCGCCCGTGAGATGGGCGGCAACCTCAAATCCACCTCCGGCCCTGTGTTAGAACGCGCCGGTGACTTGGCGGCATTGCTGACCAATCTGGATGAAGGTGATGTGTTGTTTATTGACGAGATCCATCGACTGTCACCGATGATCGAAGAGATTCTCTATCCAGCCATGGAAGATTATCAACTCGACATCATGATTGGCGAAGGGCCAGCCGCGCGCTCAATCAAGCTAGATTTACCGCCCTTCACGCTGGTGGCCGCCACCACGCGCGCAGGCTTGCTGACCTCGCCGCTACGCGACCGCTTTGGCATTGTGCAACGCTTGGAGTTTTATTCGGTGGCCGATCTATCGACCATTGTCAATCGCTCGGCCAACTTGTTGGGCGTGCCGATGACCCCAGAAGGCGCACACGAAATTGCCCGCCGCGCCCGTGGCACACCACGGATTGCCAACCGTCTGCTGCGCCGCGTGCGTGACTACGCCGAAGTCAAAGGCGATGGCACGGTGACTGGCGATATTTCTGGTCTGGCGCTGGATATGCTGGCGGTGGATAAACTCGGTCTGGACACCCTTGATCGACGTTATTTGCAGATGTTGATTGAACGTTTTGATGGTGGCCCTGCTGGTGTTGAATCCTTAGCGGCTGCGCTGGCCGAAGACAGCGGCACCCTTGAAGACGTGGTTGAGCCGTTTTTGATTCAGCAGGGCTTTGTCATGCGTACTGCGCGTGGCCGACTGGCAACGCCACAGGCGTATCATCAGTTGGGGATGGATGTGCCGAGCAAAGATGTTTAAAAACATTCTTTTAACCGACAAAACCATTGAGATTAGCAAAATAACTGTGCTTTAATCCGACGCCTGTATGTATGAATTGCTCATAAAAACTTAAATCGTGTCAGATTCAGACATTATTTAGCGATTTTAACCAAGCACATACATGCAAGCGCTCAGCTTTTTAAATATCATTTCTTTGGGGAAAGACCAATGCAAACTCTGCAAAAAATCACCAGTGCCGCACTCGTATCCGCATTGTTGCTGGCTACCGGCTGTGCAACCATCATCAATGACCAAACCCAAAAGGTTAACATTGCGACTTCAAACGGTGCCAAAGTAAAAGGCACTATTGATGGTATGCCATTTGAAGCGCCGGGCGTTGTTGACATCACCCGTGCTAAGCAAAATAAAGTTATTATGGTTGAAGATGCTGATTGCACCAAAGAAACTGTCGCAGCCAAAAAAGTGGATAGCGTTTTCTTTATCAACATTTTGTCTGGTGGTGCCTTGGGTTCGACAACAGACTACGCCACAGAAAAAATGTGGAAGTACGAAGACACCATTACCATCGCTTGCAAATAAGCAACCGATGGCGACGTGTCGTCTATGGGGAAGCCTTTGGGCTTCCCTTCTTTTTGCCACCAACACATTGGCGTGGGCAAATACTGATCCGACTTCTGATCAGATCATTCAACAAGCACTCGACTTGCAGCTTCAAAACCAGACCACATGGCTTGCGTTATTGCATCTTGATCACGGTAAACCCCGTATTAAAGATCCTCAATTTTTACTCAGTGCTGAGCAGTTTTCGCCTCAACAAGAACTGACTAAAACGCTCGACTTGTTACTCAATGAGCAAACTCAGCGCAGTGCCGAGTGCCGCTTTCCCGCACGACAAGCGTGGTTAGCAGAGCAACTCCATCTACCAGTGGCAAACTTGACTCATTGCACGGCACTATCTGAGTTTTTAATAAAAGCACCCGCCGACCATATTTCTGTCGTCTATGCGTCAGAGAACCTCAGCTCCGCATCTAGTATGATGGGCCACGTTCTGATTCAACTATCAGGTCTAAATGCCCAACACCAACCTGTCGATCATGCCGTATCATTTTTTACCGAAGTCAAAGGCATCAATCTGCCAAAAATTATGTACGACAGTATTATCGCAGGAAAGTCCGGCTATTTTTCGTTATCTCCTCTCAGAGACAAGATCGATTATTACGCCAAAAAAGAGCAACGCAATATTTGGACCTATCAAATCAAGTTAACCGACACACAGCGCCGACTCATTCAACTTCACTTATGGGAGCTTAAACAAACACCGCTTGAGTATTTTTTTCACACCTATAACTGCGCAACATTTACTAATTTTATTTTATCCATTACCGGCAACTCGACACTTTATCAAGCCCATGGCTGGAAAACCCCTTTAGATACCGTAAAGCTCATCAATGATGCTGGGCTTGTTCAAAGCACCACATTTTATCCATCAAATCGTGCACGTATTCGAATATTTAGTGAGGATCAACCCCTCGCGTGGCGACGTCAGATTAAAGCAGCTATTACTACAACAGATCTAAACCTACTTCCACCTAGCCAAAACGATGTCGAGACCTTTCGTACGCTTAAAACCGCACAAGCCTATGCCGACTACTTAAACGAAAAACAACACATCGATTCTGCAACGTGGCGAACGGTTAGCGACAATATTCATGCGAAGCAATCAACACTCTCTCAAGACTATCAATTTGATTTATCTCAGTATAAAAATCCTTTACTCACACCCAAAGATAGTCAGTGGTATAGCGGTCTTTCTTACTTTAATAATAAAACCTACCTTCGCTTAGGCGGTTTTGCAGCAGCACATAGTATTGAAGACGATAATCGACAATCTATGAGCGAGAATGAGCTTCGCTTAGGCGATTTATCCATTTTGATCTCTCCATCAGACCAAACTATTCGTATTGATCAGTTCCAGCTCTATCGTATGGCCTCATACGTCCCTTTTGACACGCTCACAGGCGGTATATCTGGTCGTTTTTCGATTGGCTATGGCCCACAATATGATGATCAACTGCAACGACACTCCTCCACCTCTTTAGATGGTGCTGCTGGTTTAAGCCTTCAAATGAGTCCAGACATTTTAATCTATGGTCTGGCAGGTGCTGGACTAGGTTATGGAAAACAAAATGTTTATATGGCACTAAATCCAGAACTAGGTATATCCATTAATGAAATCTATGGCTTAAAGTCTATTGCCAGCATCAAATCGACTTACAATAGCTTTGGAACTGGTCATCAACAATATGATGCTCAATGGATTCAGGCCATTCCTTTAGGTAAAGATCATCGCTTATCTTTTAAATACAACTATCAATGGAGTAATCAAAAACATGATCAGCAAGCTGAGCTGTTATTTAAATATTTTTTTTAGCTTGTCAACTTGATGCACTAAGAAAGTGATGCCCTCTTGCGACTAATGCGGTCATTCGATTATGTTAAGCATATAGTCTAGGCTTAAACCACTGTTTTTCATCTGATCATTAACCTCAATAGAGACCAAACTTATATGCACTGCCCCGCCTGCAAAACCAATACGCTTCGACCCTCTTCCCTTGACAACCAACTGCCAGCCCAACATTGCTCGACCTGCGATGGCAACTGGCTTAACGCAGACCAATACTTTGCGTGGCTAGATCAACAACCCGCCCGACTGAGCGAAAAACCCTATGAAGGCCCAACCCTAGAGCTGGCCGACACACAACACGCCAAGCTCTGCCCAAGCTGTGTGCGCATTATGTTGCGTTACGAGGTTGGCCATGACACGCAAGTCACGCTTGATCAATGTGCCGCATGCGACGGCATTTGGCTAGACCATCATGAATGGGAGGCGCTTAAGGGGCGCAATCTGCATGATGAAATCCACTTGGTCTTTACCGCCCCATGGCAAAGCCAAGTGCGTAAAGACGCCTCAAAAGCACGTTTAACCAGCATTTATCAGCAACGTTTTGGTGAGCATTTTAGCGAACTCAAACGCCTGCATGACTGGCTACATCAACAACCCAACAAAAGCGACATGTTGTCTTTTTTAAGCAAGCCAGATCCGTTTGATCATTAAATAAACGACCCACAGTGTGCGCTACGATTGCTGTATCAATCTCCGCCGCAACTCCACACTTTTACAACCGTTTAACCCGCTGAATGATTGGTTTTTTCACACAGCCATTGCAGAATAGCCGCCAAGCGTAACCGGTAGCAGGATGGCAGCGGCAATGACGTTTGTATTCCCCATACGGGTGTATATCGAAGACACAGATGCGGGTGGGATTGTCTATCATGCCAATCACATCAAGTTCTGTGAACGCGCCAGAACCGAGTGGCTACGCGCTCAAGGGATTGATCATTATCTCTTGGATGGTCAGTTTATGTTTGTGGTTCATCGACTAAGCATTGAGTATCGACAGCCCGCACGGATGGATGACTTATTACAGGTGTCTATTCGCGCTAGTCGGTGCCAATCGGCATCGTTCACCTTGCAGCAACAGATTCATCGTGATGGAATGCTGCTGGCCGATATCGAGGTGTCGTTAGCCTGCTTAGGTGCGGATATGCGCCCACGCCGCATCCCCGATCAGATTCGCGGCTTGATTGTTGAGGCATTGACGGCAACGGATATGACCAAAGCAACGCCAAGCATAGACCCACCACCGTAACGTGTGAACGTAGACTGGTCTAAATCTTGCTGCTTAACTTTGGCAGCTTAAGACCTAGACCGATTTTTTTGACTTTATAGCCTATTGTGACCTTTGACATGCCCACTTCGATGAATCCTATTGACCTGATTTTACACGCAAGCCTAGTGGTCAAACTGGTGATGCTGGTGCTGATTTTGGCATCGGTCTATGGCTGGTATTTGATCGCCCGTCTAGAACAAACTTTGCGCCGTGCCGAGCGTGATGATCAACACTTCGAAAAAGTGTTTTGGTCTGGTGCAGAGCTCAAAACGTTGTACCAAAATGTGCAAACCAAGCCCAGCCGGCATGGTTTGGAGGTGGTGTTTTATGAAGGATTTTCTGAATTTTTAAAACTGCGCCAAAAACAGGCCAGCAAAGAAGAAGTCGTCACCGGCACCGAACGCATGATGCGTGTGGCGCTCTCTCGTCAACAAAATGCCCTTGAAGATGGCACGGCTACTCTTGCCAGCATTGGTTCAGTCTCGCCTTATATCGGTCTGTTTGGTACGGTTTGGGGCATTATGAATGCCTTTATGGGCCTGTCGATGGTGCAACAAGCGACCTTGGCCACCGTTGCACCGGGTATTGCAGAAGCGTTGATCGCCACGGCGATTGGCCTGTTTGCTGCGATTCCAGCGGTACTGGCGTTTAACCGTTACAGCGCCCGTGCCGAAGCGGTCTATACCCATCGCGCCTTGTTTGCCGAAGAAATGAGCGGTTTGTTGCAACGCGAGGCCATTTAATTATGGCCCTATCCGGCAACAGCCCATTTCAACGGGTAAAAAAACCACTCAAAAGTGATATGAACGTCGTGCCATACATTGACGTCATGTTGGTGCTGCTGGTGATCTTTATGGTCACTGCACCGATGTTGACCACAGGACTGACGGTGGATCTGCCCGATGCACCGACGGAGGCCATTGCGGTCTCGCAACAACAACCGGCGATTGTCAGTGTCAAAGCCGGTGGTGAGTTCTTTTTGCGCGTGGGAGATGGCGACGATGAAGCGATTGATCTGGATACCCTACAAAGCAAATTGACCGCGCTACAGCAGCAAGATGCGCAGCTCATGGTCTTGATCAATGGCGATCAGGCCGTGCCATACGGTGATGTGGTCAGTCTGATGGCCCGTTTGCAACAATCTGGCCTGCGCCAAGTCGGTCTATTGACCGAAATGCCGACCGCACGGTGATCACATGATGCGGCCGCATATGGTACAACCCCCATCGACCACCAATCGTCCTGCCCTTGCATTTACGGTGGGGCTACATGTTCTGCTGCTGGGTGGTTTGTGTTTGCTTAAAATGCCACCGATGCCACAGCCACCTAAGCACATTCAGGCCATTATCATTCCTGCCGAGAGTGTGCCTGCACCAGCGCAACCAACACCTGAGCCTGCCCCACCACCCGCAACCGCAGAGCCAACGCCTGCACCCGCTGTGCCGGATCAATCTCAGGCCAAAGCCGCTGCTGCACAAGCCAAAGCAGAACAAGCCGCCCGTCAGCAAGCCGCCGAACAAGCCAGAGCCGCTGCGGAGGCTCAAGCTGCGGCACAGGCTCAAGCAGACGCTCAAGCTGCTGCACAAGCACAGGCCAAAGCAGAACAAGCCCAATCCATTGCCGAGCACGTTGCCGCAATGAAAGCACTGGCGGTGGCTCAAGCTCAAGAAAAAGCACAACAACAAGCCGATCAACAGCAAGCAAAAACCGCACAAAGAAAAGCAGCGCAACAAGCTGCAGAACAGGCAGCCGCACAAGCCAAAGCCGATGCCCGTGAAGCCGCCAAGCAACAACGCATTGCTGATCTGGCCCAACGCAAAGCCGAACAAGCCGAAGCCAAGGCCAAACAAGCCCAAGCCGATAAACAAGCTGCGTTGGACGCCAAACGCGCCGCACAACAAGAGGCCAAAAAACAAGCCGAGCGCGAAAAAGCACAACAGGCCGCCGAACAAGCCAAAGCAGATGCAAAAGCCAAGGCCGACCAACAAGCCAAAGACAAAGCAGCAAAGGCAGAACGTGATGCCAAAGCCAAAGCAGACCAAGCGGTAAAAGATAAGGCTGATCAAGCCGCCAAGGACAAAGCTGCAAAATCGGATCAAGCCGCAAAAGATAAAGCGGCCAAAGCAGAACGCGATGCCAAAGCCAAAGCAGACCAAGCGATAAAAGATAAGGCCGATCAAGCCGCCAAGGATAAAGCTGCAAAATCGGATCAAGCCGACAAAGCCGCAAAAGAAAAGGCTGATAAAGCCGCTCAGGCCAAAAAAGCCGCAGCGCTGGCCACACCTGCCAAAGGACTCGACGACGAGTTTGATGACTTACGCAGTGATGTCGCACAAAAAGACGCCGACCGCCAAGCCGACAAACAGGCAGCCAAGCAACAAGCTGCCGAGAACGCAGCCTTAGTTGGCAAGCTCAAATCTGACATCCAAAGCAAAGTGGGCAAAAACTGGCGTGTGCCCTCCAATGACGACCTCAAAGCCACAGTACGCATTACCATGAACAGTGATGGCCGTGTACTGTCGGTATTGATTACCAAATCCAGTGGTGACGACGCCTTCGATGCCAGCATTAAAGCCGCCATAGAACGCTCTAGCCCGTTACCCGTACCCGACGACGATGCCTTGTTTCAAAAGGAATTTCGCTCCGCCGTCTTCACGTTTAGGAAAACAGGATAATGACCATGAAGCTCAAACTACTGGTACTTGGGTTGACGACTGCCATGGGTAGCTTGTCGATGATGCTACCAGTCACCGCACATGCCGAACTCCAAATCGAAATTGCCAAAGCCTTTGAAGAAGCACCACAAATTGCGATTGTGCCATTTGAATCTGACAGCGTCTTACAGCCGATTATCCAAGCCGACTTACAGCGCTCCGGCAAGTTTGCCAGTTCAAGCAATCTGCCAGAGCGGCCAACTCGCTCGCAAGACATTGACCTACAAGCATGGCAAAATCTGGGCACGCCCTATGTCGTGGTCGGTCAAGTACGCATGGTCGGCAACGATGCTCAAGTCCAGTTTGAGTTGATGGATATCAATAAAGGCACGCGGATTTTGGGCGAGCAAATCAACGTGCCAGCCGGTCGGATGCGTGAAGCGGGCCATTTAATTGCCGACAAAATCTATCAAGCATTAACCGGTGTACCCGGCGACTTCTCTGGGCGGATTGCTTATATCTTGCGAGATCGCAAAGCGGGCAAGCCTCACTTTACCCTGCAAGTCGCCGACAGTGACGGCCATCAACCACGCACCGTCCTCGAATCACCAGAACCAATTCTGTCTCCAGCATGGACGCCCGATGGCCGCAAGATCGCCTATGTGTCGTTTGAAACCGGCCGCCCTGCGATTTATCTGCAAGAACTGTCTAGCGGAGAGCGTGTGACCTTGGCCTCATTTAAGGGCTTAAATGGTGCACCGTCGTTCTCACCTGATGGCAAGAGCATGGTGTTTACCGCCTCAATGGATGGTAATCCCGAAATTTACTTGATGGATTTGAGCAGCAAAAAAATCAAACGCCTGACCGACGACAGCGCGATTGATACCGAAGCCCGCTATGCCCCAGACGGCAAATCGTTTGTGTTTACCTCTGACCGTGGCGGCACACCGCAAATTTATCGCTATGATTTATCGAGCAGTAACATTAAACGCCTAACCTTTAGTGGCTCATTTAATGCTCGTGGTAGTCTGAGTGCCGATGGTCAATCGTTGGCATTGGTGCATCGTAAATCTGGCCAGCAATTCCAGATTGGTGTCATGGACTTGGCCTCTGGCATCATTAGCGTGCTAACGCCTACACCACTTGATGAATCACCCAGCTTTTCGCCCAACGGTCAAATGGTGGTATATGCCACCCGTGAAGGTGGACGTGGCTTACTGTCGGTGATGTCAGTTGATGGCCGCTTCCGTATTCGTCTACCCAGTGAACAAGGCGAAGTCCGTGAGCCAGCTTGGGCGCCAATTTTGCGTTAAACCGTCTATCGAACTTGTACATATTGCAAGATTCTGCACGAATCTTGCAGTATCAAAAGGCCTAACAAACCAGTAGTCTGCTGAACAACGCATATCGCTGGATATAAATTCTCAAGCACCATGCGCTTGTATGATTTGATTTTATCAACGGGAGTATATTCCATGAAACACGCTCAACTACTGATGGTTCCAGCCCTTGCCTTGGCACTTGCCATGACAGGCTGTGCAAGCAAAAAGCCAGCAACCACCACCACCACAACCACCTCAGCAACCGATACTGCTGCCAATGGTGCTAACACCAACGGTGTGGGTAGCAATGGTGCAATGGATGGCCAAAACATGAACGGTAATGGCCCAATGGATGCCATGAAAGCCGCCCTCATGAGCCGTGTTGTACACTTTGGCTATGACAGCAGTGATTTGAGCCAAGAAGACTTTGGCACATTGAACGCACACTCACGTTATTTGGCGTCAACTGCCGGTGCCAAAGTTACCTTAGTCGGTCACACCGATGAGCGCGGCACACGCGAATACAACCTTGCATTGGGCGAGCGTCGTGCCAAAGCGGTGCAGGCATTCTTGGTCACCAATGGTGCCAACAACAGCCAAATCGAAAGCGTCAGCTACGGCAAAGAAACCCCAGTTAACGAAGGTCATAGCGAAGCAGCATGGGCCGAAAACCGCCGCGTCGAAATCAAATATGAAGCGATGGCACCTGCCCAATAATCTGTGCTGATGGCATCTTATTGATGCCACCAACAGCAAAAAGCCCGATCACTGAATCGGGCTTTTTTGTGAGTGTATCCCCCGTTTTAGCGGGTCAGCGAGCGGCGAAACGCCACATAATCTTGTGCAGTTTGGCTGACATCTTCAAGCATCGGCATATGGCCAATGCCTTTCATGATGATTACACGCGAGTTTGGCATCAGTTTATGCAAAATTTGCGCACCCTCTGGATGCAACACGCGATCTTCATCACCCCACACAATCAAAGTCGGCACCATTAATCCAGTCACTCGGCCTTCAATGCCATCTTTACTCAGCAGTGGCAAAATTTTTCGCTCTAGTGCTTCGTTGGCAATGCTCGGCTGGGCCATCACGTTGAGGATTGGTGTAGGCACAAAGGGTGGATCACTCATCACCACCGAGAACACCCGTTTAAAGTCTGCGCTGTCGTGTACCCACAGTGGATGCACTCCCGTACGATGGTATTCTTTAAACACCTCAGACGGTGGTGCGCTCCATACCCCACCAGGGTTGAGCAACCACAAGCTATTGGTCTGGGTCGGATATTTGGCTGCATAGGCCATGGCAATATGGCCACCCATCGAGTTACCGCCAAGATGCACATTGCCCAGCTTAAGACGCGTGACTAACTCATGCAGACGTGTGGCTTGGGCATCCGTTAGATAGTCGGCATCCATGTCATGACTAGATTCTGCAAAGCCCATTTCATCTGGAATAATCAGATGATAGCGCGACACCAACTTGGCGGCGATACGGGTAAAGTTGTCTTTATTCGCCCCAAAGCCATGCAGGAGTAACAGCGGCTCGCCGGTTCCACCTTCGAGATAGACGTATTTTTCGCCACTGGCCAAGGTCAGCTCATGGCGTGTCAAACCCGCATGTTGACGCTCCAAATTGACAATGGTCTGGGTGGCTTGCTCAGGCATGGCATAAATCCAACCCATGACGGCAATTACCCCAATCAGCACAACTGCGATCACCGCAATCAGTATTTTTTTTAACGCACGCATCAGATCCCCTCATGTTGTTTTTCATCATGACTGCTAACCATCTCTTGATGACGATCAGCAGCAATGTGTTTGTTTAGGCACAAAAAAACAGGGCTAAAAACCCTGTTTTTTGTCGAACGCTAAACTTAGCGGCCTAGCATCTCACGTGCAACCACTTCTTTCATGATCTCGTTGGTTCCGCCGTAAATGCGCTGAATCCGCGCATCAACATAAAAACGCGAGATTGGATATTCGGTCATGTAGCCATAGCCGCCAAACAATTGCAGCAGATCATCCGCGACCTTGCACTGCATGTCGGTTGCAAAGGATTTGACCCCCGATGCTGTCGCAGGGTCTAACTCTCCGGCCATGTATTTTTCAATACATTGATTCACAAAGGCTTGGGTGGCCATTGATTCGATTTTGGCTTGGGCCAACACAAAACGGCTGTTTTGGAACTTGCCAATCGCTTGACCAAAGGCTTGACGCTCGTTGACATACTTGGTGGTGACATCCAAGCAGCCCAAAATTGCACCAATCGCAGTCACAGCAATACCCAGACGCTCACGCGGTAGCTCTTGCATCAAATAGCCAAAGCCGTTACCAGCTTGACCCAACAACTGATCGGCAGGCACTTTGACGTTATCAAAAAACAGCTCTGAAGTGTCTTGTGAATGCAGGCCAATCTTGTCGAGGTTGGTGCCTTTGCCAAAGCCTTCGAGATGGGTATCAACCAACAACAGCGACACACCTTTGGCGCGTGCGGTTGGGTCAGTTTTGGCAGCCAAAATGACCAGATCCGCATGTTGACCGTTAGAGATAAAGGTCTTGGAGCCATTTAAGACATAATGGTCACCATTCAGGATTGCGCTGGTACGCATGGCTTGCAAGTCAGAACCTGCACCCGGCTCGGTCATGCCAATCGCACCAACCACTTCGCCCGTGACCATTTTTGGAATCCACTGCTGCTTTTGTGCTTCGTTGGCAATGTGCAAAATGTACGGCGCACAAATTTCAGAATGCACTGAGATTGCAGTCGACAACGAGCCATAACCGGCACGCGCCGACTCTTCGACCAGCATCATCGAATAGTTGGTCGGTACGCCGTAGCCGCCGTACTCTTCTGGCATATCAACACACAGATAGCCGTTCTCACCCAACTGACTCCAAACCTCACGAGGCATGATGCCGGTTTTTTCCCAATGTTCGTAATGCGGCGCGATTTGATCGGCCATAAAACGGCGGAAATTGTCACGGAACAGTTCCAGATCTGCATCATGAGCCAGCATGGCGTTACCCTTTATTGATGTGTTGATAAAAGCAGGCCGCATTATAGCCCCGTTGCACGTTATGATAAATGACCAAGCACACCACACAAGGCCATGACACGATCTGTCTTGCCCTTGTCCTAGCGGAAAATTCCGATCATGACGCCAAGTAACAGCCCAAAAGTCGCCAATCCTCGCCGTCCACAGCCCAATCAGTACAAAGACGCCGAACATCCCTTTGCCCAATATGTCCGAATTTTGGGCAAAGGCAAACGCGGTAGCCGGTCATTGACCTATGACGAAGCCTTACACGCCTTTGGCATGATCTTGGACGACGAGGTATTAGACGTACAATTGGGCGCATTTTTGATGCTGTTACGAGTCAAAGAAGAATCGGTGGATGAACTGGCCGGATTTGTGCAAGCCACCCGTGACCGTTTGCAACTGCCGACGGTGCAGGCTGATCTGGATTGGTCCAGCTATGCAGGTAAGCGCAAGCACTACCCGTGGTTTTTGCTGGCTGCCTTACTGCTAGCGCAAAGTGGCGTACGGGTATTTATGCATGGCGCTGCGGGTCATACGCTCAATCGGCTATACACCGAAAACATGCTGCCCCTACTCGGCCATCCGGTCTGTGAGACTGGTGAGCAAGTGGCGGCGCAACTGGATGCCTGCAATTTTGCTTATTTGCCGTTATCGGCGTTTGCGCCCAAGCTGGGTGAGTTGATTGATTTGCGTAATGTGATGGGCTTACGTTCGCCGGTGCATACCCTTGCCCGTTTGATCAATCCATTTGATGCGCCAGTCACCTTGCAGTCAATTTTTCATCCGGCCTATCGTGCCTCGCACCAACAGACCGCACTACGTTTGGGCTATCAAAACGGCGCAGTCATTAAGGGCGACGGGGGCGAGTTTGAGCGTAATCCTGATGCGCGCACGCTGTTGGTCGGTATTAAAGATGGCGAAGGCTATGAGGTGGAATGGCCAATGCTGAACGAGAACCGCTCGGATGTTGAGCAGGAATTTGATCTTGAGCATTATTTGGCGGTGTGGCGTGGTGAAGTACAACATGCCTATGGCGAACAGGCGGTGGTTGGCACGCTGGCATTGGCGCTAACGGCGTTGCAAAAAGCCGATGGGATGGATGAGGCGATGCAGATGGCGCAGGGGATGTGGGATGGGCGGCTGGTTTAAGCGTTTGGTTTTGCAATCAGGCTGATCGTACAAGGATTAAAAAATTTCGCTGTGCGAGCATATGTAGGGTGCGCCTTGCGCACCACACGCAACAGCACAGGTGCGTATAGCGCACCCTACCATTCTAGTGCTTGTATCTGGCTTTTTCTTAAATCAAATCAAGTCACCTCTTCGGTTTTTAATGTTCGCACATGCTTCGTTTGTGTACTCAGCACAAGCATGTTAAATTCGGTATATTGGTGGCAGCACAAGTGTTGCTTTAACTATTGATATAAATAGGATATACAGCATGATGTTGGTTTGTTTAAGTTGACAAGTAAAACTAAACGTGCAAAAAGTAACTTTTACATAACCCATCTTCCGCCATGCCACGCATCGTCACTATTCCACTGAGTTTAGAAGAACAACAGCAACTCACTGACCTCACCAAGCATGCAGTGCATTGGCGAGAAAGACAACGCGCCCAAACCATTCTCTGGCTATCCGAGGGTAAAACCGTTGTCGAGGTCGCTACACTACAAAAACTCATGCCCGAAACCATACGGACGCAACGTCGACGCTGGCAAGCACACGCCTTTGAATCGATCCCAGAAGGCCATCGCTCAGGTCGACCCAACACGCTATCAGCCAACCATCAAGACCAGATTTTACACTGGGTGAATGAAGCGCCACTCAATGCTGAACAGATTCGAGTCAAGCTACACGAACAATATGGCATATCCGTGCACATTGACGGTATCCGTAAGTTTTTACGACAATCTGGCATGGTGTTCAAGCGCACCCGTCATAGCCTTAAAAAAAAGAGACCCGACCGCGTTTGGACAAGCTCAGCAGCAGATTGAAAGATTGCGTGAGCAAGCGGCACGCGGTGAGATTGTGTGGGGCTATGTCGACGAAACAGGCTTTTCGGCCACACCTGATAACCGTTATGCATGGACGAAGAGAGGCGACGTTCATGCGGTTGACGCCGTGAGATTGAAGCGAGTCAATGTCATGGGCTGCATGCTGTCGACAGGTCAACTGATCACCTGTTGCCTACAAGAATCGGTGAACAGTCGCTGGTTTCATGCCTACTTGATGGGTATTGCAAAACGAGTCAAACAAGCCTACAGCGTTCCGCTGGTTTTAATTGTAGACAACGCATCGATTCATCGTAGCAAGCAGATGGCAAGTTGGCGCAAGCTTCTTGAAAAGGAGTATTCGACGCGTTTGTATTTTCTACCTGCGTATAGTCCTGAGCTGAATCGGATTGAGATGGTTTGGCGACAGATGAAGTATCACTGGCGGGACTTTAAGGTGATGACGGCAGATCAGATTGAGCATTGGGTTGGACAGGTTTCAAAGGGTTTTGGTACTAAATACACGTTTACTTTTTAATGGGCACTTAACAGCTCTTCAGCTTCCTCTTTGCTTGCTTCTGTTATATTTTCCCACTCAATAGCCATCACTAGATATTGCTTGGCTTTTAATAAACTGCGGCGTGCAGAGTCTGTTAAATAAATTTTTGCCAATTCAAGAGCCGCTTCTCCATCTTGTTGCAGAATCCCTTTTTCCCACCAATATAGTGCGGCGCGCCAGTTACCATTTTTATAATACAAATCAGCAATATTTAAACGAGAATCAGCTTGACCATTAGCCCTCCAAGATTTCTTGTACCAATACAATGCCTTATCAATATCTTTTGTAACACCCAACCCGCTTTCATATAAAATACCTAAATTCACATATAAATTATCATCTCTTTGCTCAGATAAGGTTTTAAAAATTGAGAATGCAGTCTCAAAATCATCACGTTCCCAAGCATCAGATGCTTGGGTAAATAAATCCATATAATTTTTCATGGTGTTCCCAAATTTGCAGGAATTGTCGGCCATAACGGAGGATAGGCAGATGGAATCATCCTTATGCACCTATAGATTAAATAGACAGTTCCACCAGCGCCTGTCATCCACATTGCTTTTTTCTGACAATCTTCACAAGCTTCAGTTTTCTTTGGCTCAGGAAATGGGACTTCAGGAGGTCTAGGTATTTTCCCCCTTTTGCCCATTTGAGGATTTTTACATTCAATAAACCTTGGGTCTGGTGGATTTAGCTCCCGACAATGCTTATATGGCCTATCGGAGTTCTTTCCACCTAGTCCACCTGATATACCTCGTTCACCACGCCCACCTGCAAGCCCCTCAAAGTCAGTATCTAATATAGGGCTACCACCCACATACCCATAGGTATTCAACCCGCCATCCAACCCAATAGGATCAGACTCGACATACCGCCCCGACACCGGATCATAATCCCGATAATAATTATAAAACAGCCCAACCTCAACATCCGCATACTGACCCGGATGGCGAATAGGCATGGTCAGCACCTGACCATCAGCATCGACATCCTCGTTTGGCAACACATCACCAAACTGATCACCATCCCAACGCCACAACACACGGTTGCCCTGACTCACAGCACGGACAGAACCCAAATGATCGGTATGTATGGATAACAACTGATTCGGCAGCTGATGGCTTAACATCCCAACCAATCGACCCTCTAGCCACACATACTCGCGTAGCATCGTCCCTTGACTATCGTACTCACCGAGTAGCTGGCCCAACTCATCATAGGCGAAATAGATGGTGTTATTCGCACTGACTTTTTTGATCCGTTGCCCTAACGCATTGTAGGTGTAAGACACCCCTTGTAGGTCACGCTGGGTCGATAACAGCCGTCCAGCCTCATCATAACGATAGGTACGCGCCGCATCGCGAGTGATTTGACCTGTCGCCAAATATTCCAAAGCGCTGCCTTGGCGTGCAGTAACTCGATTACTATCGCTGGCAATTGTGTCACTGACTGTGGATGTCACACCACTTTTTGTCTTCGTCTGTGTAAGGCGATTATCATTCGGGTCATAGCTGTACTTGAGTGTCTGACCCCCTAATACCTGCTGCGTCAAACGATCCTTGGCATCGTAGCTGTATTGTGCGGTATAGCTAAAGGCCTGTGGATCATTCAGATTCACAATGCGGTTGGCCTTGTCGTATCCGTACTGGCGGTTTAGGGCATTGGCAGAGACCAGCTGGGTTAATCGTCCATCCAAATCAAAACCTAGGCTTGAGGTATTCAATAGGTCCATACCCCATGTCCAACCTTCAATCCCCGATGCCCCATAACGAATCTGTGAGAGCAACGTCTGATTGTTCACTTGAAGCGATGCCACTTGACCATTAGACGGGTTATAGACGTACTCGATGAGATTTCCGGTAGGCGTTGCAATCTGCTTGAGTTTGCCACCTTGGCTATAGCTATAACGAACGCGCAGTGGTTGTTTATCCTTGATACCAACCAACTTCTCAACAACTTGACCAGATGAGTTATATGTCAAAGCAATCGTACTGTCGGCATTGCTCATACCCGTCAGTCGTCCCGCAGCATAGGTGCCTTGGTCATAACTGAACGTTGTGATCAATCCACCATCATTGCGCTGGGTCACTCGGCCTAAGCCATCATAGCTAAAGCTGTGATTAATATTTCTGGCATCGGTATACTGCTGCAACCTGCCATCTTGGTATGTGTGATTTGTTAATCCTGTGTCTGGGCTTTGTACACTTAATACCTCGTCAAATGCATTATAAGTATAATTGGTTGCATTATTACGAGGATCAATTACTGCGAGTAATTGATCAAGCGCATTATAAAGATACTGAGAGGTCCCGTTTAGAGAATTTTTATCAGTCAGCTTTCGATTTAATGCATCGTAGGTGTAACTGCTTTTTTGACCCAGTGCATCAGTTGCACTTGTAACATTGCCCCAATCGTCATAAGCATAAATTTCTTTTTGTCCAGACTGTCCTAACTCTTGGGCCAATTGACCTAGATTGTTATAAACCGCTTGTGACTTACGCTGGAGCACACCTGCCGCATCATTGGTCTCAACCGCTATAATATCCCCTGCTAAGTTTAGCGTGTAGTTTTTGGTATTACCCAACTGATCTGTGACACGTACCAAACGATGTGCATCGTCATAGCCGAACGTAATCACATCACCATCTGGCAACGTGGTTTTGACCAGTTGTCCCACCGGATCATATTGGTATGTGGTGATTGCCGGTCCACTGGCATAACTCAAACTTGGATAGGCCTGAGTCGCTGTTGTCGTATCATCTGCCGCAAAAGGAGATGTCATACCAATGAGCGAGCACCAGCTATTGATCAGATCAACCAACCATTGTGGCCAGCTAAAAGTCTGGGGACTTGTACCATTGGGAGAGGTTAGTACTGGTGAAGCAAGGCTTTCTTGCTGACTAACAACATGACCGGCTTGATCATAGGTATAGGTGACCTCGCGCCCATTGGGATCAGTCACCAATCCGACTAAGCCATCCTCATTATATTGGCTATAGGTTGTTGTTTGTCCTAGTGTATTAGTCGCCGTTAAAAGATTCCCAGCTTGATCATAGCTGTAAGTGGAGATTTCTCCAGATGGCGTAGTTTCTGTTAATAACAGTCCTAGCGTATCGTAGGTATAAGACCATGTTCTGCTGATATTTGGATCAGCAAGAGTATCTGTAATCGTTTTACTTAATGCATTGCCAAGCTCGTCGTAAGTGTAAGTCGTGGTACGACCCGATTCTATAATCGCTGTGGGTACAGATAGCGTAGGATGCCATTGAGTGCTGATCACTCGCTCTTGGGTCTTTCCTACAGCCTCTGTACGACTCGTTTCTAGATTTCTATTGTTGTAGGTGTAATTGGTCTTTTTTCCAACATTCGTCTGTGAAATTACATTTCCTGAAGTATCATAGGTATTATAACGAGTAGAGATACCTAAGCGAGTCACTCCTAAAACTCGCTCTGAGCCACCGCTCCATGTTTTAGTATAAGTCCACTCAAGACCATAAGGGTCAATCACTTTACTCGAAGATGTGTCATAGGCTAAGGTAAAGCGTTGTGCTGAGTTAGCATGCTCTGTTAATATTGTTCGACCACTACTGTCATAAGCATAATTCGCAAAGCGGACACCGTTTTCGTCAGTAATTCCGGTTAGTAATGCTGTGAATTCAGGTGCGCTACTCTCACTATAGTGATATGTCTTTGTTCCATAACCGGGTCGACTTACGCTAACTAAGCGGCTTTTCCCATCGTATTGATAAGAAATCATACTATTATTAGGTAACGTTATAGCAGCAAGCTGGTTATTTGAATTATAGTTAAATCGAATCAGTCGGCCAAATTGATTCTGAACACTATTGAGTTGATTATTTTGATAATTAAAGTCTTCGAACCGACCCTTCGAGTATTCAATGCGTTGTAATAAACCATCTATACTGTAGAACTCTTTGGTTCCCGTAATTATTTGAGTTAAAACCCATTGATTTGTGACAGCATCATATTTAATGTCTATTTTTTGATCTCTATCCGTTTTCCATTCTGAATGATCAGGATCAGACAGGCTGGAGGTTCGAAATGCATACAGCAAATAGCCGTTACCACGATCAAGCTGCATCATCGCAGAGGGGCTATCTTTGGAGGAGGCTTCGGTATCCCAGTTTTTTGAAGTAACTCTGACAAAACTCATTTTTTTAGAAAAATTATGCGTCCAACCAACGCCTATGCCAGTTAGGTTTTTACTATTAAAGCTATTATAACTTCTGCTAAAAGTCAGACCACCACTACTATAGTCAGTCTCTTGTTGGTTCTTAACCCCAGTAACAACAGAACATGGATTTCCTACACCTTCTGAGTTATTTGGCCCACCAAATCTCTGAGCAGCCGGACATGCCTTTGGCTTTGCGTCAGGTGGTCGACATAAGAAAGCCGGTATAGTACTAGAGTTTTCATCAGATTTTATCGTTCCGTCTGGACATTTCCAGCCACTATAATACCAATCCACCAAAATATGCTAACATTCCATCATGCCTAGATATCTGACACCCCCGACTGGACACGACTTTTTCGCACTGTCCAAAACAGAACCCAATCCGCGTTCACGTACTCGGC
>JBBKWH010000019.1:0-7239 GCA_037968855.1 Moraxellaceae bacterium | reverse complement strand
CGGCAGATGTTGATCACGCAAGGTATCTCGCTTGAGCAGCTTTATTTTATTGATGATCAACCCACTCAAGACAAGATTAATGGTCAAGTCGTCGTTCGCTACGATAACTTTTTGCAGATACCAGCAGATCAACGCTATGTGGTGATTGCCATTGCCAATAGTCAAATCAGAGCAAAACTTGCTGCCAAACTGACAGAGCATGATGTTCATGCTTGGACGATCCAATCAGCCCAGACCTTAATCATGGATCAAGTTGAGCTTGCAGAAGGTGCTGCATTGAGTCCGTTTGTGACGCTCACCTCCAATATCAAAATTGGTAAACACTTCCATGCCAATCTGTATAGCTACGTTGAGCATGATTGCATCATTGGTGACTTTGTCACCTTTGCCCCACGCGTCAGTTGTAATGGCAACGTGATTATCGAAGACCATGCCTATATCGGGACAGGGGCCGTGATCAAGCAAGGCACGCCAGACAAGCCATTGATCATTGGCCGTGGTGCAGTGGTGGGTATGGGTGCAGTAGTGACCAAGAGTGTGCCTGCTGGAGTGACTGTGGTAGGTAATCCAGCCAGACCTTTTGTTAAATAGAAGCTTAGATATTCATTCTTTAGGTCTGTATCACATTTAAATGGCTTTTACGATTGCGCATATGGCTGCGGCATTACCTTTTTACCGCAGCCAAAAATGGCTTAATTTTGAAGCGCTACTGATCGGCACCATACTGCCAGACTTGCCTTATTTATTAAATCATGATCGGGCAGTGTGGCAGCTGTCGCATCAGTGGTTAGGCCTATTGACCTATTGCCTACCTTGGGGATTATTTGCCTTTGTGCTGTGGCATTGGCTGTTTAAGGCAGCAGCGATTGCGCTGATTCAGCCATGGCATAGCGTGCAACGGGTTCCTAGCGATTATATCGATCAAGGCAAAGTGAATCATCTATTTTTCTCTAGGTTGAGACAGTACGGTTATTTTTGGCTTACAGTGGTTCTAGGCTTAATGCTTGGTTCAAGCACGCATCTACTATGGGATGGTATCACCCATCCAGATGGCTTTATTGCTCAGCAAGTCAACGGGTTACAGTATCCGTTGGATATCGTGGTGTTAGGTGTGATGCCTGTTGCGCGGTTATTGCAATATGTCAGCTCAATGTTTGGATTGGTCTTATTGGCGCTTTTTGCATGGCGCAGACTCAAAGCATCGATTTGCAAGGCCAGCAGCAGTCATGCACCACATGCGGTATTCACCAAGTTGCAGAGTCTGTTGATTGTCACCTTAGTGGGTGGCTGCTCATTGCTGTATGGCTTATATGCTGGCTTTAAATGGCATCGGCTTATATCAAATGATGATTATTTGTTTCTGGCAAAAGTATTAGTGGGATTACTGCAAGGGGCAGGTGGTGTATTCATTCTATATGCCGTGCTGTATTGTCTGCTGTCTGGTTTTAAAAAAATAGAGCGCTGAGTTTGAGTGGTTGTGCCACTTAGCGTGGTGGCTTTTTTATCTTTTCTTATTGGGATTATTCTGATTATGCTTAACACCGCCTTTTCTCCATGGCCATCATTTACTCAACAAGAAGCCGATGCCGTCTCTCAGGTCTTGCTTAGTAATAAAGTCAATTATTGGACGGGTCAAGAGTGCCGCCAGTTTGAGCAAGAGTTTGCCGCATGGACCGGCACAGCACATGCGATTGCCGTAGCCAACGGAACTGTTGCGCTGGATCTGGCCTTACAAGCGCTAGGCATCGGTGCAGGCGATGACGTGATTGTCACCTCACGAACCTTTTTGGCCTCGGTCAGTAGCATCGTCAATGCTGGCGCACGCCCGATCTTTGCCGATGTCGAACTCGATTCGCAAAACATCAGCGCCCAAACCATTGCCGCCGTGCTCACACCACAGACCAAAGCGATTATCTGTGTGCATCTGGCAGGCTGGATGTGCGACATGGACCCGATCATGCAACTGGCCAGCGAGCATGGCCTATCGGTGATCGAAGATTGCGCCCAAGCGCATGGCGCACAATACAAAGGCCGTGCGGCAGGCAGCATTGGTCATATCGGTGCATGGTCATTTTGCCAAGATAAGATCATGACCACTGGCGGCGAGGGCGGCATGGTCACCACCAATGATCCAGACCTATGGCGTAAGATGTGGTCGTTTAAGGATCACGGCAAGGACTATGACACGGTGTACCACAAACAGCACCCAGCGGGCTTTCGTTGGTTGCACGAATCGTTTGGCACCAACTGGCGCATGTTAGAGATGCAAGGCGTGATAGGCCGTATTCAATTGCAACGCATGGCCAACTGGCAGCAACAACGCACCGACAATGCCACCCAGATCATGGATGCCTGCGCCGAGTTTGATTGCCTGTCTGTGCCACGGCCTAATGCGGACTATGTACACGCCTACTATCGCGCCTATGTGTTTGTACGACCGGATCAACTGGCTGAGGGATGGTCACGCGACCGGATCATGGCCGAGATTAATGCCTTGGGTGTGCCATGTTATAGCGGCTCTTGCTCTGAGGTCTATCTCGAAAAAGCCTTTGATGACACCGGATGGCGTCCAGCGCAATCGTTACCGCATGCCAAACAATTGGGCGAGACCAGCTTGATGTTTTTGGTACACCCCACCTTACAAGCTCACGAGATTGCGCAAACCGTTGCCGCCATTCAGGTGGTCGCCAAGCAAGCACAAGCTTGTATGGCAGATGCCTAAGCCTAGTTTTTTGATATGATCGCGTCATTGTGTTCATGCCTATTGATAAGCAACACACAAAACAAGCAACGCTGCGGACCGTGTCCGCCTTCAACAACGTTAAACCCCACAGGTGTGGGTAAACCAAAAAATGCTATTCGCCAATGCATCAGGGTCAGATGCCGGAGTACATCACATGCCAACATCTAACGATTTACAACGTTTACTTCGTCCAGTGTTAAGCGCCCCCCGCCGTGTCAAACAACTGATCCTGATCAGTGGCGATCTGGTTGTGATGGTGTTGATCTTGCACATGGTCATGTCGTTTCGTTTGGGCACAATCCATCTGGATATTCCGGCCGACGCCCAACTGATCATCTATAGCTTATCGATGATTAGCTTATTTGTGTCCGGCTCGTACCGAACGGTGTTGCGGGCTTTTGATGACCGCCAGATGAAGTCAGTCTTGGCCTCGTTAATGGGCTTAATGGTTGCGCTGATTCTGCTGATCAAATTTGCAGTCTTGCTGCATATTCCACGCACCATTCCTTTTGCCTATGTGTTTTTGTTGTTTATTTGGCTATGGGCTAGCCGTATCTCGATCAAATACTTACTGCGCAAAAAAATCAAACCGGCCTTTAATAGCCGTCTACTGATCTATGGCGCAGGTGGGGCAGGTCGTCAACTCTTGGCCAGCATGCGCGATAGCCACCAGAGCCAAGTGGTGGGTTTTGTGGACGACGATGTGTCGCTGATTGGTGGTCATGTGGCTGGTGTACCGGTGTTTAAAGGCGCAGATATTGCCAGCATCATTAGCAGCCATCAGATTACTGATGTGCTATTGGCCATGCCATCAACCAGTCGGCAAAACCGTCGGCAGATTTTAGACCGGCTCAAGACCCTACAGGTCAAGGTGCAGTCTCTGCCCAGTATTAACCAACTGATTGACGGCAAAATCACTGTATCTGACGTGCGCGAAGTAGATATTGCCGACCTGCTCGGTCGGGACAGCGTACCACCCAACCAGCAACTATTGCACAAAAACATCCAAGGCAAAGTGGTGATGGTCACCGGCGCAGGTGGCTCGATTGGTAGCGAGTTGTGCCGCCAGATTGTGCAGCTTCATCCGGTGCAGTTGGTGATTTTTGAGCAATGCGAGTTTGCGCTATATAGCATCGAACAAGAACTCAGAGCCTATCCACAGGTACAGGTCACCGCGATTTTGGGCAGCGTACTCAAAGAAGAGCGCGTCCGTGGCGTGATGGAAAAATACCACGTGCAAACGGTCTACCATGCCGCCGCCTATAAGCATGTGCCATTGGTCGAAGACAATCCGTTTGAAGGGGTGATGAACAACACCGTCGGCACGGCACGCTGTGCGCATGCAGCGGTAATGGCCAAGGTCGAAACCTTTGTGCTGATCTCCACCGATAAGGCGGTTCGTCCAACCAACATCATGGGGTCAACCAAGCGTTTGGCTGAGTTGGTCTGTCAGGCATTGGCCACCATGCCCAACCATCAAACCACTTTTTGTATGGTGCGCTTCGGCAATGTGTTAGGGTCGTCCGGCTCGGTTGTGCCATTGTTTCGTAAACAGATTATGCAAGGTGGCCCGCTCACCGTGACTGATCCAGAAATGACCCGCTACTTTATGACTATTCCAGAGGCCGCCCAGTTGGTGATTCAGGCTGGCGCAATGGCGCGTGGTGGCGATGTGTTTGTGCTGGATATGGGCGAGCCAGTCAAGATTTTGGAACTGGCCAAAAAAATGATTTTGCTGAGTGGGCTGACCATTGCCGATCAGCAACAACAGGGAGATATCACCATCCAGTTTACCGGCCTGCGTCCGGGTGAAAAACTGTATGAAGAGCTATTGATTGGCGGTGATAACGTGCAAAAAACCAATCATGCGCTGATCATGCAGTCCTTTGAGCACCATTACGATGCAGCCGAAACGCACGAATTGCTCAGTGATGTGGTGATGTCGGCCAAAACAGGCGATCTCAACATGTTGCTCAACCTATTAGAACGATATGTCGAAGGCTATAAGCGTAGCCCCGCACTCGCAGCCGAGGCACAAGCGAATGCGGTGTCGTCAGCGTTTGTGTCCTCAGATTTTTTGTTGGCCCCCAACGTATAAATAGCAGCGGAGCATGTTTATACGATCACACCCTGACCGATGATCATGGCGATCACCGGTCGAATAAACGAGAGACTCCCGCATAACACCCTATGAACGGATCTCTCTTACAGCGGTTATCAATCAAGGATTATCTTTATGAACATTCGTGCTTTTGCATTGTCCCCCATGGTTATGGCCATTGGGCTAACGGTTGGTCTGTCGGCGTGTCATGACTCCAACCGCTCGTCCAAAGCGACAGAGGCGGTCACCAACCCACAACGCAGTGATTTGGCCCAGCCATACATGTACCAATTGGTGTTTGAAAACATCGCCACTGGCGAGCCGATTACCGATGAGCTACAAGTCAAACTGACCGGCCCTGCGGTTGATGCTGGTTTGGTGGTCGACGCGAACAACGTCTCGGTTAAAGGCCAGACCCTCACGACCAATATTGGTACTGTGTCAGTCGCGGCAGACTACGATGCCAGCAATACCAGCTTCTCTGTGTTGGTGGGTAATAGCGCAACGGGTTGGTCTCAAACCGGCATGCAGTTGTCGCAAGACACCTCTGTTGCAGGCAACCAGACACTGGTGCTGAAGCTCATTAACCCAAGCCAAGCGGCTGCGATCAATGCCAATGAAGAACTGGCCTTGTCGATTGCAACCAAGACCTTTGCAGCCGCAGCAGATGGCGCGGTGACCGATGCGCCGGTGACTTTAAGCACACCAAGCAAGCAATCCACATCGGATGAAGGCGACAAAGAAGACGTTGGCACCACAACCATTAGCTTGCCAGCCGGTGTCAATGCGCTGGATGCTAACGGCCAAAAAATCAATTTGACCGGTGACATTAGTGCCACGACGGTTAAGTTTGGCAACAGCAGTGCCTCGTCCATGTCGGCATTTCCTGGTGGCTTTGCGCCTACAGTCGTCGACGAGACCGGCGCAACAGACAAGACCGGTGCGTTTATTACCGGTGGTTTTGCCCAGTTTAACTTGACTGACAGCACAGGTACGGCGCTTAAACGCTTTGATAAGCCGGTCACTCTCACCATTGACCTGCCAAAAACATCAGCTCAACCGGACGGCACAGCCTTAGTTGCAGGCGCGACTTATCCGGTTTGGAGCTATGATGAGTCCACTGGCAAGTGGCAGTTTGAAGCCAACGGTTTGATTAGCGAAAAAACCCCAGTAGATGCCAATAATTTTGCGGTGTCCTTTGAGTCAACCCACTTGTCCTACTGGAACTTGGATTTCTTGGGCCGCACCTGTAATGGCACGCTCAACCTACAGCGTAGTGCTCAAGATACGCGTGCATTGTCGGTTGAGTTGGTGGGTGTACGTGGTCAACGCTTCTTCCAGACCTTCTATGATGTGCGTGATGCCAAGCAAGTCTTTGCGCGTTATCCAATCGGTCTAAATGTAAACGTGATCGTTCGCGATGAGCAAAATGCGATTCTGGCCCGTTCGACCACTGCACAAAATCTGTGTGCGGGTGGTTCAGTCACGATTCCAGCGCCACCGGCGGTGACTCGTGCCAACTTAATCGTTAATGTCACCGAGAGCTGCCCAAGCGGTACCAATCGTCGTCCAAGCCCGACCTTTGTGTATTTTTATGATGGTCGTCGCTGGCAGTCTGGTTATGCCCGTACCAATACCTCAGCCAACGTGGCACGTTTGACCTTTGATGGTATTCGTAGCGGAACAGTGGGCA
This sequence comes from Moraxellaceae bacterium, assembly GCA_037968855.1. GTDB lineage: Bacteria > Pseudomonadota > Gammaproteobacteria > Pseudomonadales > Moraxellaceae > JBBKWH01. The sequence continues at coordinate 702 of JBBKWH010000019.1, read as the reverse complement.
AGGTCTATGCCTTTAATCCATTAAAGCTGCGTTATGACGAGCAGTCCATTACGGTGAATGCGCCAAACACCACTGCCACGATTAATTTTGCAGACCTCAACTGTAAGCCAGTGACTGGTGCGACCGGTACAAGTAACTAAGAAGCTTTTAGTTTAAGTCGCATTTAGTTCAGGTTGCTTTTAAAGTCGCATGTCCAAAAAAGCAGCCTCGTGCTGCTTTTTTGCCTTTTTTAGCTCAATTTTTGGGGTTTGCTCATGTCCGTTCGTACGCCATTACTGCTGTGCCTATCGGTACTCTCATCGTCAACGTATGCCGTCGATGCGGGGATTGCACCGTTAGGCTTTAGTGGAGCGTTATCCACGCCCACTGCTGCGACATTATCCACGGGGCAAGCGGCGATTGCATTTTCGCCGTATTTGGATGGACAGGGCATTGATGTAGACGGTTATAACTATTTGGCTGGGGCGGGGTTAATCTCTGGCTTAGAGGTGTTTGGTCGTTTGGCCAGTAATACGGTGGCCAATCATTGCTATACCGAGTCATGTGGACTGCGTGATCTGTCGGCTTCGGTCAAATTTAGATTGCCCGATCTGTTGCTCTGGCTGAATCAACCCAGACCCATGGGGGTGCCTGATCTTGCGGTTGGTGCTACAGATCTGGGGGGGGCGGCAACCAATTTTAGAAGTTATTACGGTGTGGCCA
>JBBKWH010000018.1:0-46632 GCA_037968855.1 Moraxellaceae bacterium | reverse complement strand
TTTAATCGCGTTACTGACCAAGTTACGAATGGCCGAGCGCAGCATGTTTTCGTCGCCATAGACCGATAGATCACACTCACAACGAAAGTTAAGCCGAATATGCTTGTGGTGCGCTGACGCAGACAGACTGCCCTCAATCAGATCAAACAAGGTTTCGATCATCAATACTCGAGGGGTAAAGACAATCTTGCCACTATCCACCATAGACCAATGCAGCAAGTTTTCTAACAACTTAAAGGCACTGTCGGCAGTATCGTGTAAGTAGCTGGCGATATTACGAATTTCGCCTTGGCTCATCTCGTCAATCTCGGTATCGAGCAACTCAGCAAAACCCAAGATCCCTTGAAATGGCGCACGCAAGTCATGGGCAATAATCGAAAAAAATCGATCTTTACTGGCATTTAGCTGACGTAGCTCTTCAGCTTGCTGTTCGAGCAGTAAGCTATGTTTTTCGAGAATATTGGCTTTGTGTTGTAACTGAAAATGCTGACGGCGTAGCTCCATATGCGCCATCACTTGCTGAGCCAATACCCCTACCGCATCAAGCTGGGTCTGCGACAGTTGGTGTGGCACGTCATCTAGGGTACATAAAGTCCCGATGGGCAATCCCTCGGCACTAATCAATGGTGCACCAGCATAAAAGCGCATGCCGCCATCTTTGACCACTGGATTGTCGGCAAAGCGTGGGTCCTTAGCAGCATCTTCAATCACAAACACGCCATTATGAAACATGGCATGGCCACAAAACGAAATATCACGTGGCCCACGCGACGCATCAAAGTTAATCCGCGACTTAAACGACAGTTCATCTTGTCCCACAATACTGATCACCGCAGACTGCGTTCCACAAATGGCCATCAATAAACGTCCAATCTGATCATACTCTTCTTCAGGATCAGTGCCATAAATTCTATAGGCTTCTAACACAGCAAGGCGTTGTGCTTCGTCATCTGGAATGGGGGCTGTCAGCATGAATGTTTTTCCGTCGCATAATAAGAGCCACATCACTCAAGCCAATCCTCAGTGGTCTGGCTGACATGACATCAGTGGGCTTGATGAGTGTTAGAGCACTTCCCACCTTACATGAGTCCATCGTATGTCAAAAACAAGTCCTACATTCTCCATGACATCTACTTGATCAACCCCCACTGCACTCAAACGAAGGGTATTAACGCCAGACTGTCAAAAAAATAGCGGCCTATCCAGAAAAATTCTGAATAGACCACTGCTTTATGTTACAAAAAAAACCAAGCTGCTGTTTAAAAAATGCAGCCCAACCCTTTAGCGTATGTTGTTACTCGTTGCCAAGTCCCATCAATTGTGTGTCACCGCCAGAGGCACTGGTGTTAATGGTCAGGCAATGTTCGGTCGCAAAACGATGCAAATAGTTGGGTCCACCGGCTTTTGGGCCTGTGCCTGATAACCCTTGCCCGCCAAACGGCTGAGAGCCAACAATTGCACCAATTTGATTGCGATTAATATAGAGGTTACCCACTCTGGCTCGCTGTACCACTCGCTTCCAACGGCTCTCAATACGGCTATGCATACTGAGAGTTAAGCCATAGCCACTGGCATTGATCTCATCAACCACTTGATCGAGCTTTTCGCCATCAAATGGCACCACATGCAAAATCGGCCCAAATTGCTCACGGTCCAAATCGGCAATGCTGCTGATCTTACAAATGGTCGGCGCGACCCAAAAACCAGCGCTAATATCCTGTGGAATTGGCAACGCATCAATTACAGCGCCTTGCTTGCTCATCGCGTCGATATGAGCTTGTAAGCCTTGCTGCGCCTCGGCATCAATCACTGGACCAATATCTTTGGACAAATCGGCAGGATTACCCATAGTCAACTCGGCCATGGCCCCGCGAATCATGTTGAGCTGCGAATCAAAAATATCTTTTTGCAGATACAACACACGCAAAGCCGAGCAGCGCTGCCCTGCACTTTGGAAGGCAGATGCCAACACGTCACGGGTGACTTGCTCTGGCAAAGAAGAGCTATCGACGATCATACAATTAAGACCACCCGTCTCGGCAATCAAGGGAATAATCGCGCCGTCGCGTGCCGCCAGTTGCCGATTAATCAGCTTAGCCACCTCGGTTGACCCAGTAAACACCACACCAGCCAATTCTGGCTCGTTCATCACTGCTGCACCCAAACTTGCACCATCACCCAGCAACAGATGCAATTCTTGACCGCGTACTCCAGCTTCATAAAACAAGCGAATCGCAGCAGCGGCAATCAAGGGTGTTTGTTCGGCGGGTTTGGCCAACACGGTATTGCCAGAGGCCAAAGCTGCCGCAATCTGGCCAGTAAAAATAGCCAAGGGGAAATTCCATGGCGAGATACACAACCACGCGCCACGGCCGCGCAAAAACAACTGATCAATCTCTCCTGCCGTTGAGGGTAGACGCTTAGGTTTTTCAAACAAACGTCGTGCTTCTAAGGCATAAAAACGCAAAAAGTCGATGGCTTCGCGGATCTCAGCCACGGCATCTTTCCATGTTTTTCCGGCTTCTCGCACACATAGATTCATCAAACGAATACGATTTTGTTCAAATAAATCAGCCGTACGCTCCAGCAACATGGCACGGCGTTCTGCACCCAAAGCAGACCATTGTGGCTGGGCGGCATGCGCGGCTTTTAGTGCGGTTTGGGCTTGGGCAGGTGTTGCCCAAATCACCTCGCCAACAATGTCTGTTTGATTAGCAGGATTACGCACCAGCTCGCTTGCACCAACGCCTTCGACGCCATCGATATACGGACAGGCTGTTGAGCGACTACTAAATTTTTCGACCCGTTCCGATAACGCCTCGACCACCACCGGATTGGTTAAATCCAAACCACGCGAATTGACGCGCGGCAAAAACAGATCCATCGGCTGATGAATCGCTGGATGTGGCCTAAAGTCGTAAGCAGCCGCTTGCTGCACCGGATCTTGTACCAAGTCGTCAATCGGTGTGGCGTCATCGACCAGACGATGCACAAACGATGAATTTGCACCATTTTCGAGTAAGCGCCGAACCAAATAAGCCAGCAATTGCTCGTGGCCGCCTACAGGTGCATAAATTCGGGTTGGTGGCTGCCAATCGCCGCGCTCACTAATCTGCACGTATAACGGCTCGCCCATGCCATGCAAGCGCTGAAACTCAAAATCACGGTGATTCAGGGTGCGGGCAAACTCAAGCACCCATGCCACGGTCTGGGCATTATGGGTCGCAAAACAGGGATAGACCGACGGCCCCGCCTCAAGTAAGGCACGCGCACAAGCCAAATAGCTGACATCGCTATGCACCTTACGGGTATAGACCGGAAAGGTTTTTAAGCCCATTTCTTGGGCTTTTTTGATCTCGGTATCCCAATACGCACCTTTGACCAAACGCACCATCAAGCGACGATTAGAACGCTCGGCCAGATCAACCACCCAATCCACCAATGGCCGCGCACGACGCTGATAGGCTTGCATGGCCAAACCCAAGCCCTGCCAATCGCCCAGACTTGGCTCAAAGGCCAGACGCTCCAGCAAGGCCATCGACAGGTCTAAACGATCCACTTCTTCGGCATCAATACACAGGCCGATATTGGCCACCGCAGCGGCATTGGCCAACTCTAAAATACGACCATACAGACGCGCATGAACATCGGCTGACTGAGCAAACTCGTAACGCGGCGATAGTGCCGACAACTTGACCGACACACCCGCTGAGGCAATCGGCCCCTTACCTTTAGACCAAGCACCAACTTGATTGATCGCATCCAAGTATTTATCTTGATACACCTGTGCATCGGCATCGGTTAAGGCTGACTCGCCCAGCATGTCATAGCTATAACGATAGCCGCGTTTTTCCCACGACTTGGCACGCTGGGCAGCCTCTGGTAGGTCACGCCCCATGACAAACTGCAAACCCATAATACGCATGGCCTGCCGAACAGCACTACGAATAACGGGTTCACCCGTACGTTGCACCAAACGGCCCAACACACCCCACAAGCCTTCGGTTGTGCCCATGGTCAGCACACGACCGGTCAGCATCAGACCAACGGTTGAGGCATTCACAAACAAACTATCGGCGTTGCCCATGTGCTTGCGCCAATTGGCCTGCCCGATCCGATCTTCAATCAGGGCATCGGCAGTGTCGGCATCTGGAATACGTAGTAGTGCCTCGGCCACACACATTAGTGCAATGCCTTCTTCGCTAGACAATTGATACTCATGCATAAACTGGTCGATACCGCCTTCATTGCGGCGACCGTCTCGAACCACCTCAACCAAACGATAGGCGCGCTCACGGATTAATTCTTGCGTGCTTGCATCTAGTTTGGCTGACTTGGCCAACTCTCGAACCAGACTTTGCTCATCGGCTAATAAGTAGCGTCGCACAGCATCTTGCAGTGGACTAGACGCAGAAATACCTTGGACTGAATGCTGCACGTGTTCTGATAACTGTTGGTTCATATTGCGTGGCTCCGGTCCTTTTGAACGATAAGTGAATCACGCCGATTCATCACTTTTTCTGATGGATCAAGATCGACGCAGGTGCAAAACCATAACATAAAGTAGCACTGTACGTTTTTTGATCAGTTGTTTTTACGTCAATGAATGGTTTTTTTCACTCATTTAATGGCACAAAAAAGCCCCAACTGCATGGGGCTTTTTTGCACAAATGATGCGCACAGCTATGACGGCTTAACCCTCTTTACGACGCATATGCGGGAACAAAATCACATCACGAATACTCGCCGCATTGGCAAACAACATCACCAAGCGATCCACGCCTATGCCCTGTCCTGCGGTTGGTGGCAAGCCGTATTCCAGCGCTTCAACAAAGTCCGCGTCGTAATGCATGGCTTCGTCGTCACCCGCGTCTTTTTCGGCCACTTGTTGCTTAAATCGTTCGGCTTGATCGACCGCATCATTCAACTCGGAGAAGCCATTGGCCAACTCACGCCCACCAATAAAAAACTCAAAACGGTCGGTAATGTGCGCGTTATGGTCATTACGACGGGCCAGCGGTGAGGTCTCGGCGGGATACTCGGTGATAAAGGTCGGCTGACGCAGTTTAGTTTCGACAGTTTCTTCAAACACGATGGTTTGTAGCTTGCCCAAGCCAAAGCCGTCTTTGACTTTTTCTTTCAACTCGGTCTGAATGAACTGGGCCAAAAACGCACGATCATCGACTTGTTCAGGGCTGATGCTTGGATTATTTTCCAAGATTGCATCGCGCATGGAGATTTTTTTGAATGGGCCTTTAAAGCTAAACACTTCTTCGCCATACGGCACGTCAGTGCCGCCTAAAATATCTACGGCTAGTTTTTCCAACATCCGCTCGGTTAGCGCCATCAAGTCTTGATAATCGGCATAAGCCTGATAAAACTCAATCATGGTGAATTCGGGGTTGTGACGGGTTGAGACACCTTCGTTACGGAAGTTGCGGTTAATCTCAAACACCCGCTCAAAGCCACCGACCACCAAGCGCTTGAGATATAACTCTGGCGCAATGCGCAAAAACAGTTCCATGTCTAAGGCATTGTGATGGGTCTTAAATGGACGTGCCGATGCACCACCAGGGATGACGTGCATCATTGGGGTTTCGACTTCCATAAAACGCTCGGCCAGCAAGAACTGACGAATACCGCTCACCACTTGTGAGCGAATCACAAAGGTGTTGCGGGTGTCTTCGTTGGTGATCAAGTCTAAATGACGCTGACGATAGCGCGCTTCGGTATCGCTTAAGCCATGATGCTTGTCTGGCAGTGGGCGCAGTGATTTGGTCAGTAATTCAACCGACTGCATATCGACATATAAATCGCCTTTGCCAGAGCGAGCCAATAGGCCTTTGGCAGCAATAATGTCACCAAGATCATAGCGTTTGACTTCGGCCAAGGTCTCAGCATCCAAAACTTTGCGGTTCACATACAACTGAACGCGTCCTGTCATGTCTTGAATTTCCATAAACGCGCCACGGTTCAACATCAAGCGACCGGCGACGCTAACCTCAATGGACTGTTCGGCCAATTGCTCTTTGCTGATGTCTGCATATTGTTGCTGCAAATCGCCTGCATAATGCTCACGACGGAAGGTATTTGGAAACGCGCTACCGCCGGTTTGCGCTGCCTTGTCACGAATGACCTTCAGCTTGGCGTGACGCTCGGCGATCAACTGGTTTTCGCTGACGGCGGGGGTCTGGGGCTGCTCGGCCATACGGACATCTCAACTCAAGTAAAATGGCGCATAGCATAGCAAATTTACAACCAGACGGGCAGATCTGGCAGGCCAAAAACCGTGCAATGTTGGCTCAACACCACAACAACCGTCGCACATCAACGGACCAAACGCATCAGACAACATACGGCATGCTGCCTTGCGATTTGAGGGGATTAGCCCTAATTTACCTTTGATTAAGGCGCGACATACTGCTTGGCCCGAACAGCTCGCACATACGATGAGGACTGTGCTTTGGAGGCAATCGCTGTATCACCTTGTGCCATATCCATCAACCATGCGCTCTGCATATCGAAGCCATAAGGAGACGATGACCAGTAGCGTGAGCGTTGTGCACTGTCAGGTGTATCCGGAAATATCGCGATATTCAGGCTGGGATACGCACATTGCTGCTCGCGTAGGGTTTGCAGCTCTTTAATATTTGGTAAGCGATAATCGCCACCTTGGGCCTTGGCCTGAGTCAGCGCCTCAGTCCATGTCATGGCCATTGCCGTGCCGCTACAGTGCTTGCTGGTGTTATTCCATGTCTGACCTAGGCTACAGCGCTGCCAGACCAAATTGGTCAAGCGGTCTAACACCTCTGCACCTTGTGATCCGGCCACCTCAATAAACCGTACATCAGGTGCGGTAGCGTATAAATTACTATTGCATTGTTGTGTGGCAAAAACGGCTGGAGATGCCAGCATCAACAGTCCCATACACATTGCTGTGCCACGTTGTGCCATCGGTTTAATACGATGAATGGTGCGATAAAAAAAAGTCGGCATCAGCGAAGTCCTCTGCATGATGGTCATTAGCGTACCGCCCGAATCGGATAGGCATCCGTTTTGGCTTTGCTTTGTGAGCGGCCCATATCGAATTCCACGCCCCACGCTTGCTCAATCTGGGTGGCGTTGGTGCTTTGTGACCAGTAATGGGTCTTTTGATTACGCGCTTTAAACAATGCAGGAACGACAGCATCTGGGGTTTGTGCCGTCGAATTGGCTGCACGGCTTACGCCATAATCCACCAAATGCTCTAGCTCATTGAGTGTCGGTAAGCGCCAATCGTTAAATCCACAATAACTCACTGCATTCAACTGGCTAATATATGTGCTGGTATTGCAGGCTTTATTGTCTAAACCACTACAGGTATCTGTAGTGCCAAGGCCACCCTCTGCTGCTGGCTGTGTAGGTGACGTTCCGCCGCCATTGATGTTGCCCTTGGTATTGCGCCATGTGTAGACCCAGTCTTTATCACGTAGACCACCATCATCGGTTTTTTGTTCCCAGATCAAGCCACTTTGCTCATCGACGATGCATTTGTCATCATCTGCCACCTCTTTACTTTCATCCGTGACCACTGCATAGCTTTTGAGCGTATAGCTCACCCGATTGCCCAATTGCAACTCGCCATCTTGCCCTAGTCCATATAACGCACCCAATGCAGCTGCATTACAGGCCAAGCCGTTGGCGTCCGCTGTGGCACAGGTCTGAATGCCTGTTGCAAACCAAAGCGTGGATAGGCTTAAAAACGGCCCAATCGTGATGATACGCTCGGCCACCACATCGCCGCTTGGATCTATAAGCTGAACCGGAAAATCGCCAACATCCGAAGGCACACAACTAAAGCGAACTTGCGTGGCTGATTGGTCATTAATATTAATGCTGCTGCATTTTGGAAAATTAATTGCCATCGGATAGCGAAAATTTTGTCCTGTAATCGTAAAACTGGTTTCAAGCTTTACATTGGTTTTTAGTGGGCTAAAGCTTTGCACGGTTGCCATCGCTTCAACAGTGATGGTCCGTTGATAGACCACAGTACCAGCTTTATTTTTGACCACCAATTGCTGCTCACCTAGGGTATCCGGTGTACAGCTAAAGGTCTGCGTGGTTGCCGTGCCAGTCAATGCACTTTGGTTTTTACAATTGCTGACGGTCACCGTCAGATCACTTGCCAGATCCAAGCTCGTACCGGTTAAGGTAAAGGTAGTAGGTCGATTGATTTTGACCCGCTCTGGACTGGCAGTGCTCACTACTGCTTGACGCTCAAACTGTACATTGCCGTCATAGAGCGAATTGCCATTGGCATCTTTGAGCTGTAATTGCTGCTCGCCCACCGTCATAGGGGTACAGCTAAACGTAATCCGTTTGGCGCTAATGGTTTTGTTGCTCAAGCTGCGACAGGCAGACAGGGTTATATCTTTGACCCGATCCAACCGTGCGCCATCAATGCTAAATGAGGTCAGCATCTCGACGACGGCTGGATTTGGCATGACTTGATCGACTTGTATGCCGCTGGCCGATCCCCCATCCGACGACGACCCACCACCACAGGCGGTGAGACCCATCATGCTCAGCACCACAGCGCCATGCAGGGTGGATGTAAACATCCGTGTTGATCTTGCTTGCATCTGGCCCATTCCTCATATTTTTACAGTGTGTTCGCGCATTTATTCGGCTCTCGCCGCTCGTCTTGTTGCATCCATTGCTGGCATCACGGCCATCATCACATCAGCGATCAATTGAATCGTCGATCAGCTCAATACAGGTCCACTAAACTAGCACATCATCACAGGGGCATTTGTGGTCACGTGCAAGCAATATTGTCTGCATCAACCGATGCAGACGGGTGTGTTTACTCCTGCTAGCTAATAGCTAACACCCAGCATGCGCTGAGTTAACCAGCCTCTTGCGTCGCCTGTATCTGCTGCATGACTTTGGCTAAGGCGGCAGCCGCCTGAATCACCGCATCATTCCAATCGAGTGCAGCCTGACCGTCTGCACCGTCGGTAATAAACTTAAGGCTCACCAAGGGCAGACAAAACAACTGACACACGCGTGCTAAGGCATAGCCTTCCATGTCCACCACATCGTACTCAAAATGCGTATGTGGCTCGCACACAAACAAGTCACCGGTATAGCACACCGCCTCGTTCAGCCCAATCGTTTGCCAAGAGACTGGCAGAGGACAAGACAACATGACGTCAGCCTCAAAAGGCGTCTGACCATGAGCAAACCCCAAGGCCGTAGCATTCATGTCATGCTCGACAAAGGCGGTGCAGGCCACCACCGATCCAGTCGCACGCTGTTGCGCACCCGCTGAGCCTAGATTAATCACCACATGCGGCAACGGCCCACGGCTGAGCCGACGGGTCAGCATCATGGCGGCATTGACTTTGCCCACACCGGTGTAGAGCACTTCGCCAAACCCATCCAAGCGTCCACCAGCGTTTTCTTCAGGCAGGGCCATTACAATCAACACACGCGCAGACTCACTCATGCCCATTCCTCATTAAGCCTGTAACACAGTAAAGGTGGGACAGGTTAAATCCTGATGCAACTGTGGCAAGTCCAATAACACCAATGCCCCAACCACGTGATGACCTGCCTGCTCGCATAAAGCTTGCGCAGCGCGTAGCGTTCCGCCGGTTGCCAATACATCATCGACCAACAACACCCGCTTAGGAGCAATCCCTTGCTGTAACTCCAGCACATCCTCACCGTACTCCAGTGCATAGCGATATTGATGTACCGGCGGTGGCAATTTGCCCGCTTTACGCAATAACACCAGTCCTTTACCCATCCTACCAGCCAACAAACTGGCAAAAACAAAGCCGCGCGCCTCAATTGCCACCAACACATCCACTTGATCCAAAAGATCCGTCGGCACCACACCCATCATCGCGGTGGTAACCTCACTGACATGATCGACCAATAACGGTGTCAAATCAAAAAACGAAATACCTGCTTTTGGAAAATCCGGTACGGTGCGAATGACCGACCAAAATGGATGTTTGGGTAAATTACTGATCATACAAGTCATACTCAATAAGCGACATCATGGCCGCTGCATTTTGGCATAGTCTATCGAGTGGTAACACTGCATAGGCTTGTCAGTACAAATCGACAAGTGCTAGGATTATTTTTGACATCATCCATTGTCAATTTATCGCTGATGGCCCCCGTCTGACCATGTCAGATAGGTTTATCCATATCAATCCACGTTGATTTTTCTGGTTTAACGCCTTTTTTTAGTGCTTTTTTATCGAGTAGACCACCATGTCCAAGCTACAACACATTAACATCGTGCAAGAATTTGACGTGCCCGTCGCGCAGTTGTTTGCCAAATTAAGCGAACACGAAAACCTCAACCAAATTTTTGCACCAGCCAAGGTCAAACGTCTAAAAGACGGCAATGACAGCAGAAATGGTATCGGCTCAGTGCGTCAGATTATTTTGCCACTTGCACCAGCCGTCGAGGAAACCAACACCGCCTATGTTGAAAACAAACTAATCGAATACACCATCACCAGCAAAGGTGGCCCGATTAAAGACCATTACGGCACCATGACCTTTATTGATCTGGGTAACCGTAGCCGCTTGGAATATCACATTCAATTTGCCGGTCGTCTGCCTTTGGTCGGTCTGCTGGTCAAACTCGCGCTACAAGATGGCATCCAACGCGGCCTGAAAAAAATGCGATTTTAAGCACAATGCGGATCAAGCTTTCACTTGATCCGCATCGCCACGACAAGCACACGTATGCTTGTCGTGTTGCAGACTTACCAGTGATCAAAGCCCTTGGCTTGCTTGGCATCGCCATGTTTGGCCTCCGCCAACGAGCGGCTTAAACGCTCGCCCAAATCAGCATCACATTTGGCCCACAGCACCACCATCTTGTCTTGAATATCTGGACGGGCCATTTTTAGGCTGCCAGTGATGTTCTCGACCAAACGGGCTTTTTCGCCATCATCAAACAAACGATACAAATCACCCGGTTGTTGATAATGGTCTTCGACCTCACGATGGTCATACCAAAACAACTCACCATCGGTCGGCATCGGCGACAGTTTATTCAGCAAGCTACGGTCTTCTTTTGGTGCATTTGGATCGCTGTTTGGCTCGTAGTTTGGCCCACGTCCCATGTTACCATCAAAGCGCATTGAGCCATCGACCGCATAGTTATGCATCGGGCAACGCGGTGCGTTAATCGGCAACAATTGATAGTTAGTGCCAATCCGATAACGATGCGCATCTTGGTAAGCAAACAAGCGTGCCTGCAACATCCGATCAGGCGAAAAACCTAAACCATGCACAATGTTATTGGGCGAAAACGACGCTTGCTCAACTTCGGCAAAGTAGTTTTCGACATTGCGATTTAGCTCAAGCTGACCGACTTCGATCAATGGAAAGTCGCCATGTGGCCAGACTTTGGTCAGGTCAAAAGGATCAAACGGAAACTGCTGCGCCTGCTCATCGGTCATGGTCTGAATATAAGCTGTCCAGCTCGGATAGTCGCCGTCTTCGATGCAACGGAACAAATCCTCGGTGGCGTAGTCTGGGTTTTTGCCCGACATATCACCAGCTTCGGCATCGGTAAAATTGCGAATGCCTTGATTGGTCTTAAAGTGCCACTTACACCAAATACGTTGGCCCTGCTCGTTGATCAAGCTAAAGGTATGCGAGCCATAGCCGTTCATAAAGCGCGAGGCCAGCGGTGTGCCGCGATCCGAGTACAAAATCATCACTTGATGCAAGGCTTCTGGCGATAAGCTCCAAAAATCCCAGCGCATGTTTTGATCTTGCAAATGGCTACGCGGACAGCGTTTTTGGGTGTGAATAAAGTCAGGGAACTTGATGCCATCACGAATAAAAAACACCGGCGTGTTGTTACCGACCAAATCCCAATTGCCGTCTTCGGCATAGAACTTAATCGAAAAACCACGCGGATCACGCGCGCTATCGGCTGAGCCAGACTCACCACCAACGGTCGAAAAACGCATAAAGACTGGCGTCTGCTTGCCAATTTCATTCAACAATTTGGCGCAGGTGTATTGGCTAATATCATGGGTGACGGTAAACGTGCCATGTGCACCATGCCCTTTGGCATGTACCACGCGCTCCGGAATGCGCTCGCGGTTAAATTGCTGGTGTTTTTCGATCAAATAAAAATCTTGCAGACCAATTGGACCATGTCGTCCTGCGGTCATCGAATTTTGATTATCGGCTACCACAAAGCCTGATGTGGTGGTCAGTTTTTTGGGTTGATTTTGATCAGGTGCAGGTTTGGGCTGATCGCTGATATGCGGTGTTTGTAGCGGGTTTGCGTCGGAGTTTTCCATCAAAAAAATCGCTCTGTGTATAGTCCTTGGGAATGCAGCCTCGGCTACAGATGCTTATGTGCCAGACAGATGTATCACGACCAGACCACACAATGAGCCAAATACAACAGTCGATAAACATGCAGACACCACAGCGTTACACAAACGGCAATTTATTCTTTTATATCAATAAATTTAATTTTTCGATTACTTTGATCGGTTTTTTGGATTAAAAAATAAAAAACCAACAACCTTAAGTTCACGCCAATCATCAATCTAAAAAAACGATTAAAACCATCAAAACAAACGGTTTGAATGATCATCGCGTTTTGGTAATACTAGGCTCATCGGGTCAGGCTGATTTGGCAAAAGATTCATGAGAATCACGCCGATTTGTGCCGCAGTGGCAACCATCAGACCTTATTCACTTAGCCCATTGATCTAGCCAATAGCGAGGATGTTTGTATGAGCTTACAAAACCCAGAATCGATCACGATCCAAAACCTTGAAGCCGCATTTGCTGGCGAGTCTATGGCTCACATCAAATACCGTTACTTTGCCAAACTGGCACGCGAAATGGGTGACGAAGAAACGGCCAAAATCTTTGAAGACACCGCCGCACAAGAAGTCATGCATGCCTTTGGACATTTGGATTTGTTGTATCCAAAAGCCCAGATGTCGCCTGCTAAAGCTTTGGAAATTGCCATTGAAGGCGAAACGTATGAGTACACCGAAATGTATCCAAAGTTTCGTCACTTGGCCGTCGAAGAAGGTAACGATGCAGCCGTTGCCGAGTACGACGAGCAGATTGAAGAATCACGTGTGCATGCCGATCAGTTTAAAGCTGTGCTAGAAAAAGCAGCCAAACGCTTTGCCGCATTGACCTCGGTCGAAAAGCGTCATGCCAACCATTATCAGGCTGCTTTAGATGCCGTCAATGCTCGAACTTAATCGAACAAACTGACATTTACAGCAAATCCGCCATCGTTTTGACCTGAAATACGTTATATTTTGGCGTTTCCCGCAGGTCTGGCGGATTGATGAATGTACTCATCGCCATGGACCAATGGCACAATATATCGGTAGGCCATTGCGTTTGACGCAATCACCCACCTCACGCTCTGGAGTGTTTTATGAAAAAGTATCAATGCATCGTATGTGGCTGGATCTACGACGAAGCCGAAGGCTGGCCACAAGACGGCATCAAAGCCGGTACCAAATGGGAAGATATCCCAGACGACTGGACCTGCCCTGACTGCGGTGTATCAAAAGCTGATTTTGAAATGATCGAAGTCTAATCCAGACTGATCGCTTGGCACGACTGCCGCTGTGCAGCCTGCCCCTTCACTCAGGCTGGTTAAGCGATCCTTACCAGCCTGATTGTTTTGGTGCAGACAATTTTGTGTAAGACATCTTGCACAAAGAAGCTTGTACCGATCCCTCGTCTATTTGGTAATAACCCATGAACCCCATCGTAATCATTGGCTCTGGTATGGCTGGCTATACCTTGGCCCGCGAGTTTCGCAAACTCTCTCCTGACGCACCCGTTATGATCATCACCGCCGATGATGCGGTCAACTACGCCAAACCCACACTGTCTAACGCATTGGTTGGCAAAAAACATCCCGACCAAATTGGCCTTGGTGATCCAGCCAAAATGCGCGACACGCTTAAAGTCGAGATTCTGGCCCATACCACAGTCGATTCGATTGATGCCGTTGCCCAGACCTTGACCCTCACACAAGACGGCACGACCCACACCCAAGCATATGACAAGCTGGTGCTCGCGGTTGGTGCAAGCCCGATTCGTCTGCCGATTGCAGGCAATGGTGCTGCCGACGTGCATGTGGTCAACTCGTTGGCCGACTATCGTCAATTCCGCGCTCGTCTTGAGCAAACAGAGCAAAAGCGAGTCTTGTTACTCGGTGCAGGCTTAATTGGCTGTGAGTTTGCCAATGACCTCAAAGCCACCGAACATGACGTGACTGTGGTTGATCTGGCACCACGTCCATTAGGTCGTCTGTTGCCAGCCGAGACCGCCGCTGCGTTCCAGCACGGACTTGAAGCCGAAGGCATCCGCTTTGCCCTTGACACCACCGTGCAATCAATTGATCGCGCTGGCGACGACTACCATGTGCAACTGGCCAGTGGTCAATCGTTCACCGTCGATGTGGTGCTGTCGGCGATTGGCCTGCGTCCTAATCTTGCGTTGGCCCAAGCGACTGGCCTTGCCACTGCGCGCGGCATTAGTGTCGATCAACTGCTACACAGCAGCCAAGCCAACATCTACGCCATTGGTGACTGCGCCGAAGTGAACGGTCACTTGCTGCCGTATGTCATGCCAATCATGCAACAAGCACGCGCACTGGCCAAAACCTTAAGTGGCGATGCAACGCCAGTGCATTATCCTGCTATGCCTGTGGCAGTCAAAACCCCTGCTGCACCGCTCACCGTCCTACCAGCCCCAGTCGATGTAGACGTGACGTGGTCAAACGAAACACTAGAAGACGGCATGATCGCCAAAGCCACTGATGCAGACGGCACATTACGTGGCTTTGTGCTGCTGGGTCCAAGTGCAGGTAAACAACGCATGACCTTAACCAAACTGGTTCCAGACTTGATGCCAATCTAAACAGCCGCGTCATCTGATCTGAACAAAGCATCTAAGCATTTGCCAGATCTGTATTCACAGCACCTTGATTGATCAGGGTGCTGTTTTTTTTGCACCAATCATTGGCCTGTTCAATGTTCTGTCTAGTATTTTTGCAAAAAGCGATTAAGATAGATCAATCTGACAACACCCCATGTCAAAACTGGCATATCAAAACCAACAGCAGCACAAAACGCCTTGCGGAGCAGCCCCAATGAACGCTTTAAGCCTGACCCCATCCACATACACCTCTTTTATGCATGCTGGCGAAGTGGACGCCAACGGCCTAACGTTTCATTTTGAAGTCGGCGGACCGGAGAATGGCCCAACTGTGCTGTTGATCATGGGCCTAGGTGCACAAATGTTGCTGTGGTCTGAGACCTTTTGCGATGCATTGATTCAACAAGGTTATCGAGTGATTCGCTTTGATAATCGCGACATTGGCCTATCGACCAAAATTCGCGACAAAGTGCCACGCTTAAATACCCTAAAAATGATGGGCCGCTTTGCCTTGGGTCTTAAAAACCACGGTGCACCGTATACCTTGGTCGATATGGCCGAAGACACCAGTCACTTAATCAAAGCGCTCAAACTTGATGCGGTGCATGTGATTGGCGCCTCAATGGGGGGCATGATCGCGCAAATCTTGGCGGCTGAGCACCCAGAGCAAGTCAAAAGCCTAAACTTGTTGTTTACCAGCAATAACCGCGCCCTGCTCCCCCCACCAGGTTTGGCACAAATGAAAGCCTTAATCGGTCGCGCACCTGCGCTGGATGAAGACTCAATGGTTAGGCATTCGGCCAAAACCTTTGCGGTGATTGGCACACCGGGTCATGTTGATCCGGTCAAAACGCAAGCCTTTACCCGCCTGCTATATCGTCGTAGCTTTAGTCCGCTGGGCGTGATGCAACAGTACTTTGCTATTTTGTGTACTGGCTCGTTGACGCATTATGACAAAAAAATCAAAGCCCCCACGCTGGTGGTGCATGGCGAACTCGACAAGCTGATTCCACCGGCCCATGGTCGTGCTGTTGCCAAAGCCATCAAAGGCGCTCGCTTTGAGCTGGTTAAAGGCATGGCGCATGATATTCAAGACGCCTATGCGCCCCAACTGGCCGCACTGTTTTTGCAAAACATCAAGGCGACGGCTTAACCATGGCTGCATTACCCTCATTACGACAGTTATCTTATTTGGTCACTTTGGCCGAGACGCTTCATTTTACGGAAGCGGCACGACGTAGCTTTGTCACTCAGTCCACCTTGTCGGGCGGCATTATGGAGTTAGAACGGGTGCTTGGCGGCTCACTGGTTGAGCGCAGCCGACAAAACGTGCGACTGACGCCTTTAGGTGAGCAAGTGGTTGCACGCGCGCGCTTAATGCTGGCCGATGCACACGACTTGATGCGGCTGTCGCGTGAGCTAAGCGAACCATTTACCGGTGATTTGCATCTGGGGATTATTCCGACCATTGCGCCATTTATGCTGGCTCCATTGCTTGAGGCCGTTGCAGCGTCAATGCCCCATTTGACTCTGCATGTTCACGAGCTACAAAGCCAAGTGGCGGTCGAGCAACTGGAAAACAGCAGCATTGATATGGTGTTGTTGGCACTGCCGTTTGCGGTGGAGCAATTTCAGGTGCAAAGCCTGCAAGACGAGCCACTGTATTTGGTCTGTCATCAAAGTGACAGCGCCGCACTAGCCGCAACGCAACTAGATGACCTCCCGTTAGAGCGTTTGCTACTGTTAGAAGAAGGCCATTGCTTACGTGAACATGCGCTAAGCACTTGTGCCTTGGGCGATCAAGCCAGTATGGCGTCAGGGCTAAGTGCCTCAAGCCTACTGACCTTAATGCAATTGGTTCGCGCCAAGCTGGGCTTTACCTTATTGCCCAAAATGGCCATTGATGCAGGGTTTTTAAATGCACACCCGCAGTTGATTGCCCGCCCACTCAACGACCCACCAACGCGCAGTATTGCGTTACTGACACGCAAAAGCAGCACGCAAATGTCAGAGTTTTCTCGCCTAGCAGATGTGGCGACAGGATTGCTGCAACAACCAAGCTAAGCGATTATTGATGTGCCAAGGCAGCACGCATCTGTTCGACCGGCAACGTTTTAATCCGGCGGACCAAATTGACCCAAATTGGATGATAGCCAAAACCACCCTCTTGCATTTCGGCCAGTGCCTGATCTTTGCTCCAGCCCTGTACCACCACGCGATACGCCGCCACCATCGTGCCGGTTCGGTCTGCACCGTGGCGGCAATGCACCAATAACGGCTGACGCTTGGGATCAGTGGCGATTTTTAAGAATTGCAAAATCTGTGCATCACTGACATCCCACGTATCCAGCGGTAACTCAACCAACGTCGCTTGACTGCTGGGTGCAAGCAACTGGCGATCCGATGGCGTGGTTCGTAACGACACCACGGTTGCAAAGGCTTGCCCCGTTGGTGTCAGTAGATGACCCTCTTGCAACTGCTGTAACGCCTCAGTGGTCGGTTGTTGCGCCCGATACACACCACGATCCACTTGATAAAAATTCTGCAATCCCTGCGCAGGCATCACCGCTTGCGCCCATTGTGCTGGCCGTACCGATACATCGCGGGCCGAGTGCACCATGCAACCGGTATTGCTCAGGATCAGACATGTCAGTAACAAACTGGCGGACAAACCAGCTTGTTTAGACTGAACACAGCAGCTCATCGGGTTAATTTATCCAACAAAATTTGCTGAGCCATATGTACCGCCTCGCCCTCGGCAGGTGACACTCGATGCCACGTGCCATCCGATGCCAGCTCCCATGCTTGCTGATTATCTTGCAAGTAATTGAGCATGCCTTGCTGATACACCCGCTTGCGCAACGCTGGAGAATCAAACGGAAAGCACGTTTCAACCCGCGAGAATAAATTACGATCCATCCAGTCCGCACTCGCCCCATACAAACGCGGCTCGCCTGCATTGGCAAAATAATACACGCGGGTATGTTCCAAGAACCGACCGACAATTGAGCGCACACGGATGTTTTCGGACAAGCCCGCCAAACCGGGCCGTAAGCAACAAATCGAGCGAATAATCAGATCAATCTGCACACCCGCTTGCGAGGCGCGGTATAAGGCATCAATTAATTGTCGCTCAGTAATGGCATTCACCTTGACAATAATATGCGCCGGACGGCCTTCTTTGGCGTGACGAATCTCATCTTCAATAAAATTGATCAAGCCTTCATGCAGGGTAAACGGCGCGTGCAGCAATTTTTTTAGCTTGGCCGCCTTGCCCATGCCGGTTAACTCTTGGAAGATTTTATGCACGTCTTCGCACAGTTCTAGCTCGCAAGACAACAGACCATAATCGGTATACATGCGCGCATTGCCCGCGTGATAATTGCCCGTGCCCAGATGCACATAGCGATACAGCTTGTCGTTTTCGCGGCGGATGACCAAGATCATTTTGGCATGGGTTTTATAGCCCACAATGCCATACACCACCACTGCACCAGCCTCTTGCAGCAAGTTGGCCACTTCAATGTTGGACTCTTCGTCAAAGCGCGCACGTAGTTCGATAATGGCGGTGACTTCTTTGCCATTACGCGCGGCTTCGGCCAACACTTGCACAATTTCGGAATCTGCGCCGGAGCGATACAAGGTTTGCTTAATCGCCAACACTTGCGGATCACGCGCCGCCTCACGCAAAAAGCTAATCACCGGCGCAAACGAATCAAAGGGATGATGCAGCAAAATATCTTGCTTTTTCATCGCCTTAAAAATATTTTCGCTTTTTTGCAGTACACTGGGGATCGATGGCACAAACGGCTTGTACTTCAAATGTGGTCGATTAAAATTCGACAGCAAACGCGCCAAGTTGACCGGCCCATTAACCCGATACAATTGATTTGGCGTGAGTTTAAAGCGGTGCATCAAATAATCGACAATATGCTCAGGGCAATTATCGGTCACTTCTAGCCGCACCGCCCGACCAAAACGTCGTGAGGACAACTCGCCTTTTAATGCCTTGGCCAGATCATCCACGTCTTCGTCTAGCTCCATATCCGCATTACGGGTGACACGGAACTGATAACAGCCGGTCGCGGTCATGCCCGGAAACAACTCGCTGACATGCTCGTGAATAATCGCCGACAGCATGACATGGTGCTCGTAACCACCGGTCAAATGATCCGGCAAGCGCACCACCCGCGGCAACGAGCGCGGCGCTGGCACAATCGCCAAATTCATGTTACGGCCAAAGGCGTCTTTGCCCTCTAGCGTGACAATAAAGTTCAGGCTTTTGTTGACCAAGCGCGGGAATGGATGGGCCGGATCAAGGCTGATCGGGGTCAGCACTGGCAGCACTTGTTCTCTAAAATACTGTTTGATCCATTGCATCTGGTCGTCGTTTAGCTCATCACGACGCAAAAACCGAATATTTTCTTCGGCTAAGGCAGGCAGTACATCATCATTTAAAATTCGATATTGCCGATCAATTGCCGCATGGGCCAAGTCGCTAATACGAGTCAGAATTTCTGAGGGCCGCAAGCCATCCGGCACCATTGGCTCATCGCTAAACGAGAATTTTTGCAGCAATCCGGCAACCCGAATTTCAAAAAACTCGTCCATATTGCGCGAAAAAATCAACAAAAAATTCAGCCGCTCAAGCAAAGGATGTAGCGGATCAACCGCCTGCTCCAACACCCGCTGATGAAAATCCAGCAATGATAATTCGCGATTAATATAACGGTCAGCCAGCGTGTATTCTGGTTCGATTAGGGAGAGATCATCAGACATGGCGTGCACCTGCGTTCACAAAGCGTTCATCGAAGTATGCGTGCATTGCATGACGGATCAATAACACGCGAATTTTTTTATCGCACTATTGCTGCTTTTACGTTCGTTTCAGCTTATTTTTGGCCACAATTGGCCTCAGCGACGTACTATCGTCTCGGTATTATGACCCAGACGATGCCGGAATATTGGCATAACGCATGTAACGACTAATCGTCTTGACCCGATTTTGATAGCGTCGATTATTGGGATTGGCCTGATAGCGTACCGGACTAGGTGCAAGTGCAGCCAAGCGCGCGGCCTGCGGATTGCTCAGTTGTGCCGCATGCTTGCCATAGTAATGTTGCGCGGCGGCCTCTGCCCCATAGATGCCCTTACCAAACTCAATCGAGTTGAGATACACGGTCAAGATGCGATCCTTAGACCACAGATGCTCAAGCATCCACGTGATATAAAATTCTTCGGCCTTGCGAATATACGAGCGCTCGTTCCACAAAAATAGATTTTTGGCCAACTGTTGACTAATGGTCGACCCACCCGCGACCACTTTGCCTTTGTCTTGATTTTTGTCGATAGCAGCACGGATACCATCCCAATCAAAGCCACGATGCTGCATAAAGCGGCCGTCTTCGCCCGCAATAAATGCCCGCTTGATCGGTGTGCCGAGCGCTGCACTATCTACCCACTCATGGCGAATCGGTGGATTGGCCGAGTTCCACTCGTAGCGATGCATAAACATCGTCCGCTCAACCGGCTGATATTTCCACCACACCAGCGCAGCAAAAATCCATAACTGCACCAGCAAAAACAGGCTCACCAACAGCAATATGCTACGAACCAAAAATGCTTTCATTGACCACGCTTTCATCAAGTATGCCGCAGCGTCGATACGCCAGATGCATAAATCCTACCACAGCCAGCGCGTGCACAATGCTTGCTGTCTGCCAACCAGACTGGGACAATCAAGGCCACTCGCCGCTACTGACTGGATCCCTTGATGCAACAGATGCCTTGGCAACTTTACGGCACGCTTGGCTGTCATTTGTGTGAGCAAGCCGAACAACTGCTCAAACAACTCAATGATGCGCGCGCTATCGACTGGCAAATTGTTGATATTGCTGATCTACCAACGGCTGAAGCCGAGACGCTGGCCGAGCACATTCCGGTGTTGCAAGCAGGCACACAGCGCTTTTTTTGGCCATTTGGCTTGACCGATTTATTAAGGCTGACCGTATGAACGAGCACACCATTAAGCAGCCGTTATCACGCTGGTGGCTCACCGCGCTATTGATTGGCATCAATGTGGCAGTGTTTGTGATTCAGATGATCAGTGGGGTCAATCCGATCACACCAAGCATTCCAGATATGCTGCATTGGGGTGCTAATTTTGTGCCACTGACCTTAACAGGTGATGACTGGCGCTTGGTCAGCAGCATGTTTTTGCATGTCGGCGCGGTGCATTTGGCGGTCAACATGTGGGCGCTATTTTTGTTTGGCAGCTATGCCGAACTGTATTTTCGCCGACCGTTTTATCTGTGTATGTATGTGTTGGCTGGCATCATGGGCAGCTTGGCCGCCTGTTGGTGGAATCTACCGTTTGCCCAAGCCTTACTGGTTAATGATCATAGCCAACTGCCAATGGTCAGTGCTGGCGCATCTGGCGCGATTATGGGTATTGGTGGCGCGTTGATTGTGGCAGCATGGCGACCACGCGCCGACTTACCCGCGCATTTGCGTATTAACCCAAAAGCCATGTTGATCTTGATGGGCATTAACGTGGTGCTTGGTGTGCTGGTGCCCAATATTGATAACGCCGCGCATTTGGGTGGCGCGGTCACCGGTATTTTATTGGCATGGATGTTTAACTTTACTCAAATCACACCTGCGCCATTACGCGGTTTATTACGCGTGAGCTGTTTGATTTTAATGGCTGCGGTCGCCGCCTATGCACTGGCGTATCTGCACGAACAAGCCAAGGATTTAGACCTCATGCGTGAGGCACTGCTGCAAGAAATGCAGCAGATTCGCTAAGGTGACTGTGTCATCTTATCCATTGCATGTGCTGCCAGTATTACGGCTGACAGCATGGCTTGGGTTTAGCGTGGTGAGCATTCGACGTCGAGTTGCTTAAATGCGCGCTGAGCACGATCTATAGTTTTAATATTGATCGCTGATAGACCAGATGTTCGACTAGGAGACATTGGATCTAATCCAATAGGAATTGGAATCGTCGTATTAAAGGCAACTTCTTTTTGAACTGTATCCTGTTGCTTGACTTGGACGTGAACCTGCTCAACAGGTAGATCAAGCTGGCGAGCACATGCTTTGGTTGCCTTTTTGGTCACTACCTCCCATGATAAATCATCGGTATCACTATAACGCAGATCAATGCCCTGTTCTTTTTGCGCGGTCACTTGATAGCCAATAACTCCATCGTAGGGAGATACTTTCATCATCTGACAGGCCGATAAACTCATCATCACCCCAACACACACAACCATTTTGCCGTTAAACATACTGACTATCTCAATCAAAACATTCATTTATGATGATATTTAAGCTTAAATCCATCGTCATCATTCCATCATCGGGTCAATATAACGCAAGCGCTCGCGTTGCAACAGTAAGCCATCAAAATAAGCCTATATATAGGTTACTGGGTCTAGCTCTTGGCGGTATGTTGACGGCTCTACTTCAGTTGTGAAATCAATCTGCTAAGCCACGTTCTGCTATGATCGATATTTTGCATTGATTAACATTGAGTGACCATGGAAACCTTGAGGGCTGCAATATTAATTGCTGGCAGTACTTTTATCTTGTATGGATACCTACGATTGATAACAGATAAAAAAGGCAATGTTGATCTCAATCGTTACAGGCTGACTGGTGGCATCGGTTTGGTCATCAGTGGAATGCTGGAAGGAACCGGTGATCTGTTTTCACGCAAACTATCGCCAAATGGCCTGTCTGCATTGGCGATATATGTTGGAATACTCTTATTTTATATTGGCTTCAAATGGTAAATCACACAAAGAACAACCATCAACTTTAGGCCAGTTCACCCTCAACGTAATGCAAGCGCTCACTCTGCAACAGTAAGCCATCAAAATAAGCCCGCACACACGCCGCCTGCCCTGCGGTAGATTCTTCGGCATACATGGCCTGCCGAAACGCATTACTGCCATGTAAACCATTGCTATACCAAGCAATATGCTTACGCGCAATCCGGCAACCGGAGTACTCGCCATAAAAGGCATATAACTCGTCCAAATGCCCCAACAGCACCTCGCGCACCTCGGCCACCTCAGGCGTGGGCAACAATTCGCCAGTCTGCAAAAAATGCCCAATCTCTCGAAAAATCCAAGGCCGACCCTGTGCTGCACGGCCAATCATCACCGCATCTGCGCCCGTCTCACGCAACACTTGCGCGGCCTTGTGTGGGCTATCAATATCACCATTGGCAATAATTGGCATTTTGGCAACGTCTTTGACTGCCTGAATCAACTCATAACGTGCATGGCCGGTGTACATGTCTTCACGGGTACGACCATGAATCGCCAATGCAGCAATGCCCGCTTGCTCAGCCCGTGCTGCCACCCGCAAGATGTTCTCCGCACCATTGGCAAAGCCCAAACGGGTCTTCAGCGTCACCGGTACATCGACTGCCGACACCACCGCATCCAAAATACGTGCGACCAATTCTTCGTCTTGTAGCAAGGCCGAGCCTGCCAATTTGTTGCAAACTTTTTTGACCGGACAGCCCATGTTGATATCAACAATTTGTGCGCCATTGGCCACTTGGTAACGGGCCGCATCGGCCAATTTTTGTGGATCTGATCCGGCAATTTGTGCCGAAATGGGCGCAAGCTCTCCATCAAAATTGGCCCGATAGAGTGATTTTTTTTTGGCAAATAACGCAGCATCGGCGGTCATCATCTCACTCACCGCATGGCCTGCACCAAAGTGTTTGCATAGAGTGCGAAACGGTCGATCAGTCACGCCCGCCATCGGTGCGACAATTAAGTTATTGCTCAGTTGGTACGGCCCAATTTGCATCACGCGCCACGCCTAATCATTGAGCGATCATTATAATCATAATCGTCCAGCAACATTCGCCTGTACTCACTGGTGATATGAAATGTAAAAAAAAGCCCCATGTTGCCATGAGACTTTTGATCATCAGGTCATCACCAAACCTGATCGCAATCAGTCAGCCAACAACTTAAGGCGCAAGCGCCTTTAACACTTCAGCATCCGGAAAACCATCGGCCACCATTTTATGCTCGGCTTGATAACGACCAATTGCCGAACGAGTCCCAGAGCCAAACACGCCATCCGGCTCACCAGCGTTGTAACCCATCTCATTGAGCTTGACTTGCATCTGCTTGACTTGGTCAAAATACAATGTTGGTGAAGAGATAAAGGCTTTGCTTGGCTCGGCCACACCGGCAATCCGATCCGCCAGCAAACCAACCGCCAGCGCATACGACTCTGAGCGGTTCCATTCCATAATTTTGTCAAAATTGCTATAGACTAGAAATGCAGGGCCTTCGTGTCCGGTTGGGACGATCAGCGCGGCCTGAATCGGCGCATCAGGAATCAGTTGGCCATCAATGGTGCGCACACCCAGCGCGGCCCATTGCTTGAGGCTCATTTTATTTTTAATCGATGCCACACGGTAATCAAAGCCATCGGGCAAATACACCTCACGGCCCCAACGATACTCGCCATCCCAGCCAATGCTGTGCAAATAGTTGGCCGCCGAACTTAAGGCATCGGTTTGACTGCTCCAGATATTGCGACGACCATCGCCATCGGCATCGACGGCATAGTTTAAAAAGGTGCTGGGCATAAACTGCATATGGCCCATCGCGCCCGCCCACGATCCGGTCATGTTCTGCGCGCTAATTGCGCCTTCATTAACGATTTTGAGCGCATTCATCAATTCGGACTTAAAGAAATCACTGCGGCGGCCATCACAGGCCAAGGTTGCCAAGGCTTGAATGGTGGGTGTTTTGCCAAAATAGCCGCCAAAGTTAGACTCCAAACCCCAAAAGGCCAGCAGATACTGTGGTTGCACATGGTATTTGGCAAAAATCCGATCAAATAACGCTTGGTTATCACGCCACAATTGCTGAGCCTTAGCCACCTGTGCATCGGTCACCCGTTTGCCATGATAATCAGCAAAACCTTTGGAAAATTCAGGCTGTGTACGATCTAGCCGCAACACATCTTGCTGTGGGGTCAGCGAATCCAAGCTATCGCGTACCAGCACTTCTGGAATACCGGCCAGCACCGCCTCGGCCTTTAACCCAGACAAACACTCGGCAAACGTCGCCGCCTGTGCACTTGCCATCAAACCAACGGTGAGTCCCAACACAGCCAATGGCGTGCGAACAATGCTGGTGAGCATACTTAAGGTGTGGCATTGCTTGTGCTGCATCACTGCTGTGGTTTTCATTCGGTTTCGTTCGTTCCATTTGGCTCATTTATAGGGTTAGCATGCCTGATCAGGCAACGCAGCGGTCAAGTGGCTGTGTGGTAAAACTGCGTCAACCTTGCAAGAATCATGACATCAGTGGTCCTATGCATTGGCACGCAATAGTTGCCAAAACCCACGTTTTTGCAATGGCTCACGCAACAGGTCCGCCAACGCCGGTAAGCGCTCAACTCGATCAGGACAAGCAGCATCGGCGAGTGCTCCCATCAAACCCACTCGATACGACGCACCCAGCCGAAACAAAAAACCTGATAACGCCGCCGACGCGCCATCCATTTGTTGCCAACGCGTACCTTCAGCCAATGGCCAGACAAAGCGCTCAATGGTGTTGACTTGCATCGCCAACCCAATGTTATCCCACAATCGCTGTGCCGCTGGATCTTGCAAGCTGTCTTCGGACACCAACAATACCCAACCACCGATTACTCGCGCTTGTAAGGCAAAGCGTAACGGTGTTGAAGTCGTTGTCTCTACGGCTAAACCATCATCTGATCTGGCATCTGGTCTGGTCGATAGTGCAGGTGCAATGTGCACCTGTTGACGCTCAATGCTGGAATCCAGCGCAACATGCGCAGTGGCTGATGATGGCTTTGCCCCGTGTGATTGCTCCAAACCCAGACGCATTTTGGACAACGACTCAAGCTGTGCTTGTCGTGTGCTCAGCGTTGAGGGTCGTGCTGCAACCTGATCCATCGACGGACGATGATCCGCAGAAATGGCCACCGCCGTATGGATGGCTTGGGTGGAGACAGGCTGCTGCACTGTGCTGGCATGCTCATGTTCAGTGACTTCCTCTGTTGAAGAACGCCATAACAGCACCTCTGGCACACGCTGCACCACCCGACCACGCTGACTCCAAACAGGAATACCCAGCGCAGCCAGTACGGCGCGTGTGCGTGCCTGCACTTACATCACCTCGTTGGTTTGCGGATTGGCTTTGCCTGCTGTAGACAGCCAATTAAGCGCATCCAAATAGGCTTTGGCACTGGCAATCACGATATCAATATCCGCGCCTTGTCCGGTCACAATCCGACCGTTTTGGTTCAGCCGAACCGCCACTTCGCCTTGGCTGTCGGTGCCACTGGTGATGGCGTTGACCTGATATAACTCCAGCGTAGTGCCTGATTTGGCAATCACTTCAATCGCCTTAAACACCGCATCGACAGGGCCAGAACCCGTTGCACTGACCGGACAATCACGGCCATCCATCTGGACGATCAAATGTGCACGCGGTTGCTGATTGGTTTTGCTGGTGACCTCAAGCTCGACCAAGCCAAAACGCTCGGCCACTTCTGCGCCATGATGACCACTGACCAAGGCATGCAAGTCCTCGTCAAAGATCTCGCTCTTACGGTCAGCCAAATCTTTAAACTTGGCAAACAACGTGTTGAGCTGCTCATCTGACTCAATGCCAATGCCCAACTGCTCCAAGCGCGAGCGAAATGCCGCACGGCCCGACAGCTTGCCCAAAGTCAGTTTATTGGTTTTCCAGCCGACGTCTTCGGCACGCATGATCTCGTAAGTTTCACGATGCTTTAAGATGCCATCTTGATGAATACCCGATTCGTGGGCAAAGGCATTGGCACCGACAATCGCCTTGTTCGGCTGCACCACATAGCCAGTAATCGCCGAGACCAAGCGCGAACTGGGTACAATTTCTTCGCTACGAATATTGGTAAACACATCAAACATATCGCGGCGCACACGGGTAGCCATGACGATTTCTTCAAGCGCCGCATTACCCGCACGCTCGCCTAGACCATTGATGGTGCATTCAACCTGACGCGCACCGGCTTGTACCGCAGCCAAACTGTTGGCCACCGCCATGCCCAAATCGTTATGGCAATGCGCCGACCAAATCACCTTGTCCGAATTCGGCACTTGGGCAATCAACTGGCCAAACAAATCACCAATCAAATTAGGGGTGGAATAGCCCACGGTATCTGGCACGTTCAGGGTCTTGGCTCCTGCGCCAATCACCGCATCAAAAATACGAATCAAAAACGGCAACTCAGAGCGAATCGCGTCTTCAGCCGAGAACTCGACATCATCGGTATATTCCAAAGCCATTTTGACCGCTTTGACCGCGGCCTCAATCACCTGATCTTCTTGCATGCGCAGCTTGTACTGCATGTGGATCGGGCTGGTGGCAATAAAGGTATGCACACGGCCACGGTGCGCATGGGCAATTGCTTCACCCGCGCGGCGCACGTCTTTTTCGTTGGCACGGGCCAGCGAACAAATGGTGGAGTCTTTGACCACACGGGCAATGCTGCTGATGGCTTCAAAATCACCAACACTGGCGGCGGCAAAACCTGCCTCAATCACATCCACACCCAGACGCTCCAACTGACGCGCGACGCGGATTTTTTCTTCCTTGGTCATGGCTGCGCCGGGGCTTTGCTCGCCGTCGCGTAAGGTGGTATCAAAAATTACGAGTTGCTGACTGCTGCTCATGGCTGCGATATATCCTAAAAAAATCGGCCCGCTGCCAACAGCATCTATCCACATCAAGGACTGATTGATATTGGCATAAGCCTAGACCTGATAGACAGGTGAAAAAGTTCAATGGCTGCGCTGATTTTGCCTGTAAAGCACCCTCAATTGCAAAGCCGTCTGCTGTTGACTGCCATCGGATTAACCATCAACACCACTCATGTCGGCATACGGCTCGATAATCATGCCTTTTAAAGCCTCTGGATCAATCCCACTCAGTACATGATCGCTCAGTCCTAAGCGCCAATGCAGCATATTGAGCACATCGGCCTCCTCTTGGCTCATGCGCGTATTGGCCCACAAACAGGTCTCGGCCACAGCTAACACGCTCAAGCGATTGGCCTGTGGCAAACCGGCCAATCGACCCAGCACACCACCTAAATCAATTGGGCCACTGATCGCCGTGGACAACATACTCGACACCGTGGCCGGATCAAACAACGTTTGCAAAATCCGCTCACGCACAATGCTTTGCTGCTCAACTGGCAAGCGCTGCATATAGATCAGTGCCTCGACCAACACCCGAATCTCAGCGGTACAATCATTGAGGGATACCGGCAAGCTCTCCGCTTGCAAATGCAAGGTTGCTTTAAGCCACTCCAACAACAAAATATCGGCCAAGCTAATATGCCCATCCGACTGAATAATCAACGCCAACCGACGCAATAACTGCCGCGAGGCACTCTCTGGCAAGTCACCCAAGCCCAGTAACGCCTCATAAAACACCACCAAATGCAGGCGCGAATCTAACTCGTTTAAGCCATGCACCAAGGCTCTACTCACCGTGAGCGCCTCTGGATCACAATCAATGGTTTGTCGTACCGCCATAATCGCCGCCAGTAACTCACGACAACCTGCCCCCGTACCCAGTGCCCGTTTGAGTGAATCGGGCCGCACATAGTGCATACGATCCAGCGGTGGCAATGGCTCTAAATGGTGATCTAAACGTGGCTCAACAGGCAGTTGGCGCAGCTCTGGCAAGGGCGTTGGCGGCTGCCAATCCAAAGAGCGATCTTCTGCGGTGGTAATCAATGCAGGATAAGCCCCAACAGGCGTGGTCGCACTCACACGGCTTTCCATTCGATCACGCACCTGCACCCGACGGAGTGATCGATCATCCAATGCACCAATCCGCTCATCAAGTGGCGGATGGGTCGAAAACCAACCATCCAACATCAAGGCACTACCAAAACAGAAATGACTAATCGATTCGGCATGAATACCTTGCAGTGCCGAACCATGCTCATGCACGCGAATCCGCAACAATGCACGCAACACCCCATGCGAACGGGTAAATTGCACACTCCCCGCATCAGCCATAAACTCACGTTGCCGCAAAATCGCCAATTTAATAAAGCGGCCCATAAACACGCCCAGACTACCGATCAGCCAAATCAGCCGTCCCAAGCCAGTCCACAAAAACGAGCCACGTTGCTGCTGATGAAGCGCCGGTTGACCAAATTGCAATAACCAACTGCCCATTTGACTGATCAACAACAACCCACCCAACACCGACATCAGACGCAAATTCAGCCGTGTATCGCCGTTATGGATATGGCTAAACTCATGGCCAATAATGCCCTGCAACTCCTCTGCATCGAGGGTTTGCAGCGCACCCCATGTCATCACCAACACCATATCGTTGGCCTGATAACCAGCCACAAAGGCATTAATGGCGGGTTCATCGTCTAGCACATACGCAACCGGCGCACGCATGCCAGACGCCACCGCCATGTTATCAATGGCACGCAACAATTGGCGCTCTTCATATACCGTCGCGGTCTGATTGATCCGTCGAGCACCCAAACGCCGTGCAATCGCTCGACCGCCATCACGTAAGCGATACCATTCCAACCATGTGCCACCGATCAACAGCAACAACATTAACCCCACCACCCATGGCGTGAGTTGATGAATCAGCAGACTGCCTTGCGGAAAAATCGAACCCAGCACCAAACCGACCACTAAATTGGTCACAAAAATTGTCAGCGCAATCGCCAACACAAACAAAAAGGCCAACAGCACGCTATGCCAATAGGCACGGCGCTGCCGACCAAAAAAGTCCCCGATTTGCTTGGGATTAAGACCATCCATGTCGATCATATCCTACTGATATCACGCCGATATCATGCAAACGAAACGGCAGGCGCTTGACGTGCGTCTTGGTCCACCAGCACCAATTGCTTGAGTGGCTTAAAACTAAACGCCCCTGCAATCATATTGCTTGGAAACATCTGACAGGCATTGTTGTACATCATCACATGATCGTTATAGGCCTGCCGTGCAAAGCCAATCCGATCCTCAGTGGACGACAACTCCTCCATGAGCTGCTGCATCAGTTGATCCGCTTTAAGATCGGGATATTGCTCAACCACCGCCATCAAGCGGCTTAAGCTGCTCGACAAGACACGTTCTGCCGCAGCCAATTGCTCCAATGCCGCAGGATTTTTGGGCGCAGCACGCAGTAACTCTTGCATCCCCACCGCTTGCTGACGCGCCTCAGTCACACGGGTCAAAGTCTCTTGCTCATGCGTCATATAAGCACGAGCAGTCTTGACCAAACTAGGGATTAAATCGTGACGACGTTGTAATTGCACATCAATCTGGCTAAAGCTATTGCCGACCAAATTACGTCGAGAAACCAAGCCGTTGTATAGCGCAACCACGCCAAATACCACGCCAAAAATAATACCGAAAAATAACCATCCACCCATTTCTATTATCCTCTGCTAAATCCCTAGCCGGTCGGTCATCTCCATAACCCTGAACTGTCTGGTCTGCGTGGTCCACACAAGGTAGACCTGCTGACGTCAGCGCTCCATTAATACACATCCATTCTACGCCCAAGCCTCCATGGCAATGACCGCCATTTGTCTAACAGCCAGCAGACTGTCCGATGTACGGACGCTACAGATGACTCAAGATCTCATACGGCAGTGGATCATCAACACAACGACCAAAACACAGCACAAAACAATCATGCACCAAAAATCCATGTGCACATCCTGCCTGTTTTTTGGAGTGGACTCAGCCTGCTGTGATCACATCACCGTGTGGACTTGCACTAATATGACGCCAAAATAGCGCATTGAGCAGATCTACCGATCTCACGTCAGACCGTTTATACCGCGTCAATGGATGACACAGCATGGCAACAAATGACTTTAAATCGTCAATATCATCTTGTTTAATTCAGACTAATCCCACACTGCTTGAATTAGGATGTCTGCAGATGAGCCATACACGCTATGTATTAAAAGCTAATTTTTTTGGCTACAACGACGAATGCTTTTATATCGCGGGGAGTCGGATTCAACACATCTATGACAATGAAAGCGAAGCCAAAGCCGCTTGGCATGCCCTAGAAGCGCATTCAGCACGCGATTTTCCACTGCACGAAATCGCCAGCTTTTTTGATGCTAACGATGCGTTTTTGCAGCAAATGGATCAGTTTGTCTTCGAGCGCTGTGGCCAGCATATTGTTCAAAATGGACAAATCATCAGCGACATACACCTGCCAGAACAACTCAGTCCAAGCGATACCGTTGAGTTTGTACAACGCGCTGGTATGCAACATTACCAGCTCATCGCTTTGGCCGCAGACGCGCCGTTTTATGCACTATGGCTGCCGCATGATCAGCAATATCTGATGGCATATGACGAATGCAGCACCAGCCTGACTTACTTTGCATCCGAGCAAATGCTGCTTGATAATACCCTTGAAGAGGTTCTTTACTCATTAGACGAACCACTAAAAATTACAGGCAGTCTAAGTGACATCAGCACCAGCCCTACACTGCTACAAGCCGCTATCGGCAGCCAAAAAAATCTCAAATACAACGACAAAAAACAACAGCTCTTAATCAAAAACTACGACGCTGATGCGCTCAAAGCCATTCACGCGTTACTCAAACAGCCGCTGTTTGAAGTCCGCCCGCTCAGCATTGAGCAAATTATGGCCATTGAGCAGACGCTTGGCGCTGAAGAGGACTGGGAAGAATAAACACCTCACCAACGCCATCACTCAATGCGCCAAATCACCATAAAAAAACCGCTGATCAATCAGCGGTTTTTTTCACCAAGGACTAATCCTTAAGCTTCAGACCTAACACCGGTCATATCGACAGGAGTATCGCTCATCACCTCAACGCCGCCAGTTTTGTGGCCCTTGGCTTTGTCATTGCGATGGTTTTCTAGACGTTGCAAATACTCAGCATCAATATCACCGGTCACGTATTTGCCATCAAACACCGCACAATCAAAGTTTTCGATATTTGGATTGCCTTCTTTGGCCGCCTCAATTAAATCTTCCAAATTTTGGAAAATCAGTCGATCCGCACCAATAATTTCTCGCACTTGCTCTACACTGTGGCCCGATGCGATTAACTCGCTTTTGGCTGGCATATCAATGCCATACACATTGGGAAACATGACAGGTGGTGCGGCCGATGCAAAGAACACCTGACGTGCGCCAGACTCACGCGCCATCTGAATAATCTCATGGCAGGTGGTACCTCGTACAATCGAGTCATCCACCAACAATACGTTCTTGCCTTTAAACTCAAGGCCGACCGGATTGAGCTTTTGCCGAACCGATTTTTTGCGCTGTTGCTGACCGGGCATAATAAAAGTCCGGCCGATATAGCGGTTCTTCATAAAGCCTTCGCGGTACTTGACGCCCAAATGATTGGCCAGCTCCAATGCAGCCGTTCGGCTAGTATCAGGAATTGGAATCACCACATCAATCTGGTGATCTTCGCCCCACTCACGCACGATTTTTTGTGCTAGTTTTTCGCCCATCCGTAAACGCGACTTATAGACAGAGATGCCATCCATGGTCGAGTCTGGCCGTGCAAAATAGACAAACTCAAAAATACACGGCGTATACTTTGGGTTTTTGGCACATTGGCGAGTAAACAACTCATTGTTTGAGTTGATAAAAATTGCCTCACCCGGCAATACATCACGCACCACACGAAAACCTAACGAGGTCAACGCAACTGACTCAGATGCGATCATATACTCGGTGCCACCGTCTTCGGCCAAGCGCTCACCGTACAACAGCGGACGAATGCCATTTGGATCGCGGAAGCCAAGCAAGCCATGACCAGTGATCATTGCCACCACGCCATAGGCACCACGGCAACGCTCATGCACACGGCGGACCGCCTCAAACACATCATCTTCACTCGGAATCTCTTTACCCAAAGCTTGTAGCTCGTGAGCAAACACATTGAGCAAAACTTCAGAGTCCGAATCGGTGTTGATATGACGCAAGTCTGACTTAAATAACGTGGCCGAGATTTCCTCAGCGTTGGTCAGATTGCCATTGTGCGCAAGCGTAATGCCATACGGAGAGTTGACATAAAAAGGCTGCGCCTCAGCCGAGCTAGAACTGCCCGCTGTGGGATAACGCACATGACCGATCCCGAAGTGACCGACCAAACGCATCATGTGACGGGTGTGAAACACATCCCGTACCATACCGTTCTCTTTACGCAAAAACAGACGACCGCCATCACAGGTCACAATACCGGCAGCATCTTGACCGCGGTGTTGCAACATGGTCAACGCGTCATACAGCATCTGGTTGACAGGAGATCGACCGGCAATGCCTACGATTCCACACATAAGAACCTCGCACCAAGCTGGGTGAATACAGCAAAAAAATCAGGATAAAACGTCCGGCCGAGTCTGTAGACCCTGCCATGTCTGCTCGGCAAATTGCCGAGATAATTCCAGTGCAATCGGTGCAAAAGGCAACAAAACTGGCACAGCCTGCGAGCGCTGCCAAAACTGCGCGGAGCCCGCAAATGGCGACAATAGGCTCATCATGATCAATACGATCAGCACACCTTTGATCGCCCCAAATGCCGCACCCGCCAAACGCTCAATAGGCCCTAATGCCAACGCATGCAAGACGCTACGGATCAACATACCCGCGCCCCACATCATCATCAGCACGGCAATCACCAGCACCACAAATGCACAAGCAGTTTGTAATGCAGGACTGGCAACGACACCAACAAATGCAGGCGCAACCACCGCAGCAAAGTGCGAACCGATGTATAGCGCAGCCAACCAGCCCACCACGCCCATCAACGCGCGAACCAAGCCTTTTTGATAGCCACGCCAGACCTGAAACAGCACAATAGCCAGCATCAATAGATCAAAGCCACCTAACATATTGGGCGCAGACTCATGGCGACACAGTTGACGTGGCGTGTGTGGCCAACGCCTTGACGCATTCATTAATGAGGTCAGGGCCGCGATAAATCAATCCACTATAAATCTGTACTAAACTGGCACCAACCGCCATCTTGGCGACGGCTTGCTCACCTGAGCCAATACCACCCACGCCAATCAACGGCACGCGACCTTGTAATACCATCGAAAACTGCTCAAGCACTCGTGTGCTGGACTCAAACACTGGTGCACCAGACAAGCCACCAGCTTCATCGCCATGCGGCAAGTCTTCAACCCCTGTACGGGCCAAGGTGGTATTGGTGGCAATCAAGCCGTCAATCTCAAACTGCACCAACTGCTCACTGATAAAGATAATCGCCTCTTCGTCCAAATCTGGTGCAACTTTCAGCACCATTGGCACGTAATGACCATGCTGGTCAGCCAATTGGCTTTGGCGATTTTTGAGCGTTTCAAGCAAATGACTCAAGGCATCGCCGCTTTGTAAGCTACGAAGTCCTTGGGTATTGGGAGAAGAAATATTGACAGTGACATATGACGCATGTGCATAGACTTTTTCGAGGCAAATCAAATAGTCATCGGCGGCATTTTCGACTGGCGTATCAAAATTCTTGCCAATATTAATGCCTAAGATGCCGTTATAACGCGCGCGACTCACATTTTTGACCAACTGATCGACGCCGTCATTATTAAAGCCCATGCGGTTAATAATGGCTTGTGCTTGCGGCAAGCGAAACAAACGCGGCTTGGGATTACCACCTTGTGGACGTGGCGTAATGGTGCCAATTTCGATAGAACCAAAGCCAAGCGCAGCCAGCGCATCGATATGATCGCCGTTTTTGTCCAAGCCAGCCGCAAGACCAACAGGATTGTCAAAGTGCATGCCCATACAGTCGACAGGCAAAGACTGCTTTGGATATAAATGCGACAACAGACCAGTTTTGGCCGCTGCATCAATCGCACTTAGCGTCACCCCATGGGCGCGTTCCGGATCAAGGGCAAACAGTGCAGGACGGGTCAGCGCATACAGCATGGACAGATCAGACTCGGAACGGCAAAGCGCGATTATAACGATTGGATGCTACGGATGCTACGTTTGCGCAGGAAGATGTGGTGAATCTGAACGTTATTAACGCAAGTCGCATCACATCAGACCTACCAGTGGCATTGTCTATTAAGGCTGGGTAAAACTCACTTGAACCTGTAGCTGTTCATCACTTTGTTGCTTGATATCCAATTGGCTGACCTGCACTCCTTGTGCCGCCAAGCGTGACAACCAACTGCCGATCACTGCAAATTGCGATTGCGTCAACGACACCTGAACCTCACGATCACCACCACTTTGGCTAATCACCAACCCTTGAGCCGCGGCAGCGTCTTGCACCAACGTCGATAATGGCTGCGTGCTGGCTGGCCCTTGCTGCAAATAGGGCGCTTGACCACGCATCCATAGCAACAACTCGCGGGCTTCGACTGCATCTTGACGCGCCTGCTGATCTTTATGATGCGCAAGCCACGTGCCACCACCCAACAAAAACAGCAGCAAAAACAATGTTAAGGCAATTAAGGCCCGTCGATCACGCTGTGGCAAGCGATCCAGCATTTGGCGCACAGGATCAAACTGCTGAGACACACGTTGTAAGACCATCATTATGGTTTGATCCGAATCAGGCCAGACACATCAGTGCCTGCAGGGTTAACCGAGCCAAGCTCGGCAGTTAAGCCTTGTTCACTCAATTGGCTACGCAACGACTCCAACTGATCCAAGCGCGAAGCCAACACATCAAGCTCAAGCAAGTCATCACGATAACGCACCGAACGCGCCACTAGCTTGGCTTGCTGCATGACTGGCCCCACACGCGCCAGCAATGACAGCGCCGTCATATCCAGATTGGCGCTACCCTGCAAATGCGACTCCACCTGACGACGCAAATTAATAATGCGCTGCTCTTCTGGAAACCACTCTCTAAACTGTTGCTCAGCCTGTGCTTGGGTGGCCACAGCAACCTTGCCATAGCGCCAAGCACTCAGCCCATCGTGAACCATTTGCACCAGCAACGTGACCACAAACACCGCTGCAACGGCTTTCCAGTATGGTGAAATCACTGTCTCTTTGGCTTTGGGCAACACGTTAAATGGATGTCGCGCCAATTGCTCTGGCGGTAATAACGGCAGAATCTGGTGCTCAATGTCTAAGCCAGACTGCTCCAGCATGACTTGATCATCATCCGACATGTCACCTAACACCGTGATCGCCGTGAGTTCTGGCAAGCGCGGTAACACGATGCTCAGATCATCGGCGGGCATGCCCATCCATTCGTCAGTCCGCAGCAAGCGAGTTGGGCCATCAAGCAACAAGGTTGCTCGACCTTCCACATGTGGCAGCAACAAAAAGTCTGGCAATAACGCCGTCAGATGCCATGGACCCAACGCCAGCGCACCCACATAGGCGGACACTGTATCGGCGGGTAGCGCCAACAACGTGACTTGCTCGGCATTGTTCATCTCATAACGCAAATCAAGTTGCTCAACCGAGCCGAGCGCATACTCTTCGAGCATATAACGCACGCCACTTGGCCCAAGCTGGCGCAATTGGCTGCGGGTCATCGGCTGGCGCATCATCTGCGCACTACTGGTTGGAAAAAACACCGTCACTTCACGCCGCTGTTCAGGCACAGTGGCCGCCAGCAACTCATCCCAATTGTCCGCACTATGCCATTCGGCTGTGGTCCGCCAACGCCATGGGGCTTGTCCTTCTGGCATCCATAAATACAGCATCGTGTTATACGTCCATTTGTCGAGGAGGAAGCAAGCGCCAACGCTCCGTAGCAAGGCTTGGCAAAATCAACGCCGTCTCAAAGCACCGTGCTTCTGCCAACTCAAAAGATTCTGGGTCATCATCGACCATCAGGGCTGCCATCTCGGCAATAATATTCATATGGCAGACCACCAATACACACTCATCGGTATACGTGGACAACTGTTCAATCGCAACCCGTGAATCATCATCTGGCTTGAGCACATCCAACACCGTACAGGGGATGTCTGGCAATGCCAAGCGCAGTGGCTCAAGCGTTTGCTTGGCCCGAATCAACGGACTCACACACAAGCGTGTAGGCCGAACACGCGACAATAGATGCCGCGCTATCCAGTCCGCTTGGGCTTGGCCTCGTTCGGTCAGTTGTCGTGTGGCATCCTGCTGACGATACGGCTCAGCCTCTCCATGCCGAAGCAAAATTAACTGCATGCAAAAATGCTCTTGTTCATTCGATGGTCGATGCAGCTTCAGACTGATGCGGCAAGACAAACTCCACATCACTGCGATGACCATTTTGCATCAAAGACAAGGCTATCCCAAGCGGTGACTTGCCTTCGTGAATCACTTCATACAAGGCATTGGTAATCGGCATATATACATCTAAGGCTTGCGCCTGCGCCCGCACTTGCAGAATGGTATTAATGCCTTCTGCCGTTTGGCCTAATGCCTGTACCGCCTCTGCCAAGGTTTTACCCTGCCCTAATGCAAAGCCAATTTGATAGTTACGACTGAGCGGACTTGAGCATGTAGCAAACAAATCGCCCACGCCAGACAAGCCCAAAAAGGTCAATGGGTTCGCACCCAATCGTACCGCAAATCGGCTCATTTCGGCTAAGGCGCGGGTGAGCAACATACTGCGGGTATTTTCGCCCACGCCGTAGGCTGCACCCATGCCCATCGCTACGGCATAGATATTTTTGAGCGCACCACCCAACTCCACCCCATGCACATCAGTATTGGCAAAGACCCGAAACAACGCACTAGCTAAAGCTTGATGCACCGCATTGCGCAACGCTTCGCTTTCGCTGGCAATCACCGTACCGGCTGGCATACCAGCCATAATTTCTTTGGCCAAGTTAGGGCCAGACAACACACCATAGGCGACGTTGGGTAACTCATCACGGATGATGTCACTCATCATGGCAAAGCTATCAGCTTCAATGCCTTTGGTTAGCGAGACCACCGCTTGACCGGTGATCAATGGCGCGACTTTTTTCAGCACAGCCCGAAACGAATGACTCGGCACTGCCATAAAAATAATATCCCGATCACGCACAGCATCGGCCAAATCCGAGGTGAATTGCAGCGACTCTTCTAGCTCAAAATCGGGCAAATAACGCGTATTGCGGCGTGTTTGCTGCATTTGTAGCGCAGCATCAGGATCGCGAATCCACATCTTGGCGTCGCAACCATTACGCGCCGCCAAGTTGGCCATCGCGGTACCAAAGCTACCACCGCCAAGCACAGTAATCCGCAGTGGCTTGGCGTCTGGATGACGAATAATCGATGTATCGCTCATAAAATTCTATATCGCTGTAACGAGATTGCCGTGATCAACCAGCAACTGACTCGTGTTTTAAAAGGTTGAGGGCCAGTTTGCCAGAAAATCAGCCACCGGCAAGCGCGTTCTGGGTTGCGGATGCTTTGCCGCAGTCCCCACATAGATAAAACCAGCAATTTGATCGCCATTGGTCAAGCCAAAGGCCTGCCGCACCACCGCTGCATCACACAATGCACCAGTACGCCAAATTGCGCCAAAGCCTTGTGCGTGTAGCATCAGCAATAAATTTTGCACTGCCGCACCGGTGCTTAAGGTTTGCTCAACTGTTGGTACTTTGGGATGATCTTGCATTCGCGTGATACACACCACAATCAACGGCGCACGCAATGGCTGCTGCCGGACACGATCAATCTGGGCCTGATCGCTTTCACCTTGTTCAGTCAGTGCATGCGCCAGTACCTCACCCATCTGCTGACGCGCCTCGGCACGTACCGCCAAAAACGACCAAGGCCGCAGACGATGATGATCCGGTGCAGCCAGCGCAGCTTGTACCGCTTGGCTTAACTGTTGATCATCCGGTGCAGGCTCGTTGAGCAATCCCAACGACTGGCGCGATTCAATCAAGGCCAGTGTTTGCTCAGGGGTAATTAGGTCAAGCATCTTTAACCTCATGAGTTGCATTAGACGATGATCCGTTGCGATGTTCAGCAGAGAGCATCAATGATGAGGCGGCATCCGAGCGCAATGCCAACCAATCTGCGGCTATCGCCCACGTGGTTTGCACGGCACTGCTGCCGGTAAATAATCCAGCATGGCCACCGGGCACTACCTCAAAGCTTAAATCTGTCGATCCCACCACACTCATCAAGGCAGTGGCAGAACTAATGCTGGTAATCGCATCATTCGCACCGGCAAAGGCCAAGATCGAACAGGTAATTTTTTTCAGATCAATCAACTGCTCGCCAATCTTAAACTGACCGCCTGCCATGCCATTGGCCAATCCCAAGCGCTGAATCATCTCACGCACGGTCGCACCAGGGTAATCTGGCATCTGACTAAACCACTCGTTCATGGTGGTATAACGACTGACATAAGCTTTATCAGACAAATGTTTGAGCAGCTCCACATAACTGGTGAAGGTCGCTTTGGGCTGGGTCAGTCGAAACAACACCGATAACACCCGCCCATCCACATGAAAACGCTGCGCATCAAACAACGACAACTCATGACCTGTCCAGCGTTTCATCATGCCGGATGGCCCAGAGAGCATCTGATAAATTTTACCGGCTGGCCCATTCATTTGATGCATATTGACCGGCGAGGCAATGGTAATCAAATTGCGCACCCGCATCTGAACCGGCTTGTCGCCTTGTGGTGTACTTTGCGCAGCAGTATAAATCAACGATAGCAATCCACCCATGCAATAGCCCAATAGCGACACTTGCGCTTGACCACTATGCGCGCACACCTGCTCAACTGCTTGCGGCAGCCATTTTAAGGCGTATTGCTCTAAAGTCAGATGGCTCTCACGCGGACTCGGTTGGCCCCAATCGACCAAATACACCCGATAGCCACGCGCCAAAAAATACCGCACCAACGAGCGCTCGGCCATCAAATCAAAAATCCACGCATACACACCCAACGGTGGCACCAGCACCACTGGAATATCTCGCTCTTTTTCAACCGCTAAGGACTCACCTTCAATCTGTACTCGTTTGTCGTTTAACGGCTCAAACACCTTGAGCGAAAACAACCCATCCGTCAGCAAAATCTGCCGTGGACTACGATCATTGAGCAAATAATGCTGACGATGAAAACGTCGGCCAATCGCGTGGCGCACCATACGCGCCAGCGGATGCCGTGGCCGATCCTCATGGCTATGATCAGATGACTGTGTCGCATTGGCATCGTACGGTACGTGACGCTTGGCCATGTTCTATCCTCTTATTCCATATTCGGTACAGCGGCATATCCTGTTACCGCTCACCACTTTATCATCGATAAAACTGTCGATAACGTCAAACTCCACTCAATCACACGCTCAATCACACGCTCACCTACACACAATATTCCACGAGCCATTTTATCAACCTAATACCATGTTTTATGATATAAAAATCATCAGCAAAGGATAAATCATGGCCATTATCATACGAATGATCTATTCGCTAATCATGCATAACTCACGTAGAGATGACACACAGATACTACGCATCTACTCCAGATCAGGTCTAACACGCACCCGCATAATCTCATAGAATTTAAACAACATTTCACCTGATTTGGCCGATAAGCTATGACGACACGTCCTTTTTTTGCTGTGATCCCTGCACTGTTGCTAGCAGCCTGTGCCACCACGCCAAACCCACTGGTCATCCCGCGTGAAAACAACCAATACGACACCGTCGGGATGGGTAAAACCCGTGTGATTGCCCTGAATCAAGCCATGCAAAGTGTTAATAGTACCTGCCGTGGTAAAGGGGGTAATCCGGTGGTGATCAACGACGAAACGAAATATAACGGCGTGGTAAGTGAAGAAACAGGCCGACTGATTGAGCGCGTCGGTAGTGCCGTTGGCGCAATCGCAGGGATTGCCAGCCCGACCATGAGCCGCGATGATGACTATCAAGTGACCGTGCATTTTCGTTGTAACGGCTAACGGCAGCCTGTAATACCGTCAAATGATAGACACAAAAAAGCCAGTCTCACCGACTGGCTTTTTACTGGTATGACGACTCACCAATCATACCTGCATGGCGCTGATTAATAGCCTTCCAAGCGAGTCAACGGCAGCTTTTGCTGTAACGCCCGCTCCAGATCCGCCAACAAGAACGAATCATCCTCACAGGCAAAACTAATACTCACACCATCTGCACCGGCACGACCGGTACGGCCAATCCGATGCACATAATCATCAGGCTGTTCAGGCAAGGTGTAATTGATCACATGACTGACGCCATCCACATGAATACCACGACCCGCTACATCGGTGGCGATCATGATTTGCGTCTTGCCATTTTTAAATTGATCCAGCATCCGCGTGCGTTTATCTTGGGCAATTTCGCCAGATAGCATACCGACGCTATAGCCTTGTTCTTTTAGACGATCATACAACTTACGGACTTGATCACGGCGATTGGCAAATACCATGACCTTTTCGATTGGCTCTGAGGCCAAAATCTCTTTGAGTAAGCGCTCTTTGTCACGACGACCGACAATAAACACGCGCTGCTCGACCCGCTCACTGGTTTTTTGCTCCGGCTCAATCTCAACCGTGACTGGCTCAAACAACCATTGCTGCGCCAAATTCAGCACGTCATAGCTAAACGTTGCCGAAAACAATAAGGTCTGCCGGTCGGTCTTCGGCGGGGCTTTACGCACAATCCGTTTGACCGAGGGAATAAACCCCATGTCTAACAAACGATCAGCTTCGTCAATGACCAAAAACTCGATTCGATCCAACCAGACTTCTTGTTGCTCAATAAAATCAATCAACCGACCGGGCGTCGCCACCATAATGTCAACAAAGCCTTGATCCATCAGCGCACGTTGCTTGTCATAGTCCACACCGCCTAGCAGGGTGACAACGCGCAAATCAGTGTGACGGGTTAGCTCTTTAGCATCGCTTTCAATCTGTAAGGCAAGTTCGCGTGTGGGGGCAAGAATCAAGGCGCGTGGTTCGCCACGAAAGCGCTCGTCTTGAATAGGGTTGTTTAATAAATCATTTAAAATACTAATTAAAAAAGCGGCAGTCTTGCCAGTTCCGGTTTGTGCACGGCCAATGGCGTCATGGCCTGCCAAAGTATAACGGAGGACTTTTTCTTGAATCGGCGTCATTTGGGTAAAACCCAGATCGTCGATAGCCTGCTGTAATGCAGGGTGTAATGCTACAGAGTCAAATCCCGAACTCATGTCTGATGGACTCCAATAAGAGAAGATGGCCGGAGGGTCGCCGGAACATCAGGGGTCCACTGCAACGGTCCGGTGGTGACAGCATCGTAGATGAGCTGCGGCCACAATAAAAAAAGCAAAACGGGCGCCATGTCAAACAACGCACCGCTTAAAACGAAAAGACCGCTCGTGCCAAGGCAGGAGCGGTAGACTCTACATACGGCAGACTATCTATCAGCGGTAAAGCAACGCGTGTCGCTTATGTCGCTGATAGAAATGTCATCGGGCCGAATGCACAGCCCTAAGCAAAATT
Source organism: Moraxellaceae bacterium (assembly GCA_037968855.1). GTDB lineage: Bacteria > Pseudomonadota > Gammaproteobacteria > Pseudomonadales > Moraxellaceae > JBBKWH01. The sequence continues at coordinate 4,172 of JBBKWH010000018.1, read as the reverse complement.
AGTCAAGTGTGTTGACGTCTTCTGCTTGGAAGCCTTTTTGGCCTTTTACAACGGTGAATTCAACACGTTGACCGTCGCGCAGAGTGCGATGGCCGTCACCACGAATAGCGCGGAAGTGAACAAACACGTCATCGCCACCGTTACGTTGAATAAAACCGAAACCTTTAGTGTCATTAAACCACTTTACGACACCTTGCTCGCGTGCTGTCATTTGTACATTCCTCAAGTCACACTATAAAAAAGGATAGCCCGGCCTTGAAAACGGCAAAGAAAGCTACGAACAATGAAGCAGGAAGGGCTTTTCGTCGTTGTCATTCTGTGAAGCATTCAGCAATTCCGGCTCAAATCCATTAACTTTTGATGTGCCCTTTTTCGTGATCACGATTGATCTAAGAAAAAGTCACGCGGCGAGCTTAACACGAAGGGCCACTAAGGCAAAGCCTATTGCAAACATGATTACAACTCCGATGAATGTTGCACTAAATTTGCGCGTGCACCAAATTTGTGCACCGATAATTAATAATGCAAAAACCGCCGCAACACCAAGATATTCCAGTTGTTTTTGCCAGACGCTTTGTGCGATCTCTTGATAATCAATCACGACGGTCGGCATGGCAACTTGTTGCCGATATTGTTCTGTTTTGACTTCGGCGTCTGGATTTGCCGCTTCAGCCAGTGCAAATGCCTGTTGTGTGGGCTGTATTGATGGGGCTGCTTCTGTCCTATCTTCTGCCCATACTGGCCCAGAAAACCCCACAATCGCGGCAACACCTTTTATTGCAGACGACCTCACCAGTCGGCGATTTGTCACAACACACCATTGCAGGCGGGTTTTTTTTTGCGTATCTTGCTGACAATAGGTCGTCAAACAGGCGTTTTTGTTTCGATCTTGCATGTTTTTTCTACATTGTTGCGAGTCATTGTGAGCCACGGACGTATATAAAGATGCGCCACTCGGCCACAAGACCGACGATAGTGCCTTGATGGTTTTTTGGGAGTGCATCGGGTCATGGCTGATATTTTGGTATTGCATGGGCCAAATCTCAATTTGCTGGGTCAGCGTGAGCCAACGATTTATGGGCATACCACGCTGAACGATATTGATCAGCAGCTCATGGCGCAGGCCCAACAATCAGGCTATCAGTTGCAAACTTTACAAAGCAACTGGGAAGGTGCGCTGATTGATCGAATCCACATGGCTATGGCCGATGGTACACGTTTTATTATCATTAACCCCGCAGCACTAACTCATACGTCAGTCGGGTTGCGTGATGCGTTGCTGGGTACAGCCATTCCTTTTATTGAAGTGCATTTGTCCAACGTACATGCCCGCGAACCCTTTCGTCATCACTCTTATCTGTCGGATAAGGCGATTGGGGTAATTTGTGGTCTGGGTGCAGCCGGATATGGTTATGCCTTACAAGATATCATTCGCCGTTTAGACGACTCAAACACCAGCGCTCGTGTCAATTAAACTTAGGATCAAGCGCTTAGCGGTATGGCTGTCATCTAGCCGTCAGACGCAGCTGGCATGCTTGATGATCAATTGGCCCTGATCGCTGACTGTTTTCTTTCATCCACACATTGCAGGACACGCCTCGGATGGATATTCGCAAAATCAAAAAACTGATCGAACTGATGATTGAGTCCGATCTACAAGCCCTCGAAGTCAAAGAAGGCGACCAGTCGATCTCACTGACTCGCCGTGTGGCCATGCCCTCTGTCCCTATGGCAAGTCTGGATGTAGCCCCACCTGTTGCACGTACCCAGCGGGGCGCTGTTGAGCTATCCCCAATGGTTGGCGTGTTTTATTCGGCTGGCAGCCCTGGCGAAGCACCTTTTGCCAAAGTTGGCCAAACGGTTAAAGCTGGCGATACCCTAGGGATTGTTGAAGCCATGAAAATCATGAATCCGATTGAATCCACCCAAAGCGGTGTGATCGAAGAGATCTTGGTCAAAAATGGCGATGTGGTGCAATTTGGCCAACCGCTGTTTCGCTTTCGTGATTAATCTGACCCATGCTGCTGCGCCGTGATTACAGCGCGATGACTGCCCTGCCCCTTGCTAAAGGACGACCCTTGCACATGCTGCAAAAAATCCTCATTGCCAACCGTGGCGAAATTGCACTGCGGATCACCCGCGCCTGTAAAGCTTTGGGTATCCGAACCGTGGGTGTCTACTCACAAGCTGATGCCAATGCCATGCATCTCCGTTTTGTCGATGAAGCTGTGTGTATTGGGCCAAGTCCAACCAGTCAAAGCTACCTGAATATGGCGGCTATTTTGACCGCAGCCGAATTGACAGGTGCTGATGCCATTCATCCGGGTTATGGTTTTTTGTCCGAGAATGCCGATTTTGCCGAAGCCGTCGAAGATGCTGGCTTTATTTTTATTGGCCCACGACCTGAGCATATTCGGTTGATGGGCAATAAAGTTTCGGCCATTAACGCAATGAAAAAAGCCGGTGTCCCGACCGTGCCCGGCTCTAGTCGTGCGGTCAATACGGGCAATGCGATTGAGGAAGCCAAAGCGATTGGCTATCCGTTGATTGTCAAAGCAGCCTCTGGCGGTGGCGGTCGCGGGATGCGGATTGTTGAACGGGTCGATACCTTATTAGAGTCCGTTCAAACGGCGCAACGTGAAGCCGAACTGTGGTTTGGCGATGACACCGTCTATATGGAGCGTTTTTTACAGAAGCCGCGCCACGTTGAAGTACAGATTTTGGCTGACGGCGCAGGCCATGCGGTGCATTTATACGACCGTGACTGCTCGCTACAACGCCGTCACCAAAAGGTGTTAGAAGAAGCCCCCGCGCCTGACCTACCAGAACAGGCGCGCGCCGAGATCTTGGCGGCTTGTGTGCGTGCGTGTCAGCTGATGCAGTATCGTGGTGCAGGGACGTTTGAATTCTTGTTTGAAGATGAGCAATTCTTTTTTATCGAGATGAACACCCGTGTGCAGGTCGAACATCCCGTGACGGAATGGGTTACTGGTGTAGACATCATCGAACAACAGATTCGTATTGCGGCAGGTTTGGGGCTTAACTTAACCCAAGAGGATATCGTGGTACGCGGTCATGCCATCGAATGCCGCATCAACGCCGAAGACCCACGCACCTTTATGCCCTCACCCGGACTGGTCAAGCATTTTCATGCGCCTGGTGGGATCGGTGTGCGCATGGACTCACACTTATATAGTGGCTACGAGATTCCGTCTTATTATGACTCGTTGATTGGCAAACTCATTGTGCATGGCCCAAATCGCCGCACAGCCATGGCACGCCTACGCCAAGCCTTGGACGAGACCATCATTGATGGTATTCGCACCAATATCCCGCTGCATCGCGACTTAATTTTGCAAGATGCCGCGTTTTGTCAGCAAGCCATGGATATTCATTACCTCGAAAAGACCTTACTGCCGTCTTTTCAGATCAAATAGCTAAAGACAAGGCGCTTGCTGCCTTACGGTAAAACACGACTCAAGGCCAGCACACATTGCTGGCCTTCTGCTGTACCGCAAAACTCAATCTTGCGCTGCTCTTTATCCCAACGCACAAACTGCCGCTGCACATCCTGACTTTGATCAATGGCATTGCCTGAGCAATCGGTAGCCAAGTTGTCGTACTTCACACTCATGGTCAGCAATGGCAGGCGCTCTTCGTCTGTTTCGGGCAAATCATACTCATAACTGCCCGACGTCCACTCACCAGAGCTTTTGACCAAAAACTCGCCATCCTCGCGAAAATTGTAATATTCAACACAGTTTTTTTGCGGAATGGGCATGGCCCATAATCCGGCGATCAACGGACGATCCACCAGCGCAATCTGACCGACCTGTACATCGGCAGCATGCGCCATGCCTGCCAGCGCAACCACACCACCACAACACAAGGCGGCACACACAGAAAAAAACGATCGGGTCATGAGAGTCAACTTAAACGGTCATCTATGAATAGCCTTGATCCTGCATAAGCCAAGGCCCTGACGTCAAGGGGCTTTTTGAACAGCCGTGTCGTGTACATGCTCACTGCGCGGCTGATGGCGAGTTTAATCCCCGTGGCCAATAGGCCCAACAAAGCCAAACTGCCAGCGCACATACACCTGCCGCCAAAGCAAATACCCTATCGCCCCCGACCTGATCCCAAATCGCCCCACCCATCACCGACCCCAAGGC
>JBBKWH010000017.1:0-19813 GCA_037968855.1 Moraxellaceae bacterium | reverse complement strand
ATTTTATTCAGTGGGCCAAAGCCAATGGTGTCCCTGTCGGGCCGGGTCGTGGGTCGGGTGCAGGTTCGTTGGTGGCGTATAGCCTGAAGATTACCGATCTTGACCCGTTGGCCTATGATCTCCTGTTTGAACGTTTTTTGAATCCTGAACGGGTATCGATGCCCGATTTTGACGTGGATTTTTGTATTGCCGGTCGTGATCGGGTGATCGAGTATGTGGCGCAAAGCTATGGCCGTGAAGCGGTCTCGCAGATTATTACTTTTGGTACCATGGCGGCCAAAGCGGTGGTGCGCGACGTGGCGCGAGTACAAAGCAAATCGTATGGTTTAGCAGATCGCATTTCCAAACTGATCCCCAAAACACCGGGTATTTCATTGCTTGAAGCGCTGGAGCAAGAGCCACAACTCAAAGACATCATCACCAATCCCGCCAACACTGATCAAGAAGATGCCGCCGAAATCTGGGAAATGGCGATTAAGCTGGAAGGCATCACCCGTAACGTCGGCAAACACGCCGGTGGCGTACTCATCGCACCGGGTAAAATCACCGACTTTTCGGCGGTGTACTGCGACGAAGACGGCGCACGCGTCAGCCAGTTTGATAAAGACGATGTTGAAGCGATTGGCTTGGTCAAGTTTGACTTTTTGGGCCTACGCAATCTGACCGTGATTGACTGGGCGATGGATGCCATCAATGCACGACGTAAAACCGAAGGACAAGATGCGCTGATTTTAGAAAAATTGCCCCTAGACGACAAACCAACCTATCAACTGCTGCAAGAGACCAAAACCACCGCCGTGTTCCAGCTTGAAAGCTCGGGAATGAAAAAATACCTCGGCAAGCTCAAACCATCCAACATCGAAGACGTGATCGCCATGTGTGCGCTGTATCGACCCGGCCCGCTGGATGCAGGCATGGTCGATATGTATATCAACCGCAAACATGGCGTCGAAGAAGTCATTTATGACCATCCTGACCTAGAAGGCATTTTGGGCAATACCTACGGCGTTATTGTCTACCAAGAACAGGTCATGCAGATTTCGCAGGTGTTGGCTGGTTATACGCTAGGCGGTGCGGACATGCTGCGCCGTGCTATGGGTAAGAAAAAACCCGAAGAAATGGCCAAACAACGCGAGATCTTTGTTACTGGTGCGACCAATCGCGGCATCGAACCCAAAGTCTCAGGCGGCATCTTTGACTTGATGGAAAAATTTGCTGGTTATGGCTTTAACAAATCGCACTCTGCCGCCTATGGCGTGGTGGCTTATCACACCGCTTGGCTAAAGACCCACTACCCTGCCGAATTTATGGGTGCAGTGCTGACCTCCGAGATGCAAAACACCGACAACGTGGTGTTTATCATTGATGACTGCCGTGGTTTGGGCCTGTCGATCTTGCCGCCTTGTGTCAATCGCTCCAATTTTCGCTTCCGTGCCTCCGACCCCAAAACCATCATTTATGGCTTAGGTGCAGTCAAAGGCGTGGGCGAAGCAGCGGTGTTGTCGATCATGGATGCTCGAAAAAACGCAGGTACGTTTAAAGACCTGTTTGATTTTTGTCACCGGATTGACCTCAAAAAAGCCAGCAAACGCACGCTAGAAGCCCTGATTCGCGCCGGAGCGATGGACTGCTTTGGCCTAGAACGCGCCAGTCTAATGGCACAACTGCCTGAGGCCGTGCAAGCCGCAGATCAAGCGCGACAAAACCGCGAAAGCGGTATTTTTGATTTGTTTGGCGATGTCGAAGAAGTCCAGCGCAAGCCCACAGCGGCCAAGCCGTTGGCCTGGAGTGATGAGGTTCGACTCAAAGGTGAAAAAGACACGCTTGGCCTATATTTGACCGGCCATCCCATTGATGTGTATCAAGACGAATTAAAGCGCTTAATCCCCAATCGACTGAATGCAGTGTCGAGTACACGGCGCGGCAGCACCACCGTTTTTGCTGGTCTAGTCATGGACGTGATGAACTTTAGCAACCGTGTGGTGATCATGCTTGATGATGGGACAGCACGGCTAGAGGTCAGTTGCGGTGCAGAAAAATTTAATCGATACAAAGAGCTACTAAAGCCAGATCAGATCGTGGTGATTGAAGGCGAAGTCATGGAGCGTGATGGCTATGACCGACCAATGGGCAGACTGAGCAAAGCCTTTGGCATGAATGAAATCCGTGCCAAGCGAGTCAATGCCATTTGTTTAACCCTGCCCAATAGCATCGCCACCCCAGCATTGGGCCAGCAACTTGAGCATATTCTTAAACCATTTTGTGCCGGTGAGACACGTCGCGTTCCCCTCGTGATTCGCCTCAATCACCACTATGCTGACCTACAATTAGAGCTTGGTGAAGCATGGCAGGTTCGGCCAGAGGATGATCTACTACGCGCATTGCGTGATCAGTTTGGCAAAAGTACATTGCAGGTACAGTATCAGCAACGAAATCAACGCAGCAACCGATCAACAGCCTCCCCCCATACAGGAGAAGCCTTGAGCAGCTAAACCATAGCCTGCAACATTGGCGTACAGACGCAATCGCTACCAGAGTACATTGCAAAAAATAGACCGCTTGCCTAGAATCGCAAGTCGGGGATTTTAAAATGGCACACGACACTGCCCCACATCGTGTACGGCAGTCACCAGCCACACAGAGAAGACATTTATGCAAGCGCCGGTCAATCAGGCTCAATTTCAGGAATTACGAGAACTGCTCGACGATGAGTTTGACTCGTTGATTCAGTCTTATCTGACAGACAGTCAGTTGCGTATGCAACGGGTCATGACTGCCTTTGATCAGAACGATAATACCTTGGGATATGAATCGATCCACTCCCTTAAGGGTGCCAGTGCGAACTTAGGCGCATCTCGCCTTGCCGAGTTGTGTCTTAAACTGCAAATGGAATGTAAAGCCGGTCGAATTCGTAACGCTGACGTACTGATTCAGTCTATTGCCGAAGAAGTTGCACGCGTCAGTACCTATCTGCACACGCAGATGAACTAAGACCAGCCTTACACGGATCTTTATGTCTCAACCGGTGGTTCAATCTGCTCCCGAGCTGGCAATGCTTGGGCGCATTCGTATTGTCATGGTCAATACCACGCTGTCCGCCAATATCGGCGCAGCGGCACGCGCCATGAAAACCATGGGCTTATCCGACCTGACACTAGTCAATCCAAAAGCCTTTCCACATGGCGACGCCACTGCCCTTGCCTCTGGTGCAGCCGATGTGCTTGAGTCAGCTCGTGTTGTCGACACCCTCGAAGACGCCATTGCTGACTGTGCCTTAGTATTTGGCACCAGCGCCCGTAGTCGGACCATTCCTTGGCCGCTGTTGGAGGTTCGTCCTGCAACAGAGGTTGCGGTACAAGACGCCAGACAACACCATCAAGTCGCCATTGTGTTTGGCCGTGAAGATCGCGGACTGACCAATGACGAGCTGGCTTTATGCCAATATCATCTGACCATTCCGGTCAATCCGGTCTATGGTGTGCTCAATGTTGCGGCTGCGATTCAAGTGGTGTGTTACGAGCTACGGATGCACGCCCTAGCCAGCGTATCGGAGACAGCGACGACCCATATAGGCGACAAGCAGCACCACATGCCAGTCATGGCACGGATGCAATGGGACGAACCCGTGGTCGATCAAGCCAGCATGCAGCAGTTTTATCAGCACTTTGAAACCACCCTAGCTGAGATGGACTTTATGGATCCGGATAATCCACGTCTATTGCCACTGCGCATTAAACGGCTATTTGGACGGGTACGATTGGACCGGATGGAATACAACTTGTTGCGCGGTATCTTTGGCCGTATTCAAGCGATTAGTAGCGGCGCTTGGCCACCAGCCAACCTCAAAGCAGCGCGCAAGTCTGCCGCCACACCGATAGCACCGGAGGAACCGCACGATGTTTAAGCAACTGCAAGAAGACATTGATGCCGTCTTTGCCCGTGATCCTGCCGCTCGTAGTCGTGCCGAAGTCCTGCTGACCTATCCTGGTATTCATGCCATTGCCTTGCACCGCTTGGCGCATCGCTTGTGGCAAAAAGACCTTAAAGGTGCAGCGCGTGGCCTATCCACTTTTAGCCGTTTTTTGACTGGCATTGAGATTCATCCGGGTGCACAAATTGGCCGACGGTTTTTTATTGACCATGGCATGGGTGTGGTGATCGGCGAAACGGCTGAGATTGGCAATGACGTAACGCTGTATCACGGCGTGACACTTGGTGGGACCACGTGGCAAAAAGGCAAACGCCACCCAACGCTTGAAGACGGTGTGATTGTGGGTGCAGGTGCCAAAGTGCTTGGGCCATTTACCGTCGGCAAAAACGCCAAGATCGGCTCAAATGCGGTCGTCACCAAAGCCGTGCCAGCAGACGTGACTGCCGTGGGCAATCCCGCACGTTATCTGACCAAAAGCTCGACCGATCAGCATGACCAACGGCAAAACTACGCTCGGTCACTCGGCTTTCAGGCTTATGCCATTGCACCAGATCAAACCGACCCTGTCTCTGAAGCAGTCAGCTTGTTACTCGATCATATGCAAGCCACAGATCGGCGTATAGATGCGATTGGCAGCACGCTATGCAAACTCAATCCAGCATTTTGTGATCAAAAGACCGATCCCTTCTCGCCCGAAGCATTGGCAATTTTGGATACCATCAAACAAAACTGTAACCAGAATACAGACGAGCCACGCGACGACAATAAATGTCTGCCTTGCGATCAATAATAGTACAATTTTTGTTATACATTTTTCGATGATTTTGTGCGCTAAGACACAGTTTTTGGCGCAAAATGAATTGCGCACGTTAAAATATGTTTTAGACTGATGACAGACGCACTGCCTTATTGCAGTCACTGAATTCTCGACCAAACTAGGAAGGTCTCCATGAATCGCCCTACATACAACACCTTGTCAATGGCCATGTTGTTGGCCATTGCACCATTGGCTCAAGCTCAAGATACACTGTCCACTCAAGTTACCCTACCAGCCACCAAAATCGCCTTGGCTGCGCCTGCCATTACGCCACCAACGACTAACACCAGCATAGCCACGACAATGCCAGCAGCGACACCCGCTGTGACCGCTCAAGCATCGGTGAGCACCAAAGCGCCATCGGTTGGTGCCGCAGTCAATGCTGCCTTGGCCAGTACCACCACGCCAGCCAAGCCAATGGCTGCACCATCTACAATGTCCCCAGCGGCAACCGCTCAACTCACAACCACCAAAACCGCAGCAGTCGCAACAACGGTGAGTGCAGCTGGTACACCCTTAACCGCCACCGCATCCGTAGCTGCCAATACTGTACTAAGCCCAGCCACTGACACCCTCACCGCTGATCCTTCAGCAACGGATACCACCACAGCCACCGAGGTTGCCGTAGCGCCAGTGGTCGAGCCGGTATTGATTGCCCTACACGCCACCACAGCGCAGATCAAAGCTGCCAACCTAAAGATCAAGAAAAAATCCGAAAAAATCGCGTTGCCTAAGACCAATGCCGACGCCACATTAGATGTCACCGACATAGATCAACGCATTCAGGCATTGGCCGTCAATGCCGAGCACTATCCCACCAACTTTAACGACAAGCGCGAACGTCGTGCGGCTGAAGCCGATATCAAAGATCTGACCCAAACCATTGATCAGTATGCGGTCTCTCCATCGGCATCGCCAGAAATCCTACTGCGAGCAGTCAAGATCAATCAAATGTCACGTAACATGGACGTTGGTACTGAATCAGCACTCAAAGCAGGCGTGTATATGCGTCGCTTAATTGTCCTCACCCCAACTGATCCAGAAGCTAATTATTGGTATGGCGTGATGCTGTCAGAAGGTGGTGGTGTCAAAGAAGGTATTCCTTATCTCAACAAAGCCGCGACCAAAGGCTTTGATCATGCCTATTTGTCCTTAGCCCATGCCTACTTGATGCTCAATAAGCGTCCAGAAGCCATTAGCGCGCTAGAAAGCTACAAAAATGCAGCGCCTGATCAGCAAGCCTCAACAACAGTCTTGTTAGAAGATGTACGCGCAGGCAGCAAATCTAGCATCTGGTAAATTTAGACACTCCTTGATGCATACAGACCGAGTCGATGATGGCTCGGTCTTTTATTTTCAGCTAGTCTGCTGCTGATTACTTGATTTGATACTGATTGCTTATGTCTGTTTTTGATCCATATTGCCGTCGTCCATTGCGTCAGCCCTATCAACGCACGCTACTACTCGGTGTCGTCGCACTGAGTTTGCTATCAGGCTGCGCCGTGGTTCGTGTTAGCCCTCAAGCCACCAGTGTCTCGTTAATTGAGCAGCGCGAAAGCATTCTGACACGCAACCGACTCAGCGAGGCCAGCATTAGTGTATTGGCCATGACCGGCCAAGACCAAAGCAGTTGTCTTAAGGCTATCGATGACTGTCTAAACCGCCTTAAACTGACGCCGCAAATGTCTAGCGAACAGTATTTATCAACCGCTAGCGAGTTGTATTTGGCCAATGCCAAGCTAAACTATCAAAATCGCAACACTTGCCGCAGCTTACTGCCTGCACCACCTGTCCCCAAAATCGACAAGCCGGTCTTAGCACTATTAAAAGACAATACACCCGAGCCAGTTGATCCCACTGACAGTCTCTGTCGCGCCAAAGAACAAGCCGCCTTACTCAATAGCATACGGCATGCTTACGCCTATTTATTGTTTAGCAACCGCCAGCCCAGCACACGGTTATTTGACAACCGACAAGTTCAAGTACGTGACTTTTATAATCTTGCGGTCTCGCGTTTTGTCAGTGATAGCTTTTCGCATCAAACCCAACCGATGGGTGCAGACTTAAGTGTCCATGTTAACGATATACGGATTAACATCCAGATTAAAAGCACATCATTACAGCACTTTGCATTACCAGAAGAACTTGTGGCTGCTGACGATTTGGGCTTTAGCGGCTTACGCGCCATTAACCGGCGTGACGGATTTGGGGTCGAATTTGTCGCGGTACTGCCTCGCCCCACTCAGCAACAACCAACGAATGCCAACGATGCAGATGACGACCTAAACGCACAAACCAACAATATCCATCGCTCACGCTTTTTGCCCTTGAGCTTGGTCATGTCAGTCCAAGGTGACACACTAAACGAGGTCCTCACCAGCAATACCTTTGTAATGGATGTCTATAATCCCTACGACAACGACCACATCACCTTTGGCAATCAACACACCACGCCTTTGGCCGCCAATTTTTCTGCCCCTTACGGCCTATGGTTGGCACGAACAGACTTGGCCAGCACCGCCTACCGTAGCTTATTAGGCATTGAGGAACGAGAGCACCAACCGCAGTTGTATATGCTTGAACCCTACAATCCCAATAAACGGGTTGTGGTGCTAATTCATGGTTTGGCCAGTAGTCCAGAAGCGTGGATCAGCCTCACCAATGACGTGCTGGGCGATCCGATTTTAAGAAATCACTACCAAGTGTGGCAGGTGTTTTATCCGACCAATATGCCGATGCTCGAAAGTCGTTATGAGATTGATCAATTGATTCGAACCACGTATCGACTCAATGATCCCAAAGCCAAAAATCTAGCCAGCAAAAACAGCGTGCTGATCGGCCACAGTATGGGCTCGGTGATTGGGCGGTTGTTGGTCAGTAATAGTGATTTATCTACCCGCGCCCTCAAGGGTCTAAATACCAATGATCGTCGATCATTGCTCAGCGTCCCTATGATCCGTGATCGCTTTCAAATGCACGCACTGCCCAACATTACCCGTGCGGTATTTGTCTCCGCGCCGTTTCGTGGTACAGACTTTGCCGACCGTTGGTTTACGCGTGCGATTCGTCGAGTGATTCAACTGCCTGCCACATTTATCAAAACCATCGACAAAACCATTGCTCGTGCGCAGCTTGATGCCGGACTGATGAATCGTGTTGGCGAGAGTGGACTATTAGACTTTCAAAATGGCCCTAGCGAATTGTCACGTCACTCTACATTTATGGACATGACTGCTGACGTCAATATTCGTCAGGGATTGGTCTACCACTCGATTATGGGACGACTAGACCCCAACACTCCCGTCGAGCAATCGAGCGATGGCATTGTGCCTTATAGCAGTAGTCACCTTGAGGGGGCGGTATCCGAAAAAATCATTACCGGACGACATAGCATCCAAGAAACCCCAGAAGCGGTGTTGGAATTACGGCGGATTTTGCGGCTACATTTGGAGGCCATTGGCGACGTCAAACCACAGCAGTCGGTACTGCCACCCGCCACACCCACGCCTCAACCCACCGAATCAGCAGTCCCAGCATTGCAACAGCTCTTGCTCAAAAAAACCCTGTAATAGCCAATTAGGACTGCTTGGTCGTGGCTGCTTCCAACACGTTGCGCACAGGCGCATAACTACGGCGATGCTCGGCCAGCACACCATGCTGGTGGATCGCCGCCACATGCGCGTTGGTTGGATAGCCTTTGTGCTTGGCAAAGCCATAGGCCGGATGCTGGGCATCAAGCATGTCTAACTGACGATCACGCGTGACTTTGGCCAAAATACTCGCCGCACTAATCGCCGCCTCAATCGCATCACCGCCCACCACAGCAGTACAAGCAATGCGGGTGACAGGGCAACGATTGCCATCAATCAAGCCATGACTCGGCGTGATGGGCAGGCTTTCTAAGGCACGACGCATGGCCAGCATGGTGGCTTGCAAAATATTATACTGATCAATCTCTAGATGCGTGGCCTCACAGATTGACCATGCCAGCGCATGGGTTTTGATCTGCTCATACAAGACATCACGCTGTTTGGCCGTTAATTTTTTTGAGTCATTTAAACCAGCAATCGGATGATCAGGATCAAGGATGACCGCTGCGGTGACCACTGAGCCAATCAACGGGCCACGACCCGCTTCATCCACCCCTGCGATACAGATGGCCGGATCAACCACTTGACCGGCTGGCAGTGCAGCAGAACGCTCAATCAATCCATCTAATGTGCTTGACTCGGCCAGTAAATCCAACTGAGTGCTAGACGCTGCTTGGCTCACAACGGTTTCTCCACTTGAATCAGGCGCAAGACCTCATGTGCAGCCAATGCCGCCTGCCCACCTTGTAACTGTTGATGCACCGCATCTAGCGACCGCTGTTGCATATGTGCCGCGTCAGAATGATTGAGCAATGCGCTGGCTTCAGCCGCCACACGTTCTGGCGTCGCTGCACCTTGAATCAACTCTGGCACAATGGTCTGATTGGCTAAGATATTGGGCAGAGAGATTTGATCAATCTTGACCATCCAGCGTGCAATCAAATAGGTCAACCAATGCACGCGATACACCACCACCATAGGCCGAGCCAGTAGCAGCGCCTCAAGCGTGGCAGTGCCAGATGCCAAAATCACCACATCACTGGCTGCCATCACCTGACGACCAATCGTGCCGCTGTCATCTGTCGGCACTTTAATCCGTACCGCATGGCGCAGTGGTTCTGGCAATGCATCACGCAGCGTCCGAATCTGCCGATCACGCGCGTCGTTGGCCGCAGGAATCAAAAAGCGTAACTCTGGATCGGCTTGATGCAAGATACGCGCGGTCTCCAGCAGCATGGGCAACAAACGACTGACCTCTCCAGCGCGACTACCGGGCAGTAACGCTACAATATATCGCTCTGGTGCCAATCCCAGCACGTGCTTGCCCGCTTTGGCATGGTGGCCGGTCTTCAGGCTTAAAGCCAAAGGATGACCGACAAACACCGCTGGCACTTGATGCTGATGATAAAACTGCACCTCAAACGGAAACAGACACATCACCAGATCGACCGCTGCTTTAATGCTATGCACACGGCCTTGACGCCATGCCCAAACCGATGGGCTAACGTACTGCACGGTCTTGATGCCAAGCGCTTTAAGCTTGGCCGATAAGCGTAAATTAAAATCTGGTGCATCAATACCAATAAAGACGTCTACTGGCTGAGCCGTCCACTCAGCCACCAAGTCGTCACGAATGCCAAATAGCTCGCGTAACCGACCCATGACCTCAACCAACCCCATCACCGATAGGCGCTCCATCGGATGACGTCCATCGAGTCCCTCCGCCAACATCTGCGGCCCACCAATGCCCACAAACTGAACTTTGGGATATAAACGACGCAGATCTCGCATCAGTGCAGCACCTAGCGTATCACCCGACAACTCACCCGCCACAATCCCTATGCGAATAAGTCGCTTATGAGTCGCCGTCATTGATGCAGTCGCAACACGGCCTTGATCGACCATCGTGAACTAGACTCCTCGGACAGCCCAACCACGCTGCCCACTGTGTCGCCATAAAACGGCATTCTAGCATTGAAGACCAAACAACAGATGCGCATCCGCTTGCTTTACCATCAAGTGCTTAATCCTCCAGCAGCTTGATGATTCATCCGCACTAGATCACATCCTTGTTATGAATTTTTATGCTGAACTTTGCACTTTTTATGCTTTTGCTTAGCTAAAAAAATGCTTTAGCATGCCCTCCCATTGATGAATACCCTCAAAGTGAAGCCCCGTGATGACGCCTGATTATTATTTTGTCTTGGCTGGCCTATTGGTCGGTTTTTGTGTTGGGGTCACGGGTGTGGGTGGTGGGTCGCTGATGACGCCAATCTTACTGATGATGCGTGTCGAGCCACATATCGCGATTGGTACAGACTTGCTGTATGCCGCCATCTCCAAATTTTGTGGCTCTTTGGTGCACGCTCGCAAGCTCAATATTGTCTGGCCGATTGTATTGTGGTTGGCCGTGGGCAGTATTCCTGCGTCTTTGCTAACCACGTGGTCACTCGATCACTTTGGCGGTGGGGCCAAAGAATACAAAAAAATGCTCACCATGGTGCTTGGTGGGATGTTGATTCTGACCGGTGCATCAATTGTGTTTCGTCAACAAATCGAACAGTTTTTTAACAAGCGTCGTGCGCCAGTGGTACAAGATCAAGATGAGCACCAAGCAGTGGTGATTCGCAACAAATACCGCATGATCTTAATGGGCATCTTGTTGGGTGTATTGGTCACGCTCTCCTCGGTGGGTGCAGGCGCGTTTGGCATCATGGCCTTGGTGTTGCTGTTTCCTAATCTACCGATGATCCGAATTATTGGCTCAGACGTAGCGCATGCGGTCTTGCTGACGCTGGTGGCGGGTCTTGGCCACATGAAGTCGGGCAACGTCGATTTACACCTGTTGATGCTGCTCCTGATCGGTGCCATTCCATCGATTATTGTGGGTACATTGCTCAGCTCTAAGCTGCCTGATCGTATTATTCGGCCAATTTTGGGTGTCACCTTACTGCTATTGGGCATCAACTTTGTGGTCAACCCAATCAAAGCCAAACCTACCGAATCCAAACCAACAACCAGCCTATCGTCGACCAATACTGCATCAATATCCGCACCTTTAGCGACAGCATCGGCAAAACCGCCGCTGTAAACGATATTTTTCATGGTCAATGACTTGCACCAAATGCCATCAGCCCCCAACATTGGGACTTGTATCTTATTTTGAAGTAGTGAGTGCGCTGTGAACGCAACCCAAGACGCCGCACGTCTGGCCAATGACATTGATGACCTAAACATTGCATCGATCCAGACGCTGATTACCCCCGCCCAGCTCAAGGCCGAAATGCCTTTGTCTCCTGCTGCGCATGACACTGTATTAAATGGCCGCAACACCGTCCGCAAGATCCTAGACGGTAGCGATCCACGCCTGTTTGTGGTGATTGGCCCATGCTCGATTCACGACATCAAAGCCGCCCACGAATATGCCGAACGCTTAAAAGCCCTACGCGACCAAGTGCAAGACACCTTGTTTATTGTGATGCGGGTGTATTTTGAAAAACCACGCACTACAGTGGGCTGGAAAGGTTTAATCAACGACCCAGACATGAACGACTCTTTTGATATTGAAAAAGGGCTGCACATGGGTCGCCGCTTATTGCTCGACCTGAACGAGATGGGCCTGCCATGTGCCACCGAAGCGCTTGACCCCAACTCGCCACAGTACCTGCAAGATTTGATTAGCTGGTCAGCGATTGGCGCACGCACCACCGAAAGCCAAACCCACCGCGAAATGTCGTCGGGTCTGTCCTCACCTGTGGGCTTTAAAAATGGTACCGATGGCGGCCTGACCGTTGCAGTCAACGCCATGCAAGCCGTGCAGTCGGGTCATAGCTTTTTGGGTCTGAATGCAGACGGCCAAGTGGCGATTATTCGCACCAATGGCAACCCTTACGGCCATGTGGTATTGCGCGGTGGTAACGGTAAACCGAACTATGATGCCAGCTCGGTGGCTCAAGCTGAGGCAGCCCTTGCCAAAGCCAAAGTCAGCAGCAAAATCATGATTGACGCCAGCCATGCCAACAGTAACAAAGACCCGTATCTGCAACCGTTGGTGCTCGAAAACATCACCCAACAAATCCAAGATGGCAACCAATCCATCGTGGGTCTGATGGTCGAGAGTCACCTTAAAGGTGGTCGCCAAGATATTCCGGCCAATCTGTGTGATTTGGAATATGGCAAATCAGTCACCGATGGCTGTATTGACTGGGACACTACCGAAGCCACCTTGCTTAAAATGCACAACGCGCTCAAAGACATCCTGCCAAAGCGGATCAAATAAGCCATTTTTTGCAAAAAAACCAACAGCTCACTTCGGTGGGCTGTTTTTTTGTGCAAAGATCAGGCGGAGCGAAGATTCACTATTTCTTCAAACTCTATGACTCGTATTTGCATCACTGCCCCCCATACTTGATCATAAGCCAGCACGACGGCTCTTTTAATAACACCACGCAAGGATGTGCTATGCGATTTTTACCCCTTAGCCTCGCCGCAACCACCTTGATTGGCCTATTGCCAGTCCTAGGCCATGCCTCACTCACCGTCTGGAATGACCCAACGCCCAGCGCCTTGGCACCGTTTGCTGGCCAAGCAAACAGTGTGGCCGATCTGGCGGGATCAGACATTATGATCTACGGCCACGCGCCACGCGCCATGACGCTGCCTTCCTCTCGTGGCCCACGCTACTACCCCAAAGCAGGCTTTACCAGTGCTGCGCTTGTGGTATCGGCGACGCCACAACAGGTTAAACAAACCCTGAGCAACTATGCCGGATATGTGGGCTTGTTTCCTACCTTGACCAGTGCCAAAACCATCGAGCAACAAGGCAACATCTCACAGGTCAAATATCATATTCATGTGCCTGTGCCGATTCCCTTGCTCAGCTTTAGCGAAGACGTGGTCATGCAACATCAATTGACCGACAACAGCCTATCTACTTTACTGATTGACTCACCGATTCAATATGGTCAGGGCAAGTTTGAATGGTTTGCACTGCCCAATGGCAAAACCTTGGTCACCCTCACCCAATGGGGCGACTTAAACGAGCCAAAAGGCTTTGTGATCAGCACCGTCTTTAAGGCCATGCCAGAAATCAAATCGGCGATTCCATCTAGCGTGAATGCCTTTGTGCTGGAATCCTTACGTCGGCGCTTTATGCCAGAAACCCGCCTACCCGCAGCACAAAGCGTGGCCAATATCGTGCCTGTGCTGGATTATAGCGACGCGCAAATGAACACCATTCAGCGCTTAATTGATCAATCCAAAACACCTGTAGTGTTTACCCATGTGCCTCGCCAAATGCAAACCAGCAAGCGCAACGAAAACATGCACTTTGTGACCTCCATCACCACACTCAATGCGCCAATTGCCAAAACGCAAAGTGCCCTTGCCGATCCGCGTAGCTACACTAAAATGTTGCGCCAAGTACGCCGTGTCGAGTCCACCACGTTGCCCAACGACCAAGGTCAAGACAGCGAAATTCATGTCGGTATGGGCCTTGGCGTGATTTCGATTCCGTTTAAACTGCACATGCGCTTTCGCAATGAGTCAGACCATGCGGTGCGTTATTGGGCCAACGGCGGAGATATTGAGTTTATGCAAGGCCGCATGCGCTTTGAGGCCATTAATGCCAAGCAAACTCGCGTCATCATGACCAGTGCAGGCAAAGTCGGTGACGATGCACCATTCTTATTAAAAATTGGTCGTTCGCTGCCTTACTCCGACTTTTTGCCGACTGTAGGAACAGGGCCAATCTTGTTCGAAAAAGCCAGTCGCTTTTTGCAGGGTAAAAGCTAAGACTTAGGCTAACCCCATCACAACAACCGACGAGGCCATGATGCATCATCTTGCCAATCTTGCAGATACCACGCTTGAACACATCATGGCTTACGCTCCGATTCATGCGCGCTTAGCCAGCTCCGGCCAACCGAATCCGGTCCAGTTTGAACTGATCGCGCAGGCTGGGTTTGAGGTGGTGATCAATCTGGCCTTAACCGATGCCAGCAATGTGTTACATGGCGAAGATCGTTTGGTATTAGAACTTGGCATGGATTACATCAATCTGCCCATCTTGTTTGATCGGCCTAGCACGCGCCAAATCACGCGCGTGTTGCAATTGCTGCATGATTTGCGTGATCAAAAGGTCTGGCTACATTGCGCACTGAACTATCGGGTATCCAGTGTGATTTATCTGTATCGGGTGCTGTATTTGGGTATGGATCCGACTGAGGCACGGGTGTTGCTTGAACAGGTGTGGGTACCGGATGAGGTGTGGCAGGGGGTGATGGATGAGTTACAACGCCTCAACCTCACGCCAGATACTTATTGAAAAGACCGCTTTAAAGACCCATTATTAGGTCATCTCCATATTGATCAATCGGTGATCTCAATGACCTATCAACTACTGGCTGAAACGGCTGCAAGTATTTCAGAATTAAAAACCAATCCAATGAAGGTGATTGCCAACGGACATGGGATGCCTGTGGTGATTTTAAATCGCAATCAACCTGCGTTTTATTGTGTGCCTGCTCAAGCCTATGAAGCAATGATGGACATGATTGATGATTTGGCCTTGCTTGATATCGTTAAAGCACGTCTGAACGAACCCTCAATTGAGGTCAACATTGATGAGCTATAAATGATGAGTTATAAGCTGGCGTTTAAACAATCTGCCCGTAAAGAATGGGACAAATTGGGGCATTCTATTCGAGAACAGTTTAAAAAAAAGTTGCTTGAACGGCTGGCACAGCCCCATGTACCCAGTGCTGCATTACATGGCGCAGCACATCTGTATAAAATCAAACTTCGACAAGCAGGCTATCGTCTAGTGTATAGCGTTGAAGAGCAGACCATTACCGTGACTGTGATCGCTGTGGGCAAGCGTGAGCGCAATGCGGTTTATGATATTGCGTTGTCTCGGCTGAAAAACCAATAAACATTAAACCTTCGCCAACAACACCACCGCTGTCACTAGAATCCCTTCTTGCCGCCCAGTAAAGCCTAGTTTTTCGGTCGTCGTGGCTTTAACACTAACCTGATCTAACGCAACCGCCAAATCATCGGCGATATTTTGCCGCATGGAAATACTGTGTTTGGCCAACTTTGGCCGCTCGCAGGCAACGGTAATATCAGCATTGACCAAAGCAAAACCTTTAGCCTGAATCAAGCCATACACATGACGCAGCAGCACACGGCTATCAGCACCTTTATAGTCGTCATCGGTATCAGGAAAATGCTGGCCGATATCACCCAGCGCCAATGCACCCAGTAAGGCGTCGGACAGCGCATGCAGCACCACATCACCATCCGAATGCGCCACCAAACCATGCGTATGCGGAATTTGCACGCCCGCTAAGGTGACAAACTCACCTTCGCCAAAGGCGTGTACATCAACACCTTGACCAATGCGCAAATCAAATGGACTCATGGGCGGGTCTCATACTGTGGTGCTTGATCGCAGATGCTGTACCAATTGGCTTGATCAGCCACAAAGATATGCGCGTCGATGCCATGAACCGGCAAAGGAGTCTCAACCGTGCCTAGACGTAGGCGCAACACATTCGGCAGGTCTGCCAACCGGCTATAGATCGGGCTACCGCAATGACTGCAAAACACCCGAAACTTACCCGCGCTGGATTCAAATTCCTTTAGCGCGTCTTGACCTTGCAACAGATCAAACTGGCTGGCATCAATCGGCATATTGGTCACAAATGGCGTGCCTTGTGCTTTACGACAGGCTTGGCAGTGACAGGCCATTACTTGTCCCAGTTCACCGTGATACTGATAGCGCACCGCGCCACATAAACATCCACCTTCTAAGCAAACCATTAAATCTGCCAACAATTGAAAAATAGTTGTCTATCGTATAGGCTCAGAGAAAGTCGTACAACACCCTCAAAGTCAATTTACTGTTCAAAAAATAACCGATGTGAGTGCACTATGAAAAACAAAGCGTTCGAGGACATAATTGTATCTATTAAAGAATCTCCACTTCAGCAGAAAAAAATCAAAAGATGGGAAAAGAAGTTTTTGCATCTATTAATTTTGTCCAGCGTATTAGGCATGTTATTAACCATCTCAATTCTAGTTCTCGTGTTTGGCAGTGTATTATATCTCACAATCACAATTATTTTATCAGTTATTATTTTATTTAAAATGTCAGAATATTGGATTAAAATAGAGTTTGGAATTAAAGAGCAAGATAGATCTTTCTTTATAGAGTGTCTTGCATCAGCCAGAACGAGAAATGAAATTTACGAAACCGGCATTACATACCACAATCCAAATTTTGACTTCGACAAACTAAGAGATGCTTTAGACAAGTAAAAAATTTTCTCAGATGAAGCTTAGCCATAAGCGGGCTTTTATAAGTAATCATGCAATCCTGCCATTGAGTAGCTTGGCAAAACATAGAGCATCAGATCATGTATGCATGATTACTTTCTATTCAGCACTTATTAAGCATAAATTTTGGATAACTGTTAGTGACATCAAGACTGCGCCTGCATAATCGCCAATGCAAGAGCCAAATCATCGGTATAGGTAATTTTAATGTTGTCACTACGGCCTTCGACCAAGCGCACAGTATGCCCCGCCAATTCCATCGCGCTGGCTTCGTCGGTGACCAATCGCTGCTGCGCCACAGCATCTTCCAGTGCGGCGAGTAATAAACCATAGCGAAACATTTGTGGGGTTTGGCATTGCCAAAGATGCTCACGCGAGACCGTGCGTTCGACTTGGCCATTTAACCCACGTTTGAGGGTGTCTCGCACCGGCACGGCCAATAATCCACCAACCGGATCATCGGCTAAGGTTTGCTTTAATTTACTTAGGCTATTTTGAGTAATGCAAGGACGGGCCACATCGTGTACCAGCACCCAATCTTGTGGATCAGCCTCGACCTTTAAGGCTCGCAATCCTGCCAACACCGAATCCATTCGCTCCGCACCGCCAATCACAAAACGAACCTTGTCTGGACTGGCATACGGTAATTGCGCGGCGTGATCGTCGCCCTCTGAGATAGCAACCACACAGGCGGATAACGGCAAAAAACGACACAGCCGATCAATGCTATGCAGCATGACCGGCTGTCCGTGTAACATCAAATACTGTTTGGGCGTTGGGCCACCAAAACGACGGCCACTCCCCGCAGCAGGCACCACGGCCCAATATCGGCTCATGGTGTGGCCGTTGTCGGTGTGACTGCTTGAACCACAGATGCCCCTGCACTAGGCAAGGTGCTCATCTGTACAAAGGTTTCGTTCGGTTTAATCAGGCCCAGATCTAGTCGCGCATGTTCCTCGACGGCTTCTAGACCTTCTTTTAAGTCATTCACTTCGGCACGCAACACCCGATTACGCTCGCTTAATTTGGCGTTTTCGTCTTGTTGTGCAGAGATCATCGTGATCAGATTTTGCCGATCACGATAGCCGCTCTCCCCAAGCCAGAGCTGACTTTGTAATAAGGCGATGACAATCAGTCCCAACCCAAACAAAATCCGGCCTGACAAGGTGGAGAACATATTAGTTTAGACCTTTAAACTCGGCACGACCGCGATAGACCGCATCAACCATCTCTTCGATACGCAGCAGTTGGTTGTACTTAGCCACACGGTCCGAACGGCACAACGAACCCGTCTTGATCTGACCCGCCGCAGTCCCCACGGCCAAATCAGCAATGGTCGAATCTTCGGTTTCGCCTGAGCGGTGCGAAATCACCGTGCTATAGCCATTGGCTTTAGCCAGATAAATCGCGTCCAGCGTTTCGGTCAAGGTACCGATCTGATTGAATTTGATCAAAATCGAATTACCAACCTTCTGATCAATGCCTTTTTGCAAGATCGCAGGATTGGTGACAAACAGATCATCACCAACCAATTGGATTTTGTCACCCAAGATGCTGGTCAGATACGACCAACCATCCCAATCGGACTCATCCAAACCATCTTCAATCGAGATAATCGGGTACTGACGCACCAAACCAGCCAAATAATCCGAGAATTCGTTGCTGCTAAAGGCTTTGTTGCCTTCACCAGCCAACACATACTGACCATTTTTGTAGAACTCACTGGCGGCACAATCAAGTGCTAACATGATGTCGCTACCGGCTTTATAGCCCGTTTGCTCAATGGCTTGCAGAATGACGGTAATCGCTTCTTCATTGCTACGCAGGTTGGGTGCAAAACCACCTTCATCACCCACTGCGGTATTTAGACCTTGTTTTTTCAAGACGCTTTTGAGCGAATGAAAAATTTCAGTACCCGCACGCAAGGCATCGCTAAAGCTGGTAAAGCCCACCGGCTCAATCATAAACTCTTGAATATCAACCGTGTTGTCAGCATGTGCGCCACCATTGATGATGTTCATCATCGGGACAGGCATGGTCAAGGTGCTTTGACCGCGCAGGTTGGCGATATGTTGATACAACGGGATTTTCAGTTCGGTTGCTGCTGCACGCGCCGCGGCCAAAGACACTGCTAACATGGCATTTGCGCCAAGCTTAGACTTGTTCTCGGTGGCATCCAACGCGATCATTTTGTCGTCTAGACCTTTTTGGTCACGCGCATCACGGCCCAACAACAGGTCACGAATATCGCTGTTGACGTTTTTAACGGCCTTGCGGACACCTTTACCCATGTAGCGGCTATTGTCACCGTCACGCAGTTCTAATGCTTCGCGTGAACCTGTTGAGGCACCACTTGGTGCACAGGCACGACCCATCACGCCAGAATCTAAGGTGACGTCAGCTTCGATGGTCGGGTTTCCGCGTGAGTCTAAAATTTCACGGGCACGAATGTCGGTGATTTGGCTCATCTACAACTCCTCAAGGGTTTCAACGTGGGCCGGACTAATCCGTTGTCAGCGCACGATCACAATAAACTCAGAATAAAAAAATCAACACGCATGTCCAAAAACATCTAAATCACGACATGCCGACTATCACAATCATCATCATTAAAAAAACGTCCGATCTACGCAAGATCGGACGCTTGATCAATACTTAGTGCGTGTCTAAGACTTCAAAGCCTTTGACCAAATCATCAATCTGTTTAAGCTGACGCAAGAACGGTTCGAGCTGAGACAAACGCAAGGCACATGGGCCATCGCACTTGGCTTTGTCTGGATCTGGATGCGCCTCTAAGAACAAGCCTGCGATGCCGGTTGCCATACCCGAACGTGCCAAGGTGCTGATCTGTGCACGACGACCACCCGCCGAATCGGCACGGCCACCGGGTTGCTGCAACGCATGGGTTACGTCAAAGAACACCGGTACATTCATGCTTTTCATGGCATCAAAGGCCAGCATATCGACCACAAGGTTGTTATAACCAAATGCCGAGCCACGCTCACACAAAATCAGCTTGTCGTTACCAGCTTCTAAGCACTTATGCAAAATATGGCGCATTTCGTGCGGGGCCAAAAACTGGGCTTTTTTGATATTGATAATGGCATCGGTCTTGGCCATTGCTTCAACCAAATC
>JBBKWH010000016.1:0-7293 GCA_037968855.1 Moraxellaceae bacterium | reverse complement strand
GCGGTCACTAGCGATCCGTTTATCGTTTTAACTGCAAATTTGCTGGCAATCTTGGGTTTACGTGCGATGTTCTTCTTACTGTCGGATCTTGCAGGGCGCTTTCATTTGTTGCCGTATGCCTTGTCGATCATCTTGGTGTTTATCGGTATTAAGATGTTGTTGCTCGACCTCTACCATATCCCGATTGGTGTCTCGCTGGGCTTTATTGCCGTCACACTGACCATTGCTGGCATCTGGTCATGGAAGACTGCCAAGCCGACTAACGAGTCGTAATCAGCGCTAGGCCTGACTAAGGGATGGTCTATGGATCATCCTTTTGTTTTGGCCTTGGGTGTTTAGCTTTCAGTG
Source organism: Moraxellaceae bacterium (assembly GCA_037968855.1). Classification (GTDB taxonomy): domain Bacteria; phylum Pseudomonadota; class Gammaproteobacteria; order Pseudomonadales; family Moraxellaceae; genus JBBKWH01. The sequence goes on along the minus strand of JBBKWH010000016.1, from coordinate 6,945 downwards.
CAAGATTGGCAAAAAAAATCAACAAAAAGCCCGCTTCATTGAGCGGGCTTTTTGTGGTCTAGCTTAAAGCAACTGCACGTTAAGTGCTTGATTGTACTAGACCAAATATGGTCTCCCCACGGGGATTCGAACCCCGGTTATCGCCGTGAAAGGGCGGTGTCCTAGGCCTCTAGACGATGGGGAGTACAAGAGGTGTGCGCACATCATAGTGTTTTTTAAAAATGAGTCAACAGTTGTGTGAGGTTTTTTGCATTAAATCGTATTGTTTGCATGTTTTTTAATCTTTTTGCCATCAATGTCGGGGTTTGGATGGTTTTTAAGCCAGTTTTAAGAGCAGTGCGATCCATGGGTTATACCGAGATGCTGTGCTTGACTGATCAAAAAAAAGCCCTTTGCAGGTCGGTATGACAGGCAAAGGGCAATTGAGTGCTGACGCGTGATTAATCACTCGGCTCGGCAACGGTCTGGTTATCATCACTCAATGCTTGGGCCAACATGGGGTAGGCGTTGAGGATATGACAAAACAATTCGGCAGTTTTTTGTGTGTCGTATAAAGCGGAGTGGGCTTCTTTGCCAGAAAAAGCAATCCCAGCCGACTCACAAGCCCGCGCCAAGACGGTTTGACCAAAGGCCATGGCCGATAGGGTCACGGTATCAAACACTGAAAAACTATGAAATGGGCTTTGATTCTTGGTATGGGTGCGGTCAATCGCCGCACGCAAAAAACCCAAGTCGAAGTGCGCATTATGGCCAACCAACACACAATGATTGCAGCCTTGTTGCCGACGCGTCTCGGTTAATGATTTAAAAATCCGTTTTAAGGCGGTTTTTTCGTCTTCGGCAAAGGTCATGCGCATCGGACTAAACGGATCAATACCGGTAAAGGCCAGCGAGCGTTGATCTAAATGTGCCCCATCAAAGGGCCTGAGGTGGGCATGTAGGGCCTCGCCAGTGACAAATTGGCCAGCCTCGTTATACAAAATCGGAATGCAGGCAATTTCCAGCAGGGCATCGGTCCGCGCTTCAAAGCCAGCGGTTTCGACATCCACCACGACGGGCAAAAAACCACGAAAACGTTGACCAATCGGCGCGGGTGTTGCGGCTTGATCGGTCATGCCAGACTCCAACGTAGGGTTTCGCCAAAACGTAATGGCACCAACTGCTGACCATCAAGGTAGTCCAATGAGTTGGCAATCACTTGATCTTGCCGCAACAGTGTGACGGTATCTGTATTGCGTGGCAGTCCATAAAAGTCTGCCCCAAAATGACTGGCAAAGCCTTCGAGCTTGTCTAAGCGACCAGCATCCTCAAAGGCTTCGGCGTACAGTTGCAATGCGTATGGGGCGCTATAGCAACCGGCACAGCCGCAAGCATTTTCTTTTTTGTCTTGGGCATGTGGCGCGCTGTCTGTACCCAAAAAGAACTTGGGGCTGCCACTGGTCGCGGCATCAATCAACAAGGCTTGGTGCGATTGACGCTTGAGGATCGGTAGACAAAACAAATGCGGACGCACTCCGCCGACCAGCATGTGGTTGCGGTTAAACAGTAAATGCTGTGGGGTAATGGTGGCGGCAATGTTGCTGCCTTTGCTTTGCACAAACTGGGCGGCATCGCCAGTGGTGATGTGTTCTAACACCACTTTAAGCTGTGGAAAACGCTGCAACAATGGATCGAGAACATCATCAACAAACTGTTTTTCGCGGTCAAAAATGTCGACGTGTTCATGGGTCACTTCGCCATGTAGCAAAAAAGGTACGCCATGTTCTTCCATCTGAGCAATCACGTCATACACTTTGGCGAGATCGGTGACACCCGCACTAGAGTTGGTGGTTGCGCCGGCAGGGTAGAGCTTGACTGCTTTGACATGTGCTGAGGCTTTGAGTTTGGCTATTTCTGCCGGATCGGTTTGATCGGTCAGATACAGCACCATTAACGGATCAAATGCAGTACCTGTAGGGACATGCGCCATGATCCGGTCGCGGTAGGCGAGGGCTTCAGTCACGGTTTTGACCGGTGGTACAAGGTTGGGCATGCAGATGGTGCGATGAAAGGTGCGGGCGATATCCGGTACGGTGCGGGCCAGTGCTGCGCTATCGCGAAGATGGATGTGCCAGTCGTCCGGTCGGGTAATAGTCAGGGCGTTCAAGGGGCATCCAACAGAGTTATGATCGATAAAAATCATGATAATCCAATCGATCCGCCGACGGAATGGCTTGCAGGAATATGGATGCAGTTGGTAGTGTCGCGTCATGAAAAAGATTTAAGTATTCGTTAGGATGCTGAAGCAGACATCATTCATCCCGCTGTATGCAGGGTGGTTTGTAATAAAATGCATGGAATCTGAGTGAAAACACCCCTTCCACTACCCAGCGCGTTGCTGCAGGAAGATAGTCTCATTCGTCATTTATTGGCCAATGAGCGCGCAATTATGCGTCCATTTCCTGCCGAGCTTGAGCGGCGCTTTTGGCGGTCCCTGTCTGATCGTGCCATAGGCTTAATTCGTAATAATCATTTTAGCTTTATGTTGGCTTATTTGGGCCTTGGCCTGATTACTTTTCCAACGGTATTTTTTGTTGCGTCTGTGGATCATCGGCTACACGATCTGATTGTTTGGGGCTTGGCTTACCTCAATGGCGCCTTGTGTTTAGGTGCGCTACCACTGTTGGTATGTGTGCCCAAACTTAATCAAAATTATCAAGCCTTTGTGACGGCGCTGACTTTTTTGGGCGTGCTGACCACTTGTATTTTGACATTGTCATTTGCTGAGGTTCGGCTGACTCAGCAAGCCAGTTATATCGTTATTTTTGTGTATATGCTGGTGTATTTTTTGAGCGGGGTACGTCCGCGTGTCTTGCTGTTAACCTGTACCTTGGCGGGTTTGGCACCTTTGGTGGTGTTTATGGTCATCAAGACTGACTATGACCCATTGATGTATTTTTATGCAGTGATTGTCAGTAATTGCATCGGCTTTATGCTGTCGTATTTGATGATTGGCAAAGACCGTATGAGTTTTTTGCAGGGTCGATTGCTAGAGCTAGATAAGCTGCAATCTAAAGTCATGAGCGAAGAGTTGATTCGATTGTCGCGAGAAGATCCGGTCACGGGCCTATCTAACCGTCGTTATTTTAACGAATCAATTATGACTGAGTGGGATCGAGCGGATCGTTCATCTGAGCCGTTGTCGTTGCTGTTTATTGATGTCGATCACTTTAAAGCCTACAACGATACCTACGGCCATTTGCAGGGTGATGATGCCTTGGTGCAAATTGCCAATATCTTAAAGTCGCACTTACAGCGTAGTGCCGATATGGCCGCACGTTATGGTGGCGAAGAGTTTATTTTACTGCTGCCCAATACGCCAAGTGAGGGTGCAAAGCGTGTCGCGGACAAACTGATGCTGGCGGTTGATCGGTTGAATATCGAGCATCGTGGCTCGCATACTGCGGACCACGTGACCATTAGTATTGGTATTGCAACATGGCAGCCGAATCGTCAGGCCAAGCCGATGACACCCAATCGTTTGATTGATCAAGCTGACTCTGCTGTTTATCAAGCAAAGGCGGCAGGACGTCACTGTATCCGTGCGTTTGGTGTAGAATAAGCGCCGTTTTAATTCTTTTAAGCGGAACATCGATATGGCGGACATTCGCAAGATCGTGCTGGCCTACTCAGGCGGGCTAGATACCTCGGTTATTCTCAAATGGCTGCAAGAGCAGTACGATGCAGAAGTGATCACCTTTACCGCTGACTTGGGTCAGGGTGAGGAAGTTGAGCCGGCGCGTGCTAAAGCCGAAGCAATGGGCGTAAAGTCCATTCATATCGAAGATTTGCGCGAAGAGTTTGCGCGCGATTACGTTTTTCCGATGTTCCGTGCCAATACCATCTATGAGGGTGAGTACCTACTCGGCACATCGATTGCACGTCCATTGATCACCAAGCGTTTGGTCGAAATTGCCAAAGAGCATGGTGCTGATGCAATCGCTCACGGTGCAACCGGCAAGGGCAATGACCAAGTGCGTTTTGAGTTGGGTATGTATGGTCTTGCTCCAAACCTGACCTGCATCTCGCCTTGGCGTGAGTGGGATTTGACCTCGCGTGAAACGCTGATGGAATATGCCAAAGAGCGCAATATTCCAATCGACTACGCCAAAGCAGGCAAAAAATCGCCGTATTCGATGGATGCCAACTTGCTGCATATCTCGTATGAGGGCGGCGGTTTGGAAGACCCATTCTGGGAGCCAGAAGAAGACATCTGGCGCTGGTCGGTTAGCCCAGAGCAAGCACCAGATCAGCCTCAATACATTGAGCTGACCTATGCCAAAGGCGATATCGTGGCTGTTGATGGCGTCGAGATGAAGCCGCACGACGTGATGATTTTGCTCAACGAATTGGGTGGCAAGCACGGTATTGGTCGTTTGGATATCGTCGAGAACCGCTATGTTGGTATGAAGTCACGTGGTTGCTACGAAACTCCAGCCGGTACGATTATGCTCAAAGCACACCGCGCCATTGAGTCCATCACCCTAGATCGTGAAGTTGCGCATCTGAAAGATGAATTGATGCCACGTTATGCCGAAATCATCTACAACGGCTACTGGTGGAGCCCTGAGCGCAAAATGCTACAGGCGATGATTGACGAGTCACAACAGCCGGTTAACGGTGTGGTGCGCGTCAAATTGTACAAAGGCAACGTGATGATTGCTGGCCGTAAATCAGACGATTCATTGTTTGATGCCAACATTGCCACCTTTGAAGATGACGCTGGTGCATATAACCAAAAAGACGCCGAAGGTTTTATTCGTCTTAATGGTTTGCGCTTGCGGATTGCCGCCAGCAAAGGCCGTAAAAACGATTAATCACAGCATGATCTGTTGATGATTAGAAAACCCCACGTTTCTGGTAGATGTGGGGTTTTTTGTTGGCATGGACATTAAGGATTGGCTGTGGTGTCAGGTACTGCTTGATTGGCAGGCAGGTCTAATGTTGGTATCTGGGTGGGTAGTGGGGTTGTAGCAGGATTGCCATTGTTGGGCACGAGCTCGTTCGCCGCTGGACTCGTTGGCGCTTCGCCTGCTGCATTGCTATCAATGTTTGGTACGACCGATTGTGCAGGGGCATTCATGCCCGTATCAATCACGGCTGGCGTATCATTGGCACGCTGAATCGATTCTTGCTGGGTTTGGCTACACGAACGCCAAAACACTAACAATGGAATCAACACCAAAATGGCAAATACTGCGTGTAAGGCATATTTGCTCAAAAACGACGACTGCTTGTGCTGCCGATGGGTTTGTACCGCAGGTGCTTCTTCTGCTGGGTCGGTTGATTTTGGAATCGGTTGGATCGTGGGATTTAAACGTTGTTCGGCAACTTGTTCGACTGGATCGGGTAAACGATTTAAAACAGGATTGTCTGCCTGATGGATGGATGGCGTTGTTGCAATATCCGGTGCAGCAAGCGATGTCTGTGCATTGAGTAAATCGGCTAATCCTGCGCTATCAATTTGACTGTCATGCACCAAAATGGCAAGTTCACGTAGTGACAATGTAATGACTGCAAACAAAATATCTTGCGCAGCTTGAGATTCAATCTGTTGTGTCGTCGCAAGCGTCGCAATGATCGACTGGCGTTGCGTTTCATTGGTATAAAGCTTGTCAAACAATGGACGACCAGTATCGCGCGCCAAGAGCACGGTGTCTTGATCAAAGGTCTGATCACGATCAATGTTTTGCAACGGGCTGGCATATAACAATGATTCAGCCGCATCAACACCATGCTGTTGATAGGTAGCCATGAACTCTGCAAAGATCAGATCAATGGATTGATTGATCGCAGCTTGGGTTTGACTAATCGACAGGTGCGTTGCTGCTGCCAAATGATGGGCAATTTGGTTCGCTGATAAACGCTCATGCAAAAAAGTATGTAGTGAAAGACTCATACGACGCCCCTAAAATTTGATGGATGTTCAATGAATGAATAGGCATGAAAAAAGCATAAAAATCAGTGAAGGTTTTCGATAGAGGCGATTAGAGACAAAAGCGTTGTTCGAATGTTGCCTGTGTAAGTGGCACAATATGAATGGATACGGTCTGTGATCGGTGAGATCAAGAGGGAGAGGCATGTCAGTACAGGATTTGGGATCAATTTACATTTCAATTGCCGAGCAACGCTTGCGCTGGACCAATCACAACGGTGATCAAAAAGACTACATCATCTCGACCGCCAAAAATGGTGCAGGTGAGACTGAAAACAGCGGTTGTACCCCACGAGGCCGGCATGTGGTTGCACAAAAGATTGGCACAGACCTACCGATCAATAGCGTATTGGTCGGGCGTGTGCCGACTGGCGAAATCTATAATGAGGCTCTGGCGGCACAGTATCCGGCACGCGATTGGATCTTGAGCCGTATTTTATGGTTGTCTGGCGTAGAGGCGGGGCACAATCAAGGCGCAGGCTGCGACAGTCATGCACGTTATATTTATATCCATGGCACACCAGATACTGAGCCGATGGGCGTGCCGTGCTCACATGGCTGCATCAGAATGCGCAATGTTGATGTGATCGTACTCTTTGATGCGGTCTTCGAGGGGACATCGGTGCAGATTGTCGAATAACTTTCTAAAATTCGATACAGATGCCAGTGCTGACGATAGTGAGGAATGATATTTTATCGAAAAATGCCTGATTTTTGAACGAAAAAAGACGGTTTTGTGGCAAATGAGCGATTTTTTGAGCAGTTGAAAGGATTGTCTTAAAAAATGATGCAAAAGCGTTTGACAGCAAAAAAGAACGCTCTATAATGCACCCCACAGCAACGCGATGGACGTTTAGCTCAGTTGGTAGAGCAGCTGCCTTACAAGCAGCGGGTCGGCGGTTCGAGCCCGTCAACGTCCACCACTCCTTTGTTGATGCGATACGCAGCGGTAGTTCAGTTGGTTAGAATAC
>JBBKWH010000015.1:0-5384 GCA_037968855.1 Moraxellaceae bacterium | reverse complement strand
GTGAGCAAGCGTTTGAGCAAGTATTAAATGAGCAAAAACATCAGCAAATCGCGTTTGAAAAACAACTGTTGCAGCGTTTAGCGCCCAGCACACCGACCACAAAACCAAAACGCAAGCGGCCCAGCAGTCGTGCCATGCCCACACTAACCGAATGGTTTGATCATTAAGCATTGATGATAAGGACTGTTGATTCGATATCGACTGACTGGTCAGACATTACAGGACGTGGGCAGCGCCTTGCATCTATAAACAATGTTTGACAATATCGCATGTCAAATTTGTCGGCACACACGGGTTGTGCCGACAGTATCCGTACCATATCAACCAGACTCATCGGCAAAAGGACGTCTCACATGGGCAATATGCAGCAGATTTTTGGGCCAAGCCACGTTGCACTCGATGCACCCGTGATTATTGTCGGGGCTGGTTTTAGTGGTATGGCGATGGCGATTGAACTCAAAAAACGCAAGATCGATTTTTTGATTCTCGAAAAAGGCATGGATGTGGGCGGCACATGGCGCGATAACGTCTACCCCGGTGCGGCCTGTGATGTACCGTCACACATGTATTGCTATTCATACGAGCCACACCGCTGGTCGCGCTCTTTTGCGGCTCAGCCCGAAATTTTGCAATACATGCAATCGGTGGCCAATAAGCATGACATCTATTCTCATATCAAATTTGGTTGTGAGGTCAGTGCCTCTCGCTATGAAGATGCCAGTGCCACATGGTTAATCACTTGTGCCGATGGTCGTGAGTTTCGTAGTCGGGTTGCCATCTCTGCGCGTGGTGCCTTGCATATTCCGGCTTATCCCAAGATTAGCGGGCTTGATCAGTTTAAAGGCGTCAAGATGCACTCGGCCCGTTGGGATCACAGTGTTGATCTAAAAGGTAAGCGGATTGCGGTGATTGGCACAGGCGCAAGTGCGATTCAAATCATCCCTGAAATGGCTAAAATTGCCGGTGAGTTGTTTATCTATCAGCGTACGCCAGCATGGGTCTTGCCCAAGCCAGATCATGCGTTTCGCGATGAAACCAAAGACAGATATGACAATAAACCATTATCTCGTTGGATGTATCGCAACAAAATTTATTGGACCTTAGAATTTAACGCCACTGGATTTTTGATTGATCCACGTATGATGAAATTTGGCGAAAAATTTGCCTTAAAAAATCTAGCAAAAGTGGAAGATGAAGCAACGCGTAACGCCTTAACACCCACCTACACGCTCGGCTGTAAGCGTGTATTGATGTCCAATAGCTATTACAAAGCCTTTAACAAACCCAATGTGCATCTAATTCATGCTGCGGTTGACGGTGTGGGCGAGCATACAATTCGTGCCAATGGTCAAGATACTGAAATCGACGTGATTATTTTTTGCACTGGTTTTGATGTCACCAATCAAGCCGAGCATTTTAGTATTCATGGCAAAAACAACATGGACTTGCTGGATCATTGGTACGATGGCATGAAGGCGTATTTGGGCACGGTAAGCCATAACTTTCCCAATGCATTCTTTTTGCTGGGACCTAATACTGGACTTGGGCATAACTCGATTATTTTTATGATCGAATCGCAGGCACGCTATATCGCCCAAGCTTTGGACTATATGAAGGCGCATCAAATCAGCAGCTTTGAAGTCAGCCAAGCCGCCGAAGACAAGTTTGTCAATGAAATGCGTACCCGTACCAAAGGTTCGGTCTGGGCCGATGGTGGCTGTGCCAGTTGGTATCTGGATAAAAACGGCAATAACACCACCTTGTGGCCAAGTTTTACCTTTAACTATTGGCTCAAAACACGTTTGTTTGATCCAACGCCATTTTTGGCCAATGGTCAGCCAGTGAAGTCGGGCAGTAGCCTGATCAAGCGGATATTGGCACGGGCTTAATGGAGTTGTTGAATAGCAGTAGCGATCTAAAAGATGTCTTTTTAGGTCGCGATGGATCGTACTTGATGAAGTAATCAGCTACTAAAAAACAGCCATTTGGCTGTTTTAGAGAGATGGTGTTTAACCAGCTAAATGCTTAACTGACGTAACTCACGAATCGGCTGTGCATGATCCCATAAGTATTCAAAATACTCGGTTTGTTGCGCTGCTTGCGGTATTTCGTGGGCGCAAAACCAACCTGACCATTTACGATCATCTTGATCAACCAATAATCGATGACGACTATCGACAATCATTTGGCGTTCTTCTTTGGCATCATCAGGCCGAACTTGCCGAATCTCAATACGACTCGGCATCCGGCGATGTAGGCTAAGTAAAGCATGCGAGTTATTGCTTAAGCGCTCAGTGCTGGTAATTAAAATGCGAACCCGCGTTCGCGGGCTAGAGCGAGCAAACACCGAAATCGCCAACGCTAAGTCAGCACGATTCAGCCGTTGTGGCTCAAGATTAGGCGTCATCAAATAAAGATCACGCTCTGCATTTTGGATCAATCCTAACGCCGCCAGATGCAACGCGTCCAAACCAATACATGCCTCTCTGGGCAAAAAAGAACTATTCATAGGTCATCAAAAAAAGATTAAACAGTGTTTGGTGCTGTGATATTTATCACAAATCATCATTTTTCAGATGAGTATTATAGGCGATGCTTTGTGATATTTCGTTACTTTATCGCAAAACATCGTGAACAGGTTCAAATTAAATTGATGCTTTTTTCATCACTCATCATCTTCCATAATGTCCCATAGCAATAGGCCTTGATGATGGAATTGCCAGATCTCTAGTATCGGTAACTCGCGTAATTGTGCCGCAGAGATCCACTGACCATCGGCCCATTGCTTCACCACAGTTTGCATGGTTGCACTGACACACAACGGTTCACCATTGGCCCAAAACAGCAACTGGTCGGCATGCTGTGCATAAAGCAATCGTGCGGTTGGCTCTTGTCGGACACGCACTGCATCATCAAGCAACCACTCGGCAACATCGGCCTGCTTGTCTTCTGGCTCAGGCACGCTGTCTGGGTATTTTGGCTCACTGAGCAAGTTCATGGTAGCCGCCAAAAAAGTATCGGGCTGATCAATCAACTGCTGTAATTGCACCCGTAATGCGGTCAAGTCTGCTTGATCAACCAAGCCACCCGCATGGATGGTGCGCGCTTGGTCTGCGACAGGTTGTTGGTGCTGAGTGTCGCCCAAGAGTTGATCGGTCATCCGTTCAAGCAAAGCCGATGCCGATGGCATACGAAAGCCAAATGACGCCGTTAAGCAATCATTTTGTGCCACACCAAAATGCGATAGCGCAGGTGGTACATACAACAAATCACCGGCTTCGAGCACTTCATCAAAGATGATTTCGCCCATATCAGACAATAAGCGCAAGGGCTGCTTAGGCACAAATTCGGTCTCAGGGCCAAACGATTGGCCCAATTGCCAACGACGTGAACCATAGGCTTGTACCAAAAAAACATCATATTGATCGAAGTGTTGACCAACTGATCCACCTTTTGGCGCATATGACCACATGATGTCATCACGACGCCACTGTGGAATAAAATCAAAATAACGCCACAGTTCGGCCACATCGACTGACCAGTGATCAACCGCTTGGACCAATAGCGTCCAGCGATCAGGCAATTTTTTAAAGTCTTTGCTGGTTAGGGGTGAATTTTTGACTTTCCATTGCTCATGTTGTGGGCCTTGTTGGGTCAATAGACGTGCGCTGACATCGTCTTGAGTCGCCAGTTCTTTTAGCTCATCTGGCACGAGTAAATTGACAATACTGGGCATGGCATTGCGTACCAGCAATGGTTTTTTTTGCCAGTATTCATCCATAAATTGCTGGGCGGTTAAGCCACCAAGGACTGCCAACGATTGGTCGGTGTATTGCATGGTCATACTATTCATCACATCAATAGGGGAGTCGGATGGCGATCAGCGGTCAGATGCACACAGACCACCTCAAAAAGCACTTATGGTTTATTGCGAATCAGCATGATACGCTCAGCTAATCCTGCAATGATCGCACCAATGGTAGCGACAAACATATCTTTATGCGCGTCCCATAGATCACCTTGTTGGCCGTTATAGCTTTCAGCGGCTTCGGGTGACATGCCCATGGCAATCCACCATTCGATCCACTCATAAAACACGCTAGATGCCATGACAAATTGAATCACCAGTAGCATGATTCGACCACGACTTAGACCTTTTAGCCAAATACTAAACACATCCGCTACGATCCGATATAGCAATAAGCCATAGCTAAAATGTACCAAGCGGTCATACATATTGCGTGTCCAGCCCATGCTGGCATTAAGATCAAAACCCGTTAGCGATTTAATCCAGTCGTTATAAGGCACATAAGAATATAAATAATGCGCACCCAACACATGAATCATTATAAAAATAATGGTCAGCGCAAATCCAACACGGCTCACCAGACCTTTAACGGTCAAGCCCATCAAAATCAGTACACCAATCACTGTGCCGGCTTGGTGCATCAAATACGACGGCGGTTCTAGCGGATTGATCGACGCAATGCCACAAGCCACGATCAGCACGGCCAGCCAACTCCAATGAAAGCGGCTCAAGCCTTTAGGATATTTGCTTGATCCTGACAATCTTGATGATCCCGATAATAACGAGTTGATCGCCATAGCATGGTTACTCCCAAATGAATCAGCGCAAAAATCACAATAAAAAACCGGCTCATCAGAACCGGTTTGGGTTTTTAGACAGCCACGAATGATTCAGTAACTCCTTCGTTGCTGTCTATGGCGATTTAGTCAGCAAGTTTAGCAATCTGCTGATGAATCTCACGCGCTTGATCAGCGGCATTACCCACATAGCTGGCGGGGGTCATCTCAGCCAAACGTTGACGGTCGGCTTCAGGCACGGCTACCAGTTCAGAACCGGCAATAAAGTCCAGCATCATCTGACGGGTCATGGCTTGACCACGGGTCAGTTTTTTCAGTTTTTCGTATGGCTGCTCGACATTATAGCGGCGCATCACGGTTTGGATTGGCTCGGCCAGCACTTCTTGGGCGCTATCGAGATCGTTATTGATCCGTTCTGCGTTGAGTTCGAGTTTGCCAATGCCTTTTAAGCACGCATCATAAGCAATCAAGCTTTGCGCCAAACCGACACCCATATTACGCAATACGGTCGAGTCAGTCAGGTCACGCTGCCAGCGCGAAATCGGTAGCTTTTCACCCAGATGGGCCAGCACAGCATTGGCAATGCCCAAGTTGCCTTCGGAGTTTTCAAAGTCAATTGGATTGACCTTGTGTGGCATGGTCGATGAGCCGACTTCGCCGTCTTTGAGTTTTTGCTTAAAGTAACCGAGCGAGATATAACCCCACACGTCACGGTTAAAGTCGATCAAAATCGTATTGAAACGACGGATTGCATCAAACATTTCGGCGATGTAATCGTG
>JBBKWH010000014.1:0-178420 GCA_037968855.1 Moraxellaceae bacterium | reverse complement strand
CGTATGTCCCTGATTGAGTCGTTGCTGGATTTGATTACGTTCGTCGAGGCTGAGATGATGATAGGTCATGGCAACACCTTAATTTATAGGGTGTTGCACTTCAAGTTTGAATCCAAGCTCTATAAACACTGTGTTTTCGTTTTGCTCAATCGCCAGCAAATAGTGTTTGATCGCCGCAGGTAAAAAGAATTGAAACCCGAGTGGATCTATAAAACAGCACGAATCGCTAAAGTAATAGAGATACTCATACGTGACATCTTGCCATGTTGTGTAGCCTTCAATGGGCCGTCGCCGTAATTGTGCAGCTTGCAAACTGGCTTGCAAATAAAACTCAGGCCAATCAAAGGCATACTTTAATAAAAGGTCTGTTGCCGAATGCCCAGTCGCTTGTAAATAGTCATCATCAATGTCATCAAAAAAACGATAATGCGTGTCGTAAAAGTCGCCTTCTAACAAAGATCGACCTGCGCCTAACGGTTGCTTGGGAAATAAACGCTCAAGTTCGTCAATCATCTGCATGGTTTATTCCTTAACGTTCTGTATGCAATACGCTGTATGCAAAGTCATCATCTATCAACTAAATTGTGCTTTTTTATGCTCAAAAGCACGTTTTTGACGTTATAAAATGAGTCGGGCACGCTACGCGCACCCTCACCCATTATTTCCGTAAGTAGCCATTGTCTGCCAAAAACGCCATATCAATCCCACCGGCCTTTGGCGACTCCACATGATCAGCGGCTTTATCACCCAGCAGCAAACGTTCGATATAACGCGCCAGCACATCCACTTCTAAATTGACCGCGCTGCCCATCGTCCAGTCGTTAATATTGGTTTCTTCGGCGGTATGCGGCACCAGATTCAGGCTTAACACATCACCTTTTAAATAGTTAATGGTCAAGCTAATGCCATCCACAGTAATGGAGCCTTTTTCGGCCAGATAACGGGCCAACTCGCGTGGCGCTTTGACCTCAAAATAAATCGAACGGGCATCTTGCTTGCGTACCGTAATCTCGCCCAAGCCATCAACGTGACCACTGACCAAATGACCGCCCAAGCGCGTGGTGGGTAGCAATGCTTTTTCGAGGTTAACGCGCGTGCCGCTTTTCCACTTGCCCAGCGTGGTGCGGTCTAGCGTTTCTAAGGACACATCGGCGGCATACCAGTCGTGGCCGTAGTCAATCACGGTCAAGCAAATGCCATTGGTGGCAATCGAGTCACCCAGTTTGACATCGCCCATATCTAAGTGTCCGGCGTGGATCGACAGGCGCACATCGCCGCCTTGGCGTACCACCGATTTGACTTGTCCAACCGCTTCGATAATACCTGTAAACATCTGTTTTTCCTCAATCCATTCCAATACAAGCACTGCTGATCTGCATGGCTTGCGGTGTGATTTTCTGTGTCATCAATTCTGTCATGACGACGGCATAACCAGCGTGTGACGCTGCTCCACGCCGCCCAATGCCGCAAAATGGCGTAACTGCTCAAGCAATAAATCCACCGATGGGCCACACGGCGCATGGGTATCGGTCACCACAATAAACTCTAAGGTTCTGGCCCGTGCCGATTGCCGCTGCCGACTGACCCGATAACGCGGCACATCCTGCGTGACCAACGTGACCCGACCCCGCCCCACATTCGCCGCCAACAGATCGGTCAGATCAATATTGCCGTCGGTGCTATAGCTGGTCAAAATAAACCGTGCATTAAGGGTGGCAATCAATTGTTGATAAGCCAATGTGGCCCGCTTGCCCGAATTGTAGGCACTGGGCCGCTCACGTCGCCAACTGCGATCAATGCCACCTTTATAGCCCGATTGACTCGGTGGCGGCATGTCTGGACAGGCCCATAAGGTGAGCGCATTCAGCACATGATAATTGCTGCCATAAGCATGCTGATTGTATGGCGGATCAAGATAAGCCACATCCACCTCAACATCAGACAATTGTTGGCTTAAATGCGCAGCATCCACACACCACATTTCACCTTGAATCGGTGAGGCATGAAATAGACTAGGCGTGAGCCACAGCATCGATTCAATCCGATCCAGTGCTGTGCCGGTTTTACCGCCCCAACCTTGATGAAAACTTTTAAACAAACCACTGGTATTACTGACAAAACTAGCCGAGTACAGCAATGGGCCAAGCAAGGCGCTCATCTCCACCGGATCAATCAACCCCGACACTTGCCAGAGGCCAATCTGCTCGCGAATGGCATCCAACCGCATGCCATTATGCCGTTTAAAGAACAGCCGATCTTGCTTGGGGTCATATAGATGATCTTGCTGCGGACAAAAGGTCTGGGTGACCCAGCCCTCAACCGGCGCGAGTGAATTGAGCGTCTGTAAGGCTTGCGCATAGCCGCCCAACGCAGCAAAGGCAGGCGCATGTTGGCAACTGAGCACGGCATGACTCAGCGCAAAGCTATACGGCTCCCAATCATTGGCTACCACCTGATAGCCACGCTGCCGCGCCAGTCGTGCCACCACGCCACTACCAGCAAACAAATCCAAAAAGATCGGTGCACGTTGCCGTGGGCCGTCTTGTAGTGTGCCGGTTTGCTGTAAAGCCGACAAAATTAGCGGTAGTAAGCGCCGTTTGTTACCCAAATACGGCACCAACTGATGAAACAAAAATTCATCGGTGGTACGCGCGGCATGGCGGCGCTTGTGATAGTTCAGTGCAGCGGTCATGGTGACTTGGCAATCTGAGGGCTTAAACGTAAGCGCACATCAGCGCCAACTTGTTTGACATCAATCAGGTCAAAGCGCATCTGTTCGGCCATTTGGCCAAAGTCTAAACCGAACATCGGCCGCGCCAATTGGCCTAATAAGGTCGGGGCGAGATAGACGATCAACTCATCGACCAATCCGGCGGTTAAGAACGCCGCGGCCAACGTCGGGCCACACTCGACCAACACATCTCGAATCTGCTTGTCATCACGCAAGCGGGTCAACAGCATGGTCAGATCAGTGCTAGGCCATGTCTCTACGCCATCCCTCTGGGCAGGGCCAACCACCAACACGGTCGAAGGATCGCCCAATAGCTGCGCATCGGTGGGCATACGGCCTTGTCGATCTAACACCACCCGCAAGGGCTGCGGAATCAGTGCCAGATCAGTACCATCGGCCACTTGCCGAACATTGAGCAAGGGATCATCGGCCAATACAGTGTTGATGCCAGTAATGACCGCACCACTGATTGCCCGCCAATGCTGTACGTCTTGTCGTGCCGCAGGGCCAGTAATCCACTTAGACTCGCCCGATGCCATCGCGGTTCGGCCATCCAAACTGGCCGCAACTTTGAGCCGCACATACGGCAAGCCCCCCGCCATCACCTTTAAAAATCCGGCGTTTAACGCCTGTGCTTCGGCTTGGCAAATGCCCACCGTGGTGGTAATCCCTGCGGCGGCAATCCGGTCACGGCCTTGTCCGGCTACTTGTGGATTACTGTCTAAGGTCGCCATCACTACCCGTGCCACACCGGCCTCAATTAAGGCATTGGCACACGGCGGCGTGCGGCCAAAGTGCGCGCACGGCTCTAAGGTTACATAGGCCGTGGCTCCCCGCGCTTGTGTGCCAGCCTGACGCAAGGCAAACACCTCGGCATGCGGTTGACCGGCTTGTGGATGAAAGCCTTCTCCAATCAACTGACCGTCTTTAACCAACACACAACCGACGGCCGGATTGGGCCGTGTGGTGTATTGGCCACGCCGCGCCAAGGCTAAGGCGTGCTGCATCCAATCTTGGTCAGTTGGCTGTGCAGCGACATTAGTCACATTAGTCATGCGAGGTCTCACCTTCATCCAACTGATCGACCGCATCGCGAAACGCCGCCACATCTTTAAAATCTCGATACACCGAGGCAAAGCGCACGTAGGCCACCGAATCCAACTCGCGCAAGGCATTCATCACTTCTTCGCCAATCCGCCGTGCCGGTAACTCGCGCTCGCCTAAGCTACGCAAGGTTTGGCTAATTTTGGCAATGGCGGTATCAATTTGATCCAGACTGACCGGACGTTTTTGCAGTGGCAAGGTGATGGAGCGGCGCAGCTTTCCTTCATCAAACGGCTGCATTTGACCGTTCGACTTGATCACCCGTGGCATGACCAACTCAATGATTTCAAAGGTGGTAAAGCGTTCAGAACACGCCAAACATTCACGACGCCGACGAATCTGCCGCCCCTCAGCCGCCAGCCTTGAGTCAATCACCTTACAATCGGGGGTATTACAAAATGGGCAATGCATGAGCGAACCGGCCTTGATCAATGCTATCAGCGGCCACAGTCTAGCAAATCCACACCTCGCAATCAGAGAGAATCCTCAGACGCTGCACGCACACAGATTAAACAGTCCCTAATCTGACGCAAGGTGTTGCAACTGAACGCTAAGCCCCAGAGACAGATGCCGCCAAAGACACCTGATTACGGCCCAGTTGTTTGGCGCGGTACAAAGCGTTATCCGCTTGCTCAACCAATCTATTCACCGACGCATCTACGCCATGGTCTGGCCATGTCGCCACACCAATGCTCAAGGTCAAGTTACGATGCGGAAAATTGGTTTGTGCCACCTGATCACACAAGCGCTGTGCCATTTGCTGTGCAGCCTCTTGTGAAGTGTTGGGCAAAATCAACATAAACTCCTCGCCACCATAACGCGCCGCTTGATCACCTTCGCGTCTACAGCCGTCTTTTAGCAAGGTCGCCAACTGCTGCAAGGCAACGTCGCCTGCGGGATGGCCAAACTGATCATTATAGGTTTTAAAATGATCGGCATCGATTAACAACAGCGATAACGGTTGCTGACGATGCCGAGCCGACCCGTAAGCCTCAACCAAGCGTTGATCCAATCCAGTTCGATTGAGTAATCCCGTTAATCCATCGGTCAAGCTGGCTTGTTGCAAATATTGATTATGGCGTTTGAGTGCCACGTGTTGCATCGACATTTCTTGCATTTGGACCGAGCGCTCGGCCAGCAAGTCTCGTATCTCATGGTTGCGTAAACGCAGGTCGAGTAAATGCATGGCCTGACGTGCCAAAGCTGCTAATGCCCGTACATGCAGCTCACTGACTTGACGCGGCACGGTATCAAACAGACACAACGAACCAATCACATGGCCTTCATCAGTGATCAATGCTGCCCCCATATAAAACCGAATCCACGGCTGCGTTTGCGCCAAAGGCCCACGCATAAAACGGTCATCGTTATGGGTGTCTTCAATCAGCAAAACCGACGTTGGCTGCTCCATTAACCGCTGACACAACGAGCGCTGTGCCGCAGCAGACTCCAAGTCTGTGCCAATTTTTGCTTTAAACCACTGTCGATCTCGTTCTAACAGGGTCAGCAATGCCACAGGTGCTTGAATCAGACTTGCGGCAATTTCTACCACATCATCATATGCTTGCTCTGGAATAGTATCGACAATACGGTAACGCGCTAGCGCCGCAAGACGTGTCTCATCATCTAGCACCACCAAATCAGAATGGGCAGACCCAGCAAGTGTGGACAACACTGGCGATAACTCTATCGTAGACATAGCAATAAACCTTGGCGACGATGCTTACTCAAACATCGAATACATATTCAACAATGTCTCTTTACACAAAAACTTGCAAGTTTGATCTGTAAAGCAAAAAAAAAACGGACGCCGAAGCATCCGTTTTTTTGATCGTTAGCCCGATGAATTATTCAACACGTTCGCCATGTTGAGAAACATCCAGACCTTCACGCTCTTCTTCTTCGCTCACACGCAGACCAATGACCACATCAACGATTTTCAGCAAGATAAACGTTGCAACGCCACTGTAGATGATTGTCGCCAATACACCTTCAATCTGAACCCACAACTGCGACATCATTGGCACCATTTCGGCGTCGGTTTTACCCATGATCGCAGAGCTGGCAAATACACCAGTCAAGATCGCACCAACAATACCACCCACACCGTGTAGACCAAAGGCATCCAGTGAGTCATCAGCTTTAAGCAAACGCTTCAGACCTGTTGTACCCCAGAAGCAAACCACACCACTGATCACACCTAGAGCCAAAGCACCGCTCACATCAACAAAACCAGCCGCAGGTGTAATCGCAACCAGACCTGCAACCGCGCCCGACACACCACCAAGCACTGAGGCACGACCGCGAACAATACGCTCAGCAGCCAACCAAGCCAGTGCAGCAGCAGCAGCAGCAACTTGCGTCACAACCATGGCCATTGCAGCAGTGCCGTTAGCACCCAAAGCACTACCCGCGTTAAAGCCGAACCAACCGACCCAGATCAAACCAGCACCGATCACGGTCAAGGCCAAGTTGTGTGGCGCCATTGGCTCACGACCCAGACCGACACGACGACCAATCACATACGAGGCAACCAGACCGGCAATACCCGCATTGATGTGAACAACAGTACCACCTGCAAAATCGAGTGCACCAGCACCAAACAACCAGCCGCTACCGGCCCAGACCCAGTGGCAAATCGGTGCATAAACCACCAATACCCACAGGCCAACAAACATCAAGAATGCCGAATACTTCATGCGCTCAGCGAATGCACCCGCCATAATCGCAACAGTAATAATGGCAAAGGTCATCTGGAAAACCATAAATAGGCTTTCTGGAATGGTGCCTGACAAGCTGTCGACCATCACCCCTTTGAGCATGACTTTATCTAAGCCACCCACAAACTGGTAGATCCCACCCTCACCGCCACCAAAGGCCAGCGAATAACCAAGGACAACCCACAATACCGACACCAACGCCACAGCAGACAAGCTGTGCATCATGGTACCCAAGACGTTTTTCTTACGAACCATACCGCCGTAGAACAACGCCAAACCCGGTAGAGTCATCATCAAGACCAAAGCGGTCGCAACAATGATCCAAGCCGTGTCACCAGAATCAAGAGTGGGTGCGGCTTCTGCCTCAACAGGAGCGGCCTCTACTACAGGCACAGCATCTGCTGTCATCATCTCAACAGGCATGACAGCAGTGTCGTCAGCCATTGGCTCGCTAGCTAATGCTGGTACATCTGGAATAGTTGCCGTGACTGTTGCAGTACCATCGGTTGCAACAACTGGCTCAGCCCAAGATAGACCAGAAGAGGTTAGCAATGCACCGGTCAAACCGAATGCAAGCATGGTGCGTTTCATCATGGATTCCCCCAATACAGCATCAATCGTTGATTTTTAAAAGGCAATTTTCATGCCATGTTCAATTCGTCGATTAAACAGCGTCTGGGCCAGTCTCACCGGTACGGATCCGGATCACTTGCTCCAAGTTGCTGACAAAAATCTTGCCGTCACCGATCTTGCCAGTACTCGCAACTCGAGTAACCGCCTCAATCACTTGCTCGACCATTTCATCTTTAACCGCGATGTCGATTTTTACTTTTGGTAGAAAATCAACGACATATTCAGCACCACGATATAGCTCGGTATGGCCTTTTTGACGACCAAAGCCTTTGACTTCAGTCACGGTGATGCCTTGAACACCAATATCAGACAGCGCTTCGCGCACATCGTCCAGTTTGAACGGTTTGACCACCGCAGTAACAAGTTTCATCTCTGGATACCTCAGGTTAAGAAAAAAACCAGTGTCTAACCCATTCAAAAAACGGGCCAACCTTGCCTATTTTTAAAGTCCATCTGACCAAACACTAAGGGGGAAATTAGGTTTAGCCATCTTTAACACCAAAAAAAGAAGGCCGCTTTCGCGACCTTCTCTTTATATCGTATTAGCGCAGTATAAGCACTTAGAACGATTTGCTCAGGCTCAAAACAACACGGCCTTCGCAGCTTTCTGTACCGCAATCGCTGTTGTCCAAGTCCGAACCGACGTATGCCAATTCAGCACCTAAGCCTTGTACACCAAAGGTTGCACCGACTTTGTAGTCGATATAATCATCGCCTGCATTAGGATTTGTACCCAGTGCTTTGCTCATTGCGAAGTTATCATCAAACTTGTTGTAGCCCACATGCGCAACCATACCGAAGTTGGTGCCTGTGATTGGTGCGCTGTAGTCACCAGACACATAGAAGTATTGATCTGACTCATTGAAGTAGTCATTGCTGTAAGCAACGCCCAAGGTCAGGCTGTCATCAGTCATCAGGCTATTGGCAAACGAGTTCTTAGCATAAAACTCGTTAAAATCAACATCAGCACCTGAACCAGCATAAGCATAACGGGTATAACCCACATCAAGCGTGCTGCTCAGGGTTGGGGTCAATGCCAATGGCATGGTGTAACCCACTGAGAAGTCCATTTCTGAACCGTCTTTGTTGACACCACCGGCAACGCTAGAGGCCCATACACCAGCATACAAACCGCTGGTATGGCTAGCCATCAGGCTACCTTGAATGGCTGGATCGCTACCGGTTTGTGAGACACCACGGAACATATAGTCGGTGGTTGCTGCAACAGAACCGCTGACAGTGACATCAGGAATGGTCAGAATATCGGCTGCCTGAGCTGCTGTAGCGCTTGCGGCCATGACTAAAGTCAGGGCGGTCAGTTTAAATGCGTTCATGAGAAACTCCAGAGTGGCGAATAAAAATCTGTTCACTGTGCAACATGCTGTTCGGCGCAAATGACAACGCAATATCGCAATATCTGCTGTCTTTGGCACACGGCATGTCAACGGTGCTGATGCCTCCTACAATACGTAAGATTTCGCATGTATCAAGATATTTCTGACAACTTAAATGTTGTCTTTTCATAAAAACGTCATACTCATATGATGTTAAATCGTTTTGTTTTTGTGACACTGTTGCTGAAAACCACTGTTAATGTGTGCTAACACCCCGTTAAGCACCAATATAGAGCATTAAATCACCATGATGGAGCAATTTATTCAGAGTCTCATGGCACAACTGCAAGAACCTCGTGCTGATCTAGAGAAAAACCTGCACGCTTTGATGGCAGAAATGATCGAACGCCTTGATTTGGTGAGTCGTGAAGAGCTGCAACGACAAGAGTTGCAACTTACTGAAGCACGTCGCACCATTGCTGAGCTTTCTGCACAGCTTGATCGGATCGAATCAGCGCAACAGCAATAACTGCTCAAAAAAAGCGCACCAATGAGGTGCGCCAGTCATTTTCAGTTCAATCTGGCTGGCTGTGAGCAAGCACAACCCAACCTAAGCAAAATATCATCAGCAGATAAGAATCTCCAATTATGTCCTTTGCCATTATCCATACCCGCGCAGCGATTGGTCTGTCCGCCCCCGAAATTCAGGTCGAGGTTCACCTCAGCCAAGGCTTGCCTGCTCTAACCATTGTGGGTTTGCCCGAAGCCGCCGTGCGCGAAAGTAAAGATCGGGTTCGATCTGCCATTATTAATAGTGGCTTTAGCTTTCCCAATCGACGACTGACCATCAATCTTGCACCCGCCGACTTACCCAAAGATGGCTCAAGGCTGGACCTACCGATTGCATTGGGCATTTTGGCGGCAAGTGACCAGCTTGATGCCGCCACGCTGATTGACTGTGAGTGCGTCGGCGAGTTGGCCTTAAATGGTGACTTGCGCGCCGTGCAAGGGGTGTTGGCCGTTGCACGAGCCGCAAGGCAATCTGGTCGACGTTTGTTTGTTCCCACGCCCAATGCCGCCGATGCTGCACGGATTACTGGCGTAAAGGTCTTGGGTGCCAATACGCTCAAAGCGCTATGCGAGCATTTGCAAGGCACGGCCACATTGCCCAGCGTAACAGCGCCACCACCCGAACCGATCATTGGCCCGATTGCCGATCTTGCCGATGTACGAGGCCAGCATCGGGCGCGGCGAGCGCTTGAAATTGCAGCGGCAGGCGGTCACTCCATTTTGTTTTCTGGCCCACCAGGAACAGGCAAAACTTTATTGGCCTCACGCCTGCCCAGTATTTTGCCACCCATGAGTGATGAAGAAGCGCTAGAAGTGGCCAGCATTTATTCAATTGCCAATGCCAACCAGCCTTTTGGACATCGGCCTTTTCGTGCGCCGCACCATACCGCATCGGCTGCGGCGTTGGTCGGTGGTGGCTCTCAACCCAAACCCGGCGAGATTACGTTGGCGCATCATGGCGTGTTGTTTTTGGACGAGCTACCAGAGTTTGATCGCAAAGTATTAGAGGTCTTGCGTCAACCTCTAGAGTCGCAAGAAGTGGTGATTTCACGCGCGGCGCGGCAAGTGACATTCCCCGCATGCTTTCAATTGATTGCCGCAATGAACCCTTGTCCGTGTGGCTATCTGGGCGATGGATCAGCCCGTTGCAAATGCTCGGTCGATCAAATTGGCCGCTATCGTGGCCGATTATCTGGCCCCTTGCTTGATCGGATCGATCTGCATATCGAAGTGCCCGCACTACCCGCCAGCGATCTACAACAGCAACAATCCAGCGAAACATCTGCCACGGTACGCGAACGCGTGTTGGCTGCACGAGCGCGGCAATTGCAACGCCAACACGCCGCCAATTACAGCTTAACGCCACAAGGTCTGGATCAGCATGCCGCACTTGGCGAGGCTGAACAACGCATCATGCAAATGGCCCAGCAACGTCTTGCCCTCTCTGCACGGGCCTATCATCGGGTGCTACGGCTGGCGCGAACCATTGCTGACTTGGCCGGCAGTGAGCAGATTGGCAGCGCCCATCTGACCGAGGCATTGGGCTATCGTGGCTTTGAGCGCAACTAGCAACGAAAAAAAACACGCCAGCAATAGCGTGTTTTTTTGCATCTCTAGATCACAGCAGGGCTTTGGACAGATTCCAAATGCTTAAACCAGTAATCAGCAACCCCACCACCACCAGCAACTGCTTGGCACTCAGGTGTTGAGACAACCATGCGGCAAACGGTGCAGCCAACAATCCGCCCAAAATCAGCCCAACAATCGCGGTCCAGTAACCAAAGCCAATCAACGCCGCAAATGCAGTGGCACTGGCCAAAGTCAAAAAGAACTCGGCGCTATTGACCGAACCAATGGTTTCTTTGGGTGCATGGCCACGACCAAGCAAGGTTGTGGTGACCACTGGCCCCCAACCGCCACCACCAACCGAATCGACAAAACCACCAATCAACGCTAACGGAGTGATTTTTTTGTGCGTGGGCGGTACGGCTTGTTGGGCCACAAATGCTTTGCGCAAAATATAAATACCCATGATCAACAAATACGCCGAGACAAACGGCTTGAGCACATTGCCATCAATCAGGCTCACCAAGTACGCACCCGCCACTGCACCAACGATACCCGGAATCAACAAGCGCAAAAACAAACCTTTGTTGACATTGCCCAAACGCCAATGCGAGTAGCCCGAAAAACCAGTGGTAAACACTTCAGACAAATGCACGGCAGCGGTAGCAGAAGCAGGCGGCACACCCACACCCATTAATAAGCTATTGGCAGTCACGCCATAGGCCATACCAAGCGCACCATCCACCGCCTGTGCGCCAACACCAATCAACACAAACACCCAGAGATCTTGACTGACTAACGCTGCTTGTACCGCTTTGGTTGCTATGGCATCCGGCCACAGCCATGCGGCCAAGACAGAGACAACCACCAACACCGTCGCCAACAACACAAAGCTACCCGCAGCACGAGCCAATGACTGCTGCACAGTCGATGCAGCGTCCGCCTTGCTAGCATGATTTACAACAGAAGATGCGCTCATGATGCCCACCAGCCCAAACACAGAAGATAGGCGCATCGTAGGCAAGACCGATATGCAGCAGAACCAATTGTTTCTGCATTGCTTAGTCATAAAAGTGCTAAAAAGAAGCACGCTGATCAGCCATCAACATGCTCGACAAAAAGCATAGACAAAAAAAAGCCTACATTGCTGTAGGCTTTTTTTGTGCTGCATATATGGTGGCGAGACCCGCAATCGAATTGTACTCGTAAGAATATGATTTTAATCAATAATCAAACAAGGTGTTTTGATTTATACCAACAAATATACCAACAAAATGAAAAATGCCCCCCTGCTTTGAGTCTTTTTGAGCCACTTTGAGCCTTGCCGTTCTGCTGGCCGTGCGTGTTTGATGCTGGGATATTTTCCGACGGGTGGCGGCTGTCATATTAAAACGATGTTATACGGTACGCGCTCGACTGGTACGCACGTTGGTACGCACCGAAAACATGCTTTTGAGTGGTTCGCGTTTTGTTGGTTCGCGCTTAGGTTCGCACCATAACCGCCTGTTTTTTCCAATAACGCAAAATTGCGCCGGTTGCCATTGCATCGGTTGCCAGTCTGGTTTCCACCGAAAACGATACTTTTTAGAGTTGCGCAAAATCAGTTGCGCAGTCAGTTGCGCAGTGAAAGAACCTATTTTGAGTTTAATCCCATGAAAGGCGGGAAAATCCCCTTTTTGGGGGTATTTGGCAAAGTGTGATAATCCCACTTCGACCACTCAAAACAAAACCGCCACTAAGGGCGGTCAGTTGGCGCTACTGATACCGATCTCGAATCAATGCGGCTTAACGCTTTCTTGCATGGCTTGCCGTAGGATTTTGTTTAAGCGGGTTTGGTAGCCTTGCCCTTGCTGCTTTAACCAGTCAATCACGTCTGCGTCAATACGCACCGTTACTTGTTGCTTGATCGGTCGGTAAAACTTGCCGCGTGTTGCACCGTGCCAATCGCTGGCCTGCGTTTCTGGTATATCGCTCAGGTCTATATCGTCATCGGATCGCGCGGCCAGTGCTGCGAGTTCTTGCCGCGCTTGCTCAGAAAGTTTATTGCTCATAAATCCTTCGCTCCTGTTTGGTCGCTTGGCCTATCTATGAATACAACCACCTTACAAAATCCGCCCCGTCACCACCACCCCAGACCAAGCGGGTGTGGTCGGCTTCATTCATTTGTTCGGCTGTCATCGGTACGCCGTCGCTGGGTTCTACATAGTTGCGGTGGCGGTCGATCTTGATCAATCCGGCCATGATCAGGCTGTGTTCAATATCGCGCATGGCATCGCGTCCGATATGTAGCCGGTTCATGATCACCTTGTACCAATCCGACACGCCCACAAGGGCTTGATCCGGTGGGTAGCCGCCTTTGATCAGGGTCTTTTGTCTACGTTCCAATAACGCCCATAGGCCGTTCATAGCGCGGGATTGATCCGATGTCAGGGGGTACGCGCCGGTAATATGTTGCGGCTGCTGTATGGCGGTGTGATTGCTGGCCGGTCTGGGGGTCGATTGGCCTGCAAGGTAGGCCAATAGATCGGCCTTGTGTTTGCGTAGCAGGTCGATCAATTCCGGTGGTGGTGGGTTGGTGGCTTCAAGGTGTAGGCCGTTATCGGTCAAGCTCACCTGTACGCCGTTGCGTTCTGCTAGGGTCAAAATGTCGTAAGCGTTCATACGTCCATGCTCCACTGTAGCGGCTGCAATGGTGTGGCCTGATCCGCTAGTGCTAGGGTGTTTTGTGCATCATTACTAGCACTAGCGTTTCTATCCGCTAGAGTGCTAGAAGCCTTGACCTGTAAGGGTTGTAGCGGTTTTTTATCCGCTAGGCCGCCACCACTCCTAGCAGATGATTTTCCCTTGAAAGCCTTGTCCTGCAAGGGTTCTAGCGGTCTAGCACTTGAAACGCTAGGTTCTGGCAAGTAACGGGCAAAGATGTCGTTAAAGTCGCTAACGTCATACCCTCGATTGTTCCGACCATGCGCCCACACCTGTTTTGACTTCAAGCCAAAACCGCTTAGACGTGCCGACAGTTGCCGCGCTGTCAATGGCCGCCCTCGGTTGTAGGTTGCCCATGGTGCTTCGTCATCGGCGCATAGGTATTCAAGCAAGTCTGTGGAAAAGATTTTGCTTTGCTTGGTCTTGTCAAAAACGGCTTTGATGTCGGCTAACAGTTCTTCGTTGACGCTGGGGGCGTTGGTCTCAATACCGGATATGGACAGGGCGGCTTGTCGGGCGCTTGTGGGCCAGTGGTCGCCCACTTGGTCGGCAATGGCTAACAGGCTTTCCCAGTTGTCTTGGGCGCGGTCATTGAGCATATCCGGCAAGGCTGGCCGTGCGTGGCGTAGGGCGTTGAGGTTGTCGGTAGACCATCGGCATAGTTGGCGCTTGATCCGCTCCATTTTGGCGGGGTTGGCATGGCGTAGGCGTTCGCGCTGTTCGTGGCTTTGCTTGCGCCGTAGCTCTAACAGAATCGAACGATCTTTAAGGGTTTCTGACAAGTGACCAATCCCGCTAATGGCCTTTGCACCCCAGACAGTAAAGCGGCTGGGTTCGTGATTGTCCCCAGTGGTACGGATCACAAAGGCATTGCTTCGACTATGACCAGCATTCACAACCCCGCGTAGTTCTTCGTTGTCCTTCATAAAGCTGTCGGCTTCATCAATCAACAATGTAGGCGACCACTTATCAATGGATCGGAACAAGGCGGCTGCTGTGATGTTGGACGCTGGCAAGGGCTTGTGACAAAGCAAACCGATCAGGGTCAATAGCTGCGTTTTGCCGCATCGCTTTTCCGGTGCTGTGATGCAAGCAATGGGCGCGATTTGCATCGCATCAATGCACCATGTAAACACGATCCACAAGGCCGCCGCTTGCGCTGTCGGGTTCTCACAAGCGATATGGCTATGGATCAGACCAGTGATGTCATCTAACAGGGCCGCACCGTCTACCGATTCGCCCCACTGTTCAACAATCGGAAACAGCTCGCCGCTATTGTCCTGCTGTTCAGCATCGGCCTTGATCCCCTTGATAATCTTGTCTAGGGCGCTTGCTCGCATGTTTAAGGCTTTGGCGGCATCGGTTCGCTGTTGCTCATACTCCACTGCTGACAAGCTCGCCAATCGGTTTAACTCGCCCTCGATGTCGATAGGTTCGTTTTCCGTCGCCTCCCCCTCGCACGCGCGCGCGTTTTGTTCGTCCTCAGTTTGAGGGTGGGCAGACATAACAGGGCCATGCGCTCGCCACAATTCCCCCAGCATGGCCGCCACTTCGTCATCGTCAAAAAATGACAATGGGCCAATGGTCGGTAGAACGGTTGCAGCTATGCCGTGCATCCATTCGCGCATGGTGTCGGCTTGATCGCAGGGTGTGGGGATTGCCACTTGATAACCGGCTTTGATCCAATCCTTTGCAACGTGGACAAGGTTGCCGCCATGTTTGGCTGCTGGCCGGTCTGTCGCGCTCCATGTATCCGGTGTGACTGTCCAAACACACGCCAAACCAGCACGACCAATCAAAAAGGCAGTCTGTGGATCATTGGACAGGTACAACGGTTGGGCCTTGTCGGGTGTGCCGATGACGTGGCCGCCTTTGGCTGCGTTGGTCGCAAAGCGTGGCGGCTGGCCGTGCTGGGGCGATAGGAAAGCAAGGCTTGTCAGTGTGCCGTGTGCATTGTGTAGCGGGATCACTGCCCATTGCTGGCCGTCATCCTCAAACGGCATTAACCCGCCATCAGGCACAACACGCGCCACATTTGGCGGGATGCTGTAACGCGCTAAGGCTGCATGATCGCTTGGTGCTGGGGCGTAGCTGGCCCATGCGTCAGCTGTGGTCTGGGTCTGGGGTGCTGGGGCATCGCTTGCGGCTTCGAATAGATCGCCGGTGCTGTCGTCGATAGGGTCTTTCATGCTGCCCCCTTGTCGCTGCTGTACGCATCGATATAGGCCACGGCTTCATCGATCAGGTGGCGCAGGCTGTGCAAGGTGGCGACTTGAATCAGATTCACAGGCAAGTCACATTGCCCGTCATAACCCGATGTCAGGGTATCTAATGCGGCTTGTGTGCCTTCAAGGGTCAATAAGATGTTCGCCCAATCATTGCCAAAATCGGCTTGGTCATCCACAAGGCATTCGTGGGCGTGATTGATCAGGGTGATGATGGTATGGGCAAGGGCTGCGTATTTGCGTTCTGGTAGCTCGCCATCGGACGATGGTTCTAGGCTGCTTTGCATGATGAATAACAGGCCGCTTGCGCCTTGCAAATGCAATGATGCTGCGTCGGTGTGGTCTGAGTGGTACGGCTTGCTGTGGGCGATTTTGGACGGATTAAGGGCTTGGTTTTTCATGATGGTGTTCCTAACTTAGTTTGAGAAGCCACCACAACCTGAGAAGTTAAGGTGACGGGATTCACTCTCGGCAAGTTAGAACCGCCCCGCATATTGACCACGAATGGCTTATTTTGCGATGTCATCCCGTCATAGACGGATTGCAGCCTTGTGGCGGTTGCAGGCCATGCGCGGCTGTTTTGATGGGTTTGAGAGACCAAGCAAAGCGTAGGCGCAAAAAAACCAGAATGACGCTCTGGGGTGACGCTAACTTGTTTCGAGAGACCTAAAGCATACGCCGGTTGGCTACAGGTGGACAAGCCTGCGATACCGATCATCAGGGCAAGGCAAAGGGCTGTGTTTTTGATCACTAAGGCCATCATGATAAAAGCCCTCCTGTGATGCTAACCGTCATCCCTCGACCACTTAAACCGCTGACCTGTTCCAGTAGGTGCAAAACGCTCTTGGTGTGCATGATCACAAAGGCTTGATCTAGCGTATCGGCATACTGCATGACAGGTTCAATATCTGGGGATACAAACCGCTTGAAGGTGTCAAACTCCATTGGCTCGCCTTCAGGTGTCAGGATGTCGGCTTCATCGGTTGCCGGTTTGAGCGTGATGACCAAGTAATGTTCTTGCAGGGCTGTGTTCATGATGTTTGTTGCTCCTGCTTAGGTGAACCAGTAAGCCAATAGCGACGGATACCGCAATGTTCATGACCTGCAAGATCGGCGCTTTTTTCGTTGCACCATGTGAAGGAATAACCGCTTTGCTTTAAATCTAAAATTCGGCGCGCAAGGTGGCAGATGGTCAGGTGTTGTTCTGCTTCAAACCGGTTAATGCCCTTTTGACTGGTTTCTGGACTGGTCAAAAAAGCTAATAATCGGCGCGCTTGCGCAGATGCGCTTAGGTTTCTATTGGTCATGGTCTGCCCCTTATTCGTCATTTGCTGAGACGGTGGACAGATTGGCTAGGCCGTTAAGCCATGCGTGAACATCTTCATTTTTCCAGCATGTGACGGTTGGGGATAGTTTGACTGGGGCGGGAAAGCGGCCTTCATGTACCCACTTTTGAACCGTGCTTTTGGCAATAGGCAAAAAGGGCAAAATTTGGCTTAGGCGGCTGTAGCCGGTGGCTGGCAAGGTTGCCGGTGTTGCGGTGTTTGGGCTTGGCATGTGATGCACTCCATCAGGAAAAGAATCCACCACAAGCGGCTATGGCTGGCCGTGTTGTGTGGTGGTGATGGGTGCATCAAAACAAATAAATATCTGGGTCATGTAAGTAAGGCATGAAAAAAAGTACCCTACCTAAAGTAGGTTAGGTACATATAAATCAGGGCTTTACAGCTATTTCTTGTATCCCTTATCGCGTGCGCCTGCCCAGCCCAATAAAGGCGAGGTAAGATCAATCAAGCGACTAGATGACGATCCATCTTGGTAATTTGTATTCAGGTGTATCCATCTTTTAGCCCTGTTGTTGTGGCTATCAGTGTTAGGCTGATCAATATAAACATGTCGATAAAGGTTAATCGCATTTACAAGATCAGGCGCATAGGAATCACTGCTAGTATCGAAAATAATGTCTATAAAATCATATTTCTGTATTAGCTGAGATGAATTCGATTCTAAGTCTTTTAATTTTGACTCTAAAAAATCAATTCGTTCCTGCATCTCCTTTATCGTATTACTTTGTTTTAGATCGTTTTTACTTGCATCTTGTATAACCGTAGCCACCTCATGAGATATAGCCTGCTGTTGATCCGCCGATGCAACGTCTTCAAAGCAAAAATCTGGCATGACTTGCCGGATGATTGGAAGTAGTTCACTTTTTTTAATAGCCATTGTGTCAAAAGGGTAAGTCATCGAAGTTCTCCTTGTCTGTAATCTGTTTAGCCGCCTTTTCTAAAAGGTGTACAAAACTGTCAAACGGTAAGCCTAAATATGATGAGGACTCAACATTCCTCCAACTTACTACTCTTTCTTTTCTATATATTTTTGGACATGGTAAGTTTTGACGACCTCTAACTAAAGCAACAATTACTCTAACTGCTTCATCTGTATTGCCGTCCACATGTTGTCTTATGTTCATAATAAGATCGTTCAAACTCATGTAATCATCATCTTCAGAATCTAGAACAGCTTTAAAACCACTAAATTTTTGACTTTTAACTGGTGGTGTCTCTATCTTTGACCTCCACGAATAAAATGTTTCTTTGTCAATAAGTAATATCCCTCTACCATACAAGTCAATCACTGGATCATCAAAACTCTTGCCATCTGTTCTCGTATAAAAAACATCAGATCGCGAACATGCGCCTAACGTCGCAAGCTTTCTTGGTTCAAACAAATCACTGTACTTATTACCATCACACCATTCAGA
The DNA here is from genome assembly GCA_037968855.1 of Moraxellaceae bacterium. Classification (GTDB taxonomy): domain Bacteria; phylum Pseudomonadota; class Gammaproteobacteria; order Pseudomonadales; family Moraxellaceae; genus JBBKWH01. The sequence goes on along the minus strand of JBBKWH010000014.1, from coordinate 160,073 downwards.
TATTAAATCATCCAAACTCGCCCATTCAGCGTGTTGCATGTATTTATTGTATTCACTATCGCTCATTACACGCTCCCTTTAGCGTTGCCCTAGTTTGTAAGTCGCTAGGCCAGCGAGTAGGGTTCTCGTTTTCGGGTGGCCGCCCTATGCCTAGCCTGATCATTCTATGCCCACTGACTCGCATAGAACAACATAGACCACTACAACCCACGACAGACCATGACGCACCCGTTAAATGTTGACAAAAGCTAACATTCAAAGCCGATGCACTGGCCCTGCTATGGGGGGATATATCGGACTTCTGGGGGGCTTGAATCGCTGACCGCTCCCCTAGTCATTTTTTTACGGGCGCGTAATTAAAATTATAGTTCTGGCAATAAATCCCACTGTTCGCCGCCGACCATGCCAGTGATCCGGTTCATGCCCCCAATCATGACATTGACGTGTTTTCGCTCGTGGCGGTCGTGTTCCTGCTTCAATCGCTCGAACGTCGCTTGGTGCATCCCCTTGGGCTTGGTGATCCACTTCATAAAAGGTACGTCACCCATTAAGGGCCAGTTGAGCCGTTCCCTGATCCGGTTCATTCGCAAGCGGTGTTGATCATCTTTTGACAGTTGTTGGCTTTGGTAGTTGAGCTGCTGGCAATGGCGACAAGCAAAAACGCCATGCTTTAAATACAACACGGCTACCCGCTTGCCGCATGTGACAACAGGACAAGCGAACCATAAACGGCTTCCCCCATAGTTACAGGCTGTACGCTGCAATGGGATCGCGTAGCGGTGTGACTCGTCGCCGACGGTATAAGACAAAATCAAGTCATCAGGGCGAACTTCATAGCCAATACGGGCCTTACGCTGCCCATTTTCACTGTTAAACCATGAATAACTGCCGCTAGTTTGGCTGTCGAACACGCCTTGACGCTGCATTAAGCGACAATCTAACGCCCTAAAGCACTCCAAACGGTCTTTTTCACTTTGACGAAACGCCACTTTTCACCCCATGTAAAAACAAGACATTTATATTTTATATCATAGGCTTATGGCCTTTTCAGTCAAAACAAGGTGTGTTTTTTACCTAATGATTTAGGCAGGGCCAGCAAAAAAATAGCGGCAACCTTAAACGCGCCTGATCCATCAGGTGCATGTATGCGGGTGCTGAAAACCTGTCAAAACCTGTTGTTCAAGCCGTCGCGTGCGTGCGTTCTGTTCTGGCTCGTCAAGGTTTTATTGACATCACTGGGCTTAAGCACTCGCGTGCGCGCGCGTACTGTGGGCAAAACTGCGCACATGACAAAACCTGACATTCAAAAGATCATGCCTGTATGCGCGACTCATGGTCGCCTGTTAGCAAATGTTAGTCCGACGGATCACCCCAGCTTGTCGCGTGCGCGCGCGTACTGCTCCCGATACTTAGCAAAACTTAGTTTTTAGAGTCCATAAAAAGGGGCTGTAAGATCATCAACACACCATGATTGCCCCATGTTTTGCCACTGCTGCATGGGGTTTAAATTGCAAAACGGCTGTATTGATCATTAAAAACCGCTGTAAGCCTTGCCCTGTAAGGCTTTGCGCCTATTTCATTACGGTTTTTGAAAACAATCCCATGCAAGCGGCTGTCAAGTACAAAAAACCGCCCATTGCAGGCGGCTTGATCGCTAGGTGTACGCCATTGGCGACCACTCGTAGCGGGTGGCATTGCTGGCCGGTTAAGCGGTGGCTTTGGGGAAGCGGATCACCTGCCCTTGCTTTAATTCGTCTAGGTAGTCTGCCCATGCTTGCATCATCGTCCTACGCTCGTCGATAAAGCGGGTTCGGTTGTATGACGTGCCTAGTGAGTCGGGGACGCTGTGGGCTAACTGGTGTTCGATCACGTCAGGGGGGAAGCGTAGGCGCTCATGAAGCAAGGTTCTGGCCGTTGCTCTAAAGCCATGCCCTGTGATTTCGGTTTTAGTGTCGTAACCCATGCGCCGTAGGGCTGCGTTGATCGCTGCTTCACTCATGGGCTGGTGACGATTGCGACCACCATAGAACACATGCTCGAATTCGCCAGTAAGTTGCTTTAAATCGCTCAGGATCGCGATAGCTTGACGCGGCAAGGCAACGATGTGGTTTTGCTTGGTCTTGCTCACAAAGTACCGCCACTCGCCTGCCTGTAGGTCTATGTCCGTCCATTTGGCCGCTCTAAGCTCACCAATCCGTACAAACATCATCGGGGCGACCTGTAACGCACACTTCACCACGAACGTGCCGTTAAAGCCGTCTATGACGCGCAGTAGCTTGGCTAGTTCGTCGGGTTCGATGATTGCAGCAAAGTGTTTGGTGATGCGTGGGGCTAATGCGCCTTTGAGGGCCGCGCTGGGGTCATACTGATTTCGTCCAGTCGCTACGCCGTACCGGAATATCTGCCCACACTCCTGCAATGCTCGATAAGCCGTGTCTACGGATCGCGTTTCTATGCGTCGCATGACCTGCAATAGATCAGGGGCAGTGATTTGGGCAATCGGTAGTTTTCCGATGTATGGGAACACGTCGTTCTCCAATCGGCGCATCGCTCGAATGATCGTACTGTCCGACCACTTGGGTGACTGGGTGGTATGCCATTCACGCGCCACAAGCTCAAACGTCGGCAAGCCCTCGCCTTGTCGCTTAATTTGCTGCTTTGCCCTGCTGGGGTCGATCTGCTGTTCTACCTGCCTACGCGCGTCATCCCGTGCGCGTCTGGCATCGGCAAGGCTCACCTGTGGGTATTTGCCGATGGTGAAGGTCTTTTGCTTGCTGTCTAAGCGGTAGGCATAAATCCACGTCATCCGACCATTGGCGAACACATGCAATTGCAGGCCGTGCGTGTCGGTGTGTTTGTCTGGGGTCTTTTGATTTAGATCAGGTTTTTTGATCTTTTTGATCGCGGCATCAGTAAGCATGTTGGTATAAGCCTTGATGGTATTTTGCTATACCAACAAATATACCAACGAATGTTGGTGTTTTCCCATAGACCGCCATAGATCACCATGGGCAACAAAAAACCCCAAAGCCTTTTGAGCTTTGGGGTTCATGGTCTACGGTGGTCTACCGTAGGCGGTAATTTGGTGGCGAGACCCAGGATCGAACTGGGGACACACGGATTTTCAATCCGTTGCTCTACCGACTGAGCTATCACGCCATAGGGTCAGCATTAAATCGAAAGACCCGTTTCAAGTCAAGCCCGATTCTGGGCTTATGCTTTTGTTTGTTTCTTTTTTAAACAAACCAACTGATTTACTTAGCCCAAACGATCCAAATGAGCCAACATGCGATGAATCGCGCCACAACCAGGTCTAAAATGCTTGACGCCTTTTTCGGCTTCAAGCTTGCAAGCTTCTTCAAGCAATTGCTCAGCAACGCCACGGCCTCGATTGGAGGGATGCACCACCACATATTGCAACAAGCGCTCGTCGCCATCGCCTCTAGACCAAATCGCACCAATCACTTTGTCATTAAACTCGGCGGTATACAGCATATCGCCGCGTGCCAAAGCAATATCCAACTGGATAACGGCATCTTCGCCATCGGCAAATTCAGGACTGGTCTCATAAATACGCTCAATCTGATTGCGCAAATGATCGTCTGTCAGGGTGGCATACGCATGAACGGTGACAGGCATAAAAGGCTCCTCCAATAAATGCGCAAAAAAAATCCTTGAGCCCGACTCTAGCAAGTCCGATCCATAGACGCTACAAAGATGCGCTATAATTAACGTTTTACAGGAGATGGTCGATGGCTGATTTCGCAAGTCCAGCACGTATCGCCGAAGTAGTCCGTAATACCAACGAGACCAAAATTCGTGCGCGGGTTAATCTTGATGGCAGCGGACAAGGCACCCTCAACACCGGTGTGGCGTTCTTGGATCATATGATTGATCAAATCAAACGTCATGGCTTGTTTGACATCGACATCGAATGCCACGGTGACCTCGACATCGACGATCACCACACAGTCGAAGACTGCGGCATCACCTTGGGCCAAGCGTTTGCCCAAGCACTTGGCGATAAAAAAGGCATTCGTCGTTATGGGCATTTTTATGCGCCATTAGACGAAGCACTGTCGCGCGTGGTGGTGGATATTTCGGGCCGGCCCGGTTTGTTTATGGACATTCCATTTACCCGCGCGCGTGTTGGCAGCTTTGATGTTGACTTGTTTTCTGAGTTTTTTCAGGGTTTTGTCAATCACGCCTTGATGACTTTGCACTTGGACAACCTCAAAGGCAAAAACAGCCATCACCAAATCGAAAGCATTTTTAAAGCCTTTGCCCGCGCCTTGCGGATGGCCTGTGAAATGGACCCGCGTGCTGCGGGCACCATCGCGTCAACCAAAGGCAGCTTATAAATGACTCGTGTGGCCCTTCTTGATTACGGCATGGGCAACCTGCACTCTGCCGCCAAGGCGCTTGAGCATGTTGGCGCGCGAGTGGACATCACCAACGACCCCAAGCTGATTGATCAAGCCGACAAAATCGTTTTCCCTGGTGTGGGTGCGATGCGTGACTGCATGGCCGGTATGCGTGATGCAGGTGTGGATCTGGCGATTCAGCAAGCGGTGTTTAACAAGCCGGTGCTGGCCATTTGCGTCGGTATGCAAGCCTTGATGCAATCGTCAGAAGAAAACGGCGGCGTGGACTGCTTGGGTATTTTTGACGGCGCGGTCAAACGCTTTCCAGATCATGCAGGCGTTAAAGTGCCGCATATGGGCTGGAACCAAGTGCATCAAGCCGACCCTAGCCACCCGATGTGGCAAGGCATTGCGCAAGATAGCCGTTTTTACTTTGTGCATAGTTTTTATGTCGCGCCGCAAGATGCCAGCATCATTGCCGCCACGTGTGATTATGCCGTCGATTTTGCCGCGGCCTTAAGCCGTGACAACCTATTTGCCACCCAATTTCACCCTGAAAAAAGCCACACCGTAGGCTTACAGTTGCTGAAAAACTTTGTGGAATGGCGCATTTAAGCCCGATTTTTAGGAACATCTCATGCTGATTATCCCTGCAATTGATCTCAAAGACGGCCAATGTGTGCGTCTTAAACAAGGCCGGATGGAAGACGATACCGTGTTCTCCGATGATCCTGTCGCCACGGCAACGCATTGGGTCAATGAAGGCGCACGCCGTCTGCATTTGGTCGATTTAAACGGTGCCTTTGCTGGTACGCCGATCCATAAAGACGTGGTAGAAAAAATCGCGCTGGCCCATCCAGAGCTACCAATTCAGATTGGTGGTGGCATTCGCTCAATGGAGACCATTCGCCACTACCTCGAAGCCGGTGTGTCATTTGTGATCATTGGCACTAAAGCCGTGCAAGATCCTGAATTTGTTGAGCAAGCCTGCCGCGAGTTCGCCGGTCATATCATTGTTGGCATTGACGCCAAAGACGGCATGGTCGCCACTGACGGCTGGGCCAATGTGACCAGCGTGCGCGCGGTGGATCTGGCCAAGCGTTTTGCCGATGCTGGCGTGTCATCGATTGTGTACACCGATATTGCCCGTGACGGCATGATGCAAGGCGTCAACATTGAGCAGACCGTGGCACTGGCTGCTGGTTGTGGCTTGCCGGTCATTGCGTCGGGTGGTGTGACCAATCTGGATGATATTCGTGGGCTTAAAGGTCAGGCGGGTATTTTGGGTGCGATCACTGGACGGGCGATCTATGAAGGCACCATCAATTTGCGTGAGGCGCAGTCGGTGTTGGATGCTTAATGGTTGAATGAAAAAGGCTGAGTGATCTCAGCCTTTTTCATGATGATGTATTGGGTGCGCCATGCGCACCTATTTTGACGACCATAGCACACCCTACCGCGTGCCCATCGCCAATGCCGTCAACTCCTCATCACTAATCTGCTGTGCATTGAGTATCTGCTCGGCTTGCTGTGCTTGATCGGGATGTACATACAGACTGCCGCCTTCATCCAACCCCGCAATCGGCTGATCACGCTGCACAAACACCGCAATCCCTTGGCTACGCAACACCCCCGCCGCCACATCTAAGGCCCACTGACTGCTGCATTCGTGAATGTGCTGCCAATCTTGCGTGTTCATGTGTGTCGTCCTGATTGATCGCCAGACCTTTGAGACTGCACCGATCTGCATGGGCCTGTGTTGTGATTTGGTCAGTTATGTTGATTGCAGCCGATCCCGCACCATCTCACGCATCTCATTCGGGTCTTTTTGCAGTACATCGGCACTGATGCGACCTTCGCTGGTATTACGCTCGGCCACTTGCAAACGCGACAGCCAAAACCGCCCCGCCGCCATCGCCAAGTACACTGGCAAGGCGTTTTTCTCATCGGTGGTGAATGCTCTAACCTGCTCATAACCGCAAATAAACGCATTTTTTTTGGCCTGATCCAACGATACACTCGGCCAAGCACTGCAAAAATCATTGATAGTAATGGCAATATCTAACAGGTAGTCATCCACACAACATTCCGAAAAATCTAAGATACCTGTCAGTACATCACCATCAAACAAGGTGTTATCCCGAAACAAATCCCCATGAATTAGCCCTCGTGGTAAAGCCCCAACCTGCATTTGTATCGCGTCAAACTGGGCAAACAAGCCCTCAAGCAAGGTCTGATCATCGGCATGCATGCTCGGTTTTAATGTGCTTGCGGTGTGCTGCCACCATACCTGACCATGCGCATTGGGTTTGTCTAAAACAACCGATTGCATCGCCACATGTAAGCGTGCCAAGCCCTCACCCATTGCCGCACATTGACCCAAGGTTGGCTGCATGGGGTGCTGACCGACCAGACAAGGCGCAAGCTGGGCCGGTTTATCAGCCAACACAGACAGCCGTTGGCCTTGCGCGCTGATTAACGGGGCGGCAACTGGCAAGCCATGCTGGGCAATGCCATCCAGCAGATCGGCCAAGTTGCCTGCGTCTGTAGCATCTAGTTCTTCAAATAAGGTCAGCACCCACACGGCCTTGCAGTCATCGGTGATAAACCAATTGCTGTTTTCGATGCCGTTTTGGATCGGGGTGATGGTCTGCACGGTTTTGCCGTAGCCTTGGATAAACTGACCGATTTGCTCGGCAGATAGCGCGGTATACACAGACATGATTGACCCTTCGGTGGTGCGGTTTTGTTACTATAGCGCCCCTGATCCCGTCGCGCTGCGACAAATCCACGGAGCTTGCCATGTTGGCCAAACGCATTATTCCCTGTCTGGATGTCGACAATGGCCGCGTGGTCAAAGGCGTGCAGTTTCTTGATATTCGTGATGCGGGTGATCCGGTCGAGATCGCGCGCCGCTATAACGAGCAAGGCGCGGACGAAATTACCTTTTTGGACATCACCGCGACCCATCATGGCCGCGATACCACCTACCGCACGGTTGAGCGGATGGCCGAAACCGTGTTTGTACCGCTGACCGTTGGCGGTGGCGTGCGCAAACTTGATGACATTCGTCAGTTGTTAAACGCTGGTGCAGACAAAGTGTCGATCAATTCGGCTGCGGTCTTTACCCCCGAATTTGTCGGCGAAGCATCACAGCGCTTTGGCGCACAGTGTATTGTGGTGGCGATTGATGCCAAGCGCGTGGCCGATCAAAACGGACAGCCACGTTGGGAAATCTTTACCCATGGTGGCCGCAAGCCAACCGGTATTGATGCGGTTGAATGGGCGATTAAGATGGCAGATCTTGGCGCAGGCGAGCTACTGGTCACCAGTATGGATGCCGACGGCACTAAGGCGGGTTATGACTTGGGTTTGATGCGTGCGATCAATGATCAGGTCAATATTCCGACCATTGCGTCGGGCGGTGTGGGCAATTTGCAGCATTTAGCCGATGGCATCTTGCAAGGTGGCGCAGATGCGGTGCTGGCGGCGAGTATTTTTCACTTCGGTCAACACACGATTCCAGAAGCCAAACAATATTTGGCGGATTTGGGCATTGAGATGCGGCTTTAATCGGCTGAATGAGCAGTCAAAAGGCAACAAAAAAGGCGCGTCATGCGCCTTTTTGCTGTCGATCAACTCGCGGTTTTATTTACCAATCTTCGGCACGATATGATCAAGATTTTCGCGCAGGGCGCGGCCAATTTCGCTTAAGCGTTTTTTCTCCACCGGCTCACTGACTTGTAAATCATGACCGACGCTGGCTTCAAGCTTGGAAATTTTTTGCCGTAGCGCCATTGGTAAGGCGGCTTTTTCGAAGGTGGTGGCATCGACCATCACCACAATCGCCTCGCCAGTGGCAACCATTTGACCTTGCTGATTACTATGAATCACATAGGCCATGCGAAAACCTGAGTTACGAATCTCGACCACTCTTGCGCCAATTTTAAGCACGTCAGGATAATAGACCGGACGATAAAACCGACAGCTACTCGACGATACCACACTGACCAAACCACCTGAAAATGCTTCAATTTGAGTCAGATACTCAATTCTCGCGCTTTCCATATAACGATAATACATCACGTTATTGACATGACCGAAGGCATCCATATCGCCCCAAGCCACCTGCTGATGATGGACCACCGGACACTCTTTAATCACATTCATTTACATCGCTCCTATGAGCTTAAAATCATACAACGCAGGCGACAGGTGAGCCAATAAACGGTCATCCGACTCTAATTGCCGCAGTACATTTAAACGCAAAAATAACTCAGACGTTGGCCAATCTTGCGCCCACTGATCCGCTTGACCCGCTTGACCTTGTGCATCAAACCATCGCGCTTGCGCCAAACGAATCGACGGTTGACCAGGGTAGCGCTCGTGCAACTGCTGTAACACTTGCGTCACCTGTTGATCTTCCCCCAACGGCAGGGCAAATGTGCGCGCCAATCGTAACAATAATGGCAATAAGGCCGGATCAAACCGCTGGGTAAGAACCTCTAACACCAATAGCCACGCCCGTCCTTGCCCTTCGGGTAGACGAATCAATAATTGTACCCACGCCAATGCATTATGCTGCTGTTGCTCTGGCGTTAAGCGATCATAAACATGCAGCAGTGCAATCTCGTTAGCATGTGTCATCTGGGCCAATTGCGCCAATAATGCCCATAGCAATACCCGCCATTGCTCACGACTGAATGCTGTGGGCACGCCTGACTGCAACGCGGGCCATGCTTGTTGCTCGGCCCAACGCAGCCATAATCGATCTAACTGCTCGGTAAAAGCAGGCTCTAAACGCTGACGAAACGCTTCGGCAGGCGTCTGGCGCAAAAACAACAATAGCGGCGCTGCAATCTCTGCCTGATGCTCAGATAATGCCAGCTCGATTTGCACGAGCATCGCCAGTTCATCGGCTTGGCTTGGTGTTTGTTCTAGTGCGTGGGCAGCAATCTGGGGCAGGCCTGCCGCTAAGGCTTGACTGGCTTGCAGCAATGGCCAGACCACGGGCATAACGCGCTGTCGTGGCTGCTGTAGACACTCTAATGCCTGAACAGGTGCAGCCAGTACGCTATACAGACTCGACTGTTCTAACTGAGCCAAATGATAGGCCTGATCTTGTGCCAGCACTCGTTGCCGTCGTCGTTCTGGCCAGACCAATAATGTGCCCAACAGCAATAACAACAGCACAATGACAATCGAAAAAACCAGCATGGCCAGCAATAGCAATCCCACACTGGTCTGAACTTGCCAGCCTTGCCAAACCAGCCAAACATAGCCCGCATCACCCATTAAACTGCTGGCCAGCAATGCCCCTGCCAGCACCAACAGCAACAAAAAAAACAGCAGTACAGCCAGATTAACCCTCATGGCTGGCTCGACTGATCAGGCAACAACTGTAATGACTGCAACCGAATCGATGCAGGAATCGGATGCAATAACAGTTGGCGTAATAACCCATCGACTTGCCGCGCATCGACATCGGCCAAGCCACGAATTTGATGCTGTGCCTCTCGAACCAAACTTAACTCTTGATCGGCTTGCTGTTGTTGCAAGGCTTGACGGGCCAATCCCAGCGTTAAAGCCACCTCATGACAAACCAATGCCCGAATCGCGATAGAGGCTTGTGGGCCTGCTTCGGCAGGTTCGATCCGAATCAAATGATTCAACCGAAAACGCAAAGACGATGGATCTGCTGCGGGCTCATTTAATGCCGCATTGGTCGTTTGATCTGGAATCAACACCGGCCCATGCCGCGCCATCTCTGCCAAAAACACCTGTAGTCGTGAGTACGCCAAATCTCTGGCTTGCCGTGCCAGTCGTTTTTTATGCCCCACATCCGTAACATGGGCCATATCTTCTGCAATACGCACATTGAGCGCTGTCATCACGGCGGGTGCTAGGCTCAAACTGTCCTGATCAGCCAAACGATGGCGAGTCTGCGACAACAAAGCCAATGCCTCATTGGGTTGACCCACGTCCAGTGCCGCCTGTGCCAGCAATAAAGCCTGACGAACCGACTGACGCGCCAATTGATTAGAGGCTGGCGACGCCATAGCGACAGGGGCAATCAAAACAGGCTCTTGCTGGCGCGCGGTTGCGACTAAGCGATCATTCAAATCGGCAATTTGCAGCACCAACTGCTGCTGATTTTTATCAAAATTATTCAGTGCCGTGCGCTGCTGCATCAATTGCACGTACAAGTAGGCAATCAATGCCAAAACCATAATCAGTATGGGCAGACGCCAAAACCATCCAGATGGCTTCATGATGAGACTCTTATCTGTAGGTGAAGATCATCTAATGTTTTTAAAATCACGTCAGGGGCCAAAGAAACCAATCGGCTTAAACGCGTCGTCTCTTTGGCCAACTGCTGATACAAACGCTCGCCTAACACCAGAATCCATGGCGAGAATGCCGCTGTACCGGCCAATTCAAGCCAACACGTCCATGCCTCACCACTGGAAATTAACACAACATCGACCAGTCCATTCGATTGTATCTGTTGCCAATCATGGCTTAAAGACACTGGTCGCACCCGACGATACAGCACCAAACTATCCAGCAAGACATCTTGCGCCAATAAAGTCTGTTGAATCAGTTGGCGACCACCCTCACCGCGCCACACCACCACCTGCTGGCCAGCCTGCACCCGCGCCACCACCGGTAAGGCCAACAATCCCTCACTGTTCTGCTCAGCAGGAATGGTTGGCTTTAATCCTGCATCACGCAGCAACATGGCAGTAGCCTCACCAACCGCCACCCAATCCGCAGCCAACTGGCAAGGCTCAAGCCCATCTTCGACCAACTGACGCAAGCCTTGCACAGCCGCCATTGGACTAACCACAATCATCACCCGTGCCTGCTGATGCATACGGATACGTAACCATTGCGACTGCTCGGCCTGACACTGCACAAAATCAAGCAAGGGCATATTGATCGCTGTATGGCCTGCCGCTTGTAAGGCACGTGTCAACGGCTCGGCCCGATCTTGTGGCCGTGTATTGAGCACGCGTAATGGCGGCAAGGCATTCATCACTTAGTCCAGCATCGCCAGCAACTGGTCAGCACCAGCCGCCAGCAACCGCTCCGCCAATGCCACACCCAATCCCTCGGCATCCGTCACATCGCCGCGAAGCTCATCTTTGAGCAATGCTTGGCCATCGACACGACCGACACGACCTCGCAGCCACAACTGATCACCTTCAAGCACCGCATAGCCTGCAATCGGCACCTGACAGCCACCCATCAAACGATGATTAAAGGCCCGCTCACTGCGCACACAGACTTGCGTCTCGGCGTGCGACAACGGCTCAATCAGTGCCAATACTGCCTCATCACCCGCCCGACACTCCAAGCCCAGCGCACCTTGGCCCACAGCAGGCAAACTATCCGTCGGACTTAAACGCTCAGCAATCCGCTCAGGCATCTCTAAGCGTAGCAGTCCCGCACTGGCCAGAATAATCGCATCGTACTGGCCAGCATCCAGCTTGGACAATCGAGTACCGACGTTGCCGCGCAGATCAATCACCTGCAAATCTGGCCGCAAAAACTTAATCTGACTCCGACGGCGCAAGCTGGACGTGCCCAAACGCGCACCCTTGGGCAAATCTGCCAAACACGCATACTGATTGGACACAAAGGCATCAGTCGGATCTTCACGCTCGCAGATCACTGGCAGACACAAGCCATCTGGCAGGCTCATCGGCACATCTTTAATCGAATGCACGGCCAGATCAGCACGACCATCTAACAACGCATTTTCTAGTTCTTTGACAAACAAGCCTTTTCCGCCAATTTTTGCCAGTGGCGTATCAAGAATCTTGTCGCCTTGAGTGACAAATGTCACTAGCTCTACGGTCAACTGGGGATGCAGCGCCTGCAAACGCGCCTTAATATGCTCCGCCTGCCAAAGCGCCAATGGGCTTTGGCGTGTTGCGATTTTTAACAGCGTCATAGCTCACCCATCATAAAGAATGCGGCTAGCATGCCAAAACCCCTGCCAGCTCACAAGGCCGATGCGCTTGTGCATCGCCTGTATAGCAATCTACAGCCTCAAACGTTGGGCACAAAAAAACCGGCAAATCGCCGGCCTTTGAGAGACGCAGCGCCCCTATAAGGTATGCATCTTGTCGCGCAATTGCGGTAAATGACGTCGACTGACCGCCAAGCGCTCAGGAATCCCGCGAAAACGAACCTGATATTGACCCGTTGCTACCATTTCTAATCCTTCTAAAAATGGAATGGCCAACAACGCATTGCGATGAATCCGAATAAAGCGATTGCCAAACTCGGTTTCTAGATCTTTGAGGGTTTCATCAATCAACACCTGACCGCCGGCATGCCGTACCGTCACATATTTTTGATCCGCCAAAAAGAAATAAATGCTATCAACCGGAATCAACTCCATACCACGGTGCGTCCGCGCCGCAATATGATTACGCATTGGCCGAGCACCAGGGTTTTCTAACTCGCGCAAATGACTAATCTGAGCCGCATTCAGACGGTTGGCTCGCTCTAACACCTCAGTCAAATCATTGCGATTGACCGGCTTAAGCAAATAACCAATCGCCTGCGTCCGAAAAGCATCAATCGCATGCTGATCAAATGCCGTCACAAAAATCACCGCGGGTGGATTCTCGATACGGCTTAACGCCTCAGCACAACGAATGCCGTCCATTTCGGGCATCCGAACATCCAAAAATAGAATGTCCGGCTGGTATTGACGGACTTTCTCCAGAGCATCCAGCCCATTAATGGCCTGTGCGACGACGGTATGTCCGGCATCCTGAACCATCCGACTCAGGCGCTCTCGCGCCAATGGTTCGTCATCGCAAACCAGAATTTTCATGCATTCCTCCTTGCCAGCTGCAACATGCATCATGCATTTGTTATTGTGCTGTCTTGCGGATACGACAGGTAAACAGTAAACAATCCATCGCCTTGATAAACAGATAGACGGGCTGTTGGTCCATAATACACCCGAAGACGCTCTTCGATATTATCCAGCGCCATCCGATTGCCACTCCGGTTTTTTGTACCAGCTTGACACGGGTTTGTCACCACGATTCTGATCTCATCTAGATCAGACTCGACCAAAACACTCACCACACTCGGCTGAACCTGCGGCTCAACACCATGATATACCGCATTTTCGAGCAATGGTTGTAAGGTTAATGACGGTATCATCAAATCATACAAGGTATCCTCGTCGGGCAGACGCCAGTCCATGACTAAGCGGTCACCCAGCCGAAGCTGCTCAAGTGCCAAGTACCGCTGACACAGTTCAATCTCATCCAACAAACTCACTTCACCAGTGGCATTGAGACTGGCCCGAAACAGCGCCGACATGTCCTCAACCACCTGCTCTGCTCGATCAGCATCGACACTAATCAGGCTCATGAGTGTATTCATAGAGTTAAACAAAAAATGTGGACGAATTCTAGCCTGCAATGCCTGAACACGGGCCAATAATTCGGCGCGGCTACGTAACACCAACTGCTCGCGCAAATACAAATAATGCAAAAGCAGCCAACCGATCATGCCACCCAAGATCAAATGAAGCACCGCCTGATGCAACACTTTTGAGGTATTCCAAGTCTGTCGGTACACCACCAGATCTAAAACATTGGACACGATACTCATGCCCAACACCAACAACTCAAAGGTCACAAAACAAATTAACAGGGCATTAAAGCGTGGTAATCGGCTTAACCATTGACGCAAATGATCCGCCAACAAAGCAGCCAAAATGGCCACCCAATTGACAAAAAACGCATGTCTAAATAACGACGCAATCGAGAAATCTGCCAAATTACGAATCGGCACCAACACCATAAACAGTACCAACAAGTTGATGGTCAACAACACCAACCGTAAGGTCTTAGGATCCGAAAAATGAGGCAAAAAGAAGCTTGTCTCTCGACTACTCATGGAGTCAGAGGGATTTGCTATACTGGTGTTTGTTTTGGCTACCCGCGATGACCACAAAATCCAACACTCCTTCCAACCCTGCGACCCAATCCTCGGGCATGTGGGGCGGCCGCTTTCAAGAAGCAACTGATGCCTTTGTGGCACAGTTCACCGCATCGGTTCAGTTCGATCAGCGACTATATCACCAAGATATCAATGGTTCGATTGCCCATGCCACAATGCTGGCACAAGTGGGCGTTCTAAGCGACCAAGAACGTGATCAGATCATCACTGGCCTCGAAACCGTGCGTACAGAAATCAATGAAGGTCGCTTTAACTGGCGCATCGATCTTGAAGACGTACACATGAATATTGAGTCAAGACTCACAGATTTGATCGGCATTACTGGCAAAAAACTACATACAGGCCGTAGTCGTAACGATCAAGTTGCTACCGATATTCGCCTCTATTTGCGCGATAGCATCGACAGTTTGTTGGCCTTGATGAGTCGTTTACAGCATGGATTACTCGACTTGGCCGAGCGTCATGCCGATGTGGTCATGCCTGGTTTTACTCACCTGCAAACCGCCCAACCCGTGACCTTTGGTCATCATTTATTGGCATGGTTTGAAATGCTGCTGCGCGATAGCGAGCGTCTGATTGACTGTCGCACCCGCACCAATCGCCTGCCTCTCGGTGCTGCTGCCTTGGCCGGAACCACCTACCCCATTGATCGCAGTGTGACGGCACGTTTACTCGGCTTTGAGGGCATCTGCGAGAACTCACTTGATGCGGTCTCGGATCGTGACTTTGCCATTGAGTTTTGTAGCGCAGCCTCATTGATCATGATGCACTTATCACGCATGAGCGAAGAGTTGGTGCTGTGGACGTCGGCACAATTTGGCTTTGTACAAATTCCAGATCGCTTTTGCACTGGTTCATCGATCATGCCGCAAAAGAAAAATCCAGATGTGCCAGAGTTAGTGCGTGGCAAAAGTGGCCGCGTGTTTGGTGACCTGATGAGCCTGTTGACCTTAATGAAAGGACAACCTTTGGCCTATAACAAAGACAACCAAGAAGACAAAGAGCCGTTGTTTGATGCCATCGACACGCTACAAGGCAGCCTGCTGGCCTTTGCTGACATGATTCCGGCACTGGTGCCTAATGTCGCGGTGATGCGTGAAGCCGCCTTCCGTGGTTTCTCAACTGCCACCGATTTGGCCGATTACTTGGTCAAAAAAGGCTTACCGTTCCGTGATGCACATGAAGTGGTCGGCAAAGCCGTTGCACTTGGTGTGAGCAAATCTTGCGATCTATCCGAACTCGACCTCGCCGAGCTACAAGGCTTTTCTGACTTGATCACAGATGATGTCTATCAAGTGCTGACCCTTGATGGTTCGGTCGCTGCACGCAACCATATTGGTGGTACTGCACCCAATCAAGTCCGTGCAGCGGTTGAACGCGCGCGCACACGCATTACTGCCCTGACCTTGGCTGCTGGAGTGCCCGCATGAGCCGCACTGTATTCTGTCGTAAATACCAAACCGAGCTGGAAGGCTTAGACTTTGCACCGTTTCCAACCGCCAAAGGTCAAGAGGTGTTTGAGACTGTCTCTAAGCAAGCATGGCAAGAATGGCTCAAACACCAAACCTTGTTGATTAACGAAAACCGCTTAAACGTGATGCAGCCCGAATCACGCGCATTTTTGGATCAGCAACGCGACAAGTTCTTGTCTGGTGAAGACTACGAACGCCCAACAGGTTGGACACCGCCTAGCGCCTCATAACGAAGTGACACGATCCAAATAAAAAACCCTGCCGAGGCAGGGTTTTTTTGTACCACTCACAACCGTTATTGCGGGCCTTCAACCAAGGCAGGGATCTGCACACAGAAGCGAACCGATCCTTGCTGATTACCCGCCACTGGGCCAGTCACATCCCAACGCAACACACCACTGCTATTAACCGAAGGCGTGCTGGTAACGGCACAGCTGGCCCCAGATGGTGTACTGCTACACGATGCAGTTTTAAACAGTGCATGGCTTGGTACTGCATCACGAATCACCACTTCACTTAAGTTACGTGGGCTACGGTTTTTGTAGATGATCTCGTACTCTAAGAAATCACCATTTTTGGCCGTATTACGTGCAGTAAAGCTGTTGGCATCAGCACCCGTTGATGGGCAGCTTGCCACCACACGTACTTGCTTGGTCATGTCTAGACCGGCTGTACCGACTAGTGTGGTGTCTGTGCGGGTCTGACTAGTGCCAGACACGGTTGCGCCACCTTGTACTGTTGCCACATAGCTGGCACTTAAGCTAGCCACATGCTGCGCACCATTGCTGGCACTGGCAGGTGCATTAACTCGCTGCACCACACAGATGGTTTGGTTTGGCAGTAATACACCCAAGGTACCCACAGGTGCTTCGCTACCATCCACCACACCATTACAGTTGCTGTCTAAGTACAAGACACTCGACCAGATCTGATCAGGTACATTGTTAGGTTGCTGAGTCACGGTGGTGCTTAAGGTTGGGGTCAGCACAGCCTCTGTGGTCAAGGTGTGTGCATAGCTGACCGTGCCAGACGGTGTGGTGGTTTGTTGGCCATCACTGGTCAACACCACACCAAGACGTGCATCACCAAAGTTATGGCCAGTGTAACTGAGCGCATTACTATTGCTAATGGTGATGGTATCGGTTGTGCGGTTATACCCTGTTGTGCCACTCACCGAGCTATAGCTGGTCAGGTTTTGCTCGACCACACAGAAGTTTGGTGTTGGTAATGCAGCTGGTGTCACATCAAACAGATAATCCCCAGCTGCATCCGTTGTGGTGGTTGCCACAACAGTGCTGGCACAGTTGGTCAACTGAACTGTTGTCCCAGCAATACCCAGCTCACCCGCTTCTTGTGTACCATTGTAAGCGTTGGCGGCAACTGCGGTTGTACCGCTGTTATCGGTAAACACACGGCCCGCAATATAGATCACATTAACCACACTATCCGTATCGGTGGCACTGTTGTTAGCTGCGTTGATTTCCGTTGTACCTACAGGGGCCGTCACGGTGGCAGTGTTAGCAACGCTTCCGCTGGTCGCAGTGACGTTGGCACCAATGGTAAATGTGACGCTGCCACCACTTGGTAAAGTAGCAATGGCAAGACCAGCTTCAACTTGGGCAACGGTTGGGCTAGCTGGACAGACTGCACCACCGGCTGCGGTACAACTGACGCTGTTTTTAGTCAGGCCAGTCGCCGCAGCGTCTTGGAAAACGGCGTTGTTGGCTGCACTTGGACCAGCGTTGCTGACCACAATGCTATAACTGGTGGCTCCACCGGCGTTGACGCTGCTGACGCCATTGGTCTTGGTGACGCTTAGATCCGCCGAATCAATAATAATGATACTGGCGGGCACAGCAGTGCTGACCCATGCATCAAAGCCTGCGGTATTACAAGCACCATTGTACAAAATACCAATCGCACCATAAGCACCTGCACCACCCTCAGCGGAAACGGCATAGGTGTTTTGATTCACAATCCGATAATTCAAACTGTGATAACCAGCCGTTAATGCAACTGAGGCTGTGACATAGCCACCGGCAACAGAATTATCCTGCGTACCAACGACGTTACCATCCAACATAATGTAAGCATTGTCATCAATACCCACAGATGTATTACCGACACATAGCGTCACATTTTGCGCAGCGGGTACATATACACCTGTTTTATATTCCCATGCACGACGGTTATCACCGGAATACTCCGTACTTAACTGCGGCAGGGTAATCGTGCGATCTGGATCAGTTGATAAATTGGTAATAATACGACTGGTAATCGGCTGTGCTGTTGTGCTTGATGGGCCATATACTGAGGTTGTGCGATTTGGATTGGCAGTGACCAAATACGCACCAGTTGGGCTGGCTTGATTGGCTGGCCATGCACTAATGATTGCAGTGTTTTCGTCACTAAACGAACCTACCTGCGCACTACCGCCGGCGCCTTGATAACCGACCCAAAATGCACCATTTGGCCGAATTTCGTTGGTTTGGTTGCTACCCCAAGATTTGTACAGTGATTCACCCACACCACTACCAGGGTTGTACTCGTCACTCTTGACTCGAATTTCGGCTTGAGGTGCTTGACCCAGCGATGATGCAGCAGTAGTGGCATAGGTCACATTCAGCTGGAATGTACCGCCATTGGCAACCGTTGGAATCGTTGGGCAAGTCCACGTTGGTGATGCAAAGGTACATGCACCGCCACCAACCACGCTCACACCAGTCACAGACACACCAGTCTGGGTGACAGGGGTAAACGTTGCTATCGCATTGGTCGCGCTATCAGGGCCGTTGTTGGTAATCGTCACCAACTGATTACCTGTACTGCCACGCACAATCGTTGGAATATTTGGCACTGCGGTAAAGCGTGCTTCTTTCGGGGCAGTCGTGGCTGTGATTGCTGTTGGCGCAGTCACAGTGTTGCTATCTGTAGCGGTGTTATTGCTAAGATCTGGATCACCAATGGTTGAGGTAATCGTCGCAACGTTATCGACTGTACCGCTGGTTTTGGAGATATCTGCGGTCAGTGTAAATGTGACCGACTCGCCCACCGGAATCGACGGAATGGCTAAACCAGCCTTTAGATTGGCTACGGTTAGGTTGCCAGCCGTTGGACAGGTTGCATTGGTACTGGCAGTACAGGTCAGGGCTTTTTGCACAATACCAACAACAGCGGGATCTTGAATGACCGGATTGGTAACGGCAAATGGCCCGTTGTTGGTGACTACCATGGTATAGGTCGTGCTACCACCCGCAGTCACACTGGTTACACCGTCAGTTTTGCTAATAACAAGGTCAGCATTTTCGATTGCACTGGTGGTGGCATCGTTTGGTTCTGGGGTGGTCGGATCATCCGTGACCACTGTGATGTATGTCGGTGGACCTGGATCATCAATGTACTTCATGACACCTTGGTTTTGCACATTGGTGGCACTGGCATTAACAATGACGCGGAACTGGATAATCACCTCTTTGTCTCGATCAGTCACCGCACTGCCCGTGGTTTTATCCACCAACAGTACACCGACCCCTTGACCCGGTGACGAAATTTTTCGCTCTACTGCAAACGGCATTGCACCAGACACATCGGCTAAAGCCTGTAATGTGCCAGCGCCGTTATAGTTATAAAACGTACTGTTGGGCACATAGGTCGTACCAGCAGGGATCGTATCTTGGAACGTTGTCCCCGCAGCAGCCAGCGTACCAGTGTTGCGGATCACAATATTGTATTCCAGCGTATCGCCAGCCCGAATCACTGCACCAGCACTACCCGCAACTTTGGTCGCGGTCTTGGTGGCAACAGCAGTCGGCGTTAGGTTTGGATAAAAGCAACTGGCCAAGTCACTGTTACTGATTGCCGTATTATTTGCGACGGCACTAGCCGAAAAGTTATCATAGCTGACCGATTGTAATAAGCCATTTGAGGTACTTGCATAAATACCAGAAGAAAGGGCTGCATATCCACCATAGGTCACATTCGCTGTTACACCACTGCTAATCCGGCCCAAAAATAGTGTATTACCGTTAGACGCAATACGGAAAGTATCAATAAAGTTAGGTGATTGACTTGATGGGTTGACTGATAAAAACAAGTTACCACTGGCATCGGCAAAAAAGTCACCACTACCCGACAGGCTTGGGGTTGGACTGAGACCCCCATACGCATCGGTATTGATCACGCTCATGGTGACCGGTCCAGTCACGGTATATGGGGCACTCGTAGAAAACTGATACAGCTTGTCGTCAGCACCAAAATAGCCAACGTTGTTGTTGGTTACCGTTGCTCGAAGCATACGAACATTCGCATCTTGCGTCGCAAACGCATTGTTAGACACTTGTGCGCCAGACGCAACATCGTAAACCCAAAGGGTTTCGTAGTCGGTGGGTACAAATATTTTTGTGCCATCTGCCGATAGCGCCAATGCCGCATTCACATTAGTTGCACCACTTGCAACGGTTGCCACAACACTACCACTGGTTGTACCACCGGTCGTAATCGCCTGTATTTTGTTAAACGTCGTACCACTACCGCCATTTAATAATGCATACATGTTGCTTGTACAGTTAAGCGGTGGATTGCTGATGGCCGAGTTAATCGTGACTTTGTAGTCTTCGACTTCACCGCTACCCAAGCGCCCCGTTGGGTCTTGGACGTTGGTGGTGTCATAGCTAACACGGACTCGTGACTGACGTGTGCCTGTTGAGGGTGATGAGCCATTGGGAACAGTCCACGTCAAATTCACATTACTAGACGCACTATTCGCTGGACTATCAGCACAAGCGCGCTCGGTCGCATTATCAAATGTGCCACTTAGATTAAAATCAATCCAGCCACACACACGTGCAGTCGCCGTATGTGCCGATATAGTGGTACTTGCGGTATATGTCGAACCTACAGTCAAGCCACTAATCGCAGGAAAAGTCGCGCCGTTATCGTCGGCATCTGCGCCATTTGCATTGGGGCTGGCAGTGATCACAGGGCTGCTATAGTTCAAGACATTGAGGTTATCTGCCGCAACACTACCCCCTAGATATAAGTTGCCGACCACGTGGCTAGCTGCGCCATTTGTACCATCGTTATCATAGCTGGCAGGGGCATCACCAAAATCTTCATCAACTGTGACGTTAATAGCATAGCCATCAGCGGTATCAGCTGTCGGATTGGCACCACTAATCCGGTTAATGTAAATTGAGCTAGCAAAACGAATAGAGGTAATCAGACCAGTGACCTTAACAGAGCCACACCCTGTATTGGTACCACCAGCAGTACAGCTAATCGTTGATCCAGCAGCCACGTTAGCCGCTTGAATCTTATTACCTCCGACAACAGTCAAATTACTGTTACTAGCAAGCAAACTTAAGGTGGCTGCGGATGCTGTACCCCCATTCACCTGATCAAGGGTTAAACGAGTATGCACAGTCGTGGTTGGTGATCCCTCTGTACCCACTAATCCACCCAATTCGGATAGATGAATCACTGGGTTTAACACCGGACGGTTAAACGTAATGGTTAATGTGTTGTTGCCAGTCGTACATTCGTTAGAGCTGGCTACATTACAAGCACCAACAGAGTGCACCACGCGCCATGCGCCCATGTTGCTATTACTGGCTGTACGCGTGTTGTTGATCGGCAAATTGGGGCTAAACATGCTGCTGGTGGCGTTATTACTTGCACCTGATTCTTTTGCACCCAGCACGTCATTGTTGGATAGTTGTTCGTATGGTGCAGTACATGGACCCAATCCAAAAAAACCACAACCAAAAGCACTCGTTTGATAGGTTCCACTATTAATAGAGAGCGTTGCGGTTAGATTACTTCGACTGGCAATCGGTTTGGTATCAGACGCAGATGTGCCTGTGCTGTAATTTGCGGGCGTACTGACGCCGCCACTGTTTTCGCCAATTCGATACGCCTGAGCTTGCATAGACCACACAAGCAGACAGAGGGTTGCAAAAGCAAACGAGCTGATCTGCGCAAGCGGATTAGAACGAGACAGGACGGTCATAGACGAACACTCATCGAATTGGCATTACAGCGTTGTGTTGCATAAAAGGTCTGCAAGACAGTGCCGAACCAGTTAGATCTTTTATCTAAAATTTACATATCAAAGACGTGAGTAGGCAGTTTTCGATGCTTATCCACACTCTCTGCATAAATGTAAAATCCAGACATGATTTGGTGGATATTGTGTCGTGCATCGTTGCTTTACCACAAGGGAAGGAGTTGCCACTGACCAACAGCGAAATGCCATTCGTCAGTGTTTTACAGAGCAAGGCCTTGTCCGCGCGAGATTGGCGGTGCAGACCAATCGCTTAATTTAGATCTTGTAGCTGGCGCTCAATAATATCGTAGTGGGTATGACGTACGTCCTCACCTTTGACCATATAGATGACTTGCTCCGAAATATTACGGGCATGATCACCCACACGCTCTAGGGCGCGTAGTACCCACAGCACGTTAATCACACGACTAATATAACGCGGATCTTCCATCATATAGGTCATCAGTGCACGCGTTGCAGACTGATATTCACGGTCGATATCGGCATCGGTTTGCATCACACGCAAGGCTTGTTCGGCATCTAAGCGTGCAAATGCGTCTAAGGCTTCGTGGATCATCAAGCGCACTTGGTTACCGATGTGGCGTGCTTCGGTGTAGCCCCGTGGTGACTCGCCTTCTTCGCTCAATGCTTGGGCAATACGCGCGATTTTGCTGGCCTCATCACCAATCCGCTCAAGATCGGTATTGGCTTTGCTAATCGCAATCACCATACGCAAGTCGCTGGCTGCTGGCTGGCGACGGGCCAAAATACGCACCAACGATTCATCAATCTGACTTTCCATCTGATTGACGCGCTTATCGGTTTGTTGCACCGCCATGGCCATGGCCGCATCGGTATCTAGCAAGGCATGAATACCGTCTGCAACCTGTTGCTCGACCAAACCACCCATCGCCAAAAACTGTGTACGGACCTCTTCCAAATCCGCATTAAACTGCTGCGAGATGTGGTGGGTAAAATCTTCATGATTTGGCATATGTATCTGCTCCCCTACCCTGCGAGAAATTAGCCGTAACGGCCGGTGATATAGTCTTCAGTCTGCTTTTGATGCGGATTGGTGAAGATGGTATTGGTGTCGGTATGTTCAATCATTTTGCCCAAATACATAAAGGCGGTGTAATCGGACACCCGTGCCGCTTGCTGCATGTTGTGCGTGACGATCAAGATCGTGAATTGCTCTTTGAGCTGATGAATCAGTTCTTCAACTTTGAGGGTTGAGATCGGATCAAGGGCAGAACATGGTTCATCTAACAGCAAGACTTCTGGCTCAATGGCAATGGCGCGCGCAATCACCAGACGCTGCTGCTGACCACCCGACAGACCCAATGCTGATTCATTCAGACGATCTTTCACTTCGTCCCACAACGCAGACCCTTTCAGCGATTTTTCGACCGCTTCATCAAGCACCGCTTTGTTTTTGATGCCTTGCAAACGCAAGCCATAGCAGACGTTTTCGTAGATCGACTTGGGGAATGGGTTTGGCTTTTGGAACACCATCCCAACGCGACGACGTAAGCTGGTGATATCGACACTTTTATCAAAAATATCTTGGCCATCCATTAAGATTTGGCCATCGACCTTGCAGCCATCGACCAAGTCGTTCATGCGGTTGAAGGTTCGCAGTAGCGTTGATTTACCACAACCTGATGGCCCGATAAAGGCTGTCACGCGCTTGCGTGGAATCAGCATATTGACATCAAAGAGCGCTTGTTTTTGGCCATAAAACAAATTGAGATCTTTGGTTTGTAGGCACACATCTTCGTTACTCATGTCCAAAGAGGTGCTGCCTTGTGGCATTTGAGTAGACATCGATTTTGGCGCTGATTGATTCATAGTGGGACTCTTCGGCTGACTGGTTGGGGTCAGAGTTTCGGTGATCATGGCATCATCCTCATTCGGATAAAAGTCTAGGCGCAAAGCGCGCGATATAGCGCTTAGTGCTCAAGCGCTTTGTACTTTTCACGCAACTTGTTACGCAAAGAGATGGCTGACAGGTTCAACGTCGCCACCACCAATACCAACAACAGGGCCGTGGCATAAACCAACGGACGTGCTGCTTCAACGTTTGGACTTTGGAAGCCCACATCATAAATGTGGAAACCCAAGTGCATAAACTTGCGATCCATGTGTAAGAACGGCGCATTGCCATCAAGTGGCAACGTCGGGGCCAATTTGACCACACCGACCAACATCAAGGGAGCAACTTCACCCGCCGCACGCGCAATGGCCAAAATCATACCGGTCATGATCGATGGGGCTGCCATAGGTAACACGACGCGCCACAGGGTTTCGACCTTGGTTGAACCAAGGGCCAAAGAGCCTTCTTTTAACGAGCGTGGAATCCGTGACAAGCCTTCTTCGGTGGCCACAATCACCACTGGCAAGGTCAGCAATGCCAAGGTAATCGATGCCCACAACAAACCCGGTGTCCCAAAGACAGGTTGCGGCGATGACTCTGGATAAAACAGTTCATCAATACTACCGCCGACCACATAGATAAAGAAACCCAGACCAAACACGCCATACACGATAGACGGCACACCAGCCAAGTTATTCACCGCGATGCGGATAATCTGGGTGATCTGACCTTGTTTGGCATATTCACGCAGATAGATGGCCGCAATCACACCTAGTGGCGTGACGATCACGGTCATCATCAGCACCATCAAAACGGTACCAAAGATAGCAGGGAATACACCGCCTTCAGTATTGGCTTCGCGTGGATCTTCTGACAAGAAACGCCAAATATTAGCAAAGTACATGCCCAGCTTTTGCACCACGTTCATGGCGTTGGGCTGGCTGACATGCAGCACTTGGCTGAGTGGCAGCTCTTTGGCAGTTCCGTCGGTGGTCACGAATGTGGCACTGTCACGCGCCAGATCGGTGTACAGCACATCAAGCTTGGCTTGCTCGACTGCAAACTGCTTGTCTAATGCGGCACGCTGGCTATCAATGTTGGCTTGGGTAGCAGCGGTTAACTTGTTCTCAAGTTGCAATTTACGCGTATGTAAGCGTAGTTGCTCCATGTCGTAGTTAATCGAGCCAATCTTGCCTTTTTCTAGGTCAGTAATTTTGCTGTGCAAGTCATTGCTGCGTTCGATACCTTGTTCGAGTGCCTCAATCGCCGCAGCACCGCTGGTCACTTTGCCATCAACGATCACTTGTTGCAGACGGCCATAAAAATTGCCGTACTCCAAGCGCTCTAGTTTGATCACGTCTTTGGGATAGCTAATGTCTTTTAAGAATGGCACGGTGACCCAGACAAAGTCTTGGCCGGTGACGTCTTTGTTACCTTGCTTGATCGACCAGCGATCAATCGGGTCAGTTGGCGCCAAACCAGCAGGCACAGTCATGCCAGCTTCGGTTAACCGCGAGACTGGATCGGTTTTTTCGTCATAGATCTCGCCCAATACAATCTGGCTTTGACCATCAACAGCATAGGTTGCCTGCATCACATCGGCGGGCCAAAAATGGCTCATCCCACGCACTGCAATCAGCGACATGATGCCAACGATCATCAGCAAGCAGATTGCAACAGCACCGGCATTAAGCCAGACGTAGGCTTCGCCGCTTTTGAAGTAATTTTTGACGTTCATCTGCATGATCCTTTAGAGCGAGCCGTACTTTTTGCGTAGGCGTGCCCGCACCACTTCGGCTGCGGTATTGAGGATAAAGGTCATCACGAACAAGACCAGCGCGGACAAGAACAGCACACGGAAGTGCGTCGATCCGACCTCGGCCTCACCCATCTCAACCGCCACGTTTGCAGACAACGTCCGCATGCCATTAAACAGACTTAGGTCCATAATCGGCGTATTACCGGTTGCCATCAGCACAATCATGGTTTCACCCACGGCACGACCAAAGCCAATCATGACCGCCGAGAAAATACCCGGTGACGCAGTAGGCAAAATTACCGTCATCAGGGTTTGCCACGGCGTTGCACCCAAGGCCAATGATCCATTGACCAAATGCTGAGGCACAGCAAACAAGGCGTCTTCTGAAATCGAGAAAATCGGCGCGATTACCGCAAAGCCCATGATCAAACCAATGATCAGCGCGTTTTGTGACTGATAGTCGATACCATTGGCACGCAACCAACTGACCAACGAGCCGCCATAGTTAGAGAACACCGCATGTTCAAACGGCTGGGACAACAAGAATGCCGCACTGACCGCAATCATGATTGGCAAAATCAGCACCACCGGCGCGATACCTGCCGGAATTCGATTGCGTTTTTCGAGCGGAATTTGCATCCACAAGAAGCCACAAACCAAAATCACAATCGGCACAATAATCAATAAGCTAAAGATCGCCGGTAGGTATTTTGCCGTCAATGGCGCTAACCATAAACCGGCCAAAAAGCCCAAAATAACCGTTGGCAATGCCTGCATCAATTCGATGGTTGGCTTGATCTTAGTACGCAGTGCAGGTGACATAAACGCGGCGGTATACATCGCGCCTGCAATCGCCAAAGGTGCAGCCAATAGCATGGCCCAGAACGCTGCTTTTAATGTACCAAACGTCAATGGAATCAAAGACATTTTTGACTCAAAATCGACGTTACCCGATGTTGACTGCCAGACGTATTGTGGCTCTGGATAGGACTCGTACCAGACTTTGCCCCACAACGACGAGAACGACACATCTGGATGCTCGGCATCGACTTCCCAGAAGCTACTGCCTTTCATGCTGTCAACCAACATACCTGCGCTATGGTTAGACAAAGTCATAGCGGTAATTGGCGAATCTGCCATTTTGGCAACATTAACTGTCCGGTTCGACGTGGTATAAAAATAGCCCACGTTACCCTCTTGGTCACCGGCCAAAAAGCCTTTACGACGTGCTTCAGGCTGGATCACCGTAATTGGTGCGCTGCTCACGTCAAACTCACGAATTTTGGTCAACGTCATACGCTGCTCTTGGTCGCTACCCCGCACCAAGAACCATTGGCTCACATGACCCGTTGCCGTGCCCAATAGCAACGAAATATCACCTTGCAACATAGACGAGGTGGTAATGGCGCCATCTTGATCAACACGAACTTGATCATACAAAACAATGCCCGATTCGGTCTTGTTTAGCACTTGCACCATGCCCTGACGGGTCAGCAGATAGAACCAACGTCCACCCTGCCCCACATGCACCGCGCTAATATTGGCAGCATCAACTGCAATATCTTCGGTGCTTTGACGCTCGTAGACATCGCTGGCATTGCTAGAGTCACCGCCAAGAGCTGCATCTAGCGATAAACCACCCGCCACACCACCACCCAAGCCACCACCATCAGCATGGGCAAAACGCTGCCATTTTAGCCGACTGTCTACAACGGCCAAGACTTGCAAATCACTGTTGTCACTGCGCAAAGAAAAGTTGACTAATGGCTGTGCAAAATCGCTCACAGTCAATGGCGCATTGCCAAATGGAAAGCTCAAAGCCGCTTCAACTGTGCGCTGTGCATCCACACCTTGTGAGCTAAAACTTGGCTTAAACACAATCAACTGACCGTTCGACAAGCCCACACCGACCAGTCCATCCAAAATAGGACCACGGCGAACACTGCTAATCGACACTCCTTCTGGAATCTCTAGTGCCACACCACCCGTTGACTGACCAGTTTTGACATCAAAAAACTGTACAAAGCCGTCATTGGGCATTAAGCGCATGCCTGCCAAGTCAAACTCATCAAGTTCGACAAAACTGGCATTGGCCTGAGTCGATGTGGTTTGAAAGCTGTGCTCTTTTTCGACACTTGACGGTGCAAAAAGCGGCCAACTCTCACTGAGCAGATAGACAAAAATCGCCAAAATAGCGATCAAGACAAAAACACCACCTCCCGCAATCATCCCATTGGCGAGACGATCTTTGGTGCGACGACGGCGATCGAGCTTTGCCATCGCTTGGCTATCACGCAGACCAGAACGATTCGAATTCGCTGCTGGTGGCTGCTCATTAGGTGCATTTGCAGACATGGGTAAACCCCTTCAATGACGCAATAAATCTATAACAAAGGTAGTGAAACAAAAAAACAGGGGCAATAAGCCCCTGTCCTTGGTGCCGTTAGATCTTACAGACCTAAGCTGGCACGAATTTTCTTTACTTGAGCCGCTGGCAATGGGACGTAACCGTCTTTGTCCACGATCATTTGACCTTCTTTGGACAGAACCATTTTCAGGAACTCAGCTTGCGCTGGTGGCAATGCTTTACCTGGTGCTTTGTTGACGTAAACGTACAAGTAGCGAGCCAGTGGGTATGTACCGTCTAGGGCGCTTTTTGCACTTGGTGCAACATAGTCACCGTTGCCATTTTTCAATGGGACAGCGCGAACACCCGATACGGTATAGCCGATACCTGAGTAACCGATACCGTTGATATTGGTCGCAATGGCCTGTACCACAGCAGCAGAACCCGGTTGCTCTTTAACAGCCGATTTAAAGTCACCTTTACACAAGGTATGTTCTTTAAAGTAGCCATAAGTACCCGATACCGAGTTACGGCCATACAAGTCGATCTTGCGGCCAGCCCATGGGCCAGTCAGACCAGCTTGACCCCAAGTGGTGACGTCTTTTGGATAGCCACACTTTAAGGTGCTAGAGAAAATCGCATCAGCCAATGGAACAGACAAACCTTTAACTGGGTTGTCTTTGTGCACGAAGAGTGCCAAAGCATCAACGGCAACTGGCACTGGCGTTGGCTTATAGCCGTATTTCTTTTGAAAATCTTGAACTTCGTTGTCTTTCATGTTGCGAGACATTGGACCGAAGTTTGCAGTTCCTTGAGTCAAAGCAGGTGGCGCGGTTGATGAACCAGCGGCTTGGATCTGCATGTTGACGTTTGGATAAAGCTTTTTGAAGCCTTCCGCCCAGAAGGTCATCAGGTTGGCCAGTGTGTCAGAACCAACACTAGACAAGTTACCTGACACGCCAGTCCCTTTGGTATAGCTTGGTAGGGCTGGATCAACGGCGGCTTGAGCAGACATCGCACTGGTCACACCAATGGCGAGGGTCAATACAGTCATTACGGGCTTGAACATGGCAGTGCTCCAAAGTGGGCGTTCTGTTTTCATGTCGCAATAGTAGCGCCGGATTATGACGACTTTATGACAGTCTGCCTAGCCCCTTTGATCTCCTTGGGTTCTACACGATTTTTTTAGGGGGTTTGATCGAGCGCTGTGCCTGTTTTGGCAATTTTGCTTGGCCCACTGATCGCTTGATCTTCCGTCAACCATTGATTGACCTCTGCCAGATCATTGGTACTCAGTTGACCGGCCGCAGCACGTAAGCGGATCACATTGATCACATAGTCATAACGTGAGTTGACGTAGTCACGGCGAGCAGCAAAAGCATTGCGCTGAGCCAGCAAGACATCAACGATATTACGCACACCCAACTCATAACCGACTTGAGATGCTTCTGCTACGGTTTCGCCTGAGCGCACCGCTTCTTGGCGTGCTTCTAGACGCGAGCGGTCTGCTTGTAGGTTCAAAAATGACGTTCTGGCTTGGGCCACGGCTTGCCGCTCGGCCGCATCAATTTGGTTGCGTGCTGCATCGACTTGATAAGCCGCTTGGCGTGTCGATAGGGTTAATTGACCACCAGTGTACAGCGGCACGCTCAGCTCTAAACCCGCAGATAAACTTCTACCGTCGTTATAGCTTTGGGTTTGTAGCCCTTGTTTGTTCCAGACCGCATTGCCGACCAAGTCCAGCTTGGGCAGTCGTCCGGCGGCTTTGACATCACGATTGCGCAATGCCGCTTGATAGGCAAAGCGTGCCGCATCAATTTGTGGATTACGTTTGCGGGCCAGATCGACCCACGCACTCATTTCTAGCGGATACGGCGCTTGATACAGCACGTCGTCACGCAGTGCAGCCAATTGTTCGACTGGTCGTCCCAAAATGGCCGACAACGCCTCACGGGCAGAGGTCACGGCAATTTCGCCAGCAATGCGATTGGCCACGGCGTTTTGATATTGAGCTAAGGACTCTGTCACATCGGTACGCGCAATCAGACCAGCTTTATAGCGCTCGTTCATCATGGTGCGTTGGCGAGACAGCGCACGTTCTTCGGCACTTAAGGCATCCACCGTGGCTTCAGCACGCAAGACATCAAAATATGCTTCGGCCACACGTTGAATAAATGCCTGCTGATCACGCTGCAAATTGGCGTCATTAAGACTTGAGGCCGATTTGGCCTGTTGGTACTGCGCCCATAGCTCTGGTCGAAACAACGGCTGACGCACTGCAACCGCAGCTTGTTTGCTGGTATAGCTTAGGGTTGTTGGCAGACTGTCAGGCTCAAAGCGATTACGCGAGATTGAGCCGGATAACCCAACGTTGGGCAACAGCGCACCATACGCGATCCCTTCGTTTTGCTGATCTGCAAGGTAGGTGTTTAAAGTAGCCTGCCACGATGGATCGTTCGCCAATGCGAGACGATAGGTATCGAGCAGATCAAGGGCCATGACTGGTGTGGTGACCAGACAAAGCATCAACAGTATCGTTTTTTTCATGCAAGCGACTGTGCAAAAAACCAAGGCCATCAAAGCGTAGACAATCCAAACCCTAAACACAAGGACAGACAGATGGTTTGAACCCCGCATAAGCACCGTTAGGCGGTAGCCCTGACCTTACGCACACGATATAGTGAGTGATCGTCTTTATACGCCCGCTGGATATAACCATGAACCAGATGACCGATCCGTCCTCCACGCTATCCAAGCATGAGCAAGAAGCACTGGACCTGACTCGGACCCTGCCTGCCTCGCGCAAAGTATATATCGAAGGCTCGACCCCTGATATTCAAGTGCCGATGCGCGAAATTCGTTTAACCGCTACCCCAACCGGCTTGGGTGGCGAAAAAAACGCACCGGTTTTGGTCTATGACACCTCTGGCGTGTATACCGACCCTGCGATTGATATTGATTTGACCCGTGGCTTACCCGATTTGCGCGGTCAGTGGATTGATGCACGCAATGACACCGAAAAACTCTCTGGTCTGTCCTCGGATTTTGGCCGTGCGCGGGCCAAAGATATTACCACTGCCGAATTGCGCTTTGCTCATATCCAAAACCCACGTCGCGCCAAAGCTGGCCAAAACGTAACGCAAATGCATTACGCACGTCAGGGCATCATCACGCCAGAAATGGAATATATCGCCATTCGTGAGACCCAGCGCCAGTACGAAGGCACCGATACCCGCCAGCACGAAGGCCACTCGTTTGGTGCGCGTTTGCCCAAAGAAATTACCGCCGAATTTGTCCGTAGCGAAGTGGCTGCTGGTCGGGCGATTATTCCGGCCAACATCAACCACACCGAACTTGAGCCAATGATTATTGGCCGTAACTTTTTGGTCAAAATTAACGCCAACATTGGTAACAGTGCGCTTGGCTCATCGATTGATGACGAAGTGTCCAAAATGACGTGGGCGACCCGTTGGGGTGCTGATACCATCATGGACTTGTCGACCGGCAAGCACATCCACGAAACCCGCGAGTGGATTATCCGCAACTCGCCGGTGCCGATTGGTACTGTGCCGATTTATCAAGCACTCGAAAAAGTCGACGGTGAAGCCGAAAACCTGACGTGGGAAATTTTCCGCGACACCTTGATCGAACAAGCCGAACAAGGCGTAGATTACTTCACTATTCACGCTGGCGTGTTACTGCGCTATGTACCGCTAACCGCAAACCGTCTGACCGGCATCGTGTCACGCGGCGGCTCCATCATGGCGCAATGGTGCTTGGCGCATCACAAAGAAAACTTCTTGTACACGCATTTTGAAGAAATCTGCGAGATCATGAAAGCCTATGACGTTTCGTTTAGCTTAGGCGATGGCTTACGGCCTGGTTGTATCCAAGACGCCAACGACGACGCGCAATTTGGCGAACTACGCACGCTGGGTGAGCTTACCCAAATTGCTTGGAAGCATGACGTGCAAGTCATGATCGAAGGCCCCGGCCACGTGCCGATGCACATGATCAAAGAAAACATGGATTTGCAACTTGAAGTCTGTGGCGAAGCACCGTTTTACACCCTTGGCCCACTGACCACCGACATTGCACCGGGTTATGACCACATCACCAGCGCGATTGGTGCTGCAATGATTGGCTGGTATGGCACGGCGATGCTGTGCTATGTCACCCCAAAAGAGCACTTGGGTCTACCGGACAAAAAAGACGTCAAAGACGGCATCATCACCTACAAGATCGCCGCTCATGCTGCCGACCTTGCCAAAGGCCATCCTGGTGCGCAGGTGCGTGATAATGCGCTGTCCAAAGCGCGCTTTGAGTTCCGTTGGGAAGATCAGTTTAATCTAGCCTTGGATCCAGATACTGCACGCGCTTTCCACGACGAAACCTTGCCAAAAGATGCACATAAATCGGCACACTTTTGCTCGATGTGTGGGCCAAAGTTCTGCTCGATGAAAATCACCCAGAACGTGCGTGACTATGCTGCCAAACAAGCAGAACTTGGCGGCAATGCTGATCACAGTGTCGACAACGCCACACCATCAACAGGCGACACACCCGATAGCCTGCATTTGATTGCACATCCAGCCACATCGTTGGTTGAACAAAGCGCCTCAGCTAGTGCAGACGATGTTCGTGCAGGCATGGAAGAAATGAGCGAAGCCTTCCGTAAAGATGGCAGCCAATTGTACAAAGAAGTCTAATCCGTCCCACACAAAAAGACCGCCTGATCAGGCGGTCTTTTTTTGGTCTCATGCGTTTAGAACGTATTGGTTGCACCGGTTTGAAAGCTAAAATCGACTGTGTAAGGGACGCTACTACCCGATAAGCCACGTAACCCTTCAACATGTACCTGATAACTGGTGTTGGCGGCTAACGGCGCTAACGGCAAGATAAACGCTTGATTGGACTTAAGCATGCCATGTCGGTCGGTCGCTTGGGTGGTCAGTTGAGCCGTAACCGCAACGCCTGCCGGATCTTTAATACTAAAATCTGAGACCGTTAGCGTTTGCCCCAAATTGGCTTGGACATAGATCGGATGGCCGACTGGATTGGTTTGTAGATTACGGCTATCTGCAACAGGGCTAGGAGACTCGTTAAACAGTCCAGTGGGTGTGCCTGTCACGCCTTGGCATGGATAGGTCGACACTTGATCAGCGGCACCTTGTTGTTGTGGTACGCCAGTTTGAGTGCCTAGCAACAGGTTAAAAACCAATCGGTTGGCTGGCGCGTTGGCAATATCCGCCGACTCAATCAAGGCAATCCCCACATCACGCGCACCTGACATCATGCCCGCCAAGTGATAAGGGGCAGAGAGTAACCCTTGTACAGATCGTTTTGCTTCAATGGCACTGGCTGTCACACCCGTTGATGTGACCAACTGCGCAGACAAAGAACCAAACGCGTAACCCGCTGCAATAGCTCTTATTTTTGGTGTTTTTCCTGTAAAGAATGGCAAACTGGCATTTGACTCGGTATGCGCATCGGTAAAGCCATTAAGAACCAAATAACTCGCATGACTCTTGGTCGCTTGATCTAAGGCTGCATTCTGATTGAGTAGGCCAAAACCACACAAACCACGCTGGTTATTTAGTAACAATAAGGCTTGTTGTTGCGCAGACCCCACAACATAGTCAGAACTTGAGCTTGTTTGTAAGTTGCTTTGCGTTACGGTTGTTGGGGTGCCCGTCGTACTTGGCTCGTCAATCGTGATCACAGGGTCTTCGCTGGTCGTGGCGCTAGAAGAACCACTAGACCCTCCGCCGCCACAGGCAGACAGCAAGACGGTTAGGGTTAACAGCGCATACGTTTGTGCAGTGGTGTTCATGATAGACATCCTTATCTAATCTGGGTCGTTCTGGGTCAGCCTATGTCAGCGTCGCTTTTGATCTGAGCCGACACGCCTAACAGTTACAGAATTTTATACCTAATAAATAAGCCACGCTATTTTTTCAAAAAAATCCATCCACTAATCACCACCCTTGGTCAGCTCTGTCGCCTATTCTGTTCAACAGAACAACAGCAAGTATGGCTCTGTTCACATCAACGCTATTGGCAAGGTCAAACAGGCAATGGCATGCTTCTGGCTCATCTCTTTCGACCCACATGAGGCGCTCAGCGTTGAAATCAGACATGGATCGTGCGGTATGGGCACCCACATATACCGCCACAGATGTACGAATCGACTCTCGACACTTGCGCTATCAAGGTTTCTGTCAGATCGAGCAGGTCAAACTTGCTCATCGTTTGTTTGATCAAGATGCCTTTAGTCCGGTCTTAACGCGTGAGCTGGTGATTCGACGTCCTGCGGTTGGCGTGTTAATCCATGATCCAAGCCGATGCGAGTGCCTACTGATTGAGCAGTGGCGAGTCGGTGCAATGGATGATCCAATCTCGGCATGGCAACTAGAAGTCGTGGCCGGTCTTATTGATGACGGCGAAACCCCAGAGCAAGCTGCGATTCGCGAAGCACAGGAGGAAACCGGTGTAACCATTGATCAACTGCAATTACTCCATCGCTTTTATCCGTCGGCTGGTGCGTGCAATGAGTTTTTTCATCTGTACACTGCCACGGCTGATCTGAGCCAAGCGGGCGGGATTCATGGGGCTTTGGATGAAGGAGAAAATATCCGCGTGCATGTGATGCCTTATGATGCGATCGACACGCTGCTCAATAGCGGACGATTAGCCAACGCCCCAGTGATCATTGCGCTACAATGGTTAAATATTCAGCATGGTGTGCACCCAACGGGGTGATACGGATGATGCCTATGAGACGCTTGCCCATCAGTGACGACCAGCCAATTCATGTGGTTCAGCTGTCTGATCCGCATTTATTTGCGGATGTCTCCGGCTGTTTATTAGGCATGAATACCGAGCGCAGCTTTAGAGACGTGATGTCTCTTGTGGCAAGCGATCAGCCGCGCATTGATCTGGTACTGGCAACTGGTGATCTTGCCCAGTCTCCAGCACCGTCGACGTATGTTCGTTTTTTTGAGGCGGTCAGTACTTTTAAAGCACCGCAATTTTGGTTACAAGGCAACCATGATTTAGAGGATATGTTTGGTCATGGTCACCCGAGCAAAGCCTGTACAGGGCCAGTGATTATTGCAGCAGGTCACTGGCGTATTATTATGCTCAACTCCAGTGTTGATCACGAAATCGCGGGATCGTTTACTGCCAGCGAGTTGGCTTGGCTCAACGATGCCTTAGTCCAGTGTCGAGATCAGCCCGTGATGGTCTGTATGCACCATCACCCCTTACCGATTGGTTCGTACTGGTTAGATCAACATATGCTGGATAACGCTTTGGCGTTTTGGACCATCATTGAACAGTATGACAATGTGGTAGCGGTGGTGCATGGGCACGTGCATCAGGCATTTGATCATCAGTATGGATCGACCCGAGTCTTGGCTTGTCCATCGACTTGTATTCAATTTAAGCCAAATAGTGATATTTTTGCACTTGATCCGATTGCACCGGGTTATCGGTGGTTTCGTCTAAATCCAGATGGAACATTACAGACCGGTGTGTCTAGAATCGACCATATACCAGCGGGTGTTGACTTCGAGTCACTGGGCTACTGACTGATGCCAATCAGTTCATTTGCAGAAGGGGTGTTGCATCCCAACCCTATTTGCGCGTATAGATAAACCGTTTTTGATGAGGATGCGCCCCATGGCCGTTGAAAAACTAAACGAAAGTACGAGCCCCGAGGAAATGGAGCAGTCTGCCCCAGCTAAACCCGCTCGTACTCGCACGCGCAAAGCAGCGAGCAAAACAGCAGCGCCAAGCAGCACAGCTGCCAGTATGTACGGCATTGAACCGTATCAAGCCGGTGCAAACGAAGAGTACATGTCTGATAAGCAACTGGCTCACTTCCAATCTATTTTGGAAGCGTGGAAGGCAGAGCTGATGCAGGAAGTCGATCGCACCATGAACTACATGCAGGACGAGTCTTCTGCATTGCCAGATGTGAATGATCGCGCCACGCAAGAAGAAGAGTTTGCAATTGAGCTACGTACACGTGATCGTGAGCGTAAATTGATTCGCAAAATTGAGCAGTCGATTCGTGCCATCGATGAAGACGACTACGGTTATTGCGATACCTGCGGTATCGAAATTGGCCTACGCCGTCTTGAAGCCCGTCCAACAGCCACACAATGTATTGACTGTAAGACACTGGCTGAGATCAAAGAAAAGCAAAACAACGGCTAATGACCTCACAAGGTCAAAACCGTTATATGGGTCGGTTTGCGCCTACGCCAACCGGCCCGTTGCATTTTGGATCGCTGATTACGGCACTGGCCAGCTATTGTGACGCGCATGCACAGCACGGACATTGGCTGGTGCGGATCGAAGACACCGATATCCCACGCAATCAGCACGGTGCTGAGGCGCTCATTCGTCATGCCTTGGCTGCCTTCAAGCTGCAATCGGATCAACCGATTGTGCGGCAACAAGATCGCTTGTCTTGTTATCAGCATGCTATTGATCGCTTGGCCATGCAAGGGATGGTGTATGGCTGTGGCTGTTCCCGTAAGCAATTAAGCGAGCGACCTCACGATGCACAATGGTGTCGAGCGCAAGGCTTGCCATTAGATGGACATGCTGTACGGTTGATCGTGCCGGATCGTACGTTTAATTTTGTTGATGCCATTCAAGGGCCACAGTCCGAAAACCTGACCGAGACCATTGGCGATCTGGTGCTTAGGCGACGCGATGGTATTATCAGCTATCAATTGGCAGTGGTGGTGGATGATGCCGCTCAAGGCGTCACACATGTGATGCGTGGGGCAGACTTGCTGGATAACACGGTCAGGCAAATCTGGCTGGCCAAATGTTTGGGCTTGCCCAGCGTCCAATATGCACATTTGCCACTGGCTATGAATGCCAGCGGCCAAAAACTCTCTAAGCAAAATCTAGCCACGGCCTTAGATCTAAACCAAGCCGGTACGCTAATGCGGCGGGCACTCATTGCGCTTGGACAGCCCGATCCACAGTCAGAACAACCGGCTGTCCTGTTACAACGTGCAGTCGATCGGTGGTCATTGGCTCGCGTACCGCGTCACAGTACATTATTGGGTGTCTACCAATAAGCTGTGCTGTCTTGTGTATCTCAATCGAATGATGCTGATGATTGGTCTGGCGGTATTTTTGGCACCGCCATTGATTGTCCAACTCTCACAAAGCTTACTGTATGGTTGGCTGGTCCCTGCAATTGTTTGGGCATTAATCACCTTGATGGTTTTTTTAATGATTCGTCATAAGAATAATTTAGATGCCTGATTTTTCGACGTTCATTCCTTATGCACATCACCTTCTGATTCCGATCACCGTCATTTACTTGCTGCTATTGGTCGGCTTGGTGCGGGTGGTGGCACGCGGCCATGCCTTGCGTAATGTGATGCATCATCCGGCCCTGCATGTGTTGGGCATTGGTGTGAGCTTTGGCGCGTGGGGGGTGTATGTTCAACCGGGTGTGGCCTACAGCATGGGCTTTAATTATCTTTCGTTATTTATGGGTATTTCTGGCCTGTTTATGTGTGCGCCAATTTTATTGGGGCCGATTTTACGCTTGGTCAAAAACCATCATTTGTTATCTTTGCCTGATTTACTGGCCTTTCGTTATAACAGCAAGCTGATTGGACAGCTTTCTACATTATTGATTTTGTGTGTCTATCTTCCTTATATCGCCATTCAGATTGGTGTGATTGATCGTGTGGTTTTGGCCTTGGGCGGTCACCTTGGCTATAGCTTGCTGATTTGCATCATGCTGGTATTTTTTATGCTGTATCTCAGCAGCCGCATTGGTATGTCGGAGTATCGCAGCAATAAACCACTGATGCTGGTGGTGGCCATTCAGTCGATTATTAAAATGAGTTTTTTGGTGGTGCTGGCGGTGGTCTGCATCATGTCGGTCTTTGATGGGCCGGTTGGTTTTGATTCATGGATTCGCGCCGATCCTGCCCGTGTTACGCGGTTATACGAGCCAATGAGTTCTGGTACGTGGCAAATTACCTTGTTGCTGTTTTCGTTTATGACCATTTTGATGCCGCACATGTATCAAACGGTGTTTGTCGAAAATACCCGTCCCGATGAGTTAAGCAAAGCCAGTTGGGGCGTGTCGTTGTACTTACTGCCGATTGCGTTTGTCACGCCCATTATTATGTGGGCTGCCATGTATCAAGGCTTTACCGAACGACCTGACGATATGCTGCAACAGGTGGTGTTGGCCTTGCAATCGCCCTTGATGTTGTTGCTGTTTTTTGTCGCGGTGTTGTCTGCGGTCTGTAGCAGCATGATGGTTGGTTTGCTGGCGTTGTCCGGCATGGTGTTTCACCATTTGGTGGTGGGATTTTATCGGCCTCGGCATCAACGGCAAACGCTGGAGTCATATATTCGGCTACGCAAATTGATTCTGTTGGTGTTGCTGTCTGTGTTGTCTATTTCGTTGTTTGTGCTGGTACGTGAGCAGTCTTTTGAAGTACTGGGCGCGTCTATTTTTAGTGGACTACAGATTTTATTACCGGCATTGATTGGGGTGCTCTTTTGGCCCAGAGCCAATCAGTTTGGTTGCTTGCTCAGCATTGTATTTGGCGGTGTGGCGTGGTTGTTTTTGCAAGTTATTCCATTTAATACAGTCTTACTGGGCGATCATTCCACACTACGAATGTTTGGTGGGATTCGGCAAGAATGGCTCGGTTTGTTCACCATTGGTCTGTCGTTGTTTGGCCTGATTGCAGGTTCATTATTGACACGGCAAAGCGGTAGCGAAAAAGGCCGTGCACTGGAGTGCGCGGTGTATGACCCCGAGCCAATTTTGCGGGTACAACGCTGGGATATTAGCGCCACTTGTGTCAGCGAGATTGAACAAGCGCTGAGTCAGCAATTGGGTCGTCGCATTGCCTTACAGCAGGTGCGGTTGGCTCTCAACAGCTTGGGGATGACCCGCCAAGACACCCGTCCAGAATGGCTGACCCGTCTGCGTGAGCAACTCAATTACAATCTGTCGGCACTGATTGGCCCATCTGCTGCGCAAGATATGCTGGATCATGCTTTGCCCTATCAAGCGCGGATTGATATGCCGCAAATTGTGATGCGCCACTCGCTAGAACAACAGCTTGATCGGCAGCGCGATGGCTCACGGTTATCTGGTGCGGCAGCCGAGTTAGATGCGTTAAGGCGTTTTCATCGGCAAACCTTGCATGAGTTACCGATTGGCGTGTGTTCGATTGATGCGCAGCAAACCATTATGGGCTGGAATCGGGCCATGACCGAGATGACCGGCTTTAATGATGAGGTGATTGGCTGGCAACTGTCTGATTTGCCGGTGCCTTGGGGTGCGTTGTTAAACCGCTTTATGGAGCAACACGAGCATCAACTGTATCGCCAAACGGTTGAGCGTTATGGGCGGCGCTACTTGGTCAACTTGCAACGTGCCAGCCTAGGCGATCCCGAACAACAACAGCATGTGTTGGTGGTTGAAGATGTGACACAGGTGGCCGAACTAGAAATGCAG
Organism: Moraxellaceae bacterium; assembly: GCA_037968855.1. Taxonomy (GTDB): domain Bacteria; phylum Pseudomonadota; class Gammaproteobacteria; order Pseudomonadales; family Moraxellaceae; genus JBBKWH01. The sequence goes on along the minus strand of JBBKWH010000014.1, from coordinate 120,686 downwards.
GTCAGTCACCAAGATCGCTTGGCCGCGATTGGTCGCTTGGTGGCAGGTGTGGCGCACGAAATTGGCAATCCGGTGACCGGCATTGCGGGCCTTGCGCAAAACCTCGAAGCCGACTTTGACGATCCCGAAATCCACGAGGCCAGCACGCAAATTTTAGAGCAGACCCAGCGGATTCGGCATATTGTCAGTGCCTTGGTGGGCTATGCACGCACCGACCGTCTGGATCAAACCCAACGTCAAATCTTGTGTCTACGCGATCTGGTTGAAGAGTCGATGAGCCTGACGCGGATGGGCCAGCGACGACGAATTCATTTTTTAAATACCGTGGATGCGGATCTGATGGTGTCCGGCTATGGGCCGCAGTTGCATCAGGTGTTTATTAATTTGTTTAGCAATGCGATAGATGCCAGTCCTGATGCCCCCGCAGGCTCACAAGGGATTCGGATTCATGTCAGCGCTCATCGCAATGGGGCCAATACCCATATCGAAATCGAAGATGATGGCACAGGCTTGCCCAATGGTGACCTGCGTGCCAAATTGTTTGAACCGTTTGTGACCACCAAACAATATGGCCAAGGAACGGGTTTGGGTTTGTCACTGGTGCAAGGGATTATCAGCACACATGGTGGTAGAATTCAATTGATCGACAAAACCGACTACGATCAAGGCCAAGGGGTCATTGTGCAATTGACCTTACCCGCTGCCGACTCACCTGTGGAGCATGCATGAGCGCCCGATTACTGATTGTTGAAGACGAGCCGCTGATTCGCCGCAATCTGCGCCGAATGCTTGAGCGTCATCAATACGAGGTGAGCGAAGCCGGCTGTGTGGCAACTGCATGTCAGCTTGATCTTAGCCGATTCGACTTAATTATTAGTGACGTTCGCCTACCGGGTGAACAAGGCACGCGGCTGATTGATTTGGCCCGCCCTGTTCCCGTCTTGATCATGACTAGTTACGAGGACACGCGTGATGCCGTCAATGCCATGCGCGCTGGTGCAGTGCACTACTTGATCAAGCCATTTGATCATCAAGAGTTACTGGTGGCAATTGCCAGCACCTTGCAACCGCAACAAGCCTCTGTCAGCGAGGCCATGACACCCGCATCTGCGACGACCAAACCGATGGCCAGTGATCTGGGCATGACCGGCCAAAGTCCCGCCATGCTGCAATTATTTGAAGAAATTCGAACCGTCGGACCGCTCTCCACCACCGTGTTGGTGCATGGTGAGTCTGGCACCGGCAAAGAGTTGGTCGCGCGTGCGCTGCACAAACTGAGCCCTCGCGCCAATCAAGAGATGATCGCAGTCAACTGTGCAGCGATTCCCGATAGCCTGATGGAAGACGAGCTATTTGGTCACGAAAAAGGGGCGTTTACTGGTGCCACCACCAGCCGCAAGGGACTGGTCGAAGCCGCTGATCAGAGCACGCTGTTTTTGGATGAAATCGGCGAGTTACCGCTGGATGCGCAAGCCCGCTTACTGCGCTTGCTGCAAGAACGCGAGATTCGGCGCTTAGGCACCCACGAAACACGCAAAGTCGATATTCGCCTGATTGCCGCCACCCACCGTAACCTTGAGCAAATGGTACAAGAAGGGACGTTTCGCGCTGACTTGTTCTTTCGGCTAAACGTCGTGGCATTGACCTTGCCACCATTGCGCGAACGCGGTAAAGACTTGCTTTTGTTGGCACAAGAGTTGGTCAGCCAGTTTTGTCTGCGTCATCACAAGCCGATCTTACTGCTGACTCATGACGCCGCCGAACGCCTGATGAGTCACGACTGGCCGGGCAATATTCGCGAGCTGCAAAACGTTTTAGAATATGCGGTCATTATGGGCAAAGGTGGCGCGATCTGTGCCGAACAACTCAAGTTGCCTTGCATCAAACCAACGCCAGAACCCGTTGAAACCCAAGTATCCAATAGCGTTAGTCCCATCAGTCCAGCACCCACTGAGGCAGACACCCCTGCTTGCTCACTGCAACAGCACTTTATTGATACTGTCCGACGCTTAGAGCCGCATATGAGCGAAACCCAACTGGCCGAACAACTGGGGATTAGCCGCAAAACCCTGTGGGAACGTAGGCAAAAACTGGGCATTCCACGGCAGTTACGCCGCAAAACGCCACAGAACTAAAGCATCGCCTGATGGTTATAGGCCGTCATAAGCCGCACGTGCCGAACGAGGTGCAGGCTGCGAGGTCTCACGGTCAATTCTTAGCAACACTGCCACCATCAACATTGACACCACCAATGACGTGCCACCATAACTAATAAACGGCAAGGTCAGACCTTTGGTTGGCAACATGCCCATGTTCATGCCACCGTTGACCAAGATTTGCAGCAAAAAAATCACCGACATGCCATAGGCCAAATAACCCGAACGCAAATGCTGATGCTGCAAGGCGCGATGACCAATCCGCATGGCGCTGGTCACCAACATAAACAACAGCAAAAACAAGCAAGCAATGCCAATAAAACCTAACTCTTCACCAACAATTGCCAACATAAAATCGGTATGCGCTTCGGGCAAATAGGACAGTTTTTGTACGCTATGGCCTAGGCCAGTCCCCGTCCACTCACCGCGACCAAAGGCAATCAAACTTTGCTTGAGCTGATAGTCCGAGCCGGACTCGTCATCCCACGGATTAGCAAATGACGTCAGGCGACGCATCCGGTATGGCTCAAACACAATCGCCATCACCAATGCGCCAAACGCGATGGCAAACAACACCATAAACTGCCGTGCCGGTGCACCGGCCAAAAAGAACACCGCCATCATACTAGCCACCACCACCACGCTTGCGCCCAAATCTGGCTCAAGCATGATCAGCACCAATACCGATCCCATCGGCACACATAAGCGCCAAAAACCGGTCCAACTAAAACGAATTTCTTCGGCCCGTCGCACCACATAATCGGCGGTAAACAACACCATGACAAACTTGGCCAATTCAGACGGCTGAAACGTCACTCCCGCCAATGCCAGCCAACGTTTACTGCCGTTAATCGACGACCCCAGCACCAGCACTGCCACCAGCAGCGTCAGCACCATCAACCACAACAAAAAGGTCTGCGAAAACCAAATTCTCAGCGGAATCCTCACCGCCACCGCCGCCACGATCAATGCCGCTGACAAATACACCAACTGACGGGTAATAAAATACAGCGGATGGCCAAACTTATGCGCCGCATACGGCATCGACGCCGAACCAATCATGGTGGTACCGATACACAGCAACATCACCACCGCAAATAATAAAAATCGTCGAGGCGTTAATTCTTGCCGCATGGCCGGCAGTGAAAAAAACGACATCCAACGCTGTGACCAGTCGCCCATTACACCAATCCCCGCACACAGCTCACAAACTGCTCGCCGCGATCCTCATAATTTAAAAACATATCAAAGCTAGCACAGGCCGGTGATAGCAACACCACATCACCCGCTTGGGCTTCTTGACGGGCCAGCACAACCGCCTGCTCAAGTGAATCGGCATAAAGGATCTCGACCGCGCCAGCAATTTGCGCGGCAATCATCTCGGCATCTTCACCAATCAACACCGCCACACGGCCATAACGCGTCAACGATGCGGCTAACGGCTTAAAGTCCTGTCCTTTGCCCACACCACCCAAGATCACCGCCACACGGCCTTGCTGCGGCGCAATCGAGCCACCTAAGCCATCAATCGCCGCTAGCGTTGCACCAACATTGGTGCCTTTAGAATCGTTGTAATAACCAATACCAGCATGCTCGGCCACAAACTGACAGCGATGGGCCAGCCCTGCAAACTCGCGCAAGGTTTGCAGCATCACATCCATCGGCAACGCCACGGCCTCACCTAGCGCCAATGCAGCCAAGGCATTGGCCACATTATGATTACCACGGATTTTCATCTCATTGGCATTCATTAAGCGATGGCGACCACGGGCCAGCCAGACCGTACCGTCCAAGTCACGCAGCACACCAAAATCATTAATATCCGGCGCACCCAGACCAAAGCTCTGCTTGCCAATCGCATCAGCCACCAACGGCTGGGTCAAGGGATCATCACGGTTGGTGACAAAGCGAATGCAATTTTGAAAAATACGATGTTTGGCTTGGTGATAGGCCAGCATGTCGTTGTAACGATCCATGTGATCCTCACTGATGTTCAGCACCACCGCGACTGCCGCACCCAAACTCGACGTGGTCTCAAGCTGAAAACTCGACAACTCCAGCACGATTAACTCAGGATCATCATCCAGCAGCTCTAAAGCAGGCTTACCCAAATTGCCCCCAACCGCCACTCGACGTCCTGCATTGGCGGCCATCTCACCGACCAAAGTGGTCACGGTACTTTTGGCGTTTGATCCGGTAATCGCCACAATCGGCACAGCGGTGGCACGGCGCAGCAGTTGAATATCGCCAATCACCGGAATGCCTTTGGCCCGTGCCGCCATAATGGCAGGCTCTGTTAACGCCAAACCAGGGCTTAAAATAATCTCTTGGGCCGAACACAACAGCGCTTGGTCTAAACCACCCAGATGGCAATCGACATCGTCCGGCAGATCGGCCAAATTGGGTGGCTCCATCCGCGTATCGGTCACAGCAACCTTGTAGCCTTGCGCCACCAAGTACCGCACCACGGACAGTCCGGTTTTTCCTAAACCGACCACCACTCGCAAGCCACCGCGCTGAATGAGCATATTGTCCTCGTAAGATGCTGTGTTACCACCAATCGAAAATGGTAGCACCACCAGCCGCTCAGATGCACAAGCAAAGGCTGCAAATGACGAAAAAGCCTGTCATTGAATCCAGTCTTTTTTTGATGGATTGCAATAACGCGTGCTTGAGATGCTCAAAACAGCATCTTGTAGAACAGAAAATACTTTTTTATTTTTCTCAAACACCTGTTTATCAAATAAAAACATCGTTTTTTTACGGATCATGTTTGCGCTACCAACTTTCATCTTAGCCAGCGCGTGATCACGTTAATAATCTTGAATAACCCTGATCTACTGACGCCACACCACCACCTGCGGCGCTTCATCATCGACGGGATGAGAAACCAACGGTTTGGACGTTTGGCAGCCGGTACTACACGTATTACAACCACTGCCACACCCACCACCCACAGCCGATGGTTGTAACCACTGCGCCAAACGAGGCCAGCCCTGCTGCTCGGCGCGTGCCGACAAATTAGATTGTGCCGCACGAGTCCATGTTGGCAACATCCGACGCACACTAAACAGTACGCTCCACAGCAACAGCGCACCCAGCACCAGATCCTGAATCAGACTATCCATACCACGTTACTCCTGATCGACAACAACCAAACCATAAATGGCTTGGTCCTTTTTATCGGCACTGGTTTTCGCGGGTCTTAATAACCCAGTGCATGCACCACTTGATAGGTAATCAACGATGCCACATAGGCCAGACCAAACAAATACGCCGCCATAATTCCCACATAACGCCACGATGCAGTCTCGCGTTTGACTGTGGCCAACGTTGCCAAACACTGCGGCGCAAACACAAACCAGACCAATAGCGACAAGGCCGTGGCCAATGACCATTCTGCCGAAATCAACGACCCAAGCTGGGTACTAACAGCATCTTCAGAACCTGCCAAGGCGTATACCGTGCCCAGTGCCGCCACCACAACTTCACGCGCTGCCAAGCCGGGTATCAAAGCAATACAGATTTCCCACGTAAAGCCCAATGGCGCAAACACCACCGCTAAAGCATGGCCAATCTGACCGGCAAAACTATAGTCAATGGCCGGACCCGTTGCACCAGCAGGTGGCGATGGAAACGTTGCCAAGAACCACAACAAAATGGTCAGGGCCAAAATAATGCCCCCCACCCGCTTGACGAAGATCATGCCGCGCTCATATAAGCCCAACGACACACTACGCCATGACGGCATCCGATAACTCGGTAGCTCCAGCAGCAAGGCGTGTTCGCTATGATCACGGCGAAAATACTTGACCACCATGGCCACCAACAGCGCGCTCACAATACCGGCGGCATACAACGCAAACAGCACCATACCTTGCAAATTAAACACGCCCCACACCGTCTGATTGGGGATAAACGCCGCAATCAACAAGGCATATACCGGCAAACGAGCCGAACACGTCATCAATGGTGCAACCATGATGGTGGTCAGGCGATCACGCGGATCATTAATACTGCGGGTCGCCATAATGCCGGGAATAGCACAGGCAAAACTAGACAACAACGGGATAAATGCCCGACCACTTAAACCGGACTGAAACATCAAACGATCCAACAAAAATGCCGCTCTAGGCAAATAGCCAGACTCTTCTAATAACAAGATAAACAAGAATAAAATCAAAATCTGTGGCAAAAACACCAACACGCCACCAATACCGGCCAAGATGCCATCAACCAGCAAGCTTTTGAGCAAGCCATCGGCCATCTGTGCCGAGAGTAACTCGCCCAAATAGCCAAACACCGACTCAATGCCATCCATAAATGGCGCAGCCCAAGAAAACACTGCCTGAAAGATCATAAACATGATCACAGCCAACAAGGCCAAACCAAACACAGGATGCAGCATCACCCGATCAATCGCATCATCACGACGATCAGTCATACGCGGCATGACCACAGTGTCACTTAACATAGCGCGTACTTGCTGATGCAAGTCTTGATCGGTCGCAGGTAACGGGGCCAACTCGCTGGGCAATGGCTGATCCAACAACTGCAACAACTGATCAATCCCGTGCGATTTAACCGCCACCGTACCGACCACCGGCACACCCAAGGCCGCCGATAACTTAGCCTGATCAATCACAATGCCACGACGCCGTGCGTCATCCATCATGTTGAGCACCAAGATCATGGGGCGACCTAAACGCCGAATCTCTAGCACAAAGCGCAAGTGCAAGCGCAAATTGGTCGCATCAACCACGCAGACCAACACATCGGGAACAGCCTCTCCGGCTAGCTCGCCTAAGCAGACTTTACGGGTAATTTCTTCATCTGGGCTGGTGGCCTCAAGGCTATAGGCACCAGGCAAATCCAACACCCGCAACCATCGTCCTGACGGCAAATGAATCCGGCCTTCTTTGCGCTCAACCGTCACTCCCGCATAATTGGCGACTTTTTGCCGTGTACCGGTCATGTGGTTAAACAATGAGGTCTTGCCACAGTTGGGATTACCCACCAATGCAATTTGTTTGACCGCTTGTTGTGGCTGTGTGCTGCCATCGGCCAACGTTGCGGACTGGCTCATGGTGCAATCTCCAGCTCGACCTGTACTCGCGCTGCCTCACTTTTGCGCAAGGCAAAACGGGTAAAGCCAACCTGCACCAACAACGGATCGCCGCCAAACGGGCCAACCGAGATCAAACGGACTTGCTCGCCCGTCACAAAACCCAACGCCACCAAGCGCTGAGCAATCGGATCATTGACTTGAGTCGGTTCTACCGACAACACCAACGCATTGGCATATCGAGGTAAATCGCAAAGAAGCACAGGCACACCGTACAAAGAGTCAGTTGAGAATAATTCCTAATCGCAAGTGTACCATGAATCTCGCTTCGCTTACTGAGCGTTTAACAACCGCTTCTCTGCTACAAAGTGCCACTAATCGCCATCTGGCAGCGAGTACTACCCAAATGGCGATCAGCTTTTTTGTAGCAAGATCAGCTTTTTGGCGAAGGCTCTGGCTTGAGGGCTTCATCATGTTCGCGCTCAAACGCATCGTAGCCATCGCGTACCATTGGACGTGAATGCCCAGTCAATACGCTGACCACAATAATCGCCACTACGCTTAACGCAAACGCGGGAATCATTTCGTACATCAAGCCTTTAAGGGCTGGCACACTAATCCACACAATCACCGTTACAGCACCCGTGACCATGCCTGCCAAGGCAGCCCAACGACTCATCTTTTTCCAATACAGGCTCATAATGATCACAGGGCCAAACGATGCACCAAAGCCTGCCCATGCATTGCCGACCAACCCTAAAATCGTATCGTTGGGCGTCAAAGACAAGCCTATCGACACCAACGCCACCGCCAGCACTGCCAAGCGTCCCATCGCGACCAATTCGCGGTCTGACGCATCTTTGCGCAAAAAGGTATGATAAAAATCACTAACCAACGCACTTGATGTCACCAACAACTGCGACGAAATCGTGCTCATAATCGCCGCCAAAATCGCCGCCAACAAAAAGCCCGACATCAAGGGATGAAAGAGCACCTGTGACAAATACACAAAGATCGTCTCAGGATCGCCAAGTGCCACATTCTTGCTGCTGACGTAGGCCAATCCGGCAAAACCAGTAAACAGCGCACCAATCACCGAGACGATCATCCACGACATGCCAATCCGCCGTGCGGTTTTGAGTTGCCGGACACTTTTGATCGCCATAAAGCGCACAATAATATGCGGCTGACCAGCGTAGCCCAACCCCCATGCCATTAAGCTCAAAAAGCCCAACACGGTTAAACCTTCGGTCATTGAGGTCAGCTTGGGATCAATCTGCCGCACAATATCAACGGTTGGCCCAATCCCACCCAACACATCAAAGGTCACTAAGGGCACAATGATCAAGGCCAACAGCATGATCACCCCTTGCACAAAGTCAGTCATGCTGACCGCCAAAAACCCACCAAACAAGGTATAGGCCACCACCACTACCGATGTCACAATCAATCCGGTGCGATAATCCAAGCCAAAAGCGCTTTCAAACAACACCCCACCCGACACCATTCCCGCCGAGGTATACAGGGTAAAAAACACCAAAATAATCACCGCCGAGACCAAGCGTAAAATACGCGTTTGATCATGAAAGCGATTTTCAAAATAGTCGGGAATGGTGATGGAGTCACGAGCCACTTCGGTATAGGTACGCAAGCGTGGCGCAACCCATACATAATTTAAATATGCCCCAATACTCAATCCAACCGCGATCCACATGCCGGACAATCCCGACACCATCACCGCTCCCGGCAAACCCAACAACATCCAGCCACTCATGTCCGATGCACCCGCCGATAACGCAGTCACACCCGGCCCTAAATTTCGTCCGCCCAACATATACTCAGACAAATCGCCGGTTGAGCGATGATAGGCATACCAACCAATCGCCAACATCAACGCAAAGTACAAGCCCAACGATATATAGACCTCAAACGCCAGCCCTTCTCCCATCTGTTTTTCTCCTTCGTGATCATTGTCTGTTCGCTCCGCCATTGCCGCGCTTTGCAAGTCATTGACCACAATCATCAGTAAAACCAAGCGACACCCTAGCATCTTGATCTGTTTGGCATGATCAACAATCGGATTTAAGTCGCCAAAAACCCACCCAATCAATCACCTAAGCAACTAATAAATCTATTTTTTATTGATTAAAAATTTAAAACCGTATCGCTTTACGCCAAAAACAGATTATGTTAAATCTAAGCCTGCTAGACCTGCCGATCCAATCACCATGACCACACGTGCCGCGCAAAAGCCCAGAACCCCACGTCCCATCAGCTTGCCAGCCAATGCACCGCATCTGGTCGGTTTTCGCGATCACTTGGTGGCGCAAGCGGTTAGTCCGCATACCCGTAACGCGTATTTAAGCGACTTATGTCAGGCCCAAGCAGCCAATCCGCTCAGTCTGCAACAGTGGACCAGCCAAGACGTTAGCGCATGGCTGGCCCAAATGACTGAGGCAGAAAAAAGTCCCCGCTCGATTGCACGCATGCTGTCGGCACTACGGCAGTTTTTTGCCCTGCAAACCGCGCTGGGCCTGCGCGACGATGATCCTAGCCGCAAGCAAAAAAGCCCTAGCATCGGTCGCCCACTGCCCAAAGACCTATCAGAAATAGATGTGGCTGCGTTATTAGACGCACCCAACCCAGAGACTGCGCTGGGCCTGCGTGATCGCGCTATGCTTGAGGTGCTGTATGCCTGTGGCTTGCGGGTGTCCGAACTGATTGGTCTACGCTTAGATGGCCTCAACTTAAATGCAGGCATCGTGCGGGTACATGGCAAAGGCAGCAAAGAACGCTTGGTTCCGCTAGGTGAAATTGCAGTGGAGTGGGTCGAGCGCTACTTGCACGATGCGCGGCCACTGCTCTGCAAACAAAAGATTCACGATGGCTTGTTTGTCACTATCCATGGTGGCTTTATGAGTCGACAAAATTTTTGGTATGCCATTAAAGCCCATGCACAACAAGCAGGCATCGATGGACCACTGTCACCGCATACCTTACGGCATGCCTTTGCCACGCATTTGCTCAACCATGGCGCAGACTTGCGCGTGGTGCAGATGTTGCTTGGTCATAGTGACCTATCGACCACCCAGATTTATACCCACGTGGCCCGTGCACGCTTACAACAACTGCATCAAGACCATCATCCCCGTGGTTAAAACCAGACCACCCATTAAGCCAATAACAAGCCACCCGACGGTGTACGCAATACCTGCGGGTGATCTTGCTTAAACAAGCGTGTCAGCGGTTCAATCCGTAATGATCGCGCCAATAATGATGCGGCAAACTGCTGATGTAAGCCAGATAGCTGCTCTAGATCCTGTCGATTCAAAAAAATCTGCCGCTTATCATGCAGTGCAACCAACCCAGCAATCGCTTGATTGACACACATAATCGCCTGTCTGGCCAGTAACTGCATCTGACAGCGTTGCAACACCGCCTCGTCACCAATTAATTTATACAGGAGCGGATGGCTCTGCTGGGTCGGTATGACCTGTAGCAAACCATCATCACTAAAAACGGCCTCACGAACCATCTGCTCCAACGGGCCAACAATCGGATGGCCCTGACAATCGCGCAGCATCAAGCCATAGGCCGCCACTGGCTCAATGACCTGCACAAACAATTGCTCGATATCCTGATACAAGCGGCGACGTTGCTGCATCACCGGATGCGTCATCGACTGCTCAATTTGCATCATCAACAATGGGCCATTCATGCGGGTCATCCTGATTCATACGACTGGAGGAGGCCGTATGTTGACCATCAAACATGACAAATCATTGACCATGATCACGCTTTAATTGAGTTTGTGCATTTTTTCTAATCAATCATCATTCTTTTAAGCACCATCCGTCTTGCACTCAGTACAGGCTAGGCCGTACCAGTAACCGCTCACCTGCACAATTGAGCCACCGACTGACACAAAGCACGCTGCACCTGTTTGGCTGTTTTTTGTTATGCTCAATACCATCTACTGGTGCGGATTGAGCCTGCCGCACACCTCTTCATCAAGGATCTGTGATGCTGCCTTTATCCATTCGTCTTGCTGCTTTGCCATTACTGGTTGCCATGTCTGCCTGTAGTAGCACCGACTCTCAACCTGCCGAGCCAAAAGCCGTCACCACCGCTGTACCGCAAACCTTGCAAGAGACCTTAAGCAAAAACCTCAAAACGGCTGGTCTTGAAGCCAAGATCATCGACATTAAAGCCACCGAAATGGCAGGAATCTACTGGGTTACGCTTGAAGGTTTGCCGCCAGTGTTTACCAGTGCTGATGGCAAATACTTGATTCAAGGCGACGTATTAAAGCTGGCAAAAAATAACGTGGTGAATATCGCCGAACCACTGATTCAAGCCGATGCCAGCAAATTACTGGCCGCCGTTCCGGCCAAAGACGAAATTATCTTTGCCCCACAAGGCAAAGCCAAAGCGGTTGCATATGTGTTTACCGATGCTGACTGTGGCTATTGCCGCAAACTGCATAGCGAAATTGGCCAGATTAATGCCAAGGGCATTGAAATCCGCTATCTGGCTTGGCCACGTTCGGCGCAATCACTACCAGACATGAATGCCGTCTGGTGTAGCGAAGACCGTAAATCGGCGCTGACCTCCGCCAAAAACGGCATGCCCGTCAAAGCCGCCAGTTGTGACAATCCCGTCATGAAGCAGCGTGAGCTGGGCATGCAATTGGGTGTACAAGGCACACCCGCCATTTATAGCCAAACCGGTAAATATCTCGGCGGTTACATCCCTGCCAATGACTTGGCCAACATGCTGGGCGTCAACTAAGCCAGCTACGCGTTGGTACAACCGGCCCCAAGCGACTGGCGCAGATCTGATCTGCGCTTTTTTTATGAAAAATCTGCCTCAGATCACGCGGATTTGGTCATTTACAGCGGCTTGCCATCTTGCATGACTGGAGGATGGCGCGGTTTTTGGCTATGATCGTGGCCTTTCATATGTTGCTTGGGGTGAGATCGTGAAACCTGTGAATCTGGCGATCCTTGGTTTGGGTACTGTTGGTGCTGGTGCACTGCATTTACTACAAGAAAACGCTGCCGAACTCACACGTCGCACTGGCCGTGAGATTCGCATTACTCACGTGGGGACTCGTCGCGCTCGCCCTGACTTGAACTTAGCTGGGATTGCTGCGAGCGATGACCTCATGGCCATTGCGCGTGCCGATGATGTCGATATCGTCATCGAAGTGATTGGCGGCATGACCACTGCTCACGATGTGGTGATGGAAGCCATCCGCCATGGCAAGCACGTGGTCACAGCCAACAAAGCCTTGCTGGCAGTGCATGGCAACGAGATCTTTAAAGCCGCCGAACAGCACAACGTGCATGTGGCTTTTGAAGCGGCAGTGGCGGGTGGTATTCCGATCATTAAAGTGCTGCGCGAAGGCTTATCGGCCAATCGTATTGAATGGCTGGCTGGCATTATCAACGGCACAGGCAACTTTATCCTGACCGAAATGCGCGACAAAGGCCGTGCCTTTGAAGACGTGTTGCTCGAAGCCCAAGCGCTCGGTTATGCCGAAGCCGATCCCACCTTTGATGTTGAAGGCATTGATGCGGCGCACAAGCTGACCATCTTGGCCTCGATTGCGTTTGGTATTCCACTACAGTTTGACAAGGTGTATACCGAAGGCATTACCCGTCTCACCGCACAAGATGTCGAATATGCCGAAGAAATGGGCTATCGGATTAAGCACTTAGGCATTGCCCGCCGTACCGATGCAGGCATTGAGCTACGTGTTCACCCAACCCTGATTCCAGAAAACCGCCTGATTGCCAACGTCAATGGCGTCAAAAATGCGGTATTGGTGCAAGCCGATGCGCTTGGCCCAACCTTGTATTACGGCGCTGGCGCGGGTGCAGGCCCGACGGCCTCTGCGGTTGTGGCCGATGTGGTTGATCTGGTGCGTCTGATTACCGCCGAAAGCAATGGCAACCACGTGCCACACTTGGCCTTTCAGCCGGATGCCTTGGCCGACACGCCAATTTTGCCTGCCGATCAAATGGTTACCGCCTACTACTTGCGCCTTGATGCCGAAGACGAACCCGGCGTACTGGCCAAAATCACTGGTATCTTAAGCAATGCAGGTATCAACATTGATGCCATCTTGCAAAAACCAGAGCAGCACAAAGGTCGTGTGCCAGTCATTTTGCTGACTCAACCGGTGGTTGAAGCCAAAATGAACCATGCGATTCATCAGATTGAACAATTGGATGCCATCCGGTCACCGGTGATGCGTATCCGTCTTGAAGCCCTTGATGGCTAATGCTTACTGCTGTCCTTGTGGTGATCTGCCACAAGGACAGCGTTATTGACCGACTATTGACCGACCGGAATCACCGACATGTCACTGCCTAATACCAACCGTTACACCGGCTTGATCGATCGTTATCGCAGCCGCCTACCTGTCGACGCCAATACCCCAGCGATCTCGCTAGGTGAAGGCAACACACCACTGATTAAGCTGAATAATATTCCGCGTGTGATCGGCAAAAATGTCGAGATCTACGTCAAATACGAAGGCTTAAACCCAACCGGATCGTTTAAAGACCGTGGCATGACCATGGCCGTGACCAAAGCGGTTGAAGCGGGTAGCAAGGCGATTATCTGTGCGTCAACCGGCAACACCTCTGCGGCGGCGGCGGCCTATGCGGCACGTGCTGGGATCAAAGCCTTTGTGTTGATTCCAGAAGGCAAAATCGCCATGGGCAAACTGGCCCAAGCCATGATGTATGGCGCGATTACCCTACAGATTCGTGGCAACTTTGACGACGGCATGCAACTGGTCAAAGAAGTGGCTGCCGAAGCACCTGTCACCATCGTCAACTCAATCAATCCATTCCGTCTGCAAGGTCAAAAAACCGCAGCGTTTGAGATCATTGACGAGCTTGGCCGCGCGCCTGACTTCCATGCGCTGCCAGTCGGTAACGCGGGTAACATTACTGCGCATTGGATTGGCTACTCAGAATCGGCCACAGCCAAAGGCGAAAAAGTCACCGATAGCTGTGCCTTATGCGAAGGCAACTGCCAGTTTACTGGTGAGCCAATCATTAGCCGTGACTCACGTCCAAAAATGATTGGGTATCAAGCTTCTGGTTCTGCGCCATTTATGCGTGGCGGCCCAGTTAAAGATCCAGAAACATTGGCAACTGCAATCCGCATTGGTAACCCACAAAGCTGGACCCAAGCCCATGCCGTGATGAAAGAGTCTGGCGGTTGGTTTGACGAACTAGACGACGTCGAAATCCTCGACACTCAGCGTATGCTGTCGATGTACGAAGGGATTTTTTGTGAGCCAGCCTCGGCTGCCTCGGTCAGTGGCGTGTTACGCGACATCAAAAACGGCAAGATTCCAGAAGGCTCGGTGGTGGTTTGCACCCTAACCGGCAACGGCCTTAAAGACCCAGATACCGCCATTAAGCAATGCTCTGATGCCGTGATGCTGGGCATTGATGCGACGTTGGCCCAAGTCAAAGACGGTATTTTAAAGAATATGTAATTCGCCGTTTGGCTGCTGCAAAGAAACCGCCTGCTTGTGTGTTTTTCTCACAAAACAGGCGGTTTTTTATGAATATTTTTAATATGCAATACATGAATTCGCAAAATATTTAATAGGATCGAACTCCATGCTCAATCATCGCCACACTCATCGTATTATTTATTTTTTAACCGTATTGATGTGTCTATTTGCATTACCCAGCCGAGCTGAAGACACACATTTTCCCACCCAAATTTTGAACCATGAGTTATACGACGGCCAAATATTGCAAAAAGGCAAAGAATCACAGGGCATTTATATTAAACCGACTGCTGGTGCAGGCCCCGTGTGGATTTTGTATTACTACGTCGGTCAATTAACAGATGAAAACCAATCAGGCATGACCTCGTTTAGCGTTGTACCAGAAGGCGTCAAGGTCAATCCAAACGAGATGTTTGTGCGCTTTGAGTCAGGCACAATGGGTAAACCAGATACAACGCCTAGCTTTGCTCTATCACAAGATCCTGAAGTCGCCAAACTTATTGAAAGAGAGATTAAAAAGAAGCTACAAAACGTGCCTAACTCAAGTACGGCATCAATCAGTCAAATTCGCTATCAATCGGTAGCACAGTACTACCCCAAAATCACAGGTGATACCTTGATGTTGCTAGAGCCAGCACGGATAGAAAATATGCAGCCGCTATCGCTTGAGTTGATCGTAGGCCAAGGTGATGTACCAGACGTGTTAAAGCATTTTATCCAACAAACCAATGGTAGCTGGCTGCAACGAAATAAAACATTATTGATCATTATTACTTTGATTGCCGCGGCAGGGATTTTTATTCAGCGCTATATCCTTTAGTTTCTAATAACCGATACTTAAGACATCACTACAAAAAACCGCCTTATGTAGGCGGTTTTTTTGCGGACAGCATGTCTTAAAAATTCGCTGTTGATCAACTGGCAATCGACTGCTGCGCCACCAAACGGCCTAACCAATACTGCGCCATTGGCTCTAGCAGTTTTAGAGTCTTTAAGCCCTGATCATAGCCTTGACGGTATGGATCTGGAATCACAGGACAGACTTCACGGCCAATCACCATCACACGGGCAGCCAACTGTGGATAACGGGCCAGCACTGCCTGACGTTGCTCATGATCCATCACCAAAACCAGATCCCATGGGATATGCATCACCTCTTGCAAGGTTTTGCTGCGTTGGCTGGTATCGGGTAAATACCCGTTGCGCTGTAATACGCGAATAGTCACGGGATCAGCAGTCAACCCATGCTCCGCATGTATTCCAGCAGACATAATCGTCCATGACAGATGTATGTTTTCAGACAATTGCTTGAAGATGGTTTGTGCCATCACGCTGCGGCAACGATTGGCAGCGCACACCACGAGTATGTGCATGATGTCTCCTTTGTTGTTGTTTTGACGCTTACGGCAAGCCTGACGTTAGTCTTGTGCCTTCTGTAATATGCCACCGCCCTAGACCATGCTAGGGCAATGATTGACGATATGCTGTCTTATCTTAGCGGCTAAAGCGATCTTGCAACCACGATAGAATCTGTGTGGCATCACCGGAGCGACTCTGCGAGCTACGCGCACCCATCAATACAATCACCGCAGGGTGTTGATTGACGCGGGCTTGCATGACCACGCAACGACCCGCTTCGTTGATAAAGCCGGTTTTAGACAGGCCAATATCCCACTCGCCATTACGCACCAAGGCATTGGTATTACGTGCTTTTAGCACACGATTACCAAGATTAAAGTCATAGGCTTGCTGGGTGGAAAACTGACGAATCACGCCATAGTCATAGGCAGAAGCCACCATACGAGCCAGATCACGGGCCGATGCCACATTGCGCTGATCCAAACCAGTTGGATCGCCAAAGAAGGCGGTGTGCATGCCCAGAGCTTTGGCTTTGCTGTTCATGGCTTGCATAAACACGTCATAGCCACCGGGATAGGTACGCGCCAGCGATTTGGCGGCTGGGTTTTCGGACTTCATCAGTGCCATTAACAACACTTCGGCACGGTTCATGGTGTCGCCGACTTTAAGACGCGAACTGGCCCGCTTAGGCCCGACAAAGTCACTGGGCACTAAGGTAATGTTTTCAGCCATGTCTAGACGGGCATCAATGGTGACCATTGCGGTCATCAATTTGGTGATGGAGGCAATCGAGCGTACTTCGTCGCTTTGCTTGCCATACAGCACATCACCGGTCACGCCATCCATCACAAAGGCCGCATTGGCGCTCAGGTTTAATGCTTCTTGCATCCGCTGGATCGTCGAACTGGCCAACACATTGCTGGTGGTACGAACGCGCTCAACCAAGCTGGTGCTGGCAGGAATGGCTGGGCCACGTTTGGGCAAGGTGCGCAAATCGACGTCGTCTTCGTCATAATCCGACTCGTCGGACATGAGCTGACGTGCTTGCGACTCACTGCTCCACGCAATCTCACCACGACCCGGCCCAGAATGCTCTTGTACAATCACACGTGCCTGTACTGCCTGCCCAACGCAAAGCGTGAGAAGTAGTGCAGCGCCTTTGACGGCAGGCGAAAAAAAAGTTTTCATGATGGCATCCTGCGGACATGGGTATGATGGAATACGAAACAGGCTCAGCCGGTGCACGACGATATCCGGTGTTTACGCATTGACAAAGGTATAACATACATTGTCACACAAGCATGACCAATTGCTTGTGCTGTATGCAAGCCTGTACATGTTCTTTAACAAAAAATCCTTGTTGATGTAAAGGGAGATGTCCTTGATCAAGATTCTCGTTGTCGACGATCACGAGCTGGTGCGCACAGGAATTTGCCACATGTTAGGGGATACCCCTGATATTGACGTGATTGGCCAAGCCGATTCTGGTGAATCTGCCATTGAGCTGGCACGTCGCTTACAACCGGACGTGGTGCTGCTGGATGTCAATATGCCCGGTATTGGCGGAGCAGAAACCACACGACGTTTGGTGCAAAACTCGCCAGATATCCGTGTTTTAGCGGTCAGTGGCATGGCCGAAGAACCCTATCCCTCGTTATTACTCAAAGCAGGTGCGCGCGGTTACATCACCAAAGGTGCGCCGCTAGACGAGATGGTGCGGGCGATTCGTAAAGTGGTGCAAGGCGGCAAGTATTTTAGTGCCGACATTGCCGAACAACTGGCTGCCAGCTATTTGTCCGACCAGCAGAACTCGCCATTTGACTTGCTGTCTGAACGCGAAATGCAAGTGGCCATGATGGTGGTCAACTGTGTCAGCGCACAAGAAATTGCTGATCGCTTGTTTGTTAGTGTCAAAACCGTCAATACCTACCGTTACCGCATCTTTGAAAAACTCAGTATCGACAGTGATGTCAAACTGACTCATCAAGCGTTGCGTCATGGTCTTATCAAGCCTTAATGCTGCGCGTTTCGCTGTGGCCATCATCTATGCCGACCTTTGCCAGTGATGTCAACGTACTGGATCGACTGGGCCTGATTTACGCAGGTTATCGGATTGCACTGTCGTTTTTGTTGATCTTGTTGTTTTTGGTTACGGTCAGCAACCCTTTGATTGGTGGCAATGCCCCTTACTTATATTTGCAGTCGGTGGCAGCGTATTGCTTTGTCACCTTGATGTCTTACATTGTGCTGCGGCACTGGCCGTTTCGGCAGCAAGATCAAATTTTTTTGATGCTGATTATTGATGTCACGGCGTTGTCGATGATGCTGTATGCCAACGGTGGCCCTAGCCTACAGATGTCGATGCTGTATCTGGTGGTGGTGGTGGCGGCCAATATTTTGCTGCCATCCGTGCGTGCCTTGTCGATTGCCTTACTCGCGGTGATTACCGTGGTGTGGCAGCAGTTCTTTTTTGCCCTGACCCAACAAGCCGATGTGCGCAGCATTAGTGGTGCGCTGCTGCTGTCGATTAGCTTTATGGGGGTGTCGTTGTTGACCCGCCAAGTGTCTGGTCGGCTGGCCTTGATTGAAGGCGTCGCCAAGTCGCAAGCACAACAAGTACGTCAGCTTGAAGCCATTAACCAGCGCATTATTGAACAAATGCAGACTGGCGTGTTGGTGTTGGATCGCTATCTGAATATTTTGCTGGTCAATCAAGCAGCACAGCAGTTGCTCAGTCAGTCGATGCTACGGGTGGGCCAGCCCCTACTCCGTGTCACGCCAGTGCTGCATGGCTTATTGGTTCGGGCACAGGCCGAAGGTCGTGAGAGTATGTTGTTGCCGCAAGACAGCCAAGGCTTACATTCTGCACTGGGCATCCAGATCGCAAGTTTAGATGCGGTGGACATGCCGTCTGCCACGCTATTGCTGATTGAAGGATTAGAGCGTGCCAACCAACAGGCCCAGCAACTCAAGCTGGCGTCGCTAGGCCGACTCACTGCCAGTATTGCCCACGAGATTCGTAACCCATTGGCCGCGATCAGTCAGGCCAGCGAGTTACTTGAAGACAGCATGCACGATCCTGCCGATGCCGAGCTGTTGGCGATAATCCAAAAGCAAGGCCGTCGTATGAATCGTATCATCGAAGACGTGCTCAACATGTCGAGGCGACAACGCGCCACCCCCCAAATTATTGTCCTAGATCAATGGCTTCCACATACATTGGTAGATGCTTTTCCGAAGCAGCAAGCGCAACTGGTGGTGCAAGTTCAAGATCAGTTAAGGGTCTGCTTTGATCCCGATCAACTGACCCAAGTGCTGGTCAATTTAATTCAAAATGCGCTGTACCACGGGGCCAAGTGCCGTTCAACACCTATTGTCCGCCTGCTGGCTAGCCGTGATAGCAATGGCCAAATCAGCTTAGATATTATTGACGAAGGCCCCGGTGTCACTGCCGAGGCACGCTCCACGCTGTTTGAGCCTTTTTTTACCACTGAGCCAAATGGCACAGGGCTGGGCCTATACTTGGCACGGGCTTTTTGTGAAGCCAATGCCGCTCGCTTATTTCATGTGCCTATCTTAGAGGGTGCTTGCTTTCGGCTTGTTTTTGCCCGTACAGGTAACGCATCATGATGCGTTATAACCTGCATAACATGATGGAAATCAAATAGTGTCTGACCGTCCACTGGCGTTAATTGTCGATGATGAAGCGGATCTACGCACCTTAATGCGTCTGACCTTAATGCGCATGGGCGTAGACTGCGAGCTTGCTGCAACGCTCAAAGATGCACGACGTTTGCTGGACAAACAGCGCTTTGACTTGTGTTTGACCGATATGAACCTGCCCGACGGCAGCGGTTTAAGCTTAGTCCAGCAGATCAGTAGCGAGTATCCAGACCTTCCTGTGGCCATGATCACCGCCTATGGCAGCATGGATATTGCCATTGATGCACTCAAAGCAGGCGCGTTTGATTTTGTCAGTAAACCCATCGAACAAGCACGGTTGCGCGAGTTGGTCGAACGGGCCTTATTGGTCAATCAACCGATTGCCGTGACGTGCCAAAGCAGCAAATTGAGCGAACAAACCTTAATTGGTCAATCTGAGGTGATGCAGCAGTTACGGCAGATGTTAATCAAACTGTCTCGCTCGCAAGCACCTGTTTATATTAGTGGTGAGTCAGGCACGGGTAAGGAAGTGGTCGCCCGTTTAATTCATCAACTTGGTCCACGCAGTAGCGGCCCATTTGTGCCGGTCAACTGTGGTGCGATTCCGGCAGAGTTGATGGAAAGCGAATTTTTTGGCCACAAAAAAGGCAGCTTTACCGGCGCAACCGAAGACAAGCAAGGCTTGTTTCAGTCGGCACATGGTGGCACGTTGTTTTTGGATGAAGTGGCCGATTTGCCGCTGGCCATGCAGGTCAAATTACTACGCGCCATTCAAGAAAAGAAGGTCCGGCCGATTGGTACGCAAAACGAGATTCCGGTCGATATTCGACTACTCAGCGCCACCCATAAGAACTTAGAACAGATGGTCAATGCCGGACATTTTCGACAAGATTTATTTTATCGAATCAATGTAATTGAGGCAGCATTGCCGCCATTGCGCGAGCGTGGTCAGGATATCTTGTTGCTCGCGGATACCTTTTTGGGTCGTCTGTGTACCGAGTGGGATATTGAGCGTCCCATGTTGTCCAAGCCTGCGCAACAGTTACTATTACGCTACCCCTTTCCGGGCAATGTGCGTGAACTGCAAAACACCTTAGAGCGTGCGCTGACCTTATGTGAAGGTGCGATCATTGAGCCTGAGCATCTACAATTAGATTTACGCCGTGTCCAAAGCCAGCCAGACGTCAGCAGCATTGAAGACGATGACTTTCCACTACTGGCCGACAGCAGCGATGACAGTAGTCTCAGTCTGGTCAACATCAACCAGACCAACACCATCAGTAACCGAACCAGTAGTGCCATTGCGCAGATGCAAGACTCACCTGCCCCACCAACCATTCAACTTGACCAACTGCCAGAGCAAGGATTAGAGGCGTATCTGCAAGATATTGAGCGGCATTTAATCCTATTAGCTTTAGACAAAAGCCACTGGAACCGTACCGCTGCCGCTAAAAAACTCGGTATGAGTTTTCGCTCGTTACGCTATCGTCTTAAAAAACTAGAACTAGGCGAAGACAATGACGGCGACGAGCTCCCAGAGCATAGCCCAGAGCATAGCCCAGAGCCGGACTAATCGCCTGAGCGTGTAGATGCTGTGTTGTTGTGTCAGCATGGGTGAGCACGGCACAAGCGGCATGCATGATCAACAGAATGTCGTTTGTATTTGCCGAGGAAATCAGCATGTTCGTGACATCTCGATCCAATCGCCGTGCGCTATATCGCCATGCCCTATTGCTTGCGTTTGGCGGCATGCTGGCAGGGTGTCAAACGCCGAGCATGTCGACCGATCAGCGCATGCAGCTGGCGCTAGGCGTGGCTCAGTCTGAGCGGGTAGACGTGGCAGAAACCAGTTTACTCACAACGCAAGCCGAGTACCAACGGGATCACAATCGTTTGGGCGAGGCGCGTGCCGCCTTTGCGTTAGGCGAACTGTATAAATCTAAGCGCTGGCAAGACCAACAACAACCACCCGAAACCATCAACAGCTATGTTCGCGCCGCCGATTTTTATCAACAAGCCGCCACGCTATACCAGCAGCTTGAGCAGCCCGCCTTAGAAGCCTCGGCACACGTTGGTGCAGCCAATGCCTTTTTGTTGGCCGACCAATTGCCCAAAGCCTGTCAAAACTTTGAGGAAGCGCAACGATTAGCCAGTGATCCACGGATGGCGCAAGACCGAAAAAATGCCGAGGTACTGGAGCGTAGCTTGCAGTTTTTTAGTGATTTAACCGTCGTGTGCGCCATTCGGCCACGTTAAAGGCATGCAGGTTAAGGCGTAAAGGGTGCTATCGGGGTTGCTTTGATTTGCTGACGTAAGGCCGCCAGTGCAGACAGCAGCATCGGATCGTTGGCGCTTGGTTTGCTGTCTGCAATCACTTGATCCGGCACAATGCCTTGGCCTTCAATCATCCGGCCATTAGGGGTGTAGTAACGCGCAACCGTCAGCTTGATGGCTCGCCCTGAACCAATCGGCCACAGCTTTTGTACTGAGCCTTTGCCATAGCTGGTTTGGCCCACAATGGTGGCGCGTTTTTGGTCTTGTAGTGCGCCTGCCAGCACTTCGGCAGCAGAAGCCGAATAACGATTGATCAATACCATGACTGGCACCCCAGCAAAACGCTGGGCAGACAGCGCTTGATAGCGTTGCTCAGGCTCGCCACGGCCACGGGTATAAACGATCAAGCCTTGATCCAAAAAGTAATCGCCAATCTCGACCGCCGAAGCCAACAGTCCACCAGGGTTGTCACGTAGATCCAACAAAATGCCACGCAAGCGGCCATCTTTTCGCACTGGCTCAATTGCATCCAAAATTTGTTGGCCTGTCGCGGTCTGAAAGGCTTGCACAGCAATCACCACCACACCATCAGACTCGATGCGTCCCAACACCGCATGATGCTCTGGCGCACCGCGCAATACATGCACATCACGCGCATGCTTGCCATTGGATGACACACTCAACACGACCCGACTACCAATAGACCCGCGTAAGCGCTGCTCAATATCTTGCTGAGCCATGCCCTTTAAACTTTTGCCATCAATCCGCGAGATCACGTCACCGACCAGTAATCCGGCACGAGCGGCAGGTGAGGCCGCATCAATTCGATCAATCCGCCATTGATCACCGACTTGCGCAATACTCATACCCGTTTGTGCCAACTCACCTTCGGTAAACTCTAAGATGCGGCTATAACTTTCGGCATCTAAGAAATCCGAATAAGGATCAAGACCCGATAACAGCCCGCTCATAGCGTTATCAAACAGCTTTTCATCACTGACTGGCTCGACATAGTTTTGTTTGACCCGTTCAAACACATCGGCAAACAACTGAATCGAGGCGATTGGTAAAGCGGCGACGTCTGACTGCTTCGTCGTGCTCTCCGAACGATTGGGCAAAGGCGTTTTTGTTGATGCTGGTACGATAGGTATTGCTGGCGCGGCAATTGCCGTGGCGGTCAATAGACAGGCACACAACATGCTGAGGGTGATTGGTATCACACGTTGGCGCTGGATTGACCCCCATGGCATAGACATCATGAATGCAGTTGCTCCACCAAGTTTCGGCCCGTCATATCGGCTGGGATAGGCAGGTTCATCAGGCTCAGCAGCGTTGGTGCAACATCAGCCAATACGCCACCAGTAGCAATGCTGGCAGCCATAGGACCGACATAAATAAACGGTACTAATTCGGTGGTGTGCTGAGTGTGCAACTGGCCGCTCTCATAATCCATCATCTGCTCGACATTACCATGATCGGCGGTGATCAACATATGACCGCCCATTTGTTGCACAGCATCGTAGACTCGGCCCACACAGACATCCAGTGTTTCAACGGCTTTGACTGCTGCCTCAAACACGCCGGTATGCCCGACCATATCGCCGTTGGCATAGTTGACCACCAGCAGGTCATATTCGCCAGAGCTGATCGCCTCAACCAAAGCATCGGTCACTTCAAAGGCGCTCATCTCTGGCTTAAGGTCGTAGGTGGCCACATCAGGCGACTTGATCAAGATACGCCGCTCGCCAACATATTCATCTTCGCGGCCACCGCTAAAAAAGAATGTCACGTGGGCGTATTTTTCGGTTTCAGCAATGCGCAGTTGGGTTTTGCCCAAATCGGATAAATACTCACCAATCGAGTTTTTTAGATCACTGGGCATAAAGGCTACGTCGGCGTTAATCTTGGCCGAATAGCGGGTCAACATGACAAAGCGCGACAGCTTAGGCCGAACATTGCGTACAAAGCCGTCAAAGCCATCCTCAACAAAGGCGCGGCTTAACTCGCGGGCGCGGTCGGCGCGAAAGTTCATAAACACCACACTGTCGCCATCGCCAATCCGCACAGGCTCGCCAATCACCGTGGCTTTGACAAACTCGTCGTTTTCGTCGGCAGCATAGGCTTGTGCTAAGCCCTGCTCTGCTGTGGCAGCCGCACGAATGCCTTTGCCTTCGGTTAACAAGCGATAGGCTTGTTCGACGCGATCCCACCGCTCATCACGATCCATGGCGTAATAACGACCACACAAACTGACGATGCGACCCTGACCTGTGCCTTTTTCGGTGGCCGCATCGAGTGCAGCTTGCATACGCAGCAATGACGGCTCGGCACTGCGCGGCGGGGTGTCGCGACCATCCAAAAAGGCATGCACATATACCGTTGCACCACGGGAAATTGCCAACTGGCACATGGCAATCAAGTGGTCTTCGTGCGAATGCACACCACCTGTGGAGAGTAAGCCAATCACATGTACCACGCCGCCTTGGGTGTTGGCTTCGTTGACCGCATTGACCAATACGGGATGCTCAAAAAAATCGCCGTCACGGATTGCTTTAGTAATACGAGTAAAGTCTTGATACAGCACACGACCCGCCCCAAGGTTCATGTGGCCAACTTCAGAGTTGCCCATTTGACCATCGGGCAAGCCTACATCTTCACCCGACCCTGAGATCAACCCATGCGGATGCTGCGCCCGAATCGCATCCAAACGCGGCATCTTGGCCGCCAACACGGCATTGTCCTCGACAGCTTCCCGATGGCCAAAACCATCCAAAATTACCAATACATGCGGAATACGGGGCTGTTGAACATCGGTCATGAGTGAGGCTCTCGCGGTAGCGGTTCAAAAATAGATTGGCACGAATTTTAACCCGAACCGCCCACGCATACCATGTATCGATCTTTTTATTCATCACACCAATTGCGGAAAATATCGGCCTAAATCGTTCGACAAACTCATCACAACTTCGACTAGATCACAGTCATTAGGCTGACTTCTGCTATTCTTAAGCCAGACTACGCATTGCCATGACGTGAATCTAAAACAATGAGGCGCATCATCAACAAGGGGAAAAGGGGATGTTTTTGGGTTCGGGCTCGGTCAGTAGCAGTCTGCTAGGCTTACTGATACGTTATTGCACACAACATGGCTTAACCCAGCCAGCCCTCAATCAACCGATTGACGCTCAATCACGCCTCAGCGTTCAACACTTACAACAGCTGTTACAAGCTGTGCAACAACAACAACCCGATGTTGCAGCGCTCGGACTGGCCATGGGTCGCGGCGCTCAGATCGAAGATGCGGGCGTACTCGGTTATTTAAGCCTGTCCTGTCATACGTTGTGGGAAATGCTACTGCGCTTTATGCGCTATCACCGCTTGGTGTATGACGCCAATGAAGTCGATATCGACTTTCCAGATCAACAACTGTCGATTGCATGGGGAACCGAAAAGTTTTCACCGACCATGTTGCAAGATGATTTGTTGCTTTCAACCTTGCTCACAGTGATCCGGCGAATTCTCGATCAACCTATGCTGACGCCTATTTCTGTCAATTTGCTGCATCCTGTAGACACACCCACGGCAGCCTATGAGGCATTTTATGGTTGTCCGGTGCATATGGGCAGTCAGCAGACTCGCTTACTGTTACCCATCAATATTTTGGATATGCCATTTCGACATGCTGACCCTGCACAGGCACAACGGTTAGAACAACAAGCCGAGGCGCTGCTGAATGCCTTACCTGCGGTAAATCGCTTTGATACAGATTTGCGCGCCGCCCTGATTCACTGCATGCACAATGGCGAACCCAACTTAGAACAAGTGGCCAATACCATGCACTTATCCGTGCGTAGCTTGCAGCGCCGACTGGCCGAACAGAATGCCAACTTTCAACATGTCTTGGCCAAAACACGCCAACATCTTGCCTGTCAGTACTTACAAGACAGCAATCTGTCTTTTGCCGATGTCGGATTTTTGCTGGGCTACAGCGAATCCGGCACTTTTCAGCGCGCCTTTAAACAGTGGACTGGCCAGACACCAGCCCAGTTTAGGCTAGACCAGCACGGCTGACTCTGGCATTGACAGCTGATCCACGCGGCTGCGATCAAATGCCTCTCGATCCTTGGCCTCAATGCGCGCATAAGCATGGGGCAACAGCCGTCTGAATAACCCATTTAGCGGACGCTCAAGTGATTGTGGCAACCAGATACCCAAAGGATTGGACTCCATCAAAGCGGCGGTTGAGGCTTCTCGCGTACCCATGACATAATCAAACCACGGACGGGTGACACACCAGTTGGCATCTTGAATGGTGTTCATATGGTGATCGTAATGCCACGGAATACGTTTTTTGGCCCACTCAGGGTCTAAGTGCGCTCGTCGATGCACATAAAAATAATGCCCTGCGCTGTAAGTCGTCGCCAACACAAAACCACGCGACACCGGCCAAAAAACAGTCATCGCACCCGCCACCACCGCCAATGATGCCAGCTCTAAACGTGTTCGCTCATGGCTCAGACCTTGCTCGTAGCACTCATCGGCAAATACGGTTTTGCGCACCATGCGGTGATGCGCCCAATGGCTATCCATGCTAGATCGACTCAGGCTAAAACGTGGCTGGCCTTGGCGTGCAACCCCATGTAAGAGGTATTTATGCGCAACCCACTCAAAGGCATTGGCGGTCGCGATGCCTAATATAAACCCTTTGATCATTGTTCTGCTCCTGATGGCTTGGCTTGATCTGCATACACACTATCTTGTCGCCCTTGATCGCAATATGCTTGACTTTTAAACCCATACATTGACAAATTACGACAAGCTAGATCAGGAGTTGTTTGGATCATGGACACCATTGCCACCCCTCAATTGCCGCTACAAGGCAATGTTCAATCGTCCCTATTGGGTTTGGTTGCAGACTATTGCCAACAACAAAACCTTGTTGTGCCACTGGCTTGCCAATCCGTGATCAATAGCAGCTATGTCTCCTTAAGTGTCTGGCAACATGTATTGCTCGACGTCAACAAACAACAGCATAAACCGGCCTTAGGCCTACAGATTGCACAGTATGTGCAGCCGCGCCACGTCGGATTATTGGCCTATCTAGGACTGTCTTGCCTCACGCTACAAGATGCCATGCGCCAATTGATTCGCTATAACCGATTGGTGTATGACGGCAGTGTGCTGAGCGTGGCGGTACGCGACCAACAAATCGAACTCAGTTGGGGTCGCGAAGCCGGCTGCCCTGGTCAACTGGTTGACGAAACAGCGATTGCCTTACTCTATAAACTTATTAATCAATTGCTTGCCCCGCATCACTTGCCACTGGCATCGGTGAGTTTTATTAATGCCAAGCCAGATGATGTCTGGCCTTATCAGCAGTTTTTTGGCTGTCCGGTGTTGTTTTATCAGACGCGAACCATGGTCTGTTTTGAACAAAAATGGCTGAGCTTGCCACTCACCCAGCCCGATGCCGCATTGCAACAGATTCTGGATCAACAAGCCTCGGCGCTGTTGGCAGCGATTCCGCCCAAAGATGATTTTGAGCGCTGCTTGCAAGCCGCCTTGGTTGAGGCCGTGCATAGTGGGCAAGTACGGATTGAGCCTGTTGCTGCGCGTCTTAATCTGTCGGTTCGTGCTTTGCAGCGTCGCTTGGCCTTGCTAGGCAGTCGCTATCAAGACCGCTTGGATCAGGTGCGTTACACCTTGGCCGAGCAATACTTACAAGACCCGCATTTGGGTTTGGCGGATATTGCGCTATTGCTGGGTTACTCCGAACAAAGCGCCTTTCAACGCGCCTTTAAACAATGGAGTGAACAAACGCCCAAACGCTGGCGTCAATCACGTGGGATTTGTAGCAACCCCACATCATTTCAATCGGTCTAACAAGCAGGCGCATCTTTTTGGTAATGCGCTTGCTACCATACGTAGCATCAACGATAACGCGCTATCTACAGATCATGAACTCACCGATAAATGCAGATCAATCTCTATGCGCTCAGCCGCTCAGTTCTGCTGCCCAACGCAAACGTGATCGTAAGCGGATCGGCTGGCTACTCGGGCCGATCCTCCCCGCTACCGTGCTGGGTAGTCTGCTGTTGTATCGGGCCAAACCCAAGTGGCACTGGCTGACGTGGTCTACGCCGTTACTATTGCATGTGGTCACACCTGCACTCGATTACTGCTTGGGTGAAGACCAAGACAACATTCACGAAAGTGATGTGCCATCGCTTGAGCAAGACCCGTATTACATGCATTTAATTCGGGCATATATTCCGATTCAATACGCCACCACTGCTTTAGGGGTGCATTTAACCGTACGTGCCAACACCCCATGGTGGGCCAAAATCGGGCTGATCTTGAGTACAGGTGCGGTCAATGGCATGGCCATCAATGTAGCGCACGAGTTAGGCCACAAAAAAACCGCGCCAGAGCGTCGATTGGCTCAGGTTGCACTGGCACCAAGCCTATACAACCATCATGTGATTGAGCATCATTTTGGCCATCATCGCCATGTAGCCACGCCAGAAGATCCATCTAGCGCTCGAATGGGCGAACCATTGTGGCAGTTTATGCCGCGTAGTTTGATTGGCAGTATTCGGACGGCTGTATCGATTGAGCGCACCCGTTTGGCGCGGCAACAACAATCGTTTTGGTCAGCGCAAAATGAGTTTTTGCAAGGTTGGACGCTATCGGCATTGTGCTTGGGCAGTATTGCCCTCTCCACGCGCAAATGGTCGAGTGTTCCTGTGATTTTGAGCCAAGCCATCTACGCTGGCAGCATGTTAGAGGTGGTCAATTACCTAGAGCACTATGGCTTACTGCGCCAAACAGAAGCAAACGGCCAATACGAACGTTGTGCGCCGAGCCATAGTTGGAACAGCAATAGCTTGGTGACCAATTTGTTTTTGTATCAACTCCAGCGCCACTCCGATCATCATGCGCATCCGACGCGCTCTTTTCAGTGTTTACGCCACTTTGAGGATAGCCCACAGCTTCCGGCTGGCTACGGTGCGATGATTTTACCTGCGTATATTCCGCGCTGGTGGTATGCCTTAATGGATCATCGGGTGGTTGCACACTACGGTGGCGATATCAGCAAAGCCAATCTTCAGCCCAGCCAACGCGCACGATTATTGGCGCGCTGGCGACGTTTGACTAACGCTGACGATTAAGCAGCCCTGCAAAAATAGAGCGCACGACATTATCTGGCGCTGATCTACGCATCAGTGTCTGCTGAGGCTCCATCGGCATAGTCATCGGCGTGCTCGGTCGTTTATCATTTTGTCGATGGGCCGACAACAGCAAGCGCACCACTGCTTGAGGTGAGCCATCCGGCTGTGCTGCACAGCAGGGAATAGCACCTGCATAGGCATCTGGAAAGTTTGGATACGCACGGCCACGCACCCCAACCACATGAAAACAATCCACCCCTTGCTGAGCAATGCGCTGTAGCACAGGCTTGGCAGGCGCTGGATACACCTCATTTAAAAACACCATGCCCTGCCACATCATGTGAACGTACTGCTCAACCGCATATTTGCGGGTCAGATTGAGCAAAACAGCCGGTTGCCCCGTCAACTGCACAGGCCATACATCATCTGCGGTCCCTTGTGGATCGACCACAAACACCTGTCGGCCAGCCGCGCGGTACTGCGCCACTAAGCGTCGACCAATAAAGCCCGCACCACCCAATACAATCAGTGGCACGTCATCAGACAACTGCGCCAACTGTCTGATCTGTTGCTCGGCTTGCCCGACCACATTGATGGTCACTTCGGCTTCGGGTGATGCGTCGCGAATACCTTTGGCCGCCATCACACCAGGCAATACGCCAGCAAAACTGTGTTGCGGCACCTGCAATAAGCGCTGGATACGACAAACATTGGCATACAATTGGGCCAAGTGCTGCTGGCTATCTGCACCCATAAACTCGTCTTCAGTATTGGGGATCGCCATAATCACCATCCAGCCACCGCCAATTTGTCGACCAAAACCAGCCATCAATGGTCGCCAGCGCATCCAACGACGAATACTGGCATTGCTGTATTTGTTTAACTCGCGCGAGGACGGCAGATACAGCACAAACACCGACTTAAAGCAGTGAAAGCGCCGATTTAGTAGGCCCAACAATCGATAGAACCAGTCATAGCTGAATAATACGATCAACAGAATAGACAAAATTTTTCGCATGATTTCACTCAAATAAATGTCATTGGGAGGCGGACTTTTTTTGTCCGTGTTGTAAGCATCAATCTGTATAAGATCACCCGCATGATGGCGCATGATTGATCACAAAACGATGTCTGCAAGCACATAGATTCGCAATATTTAAGCCAATCACCGCATATTCTTTGTACACATTCACAAAAAAAACAGCCCGTAGGCTGTTTTTTGACGCAATCACTGCAACGGCTCTATTCGACCGTGACTGATTTGGCCAAGTTACGCGGTTGATCCACATCCGTACCACGGAGCACCGCAACGTGATACGACAACAACTGCATCGGCACGCTGTACACGATGGGTGCTAAGACACCATCCACCGCAGGCACATAAATTACATCGGTACGCTCGGCGCGTTCGATCCCACTGGCTACATCGGCAAACACAAACAGCTCGCCGCCACGGGCCTGTACTTCCTGCATATTGGATTTGAGCTTGTCGAGCAGATGATCTTGCGCAGCCAGCACCACAATTGGCATGTCTTTATCGACCAAGGCTAGCGGGCCGTGCTTTAGCTCACCGGCAGCATAGCCTTCGGCATGAATGTAGGAGATTTCCTTCAGCTTAAGCGCGCCTTCAAGTGCAATCGGAAACTGCACCCCACGACCCAAAAACAACGCATGGCGCTTTTCGACAAAGGCATGTGACATGCGCTCAATCTGTGCATCCAAACGTAAGGCTTGATTAATGACTTGTGGCAGATGCCAGAGGTTTTGAATCATCTGTGCTTGGCCAGCCAAGTCCATGCGTTGCTGTACATGACCAACTTTAAGCACCAACAGCATCAAGGCCACCAACTGAGTGGTAAAGGCTTTGGTCGATGCCACGCCAATCTCTGGCCCTGCTTGGGTCAGCAGGTGCAAATCGGTTTCGCGCACCAGCGATGAGGTCGGCACGTTACACAACGCCAAACCGACCAAGCCTTTTGGTGTCTGGACTTTAACATCACGCAAAGCGGCCAAAGTATCGGCTGTTTCGCCGGACTGAGAGATACAGACCAACAAGGTATAGTCTTGCACCACTGGATCGCGATAGCGGTATTCGCTGGCAATTTCGACCTGACACGGCACACGCAACAACTGCTCAAACCAATATTTGGCCACCATACCTGCGTGGTAACTGGTGCCACAGGCAATGATTTGCACTTGTTGTACATCGGCCAATAACGCATTGCCATCGCTCAAAAAATCATCGCGTAGCGCTGCATCATGCACCGCCATCGACAAGGTACGGCTAATCGCATCCGGTTGCTCGTGGATTTCTTTGAGCATGTAGTGCTTGTAGCCGCCTTTGTCAGCATTGCTGACGCTGGCATCAATCTCGTGCGCTTCACGACGAACCGGCTGACCATCAGCAAAAATTTCGACGCTGTCACGGGTCAGGCGCACCACGTCTTTTTCTTCAAGATAAATAAAGCGATTGGTCACAGGCAACAGTGCCAACTGATCCGAGCCAATAAAGTTTTCACCAATGCCCAAGCCAATGACCAAGGGTGAACCAGCCCGTACTGCAATCAGCTCGTTGTCGTTGTCCGCATGCACAATGCCTAATGCATAAGCACCATGCAGCAGCGGAATCACCGCTTGCGCTGCGGTCAACAAATCTGGCGTTTGCTGATAGGCGCGATACATCAAATGAGCGACCACTTCGGTATCGGTTTGCGAATGAAACTCAAAGCCTTGGCCTATCAATTCATCTTTTAGGCTTTGATAATTTTCGATAATGCCGTTATGCACCACTGCAATCGGGCCGGACACATGCGGATGGGCATTTTCTTCCGACGGCTTGCCATGAGTGGCCCAACGGGTATGCGCAATGCCCAAATGACCCAGTGGATGGGTTTTTTGCACCGCAGCATCCAACATTGCCACCTTGCCGACTTGCCGCTCGCGAATAATCAAGCCGCTATGCACCAAGGCCAGACCCGCCGAATCATAACCGCGATATTCAAGGCGCTTTAAGCCTTCGACCAACACTTGCGCCAAGTTACGCTCGGCCACACCACCAACGATTCCACACATACTTTGATCTGCCTTATTTTTTTGACGATTGCTTAGATGACACAGCGGTTTCTTTGCTTGGACGCTGATAATTGTGAATGACGCGCTGCTGACCGCGTGCCACTGCCAACGCACCATCAGGCACATCTTTGGTCACCACCGAACCTGCACCAATGGTTGCGCCGTCACCAATCTTGATCGGAGCAACCAAGGCACTATTTGAGCCAATAAAGGCTCGCGCACCAATCACGGTTTGATGCTTAAACGCGCCATCATAGTTACAAGTAATTGTGCCTGCACCAATATTACTGCCCGCACCAATCCACGCATCCCCTAGATAGGCCAAGTGATTGGCTTTGCTACCGGTATCCATGCGGGTATTTTTGACCTCAACAAAGTTGCCAATATGTACCTCAGCGGCTAACTCGCTACCCGGTCGCAAACGGGCAAAGGGGCCAATTCGACTGTCTGCACCCACCGTCACATCATCAAACACGCTATACGGTTGAATGATGGTCCCCGCAGCAATACGGGTGTTTTTGAGATGACAGCCAGCACCGACCTCAACACCATCACCCAGATAGCATTCGCCTTCGATCACCACGTTAACGTCAATCCGCACATCTTGACCAACCGACAATTTGCCGCGCAAATCAAAGCGTGCAGGATCAGCCAAGGTCACACCGGCTTTCATCAATTGTAAGGCTTGATAGGCTTGATAACGGCGCTCTAAGGATGCCAACTGAATCCGGTCGTTAACGCCTTCAATCTCAAAATCCAACGCCGGCGCAATACTGCCAATGGTCAACCCTTCGTCGGCGGCCATGGCGACCATATCGGTGAGATAATATTCACCTTGGACATTGTCATTAGACAGATTGGGCAACCAGCGATGCAGCAAGGCATTGTCAACGCAGTAAATCCCCGTGTTGACCTCAGTAATCTGGCGCTCGGTATCGCTGGCATCTTTATGCTCAACAATGCTGATGATCTTGCCATTGTCACGCTTGATACGGCCATAGCCGGTAGGGTCGGCCAAATCAATAGTGATCATGGCAATGCCATCCACCGCCGCCGCTTGCAAACGGCGCAAGGTTTCAGGGCGTACCAACGGCACATCACCGTACAAAATCAAACTCTGACCGTCGCTGGGCAAAACCGGCAATGTCACTTGCACCGCATGGCCTGTGCCGAGTTGTTCGGCCTGCTCAACCCAGTCAATCGACTGACCGGCAAAGGCTTGCTGTACTTGCTCGCCGCCATGACCGTAGACGGTAATCACCCGTGCGGCCTCTAGGCGTTGCGCTTGCTCTAATACATGCGCCAAGAGCGGACGACCGGCTAGCGGTTGCAGCACTTTGGGATAGCGCGAATTCATCCGCGTGCCTTTGCCCGCCGCCAAAATAATCACTGTTAAAGCCATACCACGTTCCTATTGTTCATCTGGTGTTGATCTGTTTTTTTAAAAAATCGATGGTTTAGGCAGACATCAGCTGCGCAAACCAAGGCAAACCATACAGCAGCCATATTGCAAACACGAGTGCTGCAAACACACCTGCCAGTAGATCGTCCAGCATGATGCCTAAGCCGCCGTGCACCTGCCGATCCAAGACCGAAATCGGCCAAGGCTTCCACACGTCAAACAAGCGAAACAACAAAAAGCCCACCATGACATTGGCCACAGTGATGCTGTTAAACCCCACACCAACCGGCCATAACAACAACGGCAGTAACGTCAGCGACTGTCCAGCAAACTCGTCCCAGACAATTCGGCCATCATCATGCACGCCCATCAGATCGGCGGTTCGGCCACAAATCGGAATACCGACCAGACTCATCATCAGCACCACCACCAGCGAGGGCCAAAAGCCCAACCAGACCCATAGCGGCACCAATAGTAAGATGGCAAACGATGCCGCTGTACCAGGTGCACGCGGTGCCAATCCCGAACCCAGACCCACACCAAGCCAATAGTAAACCCGATCCATACCGTGCATGGCAGCGAGTGAGTGTGATGCATCTAAGGCATGTTTTTTATTGGTCAAAATGCATAAATCCTGTGAGATCCATCAGCAAAGGCTGGCCATCATGCTGTAAACGCAGCCCTGATGCCGCATCGATCTGGCCGATCACCGTTAATGGAGTTTGAGTATCTCGTGCCAATTGTTGCACCTGTGGCAATCGATCCGGTGCAACGGTTAAGCAGAGTTCGTAATCATCGCCACCTTTAAGCGCCCAGTGTAGACGCGACATCAAAGGTGCAGCCGCTACAATTGATGACAGCGGCAATTGATCAACATCAATCCATGCACCCACCGCGCTGGCGTGCAAAAGATGGCCTAGATCCTGCGCCAAACCATCGGACACATCTAACATGGCTGAAGCCAATCCACGCACCGCCTGTCCAAAAGCCACCCGTGGCGTCGGCCGATCCAGCCGATGCTGCAAAGGACTGGCTGCATGCTGCAAAGCATAAGCGGCATCGCCCACCGTGCCCGTCAGCACAATCAGATCGCCTACCGCAGCGCCCGAACGCTGTACCGCTTGGCCACAAGCCACCCAACCCAATGCAGTGATACTGATACTCAAAGTTGGGCTTTTGGTGGTATCACCACCAATCAAACGCACCCCATGTTGCGCGCACAGATCAAACAAGCCTCGGCTAAAGTCGGCCAAAAACACCTCATCAACCGCAGGCAAACTCAGCGCCAGCAATAGACTATGCGGCTTGGCCCCCATCGCGGCGATATCGGATAAATTCACCGCCGCCGCCTTCCAACCAATCGAATACGCATCGGTATTGAGCGGAAAGTGCCGACCAGCCACCAACGTATCGGTACTGATGACCAACTGCATGCCCGCAGGTGGGGTCAGCACCGCACAATCATCGCCAATGCCTAGCGCCACACCGGCCTGCTGATCGGCCAACACATCAGTTGGAGCAAAATAACGACGGATCAGATCAAACTCGTTCATGGGCTAGGCCAATGCTCCTTTGCACAAGCATAGACAGACGTACACACGTCGCGCACGATGCAAAAAGATCACACCAGAAACGCAACACCCCCACATCAAGCGATGCAGGGGTGAGGGAATCAAGCATGGGCTTGATCACTGGTCTTTCGCGGGTTCATCAATCAGAGCATCATCCACTGCGGGCGCATGCCAATCGCTGTCTTGCGGCTGACCGGCTTCTGCTGGGCGGAGGCGACGTGCCAGCTTGTCGAGTACACCGTTGATGTACTTATAGCTATCGGTCGCACCAAACTGCTTAGACAGATCAATCGCGTCATTGAGCACCACTTTATAAGGCACTTCAATGCGGTCACGCAGCTCAAACGCACCCACACGCAAGATCGCACGCTCAACACCATCTAGTGCATCAAAGCCACGATCCAACACACTGGTGATCAGCTCATCGAGTATCTCATGCTGGGCAATAATCTGCGCCAGCAAGGTATGGTAATAGCCAATATCGACCTTGTGCATGGCGTTTTCGGCACGGGTACGTGCTTCGATTTCATGCGCAGGATTGCCGGTCAACTGCCACTCATACAAGCCCTGCATGGTAAAGCGACGCGCCGCACGCTGGGCCGCCTGACGTGAACGCTCGGCGTTTTTGGCTGCATTGATGTGCGGATTTGGCTTGCTACTCATTATAAAGCCTTGAGCAGATTAACCATTTCGATGGCGGTAATGGCAGCATCTGCGCCTTTATTACCTGCTTTGGTGCCTGAGCGCTCAATCGACTGCTCAATGCTGTCGGTGGTCAACACACCAAAGATCACTGGCAGGTTGTACTCTAAGCCCACTACACCCAAACCTTTGGCACATTCGCCTGCCACAAACTCAAAATGTGGTGTACCGCCGCGAATCACCGCACCCAGCGCAATGATCGCATCATACTTGCCACTGGCCGCCAATTTTTTGGCCACAACAGGCAACTCCCATGCACCCGGTGCACGGACGATGGTCACTTGACTGTCTTCAACGCCATGACGCTTAAGGGTATCGAGTGCGCCATCTAACAAGGCTTCGACCACAAAGCTGTTAAAACGACCGACCAAAATGGCGTAACGGCCTTCATTGCCTTGATGCAACTGACCTTCAATGGTTTGAATCGACATAATCAAAAACTCCGGATATTCCAATCAACACGAATAAAAAAGGCTTAAACCGTCGGTGCGACGTATTCAACCACTTCAAGATCAAAACCCGACAACGCATTAAAGCGTAGCGGCGAACTGAGCAGACGCATCTGACGCACACCTAGCTCGCGCAAAATCTGTGCACCCGTGCCAATGCCACGATATTGCTGCGGCCCCATGCTTGGTGCAGGTTTGGTCGAATTAAAAGTATCTAGCGCTTGGCCAAGATCTAAGGTTTCGCCATGGCTAATCCAGACCAACACCCCACGCTCACTGGCTTGCAAAGTTTGCAACACACTATTGATGTTCCACACTGGCTTGCCCTGATAACCCGCGCCAAACAAGTCGCGCATCGGGTTAAGACCATGCACCCGCACAGTAGTCACGCCTTCGCTTGGATTGCCTTTGACCAATGCCAAATGGGTATCGGTGCTACCTGCTTCACTAAAACGGTACAGCTTGAACTCACCGTGTACGGTTTGCAGCACTTGCTCATCAATCAATTCGACAGTTTTTTCGTTGAGCATGCGGTAGTGAATCAAATCGGCAATTGTGCCAATTTTGAGATTGTGTTTTTCGGCAAAGACTTCAAGATCAGGGCGACGCGCCATACTGCCGTCTTCGTTCATAATCTCAACGATCATGGCCGCAGGCTCAAGACCCGCCAAGCGAGACAAATCACAGCCTGCTTCGGTATGACCCGCACGATGCAACACGCCACCGGGTTGTGCCATCAACGGAAAAATATGACCCGGTTGCACGATGTCGGCAGGCTTGGCCATTGGTGCAACGGCTGCTTGTACGGTACGGGCGCGGTCGGCAGCAGAGATACCGGTCGAGACACCTTCGGCGGCTTCAATCGACAAGGTAAAGTTGGTGCCATGGGCAGCGCCACTACGCTGCACCATCAAGGGCAAGGCCAACTGCTCACAACGCTCACGGCTTAAGGTCAAGCAGACCAAACCACGGGCATGAGTGATCATAAAATTGACGTCTTCGGGGCGCACGTGAGTGGCCGCCATGACCAAGTCACCTTCGTTCTCGCGGTCTTCATCATCCATCAGGATAACCATACGACCCGCGCGAATATCAGCAATCAGTTCTTCGACAGTATTGAGCTTCATGATGATCACCTTGCCGCGCATCTACTGCGCAAACCCTGTAAATGGGCCGCTATTCTAACGGGTTTTCGCCACGTCTGGTTGACTGTCGCGCCTATGTCCGCCCGAGAAAAGGACATGTGGGCGCGAATTGCCTGTGCCAATCGGCCTATCGACCGGCTTTTGCGGCCGAAACACTGCCGCAATCTGCACCCAGCCACTTGCCTTTTACTGTCGATTGTAAGCGCAGAGTTTGGCTGCCTTGGGTCATATTCAGATCGCTCACCGAGGTATAGCTCATGCCATTTTGCAGTGTGGTTTCGACAATGCCACTGGCCTTGGGTTGCTTGCAGTTCACGCTAATTTTTAGCAAATTTTTTGATTGATTCAGCACGGTGATCGCACAGGGATTTTTGGGGTCTTGAGCCATGAGGTCATTTTTGGCAATTTGCTCGGCGGTTAAGCAATGTTGCATGCTGCCATTGGCACCAAATCGCACACTGCTGTTGTCCTGCATCATAGCGTTTTGCATGGTTTGGCGTGCTTCTGGCGGCATTTTGGCCATCATTTGCACCACATCGGGTAAGGCTTTGCCATTGAGACTGTTTTGCATCTGCATTTCCCACAGACCAGCCTTAATGTTGATTTTTTCGGCAGCATAGGCCTGTGGTAATAACGTCAGCATGACGAGGCTTAACCATATGCCTTGATGGTTTATATACAGCATATACACGCTCCTATCATGGTTATGTGATGGTAGATTGGGTTTACCACCTTGAGTCATGTGCAGAAGATAGAGGAGTTCAACACCTGACGCATCCGATCTTTAACAAAAATGACTTTGAGCAGATTAACGGTTTATTGCTACGATTAACGCTTCATTGGGGAGTAGCCGCACGTCAACCACAGGTTCTAACCGCGTTGACTGTGACCGTTGTCAACACACTTGCTGCTCATCAGCATGGCAACGGCATTTGATCATTTATCGTGATGGTCAGACTGGCAAGACCTTTGATACTGTTCGCTGAGAGTACCGATTCGGGCTGGCGAGGCGACAGTGTCATTGGTTTTTGGTTGCCAGCCCACGTCGAGACTTCTCATGGATGCCTTTTTAATCTCCACTGGCCTTGTGGCCTTAGCCGAAATGGGCGACAAAACCCAACTGCTGTCTTTGCTGTTGGCGGCACGCTTTCGCAAACCGATTCCCATCTTAATCGCTATTTTGGCGGCCACTATCCTAAATCATGCTTTAGCCGCAGCACTTGGACAATGGGTCACAGGCTTATTGGGGCCTGACGTGTTGCGCTGGATTTTGGGCATCTCGTTTTTGCTGATGGCCGGTTGGATGCTGATCCCCGATCAATTGGGCGATGAAGACGAATCGATTGCCCGTTGGCAACGTTTTGGGGTGTTTGGCACCACGTTTATTTTGTTTTTTATGGCCGAAATTGGCGACAAAACCCAAGTGGCAACCGTGGCCTTGGCCGCGCGGTTTGATGCGCTCTGGACGGTATTGGCTGGTACCACGCTGGGCATGATGTTAGCCAACGCCCCTGCGGTGTTTATTGGCGACAAGATGGCAGGCCGACTGCCATTAAAGGCCATTCACACGGTTGCTGCGTTGATTTTTGCGGGCTTAGGCATTTGGGCGATTTTGGCTTAAGCGTGGTTGCGTGGTCGTAATGCCAGTAAGTTAAGCAGATGGAGTGCTTTTTGCAGGGATGTCTGAGTGCAATTGTTCGAGCCTGAGCGGCGCTGCCG
Organism: Moraxellaceae bacterium; assembly: GCA_037968855.1. Taxonomy (GTDB): domain Bacteria; phylum Pseudomonadota; class Gammaproteobacteria; order Pseudomonadales; family Moraxellaceae; genus JBBKWH01. The sequence continues at coordinate 81,394 of JBBKWH010000014.1, read as the reverse complement.
CGCAAGGGCGAGTTTTGCACGAAAAGGTACTTTTGCTTACTTTTGGTACATCAAAAGTAAGAAGATTTGCTATTCCATCTCAATAAAAAAGCTCCTCAGCAATCTGCGCCGTGGAGCTTTTTTCTTAACTGACTGGCATTACTGCATGATTTTCGCAAGAGCATGCCCGCGACAGCAGCATGAATCTGGCCGCACGGCATCATACAGTACGGCCATTCACTCAACGCTTGATCAATCAGCGTGTGGGGCTTGTTCTACTGGTGCTGTGGTAGCAGCTTTTGTCTCGCCACCCAAAATGCGATTGCGTGCATCGGCAATACGACGAGCCTGCTCTGCACCCAAGCCATCGACCACCATGGCTTCGCGCATTTGCGCATCAATCGGATGCGGTAAGGCGCTGAGTGGGCAAGTCCGCAATAGCAGCGTTAATACCGCTTCGTCTACATGCACCACCACGCCATTCGGTTTGACGTGTTGCAGTAATTGATCAGCCAACTGACGTGCGGTTTTATCGTCTTGTTCGGCGGCAATCGCGACCGCGCAGTGCAAGGCAAAGTGCTTTTGTTCGCGGTGGCGTTTATAAACAAATTCGGCCAGCACATTAAACAAACTGCCCAACTCAATGGCATATTCGGCCAAACGCCGCTCACTAGCACCAGATAGTCCGATCCGTGCGCCTTGTGCATCAAACACACTGATCATCTGACAGGTTGGCGCATCGGCAGTGGCTTTGCTTAAGGCCAAAATGGACTGGTCTAACAAGGTTTGACACAGCACAAAATACGGCTTGGCCAAACCAGGGCTTAAGGTATCGAGCAACTGCCGTGGATCATCAAAGCCTATGCGCACCACCACGGGTGCATCCACCACAGAGGCAGGCGTTGCGGTCGTTTGGACAGGTACAACCGGCTCGGCCACCGCGACTGGCGCGCTGACTGGTGCAGGCATTGCCATCTGGGTCTCGTGTCGACGTGCTGGCCGCGCGACCACGCGATACAGCAGCCACAGCAAGATATGCAGCAGCAACGACAACAACAACGGCAACCATTGTGTGCGGACAATTTCGCCACGGCTCGGCTCAATCAAAGTGAGATCAATTTGGCCAATGGTTCGGTCGTCAATTCGTACCGGCTGATTAAACTTGGCACCATCTCGCGTTGGCGCACTGCCGCCACTGGCCAAGACCTTTTTTTGTGCATCTAGGATTTGCAGTTGCGCCACATCGGGGCGATCACCATAACGCGAGGCCAGTAAAGCCAAGGCGACCGTATCCGACGCCACCAGTCCAGATAAGGCATCGGTGGCCAATTGACGACTCATCAATTCGCCCTGCGCGGCACGGGTCACGTCAAGTTGATGCGCAGTGCCCTGAATCATCAGTACCGCATGTAAGGCAAAACTGCTGGCAAGCAGGGCGGCATACAGCCCTTGGCGGGGAGCGTTCAAACGGACTTCCAGTCAAAAAGGTTGGCGAATAGATTATGATTGCCCGCATCTTGTCACTCAAGCACGAGCTGATGCAATGCGTGAAATCATTCTGATGTCTTTTTTGGGGCCTGATCAACCCAACCAGTTTACCCGTTTGATGGCGGTGCTTGATCGACATGGCATTGACGTGCTGGATGTCGGCCAAGGCGTGATCCACGATCAATTGACGCTGGGCATTGTGACTGGCAGTCCAGATGCCACCGCAACGGCGCTTGCCATGCGCGATATGCTATTGATTGCACAAGAATTAGGTTTAACAGTTCGCTTTAAACCGATTAGCAGTGAGCAGTATCAGCGCTGGGTCAGTGACGGTGGACAAACCCGTCATATCGTCACCGTGTTAGCGCGTGCCTTGACCCCTGCGCAACTGTCTGCGGTATCGGGGATTATTTCTAATCACGGCTTTAATATCGAAACCTTAAGTCGTTTATCTGGTCGTTTGCCGGTTGATCAAGTGGTGACTGCGGCGACCAACGGTAAATCTTGTGTCGAATTTGGCGTGCGTGGTCATCTTTTAGACGCAGTTGCCTTACGTGCCGACTGTCTACGCTTATCGACCGAACTGTCCATCGACATTGCTGTACAGGAGGACAACGTCTATCGCCGCAACCGTCGTCTGGTCTGTTTTGACATGGACTCGACCTTGATCGAGCAAGAAGTGATTGACGAGCTGGCCAAAGAAGCAGGCGTGGGCGAACAAGTGGCTGAGATTACCGAACGCGCCATGTCGGGTGAGCTAGATTTCAATCAAAGCTTTGCCGCACGGGTGGCCTTGCTGAAGGGTTTAAGCAGTGAGGTATTGGCGGGTATTGCCGAGCGGCTGACCATTACCGAAGGCGCTGAGCAACTGATCTCAACCTTAAAAGCCTTGGGCTATCGCACGGCTATTTTGTCTGGTGGCTTTACTTATTTTGCCGAATATCTGCAAAAACGTCTGGGCATTGACGAAGTCCACGCCAACCTGCTGGATATTCAAGATGGCATGGTGACCGGCCAAGTTAAAGGCCGTGTGGTAGATGGTGCACGCAAAGCCGAACTCTTGCGTGAACTGGCCGACGCACAAGGTATTCAGCTTGAACAGGTGATCGCGGTTGGTGACGGGGCCAATGATTTGCCGATGTTAGCGATTGCCGGTTTGGGTATTGCCTTTCGCGCCAAGCCCTTGGTTCGCCAAAACGCCACCCAAGCCATCTCAAGCGTCGGTTTAGATGGGATTTTGTATCTGCTTGGTGTACGCGATTACGATCTAGCAACTGTCGTCTCAGACTTGTCTCAGCATTAAAGCCTGAAGATCAGATATGTTTCGACTCAGAGCGGATTTTTGCCTACGTTCGTCGCAATTTAAGTGACGCAGTTCTCACTTCACTGCATAACATGACCAAACGATGACCGCTGACCTGTGGTTGTGCCAAAGCAACTGACTTCTGGCACACTACAAATGAATCACGATGCTTCTCGCGACATCTGATGTCGCGAGAGTCAGTAGAGGGACTGTTCAAATCCTCAGAGTTACGCATAATCAGCAACACAGATGGCGAAACAGGATGATTCGCCAGAACAACAATCAATGCCAAGCATGGCTAGCGACTGCAATATTAACGAGCCGCCACACCCCTCAAGAGTCCACAACCTTTTGAGACTGACAGGAGAATGCATCGTGCTAAACGTTTCAATGACCCTTGTAGAATCCCTTGGCGCTGCTGCGTTAGCCACGGGTATCGTGATCTTATTGTTTTCGCCGTATCGTCGGTGGTTGGGTTATATGTTAGCGGGCATGGTTTATTTTGTATTTTTAGAAGGGACACAAACCTTACTCAATCAAGGTCTAGGCTGGTCGATGTTTGAAGGGTATTTGACGGGCATTGGCTTGTCAGTGATTGGCCTGATGTTTTGGCTAGGTGCAACAGAAGAACAACGTAGTGCACGTCGTCGGGCCGAGTGGCTGGCCAGTCAAGTCGAACATCGTCCCGTCTCTATGGATGAACTGCAAAGCTCCTCACGCCGTTAAGCAATCTACCGACTCACGCCGATGGTAATCTTAAGCTTGCCATCGGCGCTTTTGTCTCTGATCGTTATCGGTCTGTGACGGTAACGCACGATCATGGCAATCACTGCACGCTGGTGCTACAGTTTGGTACTTATCGTTTTTTGCCCAACTTGAGTGCTGCCATGAACCTTCCAGTGGTTAATTTACCGATCATCAACCTCAGCACCGATCCGTTTGATCTGCTTTTGGCAGGTTTAGGCTTGCGCATGCAACAACTGGCGCGTACCAGTGCACCATTTATGGCTCTGATACAAAACCGCGACTTTACCATTCAGATCGAATCCAAAGATGGCATTGCACGCCACTACAAGATCAAAAATGGCAAGGTCTGCCATCGCGGTGGTCAAGCCGACAAGCCAGACTTTACCCTACGCTTTGAAGACAGCGACACCGGTGTGCAAACCCTGATCAAAGGTGACCCAACCGCCTTTATGACCGGCATGCAAACCGGCGCAATCCAAATGGAAGGCGACTTTTCGTTATTAATGTGGTTTAACCAAGCCGCCAAACACCTTGCCCCAAAGATTCCAAAACCAGTGCTGCAAAAAGCCAAAGCCGTACAGCGCTTTATCAAAGACAAACGCGCAGCCTACGGCAAGTAAGCCATCAGCCCCACCCGCATACATTAGCCGCTGATCGCACCTGTATGCGGGCCATACTGATCTGATGATGGATCTGCGTACTGTGCCAATCGCTGGCTAGCACAAGGCAATACTGGCTTAAAAATTGCCTGTTGAATTGACTGTATTGCGACACCAGACGTGGCGACATGGTCATCTCACGTCTAACCGCACATCCGCCGTAATGTCTATGCCCAAGAGAGCCATGTTCATGATTCGTAATGACTGGAGTCGCAGTGAGATTGCTGCACTGTTTGATCTACCGTTTAATGACTTGATGTTCCAAGCGCAAACGGTGCATCGACAGCATTTTGATGCCAATGTGGTGCAAGTCAGCACGCTGCTCTCAATCAAAACTGGCAATTGCCCCGAAGACTGCGGCTACTGCTCGCAGTCGGGCCATCACAGCACCGACTTGCAAGCCGAAAAAAAACTCGCCGTCGATAAAGTCTTGGCAGCAGCGGCAGAAGCCAAAGCCAATGGCTCCTCGCGCTTTTGCATGGGCGCGGCATGGCGCAACCCGCACGAACGCGACATGCCCTATGTGATGGATCTGGTCAAAGGCGTTAAGGCGATGGGCCTAGAAACCTGCATGACCCTTGGCATGCTGACGCAGAGCCAAGCCGAACGCTTGGGCGAGGCTGGACTGGATTACTATAACCACAACCTCGACACCTCACGCGAGCACTACCCCAACGTGATCCAAACCCGCACCTTTGATGACCGTCTCGACACGCTGGCGCATGTGCGCGCATCGGGCATGAAAGTCTGTAGCGGCGGCATTGTTGGGATGGGCGAAGCACGCGCGGATCGGATTGGCTTATTGCACGAACTCGCTACCTTGCCGATTCACCCCGAATCCGTGCCCATTAACTTACTCGTACCTGTAGCCGGAACGCCACTGGCCGACACCCCTCGCCTACCCGTTTTGGAGTGGATTCGTACCATTGCGGTGGCACGGATTGTGATGCCAGCCAGTTATGTGCGTCTGTCCGCAGGACGTGAATCACTGTCCGATAACGAGCAAGCTATGGCATTTTTGGCTGGTGCAAACTCACTGTTTTACGGCGAAAAACTTCTCACCACCCCAAACGCCGATTCTGGCCGCGATGATCGTCTATTTGACGAATTGGGACTGAAACGCGAAGCCGCTAAGGTCAGTGTCAAAATGACTGCTGTGGATGCGATGGCCGGATAAGCCACGCCGTTTGCAACACAAATGACCCTTGCCGCATTTCAGCTCGGCCAGCAACTGACCGAGCTACGTGCCCAACATCTCAACCGCCAAACCCGCGCTGTTGATCAAGGTGTCACGCCGTATGTATGGCGTGATGGCAAACAATATCTTAATTTTTCTAGCAATGACTATTTGGGTCTCGCCGAACATCCAGCACTCAACCATGCCGTGCATCAGCACCTCAAACAACACGGGATTGGCGCAGGTGCGGCACATTTGATCACCGGCCATACCAGCCTGCACGAGCAACTTGAGCAACGCTTGGCCCGCATGACCGGCTACCCTAAAGCCATGCTGTTTTCGACTGGTTATATGGCCAATCTGGGCGTGATGGATGCGCTACTGTCGAATAAAGACACGGTGTATCAAGACCGTCTAAACCATGCATCATTGCTAGATGGCGGGCGCTTGTCGGGTGCAAAACTGCGCCGTTACGCCCATCTCGATACCGCGATGCTGGCGCGCTTACTCACAGAAGATTCGCAGCCAACACGCAAGCTGATCGCCACCGATCAAGTGTTTAGTATGGATGGCACCGAAGCACCACTAAACGATCTAATTGCACTGGCCGAGCAACATCAAGCCGCTTTAATGATTGATGACGCGCATGGCTTTGCAGTGCGAGAACACGCCTTACCACTGGTTGATGTGTATATGGCGACATTGGGCAAAGCCGTTGGCACGTTTGGCGCGTTTGTGGCTGGCTCGACCGATTTAATCGACTATCTAACCAGTCGCGCGCGCACGTTTTGTTTTACCACTGCCACTCCACCGTTGTTGGCTGCGGCGACGCTGGCCGCGTTAGATGTGATCGACGCCGAGCCACAACGGCAACAACAACTCGCCGCTAATATTGCTCAATTGCGCAGCGGATTACAGGCGCAAGGCTGGCAAATGGTGGACAGTCATACCGCTATTCAACCGATTCTGATTGGGGATGCCGCGGCTGCCCTGCGCTTGTCACAACAACTCGAAGCCCAAGGTATTTTGGCCGTAGCGATTCGACCACCGACTGTTCCACATGGAACATCTCGACTACGGATCACTGTGAGTGCAGCGCATACGGCAGCGCATATTGATCGGCTGTTAGGGGTGATGGCTCAACTTGTCCTTCGCATTTCTATTTAAAGTTTTGGAGCTCAACATGACAGCCATTTTGGTTGCAGGCCAAGGTCTATCTCACGCAGATGCCAACATAGACCACCCTCGCCCCGAACACCTGATCAGCGGCAACCCAGCGCGCACCACCTACAGCCTATATGAACACCCCAACATGAGTTGTGGCATTTGGCATTGTGAGGTTGGTGCATGGCGTATTGAGTTTGCCGCCAACAAACAAGAGTTCTTTCAGGTGATCAAAGGTGTGGTTCGCTTACATGATGGCAAAGGCGATGTGGTTGAAGTCGCGGCAGGTCATGCCGGTATCATTCCACCCAACTTTGTGGGCATCTTTGAAGTGGTCGAAGCAGTCGAAAAGTATTATGTCATTGTCGAGGTATGATTGATGATCTTAGGGCCAGTCTCCATACGATAGCCACACAACTGAATTTGACCAATGCGATTACAACTCCAAACACAGATGAGTTAAAGTCACTTTTGGTTTTAATTAATTATCAGATTTTTATGAATTTTACAGACTTTAAGTACGTCTGATTGACAGCGCAAAGGCGCAAGCGTACCTTAAAAACACTGTATCGATTCCTCGTGATGCGCTGAATGTTTGTTTGTCATCATCGTCCATACCCAAACCCACCATACTAGATCACGCAGGCTTGCGCGGTGTTATCGCGTCTTGGTCTGTTATTGGTGCGACTGGTGCTGAGGATGACCATGACAGCCTTTACCTGATCTACTGATCTATAGTTGCCCCATTTTTTAGAGGATTTGCCATGAGCGACGATATTCGTCTTGAAGATTCGGAACACAAGCTACAACTGCGCCACCTCACACTGGCAGACTACCCCGATATCAAGGGCATCATGGAACGGGTCTATCCAGACCTCGGCATTACCCCAGAAAAAAAGTTCATTGCACAACTGACCGTTTTTCCAGAAGGTCAAATCTGTATTGAAGACCATGGCGTAGTGGTTGCGGCTGCATTTTCGGTGATTGTTGACTATGACAAATTTGGTGATTCGCACACCTATAACCAAATCACCGGCAATGCCTATCTCACCACTCATGATCCACAAGGTGATGTGCTATACGGCATTGAGGTGGTGGTCTCGCCGGATTATCACGGCATGCGCTTGGGTCGTCGTCTGTATGAGGCACGCAAAGAACTGTGTCAAAACCTCAATCTAAAAAGTATTGTGGCTGGTGGCAGAATTCCCAACTACCAAAACTACTCGCATGATATGACACCGCAGGTGTATATCGAAAAGGTCAAATGCAAAGAAATCTACGATCCTATTTTGACCTTTCAGCTATCCAATGACTTTGAAGTCAAACGGGTGCTAAAGAACTACCTGCCAGAAGATCGTGAGTCGCATGGTTTTGCCACGTTATTGGAATGGAATAACCTGTACTACGATCCAAATCAAACCCAACTGATTGGCGCACAACGCACCTCGGCACGGGTTGGTTGTGTGCAGTGGCAAATGCGTCCGCTCAAATCAGTTGAAGACTTGATTCAGCATGTCGAATTTTTTGTCGATGCATTGGCCGATTATCAGTGCGATGTCGCTTTGTTCCCAGAGTTCTTTAACGCGCCATTGATGGGAATCAAAACACACGATACTTCTTTTGAAGCGGTCAAAGATCTGGCCAGCCATAGCCCTGATATCGTCGATGCCATCTCTAAACTAGCGGTCAGCTACAACATCAACATCATCGCAGGCTCTGTGCCCGTGCTCGAAGATGGTGAGCTGCTGAACGTGGCGTATCTTTGTCGTCGTGATGGCACAGTCGATTCGCAATACAAGATCCACCCGACCCCATACGAAAAACGCGCATGGATTATGCAAGGTGGCGACAAGCTTAAGGTGTTTGATACCGATGTCGGCAAGATTGGCATTTTGATTTGCTATGACGTGGAGTTTCCAGAACTGGCACGACTACAAGCCGATCAAGGCATGAAGATTTTGTTTGTGCCGTTTTGGACCGATACCAAAAATGGCTACTTGCGGGTGCGCTGCTGCGCACAAGCGCGTGCGGTCGAAAACGAATGCTATGTGGCCATTGCCGGTAGCGTTGGTAACTTGCCTAAAGTAGATGGCGCGGATATTCAGTATGCGCAATCGGCGGTGTTCTCGCCGTCGGATTTTGCCTTCCCGCATGATGCGATCATGGCTGAAACCACACCTAATACCGAGATGACCCTGATCGTGGATTTGGACTTTGATAAGTTGCAAAAATTACGGCATGAAGGTTCGGTGCGCAATCACTTAGACCGTCGTCGTGATTTGTACAAAATCAGTTGGATGGGTAAATAAGCACTGGTTTGAAACCTAAGCCTGAACCGTCTTACCATCAAGCCAAGCATGTCTTGGCTTGATGTTTTTTTGCTACGCCCAAATCACCAACATCGCCCCCACCACCACCAAGGCCAAGCCCCAGTGATCGGTTTTGACCAGTTTTTCTTTAAAAAAGTATGCCGAGATCAATAAAGTAAATAACACTTCAATCTGACCCAAGGTTTTGACAATCGGAACAGACTGCAAGCTCATGGCGCTAAACCAACCCAGCGATCCCAAAAAACTCGCCACACTCACCCGTGCCGTTAAGCCTTTACGCTGCCACATCGCACGCAAGGTCTGTGGACGAGACCAGCCCAACCACAGCAACAACACCAGCGTTTGCAGACCAATCACCCACAACAACACCCACGCCGCACGATACAAAAATGGCAACTGCGGTAGCTCTAAACTGGCTTCGCGCACCAATAAGGAAGTAATGGCAAAGGTCAATCCGCTGCCCAAGCCAGTCCACAAAGTCGGCCATGACAAGGTGCGCATTGACTTGGCCCCACTGAGCAAAAATACCGCCACCCCACCAATCAACACACCCAGCCATGCCAACAACGACAAATGATCATGCAACACTGCTACACCAATCAGCGCGGCCAGCACTGCTTCACTTTTGGCCAGCCCTACCCCAATGGCATAGTTTTTTTGTTGAAATAATCGCACCATCAACACCGTAGCAACAATTTGGCTGAGCGCCGCAATCACGATATACAACCAAAAACGCGCACCAAACTGCACCACCGCAATCGGCTGATCATGCAGTTGCGCATACCGATACAGGCCAAACAGATATAACCCTGCCAAAGGCCCCGCACAGATAAACCGTGCCAAGGTCACACCATAGGCATCCACACTGCTGCTGAGTTGTTTTTGAAAGGCATTGCGCCATGCCTGCATCAATGCAGCCATGATGGTAAACGGAATCCACAGCATCACCAGTCACCATGCAATAAGCCGCCCAAATGAGCGGCTTGTAGTGTAATGCAAAGGTGTGTTATTTGGCTGCGGTTGGCATCCGACCCATACCATCGGCGTCGATCTCACTGCCTTCACGGATCCAAATCGGCGTACGACCAATCATCGAAAAACCGATATAGGCCCGAATCGACAAACGGCGGCCATCGCTACTCATCCGCGCTTTGGCATTATAAATTTTGCCATTTAGTGGGTCCAAAATATGGCCATCGCTAAAGGTATTGGCGCGCTTGGGATCAGGTGTTAAACCCCATAAAATTTTGAGGCCAACAATCGGCTTATTGGTAAACGGTGCGGGGCAGTTTTGGCAAAACTCTTTGGGGGTATAACCAGGCCGTGGAATCACTTTTTTGATGGTTGCGCTATACGTGCCATCGGCCTCTTGGCTAATTTCGGTAATGGCTTTGGCAAAGCCGGTTTTGTCATCAATGGTGCGCCAGTCAGCCTCAATCGTTGGATTTTTGGCATGGGCCAATCCGCTAAAACACGATAATATCAGGGTGGCAATGGCGAGAGATTGCTTCATATGATTGTCCTTTTCATCCTTGGGCTATCCACCAAAGTTGTCATTTTTCATTTTGGCAGTTGCTCAGTGTAAGACAGGATTGCACAAAACAAAAGCCTCGGTCATCGCTGAGACCAAAGCGCCTCACCCAAAAAAATGAATTATCTTTCAATATTCTATCAATCTACATCCAGTATAAAGGTTACTGGCCCATCGTTGATTAAGCTGATTTGCATATCCGCAGCAAACTGCCCTGTTGCCACGCGCGGATGCTGCTGACTCGCCTGCATAACCAAGTACTCAAACAACATACGCGCCTGATCAGGCGGCATGGCAGGGCCAAAGTCCGGTCTTAACCCTTTGCGCGTTTCGGCCATTAAGGTGAACTGCGAGACCAACAATAATCCACCTCCGGTTTGACTAAGACTGAGGCCCATTTTGCCGTTTTCGTCTGTAAACACGCGATAGGTCAGCAGTTTCTTCAGTAGTTTGTCAGCGCTATGTTCGGTATCGCTTTTGCCAAGGCCAACCAATACCAATAGTCCTGCGTCGATTTGGCCAATTGTCTGACCTTCAACAGCGACACTAGCGGCACTCACGCGTTGAATTAAGGCACGCACAAGCCACTCCTCATGTTTTAAAGCACGGATCATAGCTGGATTTGGCTCGTTTCTTGTAAAGTGGCTACTTGTTTAGATTTCGCTCGTGGATGCAAATGGCTTCTTTTCCGTTATTGCTTGATCCGCTTGACCTGCTGTCTCATGTGGACGACCCACAATTACGCCTGATTGATCTGGGTCGTTTAGCGGTGTATCGGCAAGTGCATATTCGTGGGGCGTATTGGCTGGATGGCAAGCGCTTAATGGCTGGTGGCGAGGACGGCGGCAAATTGCCGTCACTGGAGCGACTGATCGCACTGTGCCAACAACTGGGCTTACATCCCGATCAGTCGATTGTGCTGTATGACGACGAAGGCGGCGGTTGGGCCGGTCGGATGCTATGGACATTGCATTGCTTGGGCTTTACTCGCGTATCGCTACTTGATGGCGGTATTCATGGTTGGTTAGCCGCCGGATTACCAACCGAAGAAGGCGAACCTCCAGCACCCAAATCAGCGCCGCTGGACTACGCCTTGCCCACAGTCGATGCACAGCTACAGGTTCAAATAGATCGCCATCAGATTGAGCAACAACTGGCCGATCAGACCTTTGCACTGTGGGACTGTCGCAGTCTGGAGGAGTACACGGGCGAGCGTCTGGCGGCTCGTCGTGGTGGGCATCTCCCGTCTGCCATGCATTATGAATGGACGGATGCCATGGACAAACAAAACGGCTTACGGCTCAAGTCACAAGATCAGATTCGTCAGGCGCTGATTGAACGCGGTATCATCTGCGGCAAACCGATTGTCACTTATTGTCAAAGTCACCATCGCTCTGGGTTTGCGTATGCATTGGGCTGTATTTTGGGCCTCGATATCCGCGCCTATGATGGCGGCTTTAGCGAATGGGGCAACTGCCGTGACACCCCGCTGACTACTGGAGCGACCCCTTGAGTTTATTTACCCAATCCAAAAAACGTGCCTTTATTGCCTTTCAGCAAGTGATTCCGCAGCATCAACTCAGCCGTGTGGTCGGTTGGTTAGCCGCCAGCGAGCAACCGCTGATTAAGCAACAATTTATCCAACGCTTTGCCAAGCAATACGACATTGACATGTCATTGGCGGCCCAACCTGATTTGGCCAGTTATCCAAGTTTTAATGCGTTTTTTACCCGTGAGCTCAAAGACGGTGCACGGCCTATCGACAGCGATGACGACTCAATTGTCTCGCCTGCCGATGGGGCGATCTCGCAACTGGGCAAGATCAAAGGCGATGCGGTGTTTCAGGCCAAAGGTCAGTCATTTTCGGTGGAGCAATTGATTGGCGATACCGCACTGGCGGCACCATTTCAAAATGGTGAATTTGCCACCGTATATCTGTCACCGCGTGATTATCATCGTGTCCACATGCCGTATGCGGGTCGCCTGACTGACACGCTTTACATCCCCGGCGAGTTGTTTTCGGTCAATGGCGTGACTGCCGAAAACGTACCGGCGCTGTTTGCCCGTAACGAGCGCATGGTCTGTTTGTTTGATATCGACGTGAATGGCCAAGCGCAACGGATGGCAGTGGTATTGGTTGGCGCGATGATTGTGGCTGGTATCGAAACCGTTGCCACCGGCAAAGCCAAGCCGACCGGACGAGTCGAACATCAACATCACGATCTGTATCTAGAAAAAGGGGCAGAATTAGGACGATTCTATCTGGGGTCGACTGCGGTAGTGTTATTTGAACCCAATGCCATGGAGTGGAGCCAAGGCTTAATGGCCGATGACGTGGTGCGTATGGGCGAAAAAATGGGTCAGCTTGAGGCCTAATGGTAACACCTGCTCGGCTTGGATCAGTCAATGCGCATCTGCATGGACTGATCCAATGTGCTAGCGGATCGCATACAACAACAGCGACTCCCCCTGTGATATTGCCCCATTAAGACGAGGATTTTTGCATGGCCACCAGTAGCTTACTCACCCTAATTGATGACATCGCTACCCTGCTTGATGACATTGCACTGATGACCAAGGTTGCCACCAAAAAAACCGCAGGGGTTTTGGGCGATGATCTGGCCTTAAACGCCCAGCAAGTCAGTGGCGTCAGCGCAGATCGCGAGTTGCCTGTGGTTTGGGCGGTGGCCAAAGGTTCACTGCTCAACAAAGTGATTTTGGTGCCGATTGCCTTGTTGATCAGCGCGTTTATTCCTATGCTGATCATTCCCTTGCTGATGATTGGCGGTTTGTTTTTGTGCTTTGAAGGGGTAGAAAAACTGACCCATAAATTCTTGCACCAAGCCACCGGCGATGAGCAGCAAGAACGCATGATGCGCTTAACCGACGAGACCCTCGATCACGTCGCCTACGAAAAAGACAAAATTAAAGGTGCGATCCGTACCGACTTTATTCTGTCTGCCGAAATTATCGTGATTGCACTTGGCACACTCACCAACGAACCGTTTATCAACCAAGTGTTGGTACTGTCGATTGTGGCTATTGGCATCACCATTGGTGTGTATGGCATGGTGGCAGGCATTGTCAAAATTGACGATCTGGGCCTGCATCTGACCAAAAAAACCAGCGCTGCCACGCAAGCCATCGGGCGATTTTTATTGGCTGCCGCCCCCAAGCTGATGAAATTTTTGTCCATTGCGGGCACGATTGCCATGTTCTTGGTTGGTGGAGGTATTCTGACCCATGGCATCCCTGCCCTCCATCACGGCGTTGAAAGTTTGGCACATTTAAGCGGGATGTTTGCCAGTGTCACAGGGGCATTGTTAAATGGCATCTTTGGCATTATGGCTGGCATTATTGTGCTGGCTGTGGTCAGTGCGATTCAAAAAATGCGAGGCAAAGCAGCGCACTAAATCATTTGGCTCTACCGCCACAAGGTCAACTCACCGATAGTGCCAGACCCTGTGCGATATAAACATCATCGCGCAGTCCGTCTTACCAACAATCAATAAGCACAACTCACCACAACAAGGACTAGAGACAAGCATGTTTAAAGGCGCAGGCGGAACAGACGGTGGAACGGGTCAGTTTTTGATTGGACTGACTATGATGATTGGCGGTTTTTATCTGTTGTTTAACGCCATCATGGTGACGTCGTCGTTTGGCTTTGGCGCGTATCTGTTTGGCTTTGGCAACGGTTATGGCATTAGTAGCGGGATGTTGATGATCCCGTTTATTTTTGGCGTGGCGATGATTTTTTATAACAGCAAAAACTGGTTGGGGTGGCTGCTGGCCGGTGGTGCGTTGGTCGCGCTAATCTTTGGCGTGATTGCATCGATTCGCTTTAGCTTCCGTAGTATGACGGCGTTTGATTTGATCACTATTTTGGTGTTGTCGATGGGTGGGCTGGGGTTGTTTTTGCGGTCTTTGAAGTCGTTTAAGTAGCTTTTCTCATGCTAATCTCTCTACATTAAAGCCTTGCCGAGCTAGGCATTTCGGTGTTTACTCGGTTTAGGTTGCATAAGAACACCAAAAGCCATTTTAGGCTTAGCAAGGGGACTTATATGTCCTTATAAACTGGAGAGATAGCATGAATCATGAGAAATACCAGAGAAATGTAATTCTACAATGCCCCACATGTGGATGCTGTGATTTTTCATATGATGAAGGTGTAGACGAATCCATTCAACTAATGATATGTGCCTCATGCGAAAGGGAGTTAACAAGAGAAGAGCTAATCCATGAAAATAGTGAAAATATTCATAAGCATGTTTCCGAAATAAAAAAAGATATAGCTGATGAAATTAGAAATTCTTTAAAAAAAGCATTCTCTAGCAGTAAAAACTTCAGGATCAAATAATGCCAGTAAATATTAACACAGGCGATATAATCGCCAGCTTGGCACTCTTACTTTCTGGCTATGCAACTTGGCAAACGGTCAGCTTCAACAAGAAACAAAAATCTCTTGCCGAGAGCCAAGAAAGGCTCAATAATCTTCTTCTGGAAAAACAAAGTGAAGAGTCACTAAGAGAAAAAAGAGCCGATCTCGGAGCATCTTTTATAAGACTAGGCAGTAATAGCTATCGTTTAAAAATATGGAATAAGGGTGTATCAACCGCTAGAAATGTAAAAATCGAATTCCCCGAAGGGAATGATGTGATAATTGATTCAGAAATAACTGACAAGTTTCCAATGGAAAGCTTGGAAAGACATCAGTCAGTCGAGCTTATAGCTTCAGTACATATGCAAACAAAAAGCAAACATGTAATTAGGCTTATTTGGGAAGATGATGCTCAATCTCACAATGAAAAAACATCATATCCAACACTGTAAATACGTAAAAATAATATTTTTTCACTTAGCGAATTTATTCTAGATTTACAAAAAAAATCAGAGCAACCCAAGTCACCCTGATGTCAATCACACCACCCTTACATCAACTTTAAACCACGCTGCCCTGCTGGTGTCACCCTTGCAATCTCAACCTCAAACACCACATTGCGACCGGCCAGCGGATGGTTAAAGTCCACCTCAACCTTGTCATCATCCATCGCACGCACCACACCCGCCAACGTGCCGCCGCCTTTATCAGCAAATTCCATCATCGTGCCGATTTCTGGCTGTTCGTCATTGGCCGCAAACAACACACGGTCAAAGATCTGCACGTTGTCTGGATTCCACGGGCCAAAGGCGTCTTCTGGTGGCAAATGCACCGTGCGACGATCACCAGCGCGCAAGCCCAGCAGCGCTTTTTCAAAGCCTTCTAGCAAATTGCCATCGCCAATGGTCAGGCTGACTGGCTCGCTACGGCTGCGGGTGTTGTCAATCTCGACGCCGTTTTCTAGCGCGACCGAAAAATGCAACGCCACCTGCGCGCCTTGCTCAATGCGAGTGTCTTCGTTTGGATTGATCAAATCAGTCATGGGGTGCTTGCTCAACTCGGCGGTATTTTTCCAAAAAGAACGTGTCTGCAATCAACAAAATCGTGCCCAGCGTAATCGCGCTATCGGCAATATTAAACGCTGGAAAGTGATGATCCTGATAATAGACATGAATAAAATCGACCACATAGCCCAAGGTTAATCGGTCAATCAAATTACCCAACGCACCACCCAGCACCAAGGCCAATCCCGCCGCTAGTACCGATGCACGGAGCGGCAAGCGCAGCAGCCAGATCACAAATACCACCGACACACCCGCGGCCAAACTGGTAAAGAACCAACGCTGCCAACCACCGGCATCGGACAACACACTAAAGGCCGCGCCATAGTTATGCAGTAGCGTCCAGTTCAGCATGGGCATGACCGGCACCGACTGTGCATAGCTCAGGTGTGCGGTGGCAATGCCCTTGGTCCATTGATCCAGCACAATCGCCATGATCGACAGCAGCAACCACCATGCGTTTTGCGCCCGAAAGCGCGCTTTGGGATGAAATGGATCAGGCATAGTGGCGTACCTCGCCGTGACCGTCAACGTTGTCGACACAACGCTGACAGAGTTGTGGATGGGTAGCATGTTGGCCAACGTCGGTGCGGATATGCCAGCAACGGGCGCATTTGATGCCATCAGCCGGACTGACTTTAACCCGTAGACCAGCCAGATCGGTTTCATCGCCTTGGCTATCAGCATCCGCCACATGCAGTTGCACCGCACTGGTGATCAACACAAAGCGCAGTTCGTTTTCGAGCTTGTTTAGCACATCAAACAGGGTCTCATCGGCCCATAGATCAACCTGTGCCGAGAGGTTTGCGCCAATGATTTTGGCATTACGCGCCACTTCGATCTGCTTGTTGACTGCCGCTTTGACATCCAAAATACGCAGCCAATCATCAGGGCTAATCACGCCTTGGCTATCGGTCGGCACGTCGTACCATGCTGCGGTAAACACGTACTTGCTGCCCTGCTCTGGCAAGGCTTCCCATGCTTCTTGCGCGGTAAAGCTCAAGATCGGGGCCATCCAACGCAACAAGGCTTGGGTGATGTGATACAGCGCGGTTTGTGCGGAGCGACGTGGTAGCGCATCAGCTTTGACCGTGTACTGACGATCTTTGATGATGTCCAAATAAAAGCCACCCAAGTCGCTGCTGCAAAAATCAGTCAGCAAACGGGTGACTTGGTGAAAGTCCATCACATCATAAGCGGCTTGAATCTGCGCTTGTACCTGTGCGGTACGCGAGACAATATATTGATCCAACGCCACCAATTGATCAGCCGGCAACACATCGCGGCTTGGCACAAAGCCATTTAAGTTGGCCAGCAAAAAGCGCACGGTATTGCGAATCCGGCGATAGCCATCAATCGCACCGGCAAACACTTTATCGCCTGCCGCCATCTCATAACGATAGTCAGTTGAAGCAATCCAAAAGCGCAAAATGTCTGCACCGCTTTTTTTGATCACATCTTGCGGGGTGATCACATTGCCCTTGGACTTGGACATTTTGTGGCCTTTTTCATCCACCACAAAGCCATGCGTGAGCACTTGTTTAAACGGTGCGCGGCCATGAATCGCCAAGCTAGATAGCAGTGAGGTTTGGAACCAACCGCGATGCTGATCGGAACCTTCAAGGTACAAATCTGCTGGCGAATGCAGCTCATCACGCTGATCGAGCACAGCAAAATGGGTCACGCCAGAGTCAAACCAGACATCCAAGGTATCGGTCGATTTGTTGTACTGCGCGGCATCATCACCCAGCAAAGTTTGCGTATCCAGATCAAACCACGCTTGAATACCGCCTTGCTCAATCAACTCAGCCACTTGACCAATCAAATGCTCAGTGTTGGGATGCAATGCGCCGCTGTCTTTATGGATAAAAAACGGGATCGGCACGCCCCACGTCCGTTGCCGTGAGATACACCAATCAGGCCGACCGTCGACCATCGCTTCAATCCGGTTTTGGCCCCACTCTGGCAACCACTTGACCTGTTTGATGGCATCCATTGCCGCGCGACGCAAGCCGGTTTGATCCATATTGATAAACCACTGCGGCGTGGCCCGAAAGATAATCGGGGTTTTATGCCGCCAGCAATGCGGATAGCTGTGCTTGATCGGCACGTGGGCCTTTAGCTGGCCATTGGCCTTTAGCGCATCCAAAATTTGTGGATTGGCTTTGTAGATATGCTGACCGGCAAAAATCGGTGCATCGGGTAGATATACCCCATTGCCGCCAACGGGGTTATCTACTTTTAAGCCATATTGCAGACCGACTTTATAATCGTCCACACCATGACCAGGTGCGGTATGCACCGAGCCTGTACCGCTATCGGCTGTGACGTGTTCGCCCAAAATGACGGGCACTTGGCGCGAAATGATCAACGGATGTTGCAACAGCAGATGCTCCAGCGCTGCACCTTGCACAGTCGCCAACACCTCAACATCGCTTAAACCGTAACGCTCACAGGCACTTTCGACCAATGCGGCCGCCAGCAGCAGCACGGTTGCGCCTTGCTCACCAGTGGCCTTGACGATTTGATACTCAAGCTCAGGATGCACCGCGACCGCTTGGTTAGCAGGCAGCGTCCATGGCGTGGTGGTCCAGATCACCACATCAACGGGCTGGTCTAAAGTGATCCCAACACGGCGCGACAGATCCGCCAAATCGACCACGGCAAAGCCAACGTCAATCGCATCTGATTTTTTGTCTTCGTATTCCACTTCGGCTTCGGCCAGCGACGAGCCACAATCCAAACACCAGTTGACTGGCTTTAACCCTGCCACCACATGACCATTGGCCACAATCCGGCCCAAGGCGCGCACGGTGTCGGCCTCTTGTTTAAAGTTCATGGTCAGGTAGGGATTATCCCAATCGCCCAACACGCCCAAGCGTTCAAAATCGGCTTTTTGTAGCTCGACTTGCGCAGCGGCATAGTTGCGGCACTCGGCACGAAAGGTCGCGGCATCGACTTTGACACCCACTTTGCCGACTTTTTCTTCGACTTTAAGTTCGATGGGCAAGCCGTGACAGTCCCAACCCATCACATACGGCGCATCAAAGCCGGAAAGGGTTTTGTGCTTGATAATAATATCTTTTAGAACTTTGTTGACCGCGTGTCCGATGTGAATCTGCCCGTTGGCGTATGGGGGGCCATCATGCAGGATGTACTTGGGAGCACCCTCGCGAGCCGTTCGGATCTGTTGATACAGGCCATCGGCACGCCATTCGGCCAGCCAGTTTGGCTCACGCTGGGCCAGCTTGCCTTGCATGGCAAACGGGGTATCCGGCAGGTTTAGGGTCGGTTTGTAATCGACAGTTTGGTCGTCACTCATGGATCATGCTCGCACTTTGGATTGACCAGCGGGTCAACCCGTCTGGCAAATCACATGGATAAGGAAGTCAACGCCTGTTCTAAAGGCTGTCCACCCCGACATGGGGATGGGTGGGGTATTTTGCCAGAAAATTGAGCGGGATGTATGCTGTGAGCAGAATGGATAGACGTGATCAGCACAGGTCATGTATCAAAGACAATCCGTACAACGATCATTTTGATCAAAAATATTTTCCATCTGGGACGCTATCGACTCAATAGACAGTGGGCGCTTATTCTGCGTATGGACGGGACGATGACTATGCGATCAACCAAGCAAGCCTCTCGCTTATTAATGGTTACGAACATACTCGCGTAAGACATCATCTAATCGTATTTGCCAACCCTAACCTTGTGATTTAAAAAGCGCGACAACTTCAGGCAATAACCGAATCGTCATGGCAACGTTGGTGGGTATTTTCTACTCTTCGCGTGTTCGTACCACGCCCATTGGCTCTCCGGCACGCTTGATGACTGCACCCTCCCAAAAGGCTTCCGTTGTGGGTGGGTGATCTGGATCAGGCGACACTTGATGATGATCCGTAGTCATTTCACTCATCATATTTCAGCACATTGCTGCCCTATTGAATTGCTAAAAATCCAAACTCACATGCTCTCGCCGCCACGCCAATAACCGCTGCACATCATCGGCAATGCCATCTTTAAGCGCATCCAACGACGGATAGTTTTTTTCGCCATGTAAAAAATTAAAAAACGTCACCGTGACCCGCAACCCATACAAATCCGCCGCCGTCACCTGTGGCAAATGCACCTCCAAGCGCCACGTCCGTTGCACCCGCCCCTCTAAGGCAGGCCGTGTCCCTACATGCCCCGCACCAAACAAAGCACCCGCCTGATAGCCCTTCACCCCACCCTGACAAGATGACGCCAACGACCGGCCAGCCACCGTTGCCACCTCAACGCCATAGATACCATGCAAACAAGGCGTTAAACGATTGAGCGCCACATTCGCAGTCGGAAAATCAATGGTGCGGCCAATCTGATCGCCATATTGCACCCGCCCCGTAATGCTATAGGGGCGGCCCAACAAACGCGCGGCTTCAGCAAAATCACCCGACAACAAACAGGCACGAATCCGCGTGCTACTGACGCGCTCACCATCCACCTCAATGGTCGGCAAGCTAGCCACCGGAAAACCATAGCGGCGCAAAAAGTCCAAATCACCCGCACGATCACAGCCAAAGCGAAAATCATCGCCAATCACTAAGGCACGAGTATTTAAGCGATGCTTGAGCAAATCAGCAAAGTCTTGTGCCGTCAAAGAGCGAAAGGCCTGATCAAAGCGCACCACCACCACATAATCTACGCCGAGCTTTTGGATCAACTCGACTTTTTCGCGCCATGAGGTAATGCGTGGCGGGGCTTGTTCCAGCCGAAAAAACTCTTGTGGTTGCGGCTCAAATAGCATCACCAAGGTTTTTAAACCCTGCTGACGTGCGGTGTCTTTGAGGGTCTGAATCATGGTTTGATGACCCAAATGTACCCCGTCAAAATTACCAATGGTCACTGCCATAGGTGGCAAGGACAAATCAGTCGGCAAGCAGTGCAAACGAAGCAGCGTCATAGACCCATCAAGTGATGAAACCGAAAGAAGACTGCCATTTTGCCAGAAAAAGTCTCACTTCGCTTACATAGGCGGCACACAGTCGCGCCACATCTGCGCAACTTTTGCGGAATGATCAGTCAACAATCAGTCTAAGATGTCCACATGATCAACAAAAACGTCCCACAGTCATTATCAGGAGCAATGTCATGACAGCAAAAATGCTAATAGCCAGTGCCGTACTTGGCGGTTTAATGGTGTTAAACCCTGTCTACGCCCACGACACCTATCACACCCGTGACCATCGTATTGGCTTGGCCAGTGCAGTAAACCATGTTGAACGTGCCCACATCAAAGCACACGAGCGTCGTATTGACCGTCGCCAAGAACGCTTAGAACGTCGCCGCGCCTTTGTCCGAGCACAAGCGCGTAAAGCCCGTGCCCGTCAACAGCAGCGCCAACATGACTATGATCACAACGATGACCGTCGTGGCATCAATGTCGGCGTACAACTTCCGTTTGTCGGTGCAGGTGCTAGTGTCAATCGTAACGGCGTGCATGCTGGTGCCAATGTGGGCCGCTTAAATGTTGGTGCGGGTGTCGGTGTTCGCTAGAACCTCACCGCTCAATATGCCTCAACGCAGCAGCGTCCAGCACTAGATTCCGCTGGGCCTAGCACCAGACCCAGTGATCTAGGCTATGCTTTGCCCTTGGCTAACGCACTTGCAGCAAGGGCATCTCTGCTTTGACCGTACACTCAACCCCAATCAGCACCAACAGCACACTTGATGTGATTGATTGGTCAGCCGCATGGCTACGACCACTACAACATCGCATCAACTTTGCCGCAATTGCTCAAACGCCCCATCTGATTGATGCGCTCAATCAACAGATTCAGTCGAACCTATCTGACTTACAGACTGGGTTTGGCCAGCCGTTATGCTTTGTGCCACAAGCCGCACTCCCCGAAGGCATGGCCTACGAGACCTTGATCGCCACCACCGGACAAGTCCCCACGCGCCATAATCTGCACGATTTTTTTAATGCCGCCATCTGGCTGCATTTTCCACACACAAAATCTTTGCTCAATCGCTTGCAACAGCAACAGATCGCCCAGCATGGCATCCAATCCAAACGCGGCGGCGTGCGCGATGCGATCACAATCTTTGATGAAAACGGCGCGATTTTGGTGACCTGCCACGCGCAGATTGGTCAAGCCTTGTGTCAATTTGATTGGCAAAACAGCTTGGTACAGCCCAGAGCCGTTTGGGACGATCCGCATCAACCACGTGCGGATGCCCAAGCGGTGGTTTATTTGTTTGGTCATGCCTTATATGAACAGCTCGTCACCCCGCGCAAAGCCTTATGCGCGCATACGTGGGTGATTCACGTCAGCCCAGACTGGTTTGCACTCGACACCACCGCACGACTGGCCGCGATTGATCAGCAATTGGCCGTAGACCTCAGCACACAAGCACTATTTCCACGGATGTTCCAGCCGTTGCCCGTGTTGGGGGTGCCGTACTTTTGGCCGGACAATGCCGACCCACGTTTTTATGATGATACACAGGTGTTTCGGGCGGGGCGGCGGCAAACCATAGTGGCTAAGAACCACCTAAAAGCATAAACGCTTCATTTAAGTCATTTACATCTATAACACAGCATCCACTGCTACAATCCACACGCTTACGTATGTAGGCACAAGATGCTGTGCACAGTCAAAACAGCCAGCAAATTTTAAGTACTCTGAAGGATACATCATGCTTTTTAAAAGCCTCCCCACTGTTTCCACCTTATTGGTTGCCATCACTCTAGTGCTAGGCGGCTGTGCTTCTATGCCATCAGCAGATGTGATGAAGGCAGAAGTTGCAAACTACCAACTGCCAAAACTACCCGCAGAGGGCCAAGCCATGGTTTATGTGGTTCGTCCATCAATTGTTGGCTCCTTGATTCGCTTTAATGTGTTTTTGGATGACAAAGAAGCCAGCTCAGAAATGGGCTATACCCGTGGTAAGCAGTACATTTATTTTTCGGTGGCACCGGGCAACCACACCGTTTATTCAAAAGCTGAAAACTGGGCGCAAAACCTTGTTGATGTCAAAGCTGGCGATATTATTTTTCTACAGCAAAACCCAGCCATGGGCATTGTGATGGCGCGTAATGACCTGTTTAAAATTGATGATTATCAAGGCAAATATCAGGTCAAAAATCTGAGTGTCGGTACGATCCTCAAAGAAGCCAAATAAGGCTGATTGATCCATGCATGTGTCACCGATGCATGCATGGTTAACCCAATCAATGCGATACTGCTACTTGCTGGTTTGCTGTACCGCCTCACCTAGGGTCTTTAAAAAATTATCGGTGGATTGAAAGTTGCGACTTAAGGTTTTAGCAGTTTCAACTTGAGCAGTAATCATGAGGTTTTCGAAAGCCTCACAAGCCTTTGAGCGGCAGAGCCGCTAGCACTCTCAGCGCCACCCACACGCCAACAGCTAACAATATTTTTATCATATCAATCCTCTTTTTATCTCAACCAACCACCTTAAGGATGCCGCAAATCGCGCAAGCGAAAGCCCATCGCCAGTACCGCAACGCCGTATGCCGCCGCACCCCACGTACACAAGGCCAACAACGCCACAATACGCAACCATTGCTCTGCATCAGACGGATACCACTGCACGCCAAACCACAGCGCCAACACCAACACCACATTAGCCACCGCATAACGCAGCGCAATCAAACGCCAATGCGACTCAAAACGATAAATACCCTGCCGACCCAATTGCCAATACAACATGCCCGCATTCACACAAGCCGCCACCGTGGAAGACAACGCCAAGGCCAAATGCGGCGATGGGTAATTAATCCAATGAAAATAACCAATAATCACCACGTTGAGCACAATGTTTACACCGACCGACCATAAGCCAATCCGTACCGGCGTTTTGGTGTCTTGCCGTGCATAAAACGCAGGGGCAAAAATCTTGATCAGCATAAAAGCCAAAATACTCACCGACATGCCTTGTAAGGCCAGCGCCGTCATCTCGACATCGTGTGCGCTAAACTCACCGCGCAAAAACAACGCCTGAATCATTGGCTCGGCCAGCATCAACATGGCAATACTGGCAGGCACACCGACCAACACAATCACCCGTGCCGCCCAATCGATCATGGCGCGAAACTTGACGTGATCTTGCTCGGCATGTTTGGCCGACAATGCAGGCAAAATCACTGTGGCAATCGCAATACCGATCAAGCCCAACGGCAACTCGGTCAAGCGCTCTGCGCCATACAGCCACGTCACTGATCCCGTCACCATAAATGATGCCCAAATGGTATTGAGCAACAAATTAATCTGTACCACAGATACGCCAAACAGCGCGGGTAGCATCAATTTTAAAATGCGTTTGACGCCGTCGTGTTTAAAATCAACTTTAGGAGGAATCAGTAATTTTTTGGCATGTAACTCTGGAATCTGAATCGCCAGTTGCAAGATACCCGCTGCAATCACCGCCCAACCCAACGCCATAATCGGTTCGGCAAAATACGGCGTCGCCAACCATGCCGCGCCAATCATGGTGATATTCAGCAAAACCGGTGCAAACGACGCGGTCGCAAATGAGCCATAACTGTTTAAAATACTACTGGCAAAGGCAGTCAACGACATAAACAACAAGTACGGAAAAGTCAGCCGCAGCAAATCAACCGCTGTCTGAAACTTAACCGCATCGCCAACAAAACCGGGTGCAAACAGGCCAATCAGCAACGGCGCGGCCACCACCGCAAACACCGTCATCACTGACAAAATGGTCAGCAACACGCCAAACACACGGCTAATCAGCACCTGTACATCAGCATGTAAATGATTGGTTTTGTAGTCAGTCAGCACCGGAATAAAAGCTTGCGAAAAAGCCCCTTCAGCCAATAAGCGCCGAAAAAAATTGGGGATTTTAAAGGCGACCAAAAAGGCGTCCATCAGGCCACCAGCGCCAAACACATTGAGCAGCACCATATCGCGCACCAAACCCAAAATGCGCGACAACATGGTCATTGCACTGACTATAAAGGTCGAACGCCACATGATGCAGACTCAACAGAGTTTAAAGGGGGCTATTGTAGAGACAATCTTGTTATTTTAAAGCACCGATCAACGCTTGATTGACCGCCGCACCCGCAACCAATCAAACCCCTCACCAGGGTCAGTTTTACGTTGTGGCGCAATATCGCTATGACCTGCCAAGTGATTGTATGTGGCCGGATAGGCTGCATAAATCAGCGGCAATATCTGCGATAGCACGACATATTGCGCGTCGGTAAATGGCAGATCATCGGTGCCTTCTAGCTCAATCCCAATTGAATAATCATTGCATTCTGGCGCACCTAAATAGCTAGAGCGACCGGCATGCCACGCCCGATCATCAAACGAGACAAACTGGGTCACCTCGCCCAAACGACTGACAAACAAGTGCGCAGACACCTGTACACCAACAAGCGTCTGAAAATATGGATGAATGCTGTGATCTAACTGATTAAGAAAAAACGCCTCAACATAGCCACCACCAAACTGCGCAGGTGGCAGGCTAATGTTGTGCATGACCACCAAGCGCACCGGCTGACCGGCTGGGCGGGCATTAAAATTGGCTGAGGGCAAGTGACGGGCTGGGTTAAGCCAGCCGTCTTGAATCGATAGGGACTGCATGGTGAGGCGTTTTCTCAACTCTCAAACGAATGTCCCATTAGTGCATTAGGCCGAGAGCTGACGCAAGCCCCCCACCACCGATTGCAAGGCACGATCCACAATTTGCGGTTGTTCTTCGACAATGCGCGCACGGCCTTGGCTGAGTTCAACCGCCAGTTGCATCTGTGACATTTCGGCCACTTTAATGCCACGACGATTGGCAAAAATCAGTTTTTCGCTGGTGCGAATTTTGGCGACCAATTTGTGCCGATCACGGCGTTCGCTATGGATAAACTCAATCCACGTACCAACCAGCATTTGCTTGACTGCAATCACGTGGCGGTCGCTAGATGGCAAGGTTTCGCCTTCGTATACCGTGGTGATCTGGGCTTTGGGCAGTACAATCGCCTTCATGTTTGGACGTGTGCTGCGTAAGGCTTGATCAACTGGTGTGCCATCAAAATCAGGATTGGCTTGTGCCGATTCCTGATCAAAGATATCGACAGTGGCCATTTCAAAGCCTTCGATAATCTCTTGATGTACGTTAGAGATTTCGCGCAACAAGGTCTCGGTCTGTAGGGTATCAAAATGTACTGACACCAAGCCTTTACGCAAGCTATTGGATAGCTTGGGTGCAACGCTACGCAAGCGATCTACCCACTGTGCATCGTCTTTAGGCGGCATGACCGACCAGATCAAGGCATCCACCACCTTCACCGCTTGTCGCCATGACTCGGACTCGGTGCCTTCTTTGAGACAGGCCAAATACAGCACATGACGCCAACCTTCTTGCAGAATGCGCACCACCGCAAAGGGCAACTTACGACCATTTAAACGACGGTTTAGCGCTTGTTGCACAATGGTGCGTGCCATGTCAGCACGGGCGCGGTTTTCTTCGGCCTCACGGGTGCGGGTATCAACCGCAGTCACACGGGTTTGCTGCTCAGCATAGAACGATTCAAAGTCTTCTAACAGGCTGTCAAACAAGCTGATGTCGTCATTAAAGTCATTCAGAATGGTAAACACCGTTTCCTCAAGCTTTTTGTACAACTGATCACTGCTCTTGGCTTGCTCATCCCAACCGACACCGGCCTTAGCCAAACTATTGAGTAATCGACGTGCCGGATGATCTTCAGTGCGAAAGAAACCCGCATCAATAATGGCCACTTTGAGCATTGGAATCTGCAAGCGACCAATCAATGCTTTCATCGCAGTCGGTAAGTCTTGATCATCCAAGATAAAGTCAAACATCATGGATACTAAGTTAATAATATCGGTGTCTTTTTTGCCAATCACCTCAACGGTATCGTCATCGCTTTTGAGCTGCTCACGAATACTATTGCGCACTTCACTGACGCTCGGTGCGGTTGGATCGGCATCAATATGGGTGCGTGGCTGGGTATCTTGCAGGCGCGTCAACAGATTCATCAGCAATGGCGTGGCGACTTCCTGCTCTATCGCCATAGGGCTAATGTTTTGTGGCATCAACGAGGTTTGTGCCACGCTTTTGCTCAGTTGAGCAAAGCGCTCGGCCTGCCGCATCAGCACTTCTGGCTCAATCACCAGACCACCACCGGCTGCACGATGCAAAATCGGCATACCGGCTTCATCTTCAGACGGCAGGCCATCATCAAAACTACTGGCTGCCGATCCGGTACTGCCACCACCTGCACCGGCATTTTTTTTGTTGAGATCTCGAATATCTCGCAAGACTTCATTTAAGTCAGGCTTGGCTTCGGCACGACTGGCGCCACCTTCAGATTTACGGATTGATTTATCAATCTCAGGGACTTGCGCCTGTATCAAAGCACTACTAATTAAAGGTTTTAACTGCGTAACATTCAGATCTGCACTAAACAAACGTACTAACGCCACTTTTTGCTCAGGGCTTAGCATCAGCAACGACAGACACTCCAGCATGATTTGCAGCAAAGCACGCGGATGAAACGGCAATACACCAACGTCATTAATCGCCGGTGCCAAAGCATTAAGACGGATAAACGCATCGCCCATCACTGGCTCTAACGATTGCGCCAAGCGATTGCCCGCCGTATCTAACGCCACGGTCACTTCCATATCAGCAGAATCAATCAGACTCATGCTGCTTAATGGACTTTGTGCTTGGGGTGTATTTTCTCGACGTTGTGATTGCTGCAAAAAACGATGCAACTGCGCATCCAGCACGCCCACCACCCGTGACTCTATGTCACCGCGATGGCGGCGCAATTCGACAATAATGTCCATATAGCGTTGCTGCTCACCGTCAGGCAAGCCAGCACACAGCATCATAATTCGATTGGGTAGCTCGTCTAAAAAGCGCAAAAAGCTTGGCTGAAAAAAATCCGTCAGTCCCTGACGCAGCGCATCACTGAGACGTTGTAAGACGGCGTGCCCAGCAACGGGTTTAGTCTGACTCATCATGGCATCATGCACGGTGTTATGGGTTCCTGTAGTCTAATATATACTGCACTTACACGCTTAGCACACCACAGAATGTAAACCAACGCACACTCTGATGGTGATTTATGCCACTGTTTTTCCTTTTTACGACGGCGCTCATCCATGATTCCATCCCAATTGCTTACTCAGTCTATTGCGTTGAACGTTCAGCACGCCCTTGCAGAAGACATTGGCGAGCGTGACATTACCGCGTTACTTATTCCGGCCCAGCAACAGGCTCGTGCCAAAATCCTCACCCGCGATGCCATGGTTTTGGCTGGTCGTCCGTGGGTAGATGCGGTTTTTAAGGCCATCGATCCTGAGGTTACCCTACACTGGTTACATGCTGAAGGTGCTGTACTCAACGCCAACGACACTTTTTTAGAGCTATCTGGCTCTGCGCGCAGCCTATTAACCGGCGAACGTGCCGCACTGAACTTTATCCAAACACTATCTGGCGTTGCAACGCGTGTCCATGCCTATGTTGCATTACTTGACGGACTCCCCACTCGCCTACTTGATACCCGCAAAACCTTGCCCGGCTTGCGCATTGCACAAAAATATGCCGTAACTGTTGGCGGTGGGCATAATCATCGTCTTGGTTTATTTGATGCTTTTTTGATCAAAGAAAATCATATTATGGCAGCAGGTGGTATTGCGCAAGCCATTGCTGAGGCACGATTGATTGCCGCAGATAAACCGGTAGAAGTGGAAGTCGAAAACTTTGACGAACTCGCCCAAGCCTTAGTCGGCGGTGCCGACATTGTCATGCTAGATAACTTTAGCAATGATGACATGCGCAAAGCCGTGCAAGACGTGGCGGGGCGCTGCTTGCTTGAAGCCTCTGGCAATATCACCGCGACCAATTTACGCAGTGTGGCCGAGACTGGCGTCAACTTTATTTCGATGGGAACGCTGACCAAAGACGTACAGTCAATTGATCTGTCAATGCGCTTTATTGCCTAGGCCATCTGCTTGCATTGTCGCTGCATACAGTGACAAAAAAACCGCCGATCTCAATAGATCAGGCGGTTTTTTTGTCAGTCGTCAATGTGTACTAAGCCTTACCAGCCCAACACTTGCTTCTGGGCATCGATCAACTGACGGATACCGCCTTCTGCCAATGCCAGCATGCTATTGCACTGCTCACGGGTAAATGGCTTACTTTCAGCAGTGCCTTGTAGCTCAATAAACTCGCCGCTTTGGGTCATGACCACGTTCAGATCCGTGTCGCATTTCGAGTCTTCTTCGTAGCACAAATCCAGCAAAGCTTCGTCTTTGTACATGCCAACAGACACTGCGGCAACAAGGCTTTTAAGCGGATCATGCGCCAGCTTTTTTTGCTTCATCAAATGCCCTAACGCATCAACCAAAGCCACAGCACCGCCGGTAATCGCCGCTGTACGTGTGCCGCCATCGGCCTGTAGCACATCACAATCGATGGTAATGGTGTTCTCACCCATTTTTTTAAGATCTACCATCTGGCGCAAGCTACGTCCGATTAAACGCTGAATCTCTTGCGTACGGCCAGACTGCTTGCCTTTTGAGGCTTCGCGTTGGTTACGGGTGTGCGTGGCGCGCGGCAACATGCCATACTCAGCCGTGATCCAGCCTTGTCCAGTACCCTTTAAAAAGCGTGGCACACCAGATTCCACACTCGCCGTACACAGCACTTGTGTGTCACCAAAACACACCAGCACTGAGCCTTCTGCATGACGGGTAAACTGACGGGTAAACGTCACATCACGCAACTGGTTAAACTCGCGTTGATCAAAGCGCATGAAGATTCCTATAAAATAAGCAAAGAGCGATGCCCACACAGCTCGGTTTTTTAGCTTAGCCGCCAAATGTGCAGGACTAATGCAAGACAGACATCATGTTGACACACATTGACAGCAACATACACACAGACCATGGTCAGCACTGGACCAGTCAAACCTGCCGTTTGTCTTAAAGTTTATTCTAATCATGAATACCCATGGGCATAATCCGCGCAAATCGGTGCGTTTTTTGTGTATTCGCTGCGTCAATTCTGTATAGGCATCGATCCGCCCTAGCTTAGCAGCGATGTACATACTTTGAGTTGAGTCTGACCACGCGGTGTGTGGGCATTCAACAGCGAGATATCAAATTTGACTCTGTTGTTCTGGGGAGCGTTCATGCACCATGCCAACCGGCCTATTTCTTTGGCACTTCGAACAAGACAAACCGCCCTTGCGCTGACGCTAGCGGCTTTATCCATCGGTGCACATGCGTATACGATTCCCGGCCCTGGCGACCGCATTACCAACATTGCAAGTGGTGACTTCCAAGATGCCTATGGCAATGTGCAAGTCATTAACTCCAATCCTGTTGACCTAACCATTACCGAGGTTCGCGCCTTACAACTGGTGCGCAATCAGCAACAAAACGGTCTGATCGGTGGCCAAATCAGCTATCCCCATGTGCTGACCAATAGTGGTAACGTCCGCGATAGCTACCAATTTAGCCTGACGCAACAAAATACAGATCAATTCGATCTGAATAACTTGGCCGTTTACGCAGACCGCAATCAAGACGGTATCCCAGACGACAATGTCAACCTGTTATTAGGCAACAGTATTACCCTTGATGCAGGCGAAAGCATTGCGGTGGTGGTCAGTGGTAGTATTCCAACCAATCGCGTCAATGCCGACTCAGCCGTCTTTAACCTCATTGCGACCAGCTTAACTGGGCCGACGCCACCTAGCGCCAGCGTGACCGATACGACGGTGGTGACCACTGGTGCCGTGATTGCAGTCAATAAATCTCAAAGCATCTCGACAGGCCCGACAGGTACAATCATTACCTACACATTGCGCTATAACAATACTGGCAATAGTGCTGGCGAATTGCGTATTGACGACATCTTAAACGATAGCGAAATATTGTACGTCGATGGCAGTGGGCGCTTTAGTAACGGTAGCGGGAACCTCACCGATATCGACGATACCGAATCTACAGCCAACAGTGCTTTAACCTATAAATCAATTGATAACGGTGCAACACATACCGTGTCGATTGTCATCCCATCCATTCCAGCTCAATCGACCGGCAGCATTAGCTTTCAGGTACAAGCCCTATCCGCTGATGATGGACGAATCGACAATACTGCCGACTATCGGCAATACAATGCTGGTGCGTTAATCAAAACATCAACCTCAAACACAGTCACGTTTACCCTCCAAGGGGGTGCATCGGTCGTTTTAAACACCAATGCCAGCAGCACCAGTAACGCAGGTAATCCAAGTAGTGCACCTGATAACTTACAGGCCATTACCTCTGCCATTGCGGGTACCGAAGTACTGTTTGATAACTATGTTTGGAATACAGGTACAAGCGCCGACATCTTTAATCTCAGCACGGTCACAGCTAGCTTGCCCGCCTGTGCCAGTGTACGTCTGTACAGCGCCGATGGCCGCACCTTACTGACCGATAGCAATGGCGACGGTGTGATTGATACAGGGCCATTAGCCCAAGGCCAATCACGCCATATTCGTGTTGGTGTACTGAGCACACAAGACTGTGCCACAGGCTCGCCAATCACTATTGATGTCACCGCTCAATCAGCGAATGACCCAACCGTTAGCGACCCTGTCCGCAACACCTTAGGCAGCATTACCCAAGGTGGAACAGACCTGTACAATAGTGATGGCTCGGGTCAACAACCCCAAGGCACTGACAATGCAGGTACTGCGTTTATTACCAAACCGATTGCACCGGCAGGTACGGCTGTTTTTCCATTGGTGGTCAGCAATACTGGTACACAGGTCAATAACTACAACCTACTTGCAGATGACGATGGCACGTTAGATCCAGCCAACGCATCAAACGATCTGCCAGCCGGTTGGAGTGTTCAGTTCTTTACGCCAGTCCAGCCAGACTGTTCGGTACTAGGTACAGAAATTACCAATAGCGGCCCTGTCGCCCCCAATGGCACGGTGAGCTACTGCGCCGTTGTGACCGCTCCAGCAGGTATTGCGGCAGGTGATCTTCCGCTGTGGTTTGCGGTGAGTTCTCCCGTTAACGGGCAGACCGACTTGGTAAAAGATCAGGTGACCGTGCAAACGGTTCGTCAATTATCGCTGACGCCAGACAACGAAGGCCAAGTCAATATTGGCGGTACTGTGGTGTACAGCCATGTACTGACCAACACTGGCAACGTGCTCGAAGGTGCCAACAGTGGTGAATTGCTCATTGCACTCGATACCACCAATGCCAACGGCTTAGTTGCCAGTGTCTACTATGACGCCAACAATGACGGCATCTTGGACGTCAATGATCCTCTGGTCAATTCTGACGTGGCCGCATTGGGTAACACGCCTGCCAGTGGTGGTACCAGTGGACTCTCGGCTGGCGAATCAATTCGTTTGTTTGTCAAAGTCGAAGCGCCTAGCTCGCTCACGGCGGGTACTAGCGGGATTGTGGTGCTGTCTGTTAATCCTGCAACAGTGATTGATGGTCAGTCGCTTGCCTTGATTAGCGATACCGACCTGACCGTTGTCTCTGCGGGTCAAGTACGCCTGCAAAAGCTGCAAGCACTCGATAGTGACTGCAATGGCGTGATTGACGGTGGGGCCAGTTATTCGCTTAATCCGGTGCAAATTAAGCCGAATCAATGCGTATTTTATCGAATCATTGCAACCAATGAAGGTAGCGAACCCGTCAACAACGTAGTAATTACCGACACCGTTCCTGCCTTTACCAATCTACGCGTTCCCACGATACCGTCCGTCACTGTTGGCAGCATGGATGCCAGCAGCGCCTCGACCAATGGTGCAACGGGCGCACTAAAAGCCAATGTCGGGACGCTTGCGTCTGGCGCATCGGCAACGATGCAGTTCAACATTCGTGTACAACCGTAACAATACGCCGTCGCGTGTCATGGTACGAAGATAAAGGAAGACCCAGATGAGATCGACTACCCGCCACAAGACGTCAACGGTCAGCCATTGGCTGCATCCGTTGACCTTGGCTGTTCTGGCAGTGATGACACCCGCCGTGCACGCAGCCCCAACAGGCAATGCGCTTGCGGGTGCATCGTTGCCGCTTGCGGGCACGGTAATTAGTAACATGGCGGTCGGCGAGTATGTCGAAGAAGGCTCTACTGTCCGTCAAACCAGTCGCTCTAATCTGGTCGAAACCACCATTATTCCTGTTCAAGCATTCCGTCTTGATGCTGATCGCACGACTCAGGCGGTCGCAGGGCAACAGGTTTACTTCTCTCACGAGTTGCGCAACACCGGTAACATCAAAGACGTTTATCAACTGGTCTTAACCGATCCAGCCGGTGGCATTACCTATACCACTCAAGCGGTTTATTTTGATCGCAATCGTGATGGTGTGCCCGATGGGGCTGCATTAACCGCAGGCCAGCTCAATGCGATTACTCTAGATGCTGGCGAGAGCATTGGCCTATTAGTGGGTGCAACAATTCCACTGGGCACAGCCGCAGCAACTTATGCAAACAGTCTGCAACTGACCGCCAAATCAACCGGTAACAACACGCTCAGCACCCTGCTCAATAATGACAGTGTAGTGGTCAGTAGTAATGCAGTGATTCAGGTGCGTAAGTCGTTCTCTGTGACCAAAGCACCAACCGGCACAGTGATCACCATTCGACTGGATTATCAAAACACCAGCAATATCGCCAGTGGTGTGCTGACACTGACGGATGATTTGGCTGCTGGCAAACTGGTGTATCAAAATAACAGCGCGGTCTGGAGTGGCGGCATTGTCAATGACGCGCCTGCTGGAGACGCCACTGGTATTGACTATCAATACAACAATACCAGCAAGCTCGTGACCGCCAGCCTCACGTCAGTTCCGGCCAACAGTAGTGGCAGCATCAGCTTTAATGTCACCATCAACTCAGCCACAGCGGGGGACATTCCTAACACTGCTGGCGTAGTCTATGACCCAGACAACAACGTTGGCACAGCCAACAACGTCAACACGACCTCAAATAAAGCCGTCGTGTCTGTCCCAGCCAGCTATGGCGTCGTCATCAATGCGATTGCAGGCAGTGCCAGCCAACTGGCAGCAGACAACCTCAGCATTGTGCCAACCGTCAACCAAGGCGGTGTGGCCAGCTTTAGCAACTATGTCTGGAACACCGGTAATATCACCGACGTTTATAACCTGACCCCAACTGGTAGTACCTTACCTGCAGGTAGTGTGGTCGAGTTTTTCCGCCAAGATGGCTTTACGCCTATTTTAGACAGCAACGGCGATGGTATTCCAGACACTGGGCCGTTGGCAGTTGGTGCCTCCTTCCCTGTAATTGTCAAAGTACGCTTTCCGACCACACAGACCGATCAAACGGGTGTGGACTACAGCATCTTTCCAAAAGCAACATCGATTGCGAGCGCAGCCGCAGTTGATACAGTCGAAGATCGCACCCAAACGATTGCCAGCCCCTTGGTCGATCTGGCCAATACAACACCCGCCAGTGGTGTCGGCAATGGCAACATCGATAATGCTGGTGCAGCGCTCAAAACCTTGACCGCCTCCGTCGGTGGCTCAGTGGTTTACCCAATTAGCGTGACCCATACTGGCGCACCGACACTGTATAACCTCAGTGCCGATGCCGATGGTGACTTTAGCACCCTCAACCTACCGGCTGGTGTGACTGTGACCTTTGCCCAAACGGGTGCAGGTGGTACCTGTAGTCCAACCGGTGCAACCGTTAGCCAAACTCGCGCACTCAGTAATGGCGAAACCCAACTGCTATGCGCCATCGTCAATGTGGCCAGCGGTACAGCAGCAGTCACCAACACACCATTGTACTTCCGCGCTTATAGCCCGACCTATGTGTCTAATGGCACAGGCACGCCAACCAATACGGGTGCGGACATCATCAAAAACGGTCTGACCATTAGCAACACAGCACCAGCACAAGTGTTGTTTACGCCGGATCTACGCGGCCAAATCGCACCGAACGGTACCATCGTGTATACCCATACCTTGACCAATCAAGGTAGTACGCTGATCAATGACACCCAGCCCTTTGTGGTGACCAATGATCAAACTGGCTTTAGCACTACCTTGTATTACGATGCCAATGACAATGGCGTGCTCGATGCATCTGATCCATTGGTCACAGATCTAGATAGCTTTAGCAGTAATGGTGCGAATGGTCTGGCAGCAGGCGAAAGTATTCGACTGTTCTCTAAAGTTCAAAGCACCGGTACATTGCTAGGCGTCGAAAACACCACCAATATCAAACTACTTAGTACGGCTGGTACGCTGCTGGGCCAAGTGACTGACATCACCACCGTCAGCCAAACACTGATTCGCCTCACCAAGCTACAAGCGCTAGATACCGACTGTAATGGTGTTGCCGATACCGGTAGCTACAGCACAGCCACCTTACCCATTCAAAACAACAGCAATGGTGTGGGTCAATGCGTTCTTTATCGAGTCACGGTACGTAACGAAGGTAGCGTTGCAATTGGGGCGTTTAACTTCCGTGATAGCACACCTGCGGCCACTGTCTTAAGCACCATACCCACCTGCCCTGACTGCACCCCAGCCAGTATTACTTCGCCATTGATTGGTGCAACAGGGGCTGTGAGTGGTCAATTGCCTAGTATTGCAGCGGGTGGTCAGCATAACTTTATGTTTGGGGTGCAGTACAAAGGGCAATAAGCCTGACTCACCTAAAACCCACATAAGACAAAAGACCGATCATCTGATCGGTCTTTTTTTGGCGACATCAATATCACTCACAACCATAAGCCGTCGATCAGAAACCAAGCATACCTGTCATGGCGATGACAGATGTCTTGATGGATTAGTCTAGGGCGTGATTTATTTGTGCAAACAAAAGATGCTGTCAGTGATTGAATTGGTGCGCAGAGCATACTCATCACCACTTCATACCATCAGATGGGCACGCTTGATCATCAGCCATGGCAAAATCCTTCTTCTCTCAAAACCAATTCGAATCAACCCAAACAACAAAAAACTGGCCGAAGCCAGTTTTTGTGTTACATCACCGCATATACAGATTATGCAATTGCAGTTTTACGTGACAGCAGACCAGTCAAACGTGAGCGGACTTTACGGCCTGCATCAATCACTGGGTTCGGGAATGAGTACACAGCAATACGCTCAATCACTTCAGTGAACTGCTTTGCAAATGAACCAGTGTTGTAGTTCTGACCGTACTCTTCACACAGTGCCTGAACCTTGACTGCCATTTCTTTATAACGATTGGCAGGGGTATCAGGGAATAAGTGATGTTCGATCTGATGCGACAAGTTACCACTCATGAAATGCAGGATCGGGCCGCCAGTCAGGTTGCTTGAGCCTTTGATTTGGCGTAGATACCATTCTGCTTTGGTTTCGTTATCGACATTGTCTTCAAACATCTCTGCATCAGCGGTGAAGTGACCACAGAAGATAATGGCAAAAGCCCAGACGTTACGGATCAAGTTTGCACTGATGTTACCTGCCAATACTGGCAATGCATTCGGGCCTGCAATCACAGGAAAGAACACATAATCTTTGGCCACTTGGCGAGTCGCTTTGCGCAAGAATGGACCTGAGCGACGGGCAACATCACGGAAAGAGACTTTACCAGAGGTGGTATCAGCCAATTGCAGGTCATGCACACCAACTGCCCATTGGAACAACAAGGCCAAACCAACCGTTTTTGGCAAGTTAAACAGATTGCCAAACGTCCACTTTTGCTCACCGGTCATACGCAACAAGCCATAGCCAACATCACGGTCTTTATCGACAATGTTGGTGTAGGTATGGTGCATAAAGTTATGAGAATGTCTCCAGTCATCACCAGCACAGGTGTTATCCCAGTCAAACTTGGCACCGTTGAGTGATGGGTCATTCAGCCAGTCAAACTGACCGTGCATGACATTGTGGCCAAGTTCCATGTTGTCGACAATTTTCGACACACCCAGCATGGCTGTACCAAGCAGCCAGACGGGTGGAACCCAACCACCAAACATCAACATACCGCGTGAGGCAATTTCGGTGTAGCGAACAAAGTTGCGAACCTTATAAATATAGTCCGAATCTTCTTTGTTTAATTTTGCATGCACTTCTTCGCGAATTGCTTCTAAGCGCTGACCGAACGCTTCGATTTCCGCAGGGGTAAGTACGCGGCTTTTACCCTTCATGATGCGGTTGGTAACGTCTACTGATACTGGCATATTCATAATGTGTTCCTCGATTGGTTTGATACTTCGGGAAAATCTTTAAAAAATTTCGGCTTACAGATCAATCACAACAGGGCTAATCGCCTCGTTAATACACAACTTGATCTGCACGTTGGTTTGATCGTTGATCTCACCGGTTAATTGATTACGCACTGCCCCAGAGACTTTAGTACAGGCGCAAGTATTGCAAATACCCATCCGGCAGCCGTAGGCAGGCTTAAGACCAACAGCTTCTGCACTGGCCAACAAGTTGCCTTTGGCATCAAACTCACGCTGACTACGGCGGAAGTTGACTGGCATAGACTCAGCGTTTTCATCAATGGTGACCGGCAAGAAGCTTTCTTGCTTCAGACGATCTGACCAACCACGAGCCGCCCAAATCTCACGAGTGGCTTTCATCAAACCCGGTGCAGCACACACATAGGTGTCACGAGTCGCTGCATCTGGGCATAGACGATCTAATGCTGCATCGTCAAAAAAAGCTGGCTTTTCGGCACTATCCACAATGATGTGTAGATCAAAGTGGGTATAACGCGCAGCCAATGCTTCAAGTTCGGTACGGAATGCTGGATCGCGGGAGTAGTAAATTAAGCTAACTGGCTCGGCTGAACGGCTCAAAGCTTGCTTGACCATCGGTACAATTGGGGTAATGCCACTACCTGCCGAGACAAACAACAACGGCGCTGGCTTGCTATCGAGTACAAACTCACCGGCTGGTTGAGTGATTTCAATCACCTCACCGACGACAGCATCATTGCCCAAGTAGTTAGAAACACGACCTTGCTTTTTGACACCGATTACAAGGTGATGTTGATCAGGGGAGCTGACCAAGCTGTAAGCACGTTGTTGCATCACGCCATCAATACGGACTGACACCATGACAAACTGACCCGCTTGATAACGGCCAAACTTACCATTGGTCGACAAGGTGATTTTGACCATGTCGTCTTCAATCGCTTCGATCTTGTCGATCTTGGCCATGACGCGTTTCCACGTCCACATTGGATTGACTTTAGCCAATACAAAGTCGATGAAATCTTCGCGAACCCACTCTGGACGATAGCCTGTCTGTACCATGATGACACCCTCTTGATGCTGTCAGACCGTTATGTTGAGTGGTCGCCGCAGCGACTTCAGTGAACGTCTGTCATTATTGTGAACACTTGTACTCCAATATACGCAGTTCTAATTTTTAGTCAACACTTGTACACTGAATTTTTTTAACTGTCTTGTATCGACGTTTGTTAAACTTTGCACTGATGCTTGATTGCTTGAAATTTTAGGTCTACTGAATGTCGTTGCGTGATGAACG
The DNA here is from genome assembly GCA_037968855.1 of Moraxellaceae bacterium. Lineage (GTDB taxonomy): Bacteria > Pseudomonadota > Gammaproteobacteria > Pseudomonadales > Moraxellaceae > JBBKWH01. Next base: position 43,021 of record JBBKWH010000014.1, on the reverse strand, counting down.
TAAGCAGCAAAGCAGACAGGCGCTGATGAATGCCGCATTGGCACTCAGCACAGCCGGTCGCTCCTTTAGTACCATTAGCCTTCGTGAAGTCGCACGAGAGGCGGGGTTGGTGCCGACTGCGTTTTATCGGCACTTTCAGGACATGGAAGAGCTAGGTAGTGACGTGGTTGATCAGGTCTCGATTAGCCTGCACCACTTGTTGCGCAGCCTACGCGAAGGCTATGGCCTTGAAGCACCATCCAAGACGGAAGTTAGTATTGAGCGCTTCTTTCGTGCGATTGATGCCGAGCCACTCAATTGGGAGTTTTTGATTGGTGAGCGCTGGGGCGGCTCAACGGCTGTACGTAATGCGATTGGTCGCGAAGTCCGCTTTTTTATTGATGACTTATCGCAGGATCTACACAAACTACCCGCCTTTCAAAATATTGCGATTGATGATTTACAAATCATGGCCGAGATTTTGATTAACCTTGCCTTGTCTTGGGCCATGACGTGGATCAACTTGCCTGATGCTCTCGACTCTGCATCGCTTGAGCAACAACAACGCCAACTGATTATTCGCACCACACGTCAAGCCCAACTATTGTTTCGTGGTATCTCCAACTGGCAAAGCGACGCCCCACCCGTGGATTAAACAGCTCAAGTATTCACAACAACTGATATCAAAAACCCCCGTGCTAAATGGGGGTTTTTTAACTACATGCTATCTCAGAGCGCTTTATTTGGCCTTCGGCTGACTGGCACGTTCTTTTGCGATCAGGTAGTTCACCACATCAAGCACTTTGCCATCTTCGCCCTTGACTACATACTTGGCATTGACCACAACAGCAGGCACACCTTCTAGGCGGTATTTCATGGCGAGTGCTTTAGACTGAGCGACTTTGCCAGTCACGGCAAAGGAGTTAAACAGGCTATTGAAGCGCTTGTCATCAACCCCTTGGGTTTTATAAAAAGTTGCCAGTGTGGATTGGTCAAAGTAGCGCCCACCTTTGGCATGAATCGCAGTAAACAGTGGACCATGGACTTTTTCGGTCATGCCCATCATGTCTACAGCATAGTAGCCACGTGCGTTTTGTTCCCAGACCGGATTTAACGCGGCAGGTGAGCGAACAAAATTAATGTCGGCTGCCTTGGTTTTTTCCCAGTTGGCAACAAATGGCTCTAAGCGATAGCAATGCGGGCAACCGTACCAAAAGAACTCGCGTACTTCGATCATGCCAGGCTTTTCGACTGTGCCTGGTGTGCTCAAAACAGTGTAGTCCTTACCAGCAACATAGGGTTCTGCCGCAAAGCTGGTCGCAGACAAACCAAATAAAGACACAGCAACAGCGGACAAGGCAAGACGTTTCATCGTAGGGTTCTTCCTGAAGTCAGTGACATACTTTTCAATCAGCAGCATAAGCCAATTTGCCCCTCAAGGTCATGGAGCCTGTGTGAAGTTTTTTAACGCTTCGTCAGGTCTTGTGGTTTTTGCATTAAACTGATCTGAATCGTGCACTTTTATACCAAGATATCGCGCTCTGGGCGTTGACCATTCGTTTATTCATCAGGAGTTCGGCATGTCCGCACAGCCTTCTGCCCCATCATTCGATCAGAAACCGTCACGCAATGTTGATGATCAAGAAATCGCCAAATTTGCAGCGCTTGCCGAGCAATGGTGGGATACGGAATCTCAGTTTCGACCATTACATCAAATCAATCCACTGCGTCTCAATTGGATTATCGAAAAAGCCAACGGTATTGCCGACAAGCACATTCTGGATGTCGGTTGTGGCGGTGGTATCTTGGCAGAATCGATGGCCCGTCGTGGTGCAACTGTGCTGGGTATTGATATGGGTGAAGCGCCGTTGGCGGTGGGTCGCCTACATGCCGAAAAAGAAGGTGTCGAGCGAATTGAGTATCGTCAGATTACCGTCGAAGAACTGGCCGCCACTTTGCCAGCCACCTTTGATGTGGTGACTTGCATGGAAATGCTAGAGCACGTACCAGATCCGGCCTCAATTGTGCGAGCCTGTATGACCTTGGTGAAGCCCGGTGGTCAGGTGTTTTTCTCGACCATTAATCGCAATCCAAAATCATATTTATTTGCCATTATTGGCGCCGAATACTTGCTACGTATGCTGCCACGCGGCACACACGATTATCAAAAATTCATTCGCCCGTCAGAATTGGCCAGCTATATTCGCGATGCCGGTTTGATTTTAGAAGAGGCGACTGGCCTACACTATAATCCAATCACCAAAAATTACTGGCTGGCACCCAATGTGGACGTCAACTATATGCTGTACACACGGAGACCCGAATGAACCCAGCACAACCAATCAACGCCGTCTTATTTGATTTAGACGGCACCTTGATTGATACCGCCCCTGACTTTATCCGTATCATTCGCTTGTTGTGCGTAGAAGATGGCTTGACCGCACCAACCGATGCCGAAATTCGGGTACAAGTGTCTGAGGGTGCGCGTGCCATGGTGCGTTTGATTCACCCCGAACTCGATGCAGACAGTCCTGAACTGTTTGCCTATCGTGACCGATTTTTGCAGCACTATGCACAACATATTGCGGTGGATACCTGCTTATTTGCGGGTATGGATGACCTGCTGCACCACCTTGAGCAGCGCGATATTCCATGGGGCATTGTGACCAACAAACCCCGTCCTTTGAGTGTATTACTGCTAAAAGCCCTGCAATTAGATCAGCGTTGTTCGGTACTGGTTTGTCCTGACGATGTCACACGCAGTAAGCCTGACCCTGAGCCGATGTTTTTGGCTGCGGATCAATTGGGCATTGAAGCCACACAGATTATGTATGTCGGTGATCACCCGCGTGATATTGATGCAGGTCGACATGCAGGCATGCCCACGGTATTGGCAGCGTATGGTTACTTACCGCCCAGCCATGCGCAGGATTTAGCCGCATGGCGTGCTGACCATATCGTGCATGATGCAACGGCGCTGCTACACTTGCTACAGTCTGATCATTTTATTTTGGGAACTGTTGATCATGTTTGATCTCGCGCAATATCACCCCGCCACTGATGTGCTCCGCGGTCGCTCTATCTTAATCACGGGTGCGGGTGACGGTATTGGACGTGCAGCAGCGCTCAGCTTTGCCCGTCACGGTGCAACAGTCCTGCTCTTGGGTCGGACACTGTCTAAGCTCGAAGCCGTGTATGATGAAATTGAGCAAGCTGGTGGTGCTCAGCCTGCCTTACTGCCGCTCAATCTCTCCAGTGCAACCCTGTCTGATTACACCCAAATGGCCAATATGATCGAAAACGAAATCGGTCATCTAGACGGCATTTTGCATAATGCCGCGATTCTTGGTCCACTTACCCCATTGCAAATGTATGACCCAGACACCTTTGATGACGTGATGACAGTCAATTTGCGTGCCCCGTTTCAACTCACGCAAACCCTGTTGCCACTATTACGCCAGTCCAAAGATGCCTCGGTGTTGTTTACCACCAGCAGCGTCGGTCGCACAGCCCGTGCTTTTTGGGGCGCTTATGCCGTGTCTAAAAGTGGCTTAGAAAGTGTCTCAAAAATATTTTCTGACGAACTGGCCAATGTTTCGTCTATCCGCTTTAACTGCATTAACCCTGGCCCGACTCGTACCAACATGCGCGCGCATGCCTACCCTGGCGAAAATCCATACAACCTACCAACCCCAGACGACATCATGCCGCTGTATTTGTATCTGATGGGGCCAGACAGTCATGGCATCACCGGCCAGTCTTTGGATGTTCCACGCGCCGAATAAGCTGTCTATAGCTCAAAAAAACCGATGCAAAGGCATCGGTTTTTTTATGGCTCACAACAATCAATACCACTAGCGCTCTGGCTGTAAGTCTGTGGTTTGCGCTTTGGGGATAATCTCAAGACCGGCATTGGAGTAGACAATCTCAACACGACGACTGAGTGCAAACCCATGAATCGCATCATCATCGACAATCACTCGGCTCTCACCCTTGGCTACTGTTGCAATCCGACGCGCATCAACGCCATGATCAATCAAATATTGCTCAACAGCATTAGCACGACGATCAGATAACGCTTGGTTATAAGCCACACTAGCGCGTGGATCGGTATGGCCGTATAAAGTCACATTAGCATCTGGATACTTGGCCAGAATCTCTGCCACACCGTCCAGCAACGCCTGAGATGCCGCAGACAAATCATGACGATCTAAGGCAAAATGCACATTGTTTGGTGCTGTCACCAACTCGACTGGATCAGCAATCTCTGCCGCGACTGGAGCTTCAACAACAGGTTGGCCAAAATCAGGTACAGGCAACGGCCACGGACCAGCCACACCATGACAACCCGACTGACCACCATTTAGCTCTGCTAAAGAGGGGTAGCTCAGCCCTGTTGGCCATGTTGGCGCATCTGGCATTAAATCAGCGGTTGCACGCGCCGAGACCAATAACCGCTCGGCTGCTGCAAAATGCTCACGGGCATGACGCCAGCCCATTTCACAGTATTCGGCTGCTGCCCAAACCAATTTGACTTCAGCTTCAGCCACTTGTGGCGCAACTTGCTCAAATGCAGGATGTTTTTTGAGAATCTCAGCCGTGCCCCATAAGTCACGACGCATAACGCTTGAACTTGCAATGATCGGCGTCGTTAGCGACAACGTCTGTCCTTGCTCTAGTGCAGTGACCAAACGATCAGATTCGGCCCATGCCTGTTGGTAGGCTGCTGTATTACCGCCTTCGAACGTTTGATGATGTGCATAATCAAGCCAATCTTGCGCTTTATGCGCTTGATAGCGTGTTGTCACATCAGACTGATCCAAAAATGGCTTAATCCGATTGAGCTGTTCATCAAAGCGGCTGATTGTTTGGGCGACAGGACGAACGACCCCAGCATCAGAAGCACCATTTAGATTGGCAGCATAAATGGGCATGCTAACCGTCAGCACCAAACCTGCTGACACAAGCGCATGCATCAAATGCGTCTTAATCATTGGTTTGGCTCCACGGATTTGTTAATTGCTGCTGAACCGACATTAAACAGATCTTCGTCAAACTTAAAGCGTAGACGCATATAAGCACCTTTGACGGTGGCGTCGCTATCGACCAGATCTTCATCCTGATAGGTGACAAAATTATAGCCACCAGAGAGCCACAAGTTTGCGGTCAACAAATAGCCCACTTCCGCACCAACCAAATAGCGTGTGCCAGCGCTGACATTGCTCCACATTGCGCCACCATTTAGGCTCGCATCCCAACGCTCATTGATGTCATAAATTACTCGACCGCTAACCAATTGGGTGATGCCATCAGTGCTCAGACCTTCCATATCTTGCTGAACATACTTGGCTGCATATTGGCTAGACAAGGTCAAACGGCGAGCAGGATGGTAGTTAGTATGCACCGAAGCAATTAAAGCTTCACGTGTGGTACCAGTTAGCGATGTTTGGTTGTCGTCATAGCGATATTCCAGTTTTGCCAATGCGTCAAAACGGTTGTTATCTTGCGGACGATACGCTGTACCAATCTGGAAACGATCAATCAAACGATCGCCAGAGCTTTTGTTGTCCACTTTGTTATAAACGTTTTTGGCCAACAAGGTCATATCATCAGTGGCTTTATACGCAGCGCCCAAAGTATTGATCAACGTATCTGACTGGTCCGCCCAACGCATTTCTAACTTGGCTACGCCTTTCCACAATGGATTAGTCAAATACTCTAATCCCAATGACACAGCGGTTGCATCAGATGAGGTATCTGTGCCTTCCAGCGACTCAATCCGTTCAAAGCTGGTGTTGAGACGGATACCCTTACCCAAGCTCCAGCGATTACGCAGACCCAGTGCTGCCTCTGCTTCACGAGCACTGATGCCGTCGCGCAAGCGGTATTCGCTAAAGACTGTACCGTCTTTCATGTAGTTGCTATCAACACCCACAATGGTCGAATTACGTTCGGTGGTATCGTTTAAACCATACAAGCCACTGATACTTGAGACTAACTCATGACGCGCATAAACACGGCCATTGTTGCCCAACTGATAACTACCACCTAAAGCCAAGACCTTACGATCCGCATCAGAGACGTCTTGCTCATACTCAATAAAGGTACTTGCACCTTGTACCCACGGCAAAATGGCATTTAGCTTGGCACGAACGGTTGTACCTTTATACGGCGTATTGGCTGCAACCGAACTATCTGATGCGGCTGCTGTGGTTTCTTCGTAAAAACGAGCACCGACCTCTAAAGCGAGATACTGATTAATGGCACGCTCAACACTGGCAGACAACCCATCGCGCACACCATTGTTGGCAATGTCTTCGGTACGAATCGCTTCGACCTTTGCCAAACCGACTTGTGGAATACGCGCTTGCACCCGAATTCCGCTTTCTTTACGGCCTGACGAAATCGGTGATGCTGGGTTATAAAACTCAGTATCGGCCTGATTATGGTAAACCCGAGCCTCAACGGCATCGGTGGCATAACTCAGTTCGACACGAGCAGCATTACCAGACAGCGTTCCAGTTGGGTCTGCAGCAACGTTTGGTGTAAACAAGCTATTGCTTGCACTTGCCGACGAGTCACTGCGTGCAACCTCGGTGATCAGCTTGACCCGATCGGACAGCTTAGCCACCACGTTGACGCTGGCAATTTCTTGTTGATCCGCAGGATCATCGCTTTTGGTATAGGAGCCACCAATATTAACTTGATCAGTGACACGCACACGGCCTGCAACACCACCTACGTTATAGTTTTCTCCACCCTCATCTGCCTCGATGGTGATCCGCAATGACTTTGGATTAAAGTCACCATCAATGCTTGAGATCGGATCTTTGAGATACAACGTATTGGTCAGTGAATCAATTTCGTAATCACTAAAGCGAGCCAACGTTTGACGAGAGATAATCAAACCCGGATTGTCACGGTCACGTACGAGTACTTCAACTTTTTCACTGTTGGTCACTAGATCATCAACAGAGACATTGCCCAAGCTATATGGACCAGAAATTCCCTTGCCGCGAGTTTCTGTCACGATTTGACGCGAATTGGTGCGTGAGGCAAAGCCAGTCACATTGAGACGGTTGTTTTCGTGGTGAACACGTGCACCCGTCAACGAACGGCTGTACTGACCCAAAGATAAACCTTCATCACTTTCTACCCGTGTGACAAAGTCGCCATACATGGCATACGAGCGACCTTTATCAACGCGTACATATAGCTTGCTGGTCGATTGTGCATCAAAGCCTTTGGCAGCCGAGTCACCATAGACTGGATAATATTCATCTGGACGAATATCACGGAACAAGCGTTGATCTTTGTCTTTGTCCGAGTCGTAAGCCATGGTCAACAGGTATTCGCCTTTGACCTTTCCTTTTAAGAAGAAAGCTGCACGACCATTGGTGCCCAATTTGCCGTCGCCACCGTCTGACAATTCGTTAAGCTCTTGTTCAAAGCCATCATCACGCGATACCTTAGACAATGCACCTGGATCAAAAGAACGCAGGGAAATGCCACCCTCAACAATACCTGAGGCAATCATTGGACGCAGTTCGGGCACAAAGCGAATCGGTTGAGCCGCTCGGAATGTACCGCTACTCACCATCAACTGTCCTTCGCCAGCTTCTTTAGAGGACAACACTGGCACCAGCAATTGACCGCCTTCAATAAACTGTTGAACGCCCGGCTTGGTCGGATCCAAATCTTCCAACTGAATACGACCGATATTACTATCTAAGGTAATAGGTGTACGACTTGCAACTGGCACACCGGCTTTATCAACAATGCTCACAATCACATTCATGACGTTGCGGCCATTGGCCTCAAGTACATTTTGATCAGTTCTGAGCACCACATTGTTCATTTTGCCAGGAGCGATAATGCTTAAGGTCTGGCGACCACGTTCGATACCCATGCTATCGATTTGGCGGACTTCAACAAGGTTTTTGCCTTCGTTTAAATTCACACCAATGTAGTCAAAACCAGCCACTTGTCGATCAGCCAAAATGGCTTTTTTGCCAATTCGGCTATCGCTGACTAATTTGTCATTCACACGTAGTTCAATGCTGGTCCCCGCAACGGCCTTGATCTGTACATTGGCCTGCGGATAGGGCAATACTTGCTGATCTTTTAGGTTCAGCACTTCCAACTTGTTGTTGGTTGCTGTTTTTAGCGCCGACTCTAGATCAATGGTCTCAGGTGCTTTGATACGCTCAACGGTTGGCTGAGTCACCGCTGCAATACGCTTATCACTCGCAGGCATCGCAACATTACAGTTGCTATTAATACCGTTTGCACTGATGCAGCCGCTCGATGGCATGCTACGAACGTCGCCTAAGCTGTAATTTGGATCAAGTGTGAGGTCTGCACGAAGCACACGCTCAATATCAGTATTTTGATCACCAACTAGCTTTTGGCGCTCAGTAATTTGTTTGGCTAAACCATCACTACAAGTGGACGAACCATCTGTCATGGCAAAATCTGCCCGATGCAGCTCGCCATATTTTAGATCGACAAAGCGACTGCCCGGATCGCCAGCATTACGATTGCCTTGCTCGACCAACTCAACACCAGATGGCAACGTGGTGCGATCTAGTTTTAAGACGTGGGTCTTGGCCGACACACCATAAAAATCGTACTTGCCTTCGCTGTCAGTCACAACAAAGCTGCCATCTTCTAGATACAGTCGCACACCCGGTACGCCATGCTCGCCTGCATCCTGCATACCATTACGGTTGCAGTCAGTGTAGACCTTACCAATGATGAAGGCATCACTCATCAGTACACCGGGCGATACGGTAACCTTAGCACTGGCTTCTAACGACGAAATATTATTGCTGTCTTTGGCTGTGACTCGGTTAATCCCCGTGCCATTCAGCGAATTTGGACCAATATAAACACGGTATTGAACCTTATGCGCGTTGGTGGTCGACATATTGCCGAGACCAAGCTTGAGATAAGGGCCTTTGCCACCATCAGGATCTGCAACTTTTTTGCCATCCACACGCATGGAGCCAGACACATACACAAAACCACGCGGTAGCGTATCTTGCATATTGACGTCAGGAGACGTCCCATTGCCTGAGTGGGTAACCGTGACGGTGTAATCAACAAAATCACCAATCTCGGCGCTGCTCACACTAGCCACTTTGGTCACAGACAATGCTGAGGATTTAGCGACTGGATCTACCGGCAAATCGAAGCTAACTGGCTGCGCTGTGCCCGATAATACAAAGGTCTGACCAAACGAACCTGTTGTATTAATATTCCAGAGTGCTGGATCAAAAGACGATTTACTACTTGGAAAAACAAAGCCGTCAATCGAACTACTTTCAATGGTGAGCTTGTAGCTCCCTGGATTGAGCAAGGGATAGCTAAATGTCCCATCAGCAGCAGAAACCTGTGTTGAGCTGACAGGATTGCCATCATCACCAATCAAACCTGTCAATGGTTGGCCTGCGCTATCTAACAAGACAACACGTGCGCCTACAATGGGCTGATTGGTTTGCGAGTCAAATACGGTCCCATAAGGATCGATATAGACCGTGGTATTAATATTGGACTGTGGTGTGGTCGGCTGTCCGGCACTGTCTGCACAACTGGTGAGCGTCACCGAAACTTGATCACCACGAATGGTTTGCAAGATCTCATCGGCAATCTTGGTGGCGCTATTTTGTGTGGGTAATTCAACCTGATAACGACCACTATTTGCTGAAGTTTCTAGCGCCACAACTGTGACGATGTCCCCTGTTTCTGGCGAGATCACTTCAATCAAAATTTGATCGCGGACTTCACGGTCAATATTACAGGCAGCGGAATCAACCGCAATATACAGTGGCTTATTCACACTACCAGTAGAGACGGGTGTGTTAAAACCAGAGTTGGTGGTTTGAATCCCCGCACCACCGGTCACATTGGTTTCGGCAGCATTTGAGACACGGGTCTGCTTTGTACCGGTTGCATTGCTATATTCAACATTAAAAATATTGCTGAGTGTGGTGGCTGTGACACCCGCATTCATCGATAGCTTTAAATTGACAGTTTCTGTTTTATTGGCTGCAATCCCATTTTGATAAGCAACATACAGCTCATTGATGCTTGTCTTATTTGCAGGCTGTTGGATGGTATAACTATCCACACCCGTTTTATAAACCACGAGTGCATCTGGATTATTGGCCGTTGCATCTACATAGGTGGTATTGGGTGGGAGTGCATCTTTGATCAGCACCACTTGCTGATTAACACCATCAATTGACACATCAATTGGTCGTACAGCAATGCTTGAGCGATTCTCAACACTTAATTGATAGGTTAGCTCAACAACACCTGTCACATTACTTGGATCAATGTCGGCTTTATCAACAGTTTTGATGGCAATCAATTCTGGGATAATCGCAATTAAACTATCTGTTGCTGTTTTTTTAACCGTCGAATCTTCAGAAACAGTTGCTGTCAGCGGCAAATCCACCTGCTGACCCGCATTTAAACTGGTACTGGTATCTGCCCGAACAATCAGTTGGACTGTTTGCTCTCTGTCGAGGGTAATTGAACCAGTAATTGGCGTCTCATTGGCATCAATTTGACCATTGCCATTGAGATCAAGATAAAACTGCACATTGCTCAGCGTCGAAGGAACGATACTACTGACATCGACAGTTGCAGTGGCATTACTTAAATTACTCAGCGTATTGAGCCATGTGACTGATGCGCCAGACTCAACTTGTTGAGTGGCGGCTTGGCTTAAATCAATGGCGTACAGCGCTGCGACTTGTACAGCAACTGTGTTGGAGCTAAGGCTTTTGCCTAGTCCGTCATTATCGACATAAGAGGCGATAGCCGTATTATTGATAAAATTGCCAGCAGTAGGAGCAGCAGGCGTCACAGCATGTGCATGCTGTGCCAATAGCACGGATGCAGCCAACGCATTCATCACGAATGTCGCTTTAACCCGAACGCTTCTGGTGGAATTTTGCAACTCGGCTCAACCTATATGTATGGAATTGAGTAGGGTGAAAATGCAGGCAGCGCAAAGGCAGCCTGCATAATCAGAAGGCCATATGGCCTTCTGACGATGGTCTAATCAAATTAACGCTTATTGATCAATTTTGACCGAGAACAACAGGTTCGCTGTGGTGGTCGCACCCATGGTACCAACAGTGTTGGTGACGCTGGTTGCAGTCGACGACACAGTACCTGTGGTTGTATCGTTCGAGACAGCTGGGTTGTTGAACAAGGTTGTAAACGCAGGCACAGCGTCGTTGATCACAACGTTGGTAACAGGCGCATTACCTTCGTTGGTGGCGACGATGCGATAAATCACACAAGCACCTGGTTTGGCAGAGATAGTGTTGCTAGAGAAGCCTGCACCATCTTCTGCACCACTACAGTCTGCATCAAGCGCTTGGGTTTTGACCAAACGGATCTGACCATCGGTGACAGTAGAGGTATCAGTAACCGCCAATGGAGCTGGTGCGGCTTCGCCATTCACAGTACCTGTTGGGGTCAACGTCACAGTGGTGACTTCTTGTTGGCCTGCTGTTGCACCGGCTGGTGCTTCAACTTTAACCAACACTTTGACTACTTCGCCAGGTTGCAGGCCTGCACCGCCATTAGAGCCAGCGAGTACAGATTGAAGATCGGCATTACCAGTTGTTGGATCAACCGCAACCAGTTCGTTTGGATCAGCAATACCATCGTTGTTCAGATCAACATACAGGGTGGTGTTAAAGCCATTTTGTGGCAGTGACACGTTGACCAGTAGTTCGCCAGCATCATCACCTTCGGTGACGTTACCAGTGTTGGTCAGTGTGTGGGTGTAAAGCACAGTACCACCAGGTGCAACCTGACCGGTTTGATCCGCTGTGAAAATCAGGTTGCGATTTTCGTCAACAGTCAAGGTGTCTTTCATGCTGTCAGTCAGGCCAGTCGCAGGAGATGCGGCGGTGATGACAACATCAGATGTGCCTGGCAGTGCGTTGGCTGGTGGTGTTACTACAGCACACAACTTGTTGGTCGCGCCTGCGGCAATGCTGCCGGAGTTAGTGACAACAGTGCTTGAGCAAACGCCGGTGGTGTCGTCAGCTTCGTAGAAGGTGACGGTCCAATTTGGAGGCACAGTTGCGCTTAGGTTGAAGTTGTCTGGCGATGTACCATTGTTGGTGACAGCGACAGGGAAGCTATACGGCTGGCCAGCTTCGGTGGTTGCTGCATCAACTGGGGTTGCTGGGTCATAAGGACCTGTACCGCCGCCATTGCCGTTGGTCAAGTCAACGGTTGCCGCAACAACGTCAACAATACGCAGCGTCACGGTATCAACCACACCACCATCAACTGGTGTTGAGGTAATGATTGTGTCTAGGTTGTCTGGACCAGCCACACCACCAAAGGTGTTTGGCAATGTCACTTTAACCACGATTTTTTGCGATGCACCAACAGCGATTGGGCCAGTATCTGGAATCGTGTCAGCGTTGGTGCTGGTCAGCGGCGTCACGCCATCGGCTTTAAACAAGCTAACGGTTGCGCCTGCTGGCAATGCTGCTTTGTTGACAGTCAGGTTAAAGGCTTCAGCAACGTTGCCGTTGTTCCAGACGTAAGTTTCGAAGGTTGCAGTTGACCCTTGATTCACGGTCGCAACTTCGATCAAGTCATCTTTGGCAGTATCAGCAGGATCTTTGGCAGCATCTGCATAGTTGTCAGTTGACGAGTCGTTGATTGAACCAACATAAGTCGCCGCAACGGTTACGGTACTGGTATTGGTTGGCTCAGGAGTAGTGACAGGTGTTGTACCCGCACCATCTGGATCGTAAACGAAGTTTGCAGTGTTGTTGATCGCGCCTGCAGGTGCAGCACTATTCACGGTGACTTTAAACTTGACGCTACCAGTGGTGTTTGCTGCAAGCGTTGCGGCAGTAAACGTGACTGTACGGGTGGCTGCGTCATAAGTAAATGCATCATCACCAGCACCATCAGTCAAGCCAACACCGTTAGCAATACCTGAAGTCGGTACATAGGTCACGTTAGCTGGCAATACGTCAGTTACGGCAACGTCTGTTGCTGCGGTGTTACCGATGTTGCTGTAGGTCAAGGTGTATTCGACTTGGCTACCAGCAGCGGCAGTTGCAACACTTGCACTTTTGGTGACTTTTACAACAGCGTTACCAGTAACAGTAACAGTGTCGGTATTGGTCACAGGCAGTGGTGTGCCTGCTGCAATATCAAAAGTACTGGTTGCAGTGATGGTCAATTTACCAGTCTGAGCATTGGTTGACGAGTTTGGTGTGGTTGCAACCACGATCAAACCAGTTGATCCACCAGCTGGCAGTGAAATGTTTGTGCCATTGAGGTTAGTGGTGTTATCTGGAACACCATCACCGTTGGCATCTAGATAGACTTTTGGTGCGGCAAAGTCAAAATCATCGCCAGCAGCAACGTTGGCAATATCAATTTTGAAGCTGTCGGTACCGTTACCAGTGTTGGTCAATGTGTGGCTGAGCGACACTTGACCATTCGGGTTAGAAGTTGTGGAACGATCAGCAACCAATGTGAAGCTGGCTACTTGAAGAACAGTAGTCTTGACTTCGTTTGAGGTGACGTTTTGGTTCTTGCCGCCTGCATCGGTATAGCTTGCGCTTGCAATGTTGCTGATGTTCACGCCAGCAGTCGGTGCTGCTGCATGAGCAACGGACATGAAGCTTGCACCGCCAAGGACGATAGCAATTGCTGATGCCAGTTGGTTCAGACGAGGTTGTGATGGTTTAAGCATGAAGTGACTCCCCTTTCAAGCTTGATAAAACAATTGAGAAAAACAACGATGATGTGACTTACTGGCTAATGCCATTGACGCGTGCACGAGCACTGACAACTACAGATTTACCAACCGGTAAACTTGCAACACGCCAGCGCAACGCGCGGTACTCTGACAATGGAACCTCGACTGCCTTGCCGCCAACTTGACGGACCAGCGGAATGGCGGCAAACGACTTACCATCTGTACTTGCCTCGGCACCGACCGGCGAAGCTACGCCGGTATACTGCATATCTGCCGGAATTGGCAGTGTGGCGACCAAACCTTTTACAACTGACTTGCTTGTATTGGTGTAGGCCGCGCGATATTCGATCATGTCTCCAGGACGAGCTTGCTTGGCTTCAGCTGCTTTTTCTTTACCGTTTTCGATAGAGATACGCAGTGCTTTGAGCTCAATACTGACGGGTTGGGCTGCTGTTTCAGCAAATGCAGGCGCAACCATCACAACACTAGAGACGGACAACAACAGAGGAACAAGGAAACGTTTCAAGGCTAAATCTCCACTACGGAACTGGTTCAAACCAAGCCAAGCTGTTATCCACAAAGTGGACAAAAAACCTACATGGCTTGATCGTGGGCAAAATGGCAATCGTGTTGAGATAGACATCTTGCATTGGATCACACTTGCTTTGCGGTTAAGTTGGTTTTCGTGGCAAAAACATCACCAAGACAACCAGACTTTGTGTCGTCCCCAAGACACTCCACCGTTCCCCTTTATCTTGTACGGTGAAAAATGCCACGTTCACCTAATTTAACAAATAGTAGGACGGACAAGCGGTAGTGAGTCTCGGATAGTGCATCAATTCCGCCACCTAAAATGTAAATCTCACCAGATTTTCCAGCCACTTCTCAGCCATGCTTGCTATTCTCAATTGTGATCATGACAACTTGACGTTTGTGAACAGATATCTTGAATTGTGGAGATCTGCTTCTTATTTTTGCTTTTTATAAACAGGTGGAATTGGCCTATGCTTCGACCTCGATTACGCCAACAGTTGGCCGAATTGACGGCACTGCCCAGCATTACCTGCACTAATCCTGAGCAGGATATGTCAAATTTGCCAGTCATTGAGCGCTTGGCCGAGTGGTTCGAACAGGCTGGGTTTGACTGTTCGATCATGCCGGTCAGTGAGGGTAAAGCCAATTTAATTGCAGTCCGTGCCGGTACAGATCCGACGGCTGGCGGTGGATTGGTTTTGGCAGGTCACTCCGACACCGTTCCTTGTGATCCAGAGCTATGGCAGAGCAATCCATTTGAGATGGTGGAACGTGATGGCAAGCTGTATGGCTTGGGTATGGCTGATATGAAAGGCTTTTTTGCCTTAATTTTAGAAGCCGTTGCATCATTTGCCAAAACGCCTTTTCGTGCCCCACTGATCGTCATTGCCACCTGCGATGAAGAAACCTCCATGGCGGGTGCCAAGGCATTGGTCGATGCAGCGAACCCAATTGGAGGACGGTTTGCAGTGATTGGCGAGCCAACCAACATGAAGCCTGCGCGCCTGCATAAAGGCGTGATGCTTGAGCGTATTCTGATTACAGGACAGGCAGGGCATTCTAGCGACCCCGCCTTGGGTAGCAACGCTATTGATGCGATGCACGAAGTGACCAGTCGTTTGATGGCCTTTCGCGAACAACTCAAGCAAATTCAGCAGCCGTTATTTCCAGTGCCTTATCCCACATTGAATTTAGGCTGTATTCATGGTGGTGATAATCCCAACCGAATCTGTGGATTATGTGAGCTTCAATTTGACTTAAGACCATTACCCGGCATGGATATGGATGCTTTGCGTGACGATATTCGTGGACTAATGGCAGATATTGGCCAGCGCTTTGGCGTCAAAGTATTATACGAGCCAGCCACCGAAGGTTCGCCATCCGCCGAAACACCCGCCGATTCTATCTTTGTAAAAAAAGTAGAAGCCTTAACTGGACACACTGCGGGTGCAGTCGCCTTTGGTACCGAAGCGCCGTATTTTAGACAAATGGGCATGGATACGGTGATTTTGGGCCCTGGTAATATTGAGCAAGCCCATCAACCGGATGAATATCTGGCCATCTCTACGCTGTCGCCAATGATTTTGTGGTTAAACCAATTGATTCACCACTATTGTGTACAAGGACATGCGCGCTTTTGATATGGTTAGAGATCTTAAAATAGTGTGGCTTGATTAGCCTGCTGTCTATGTGTAATCACTGATGGGGTGGATGTACTGCCATGACCGATGATTTTCTGTCGCCTGACACCATGACCGAGCAATATGTGCATTGGTTCCGTAACTCTGCGCCGTATATCAACGCGCATCGAGGCAAAACCTTTGTGCTGATGTTTGGTGGCGAAGCGGTCAGCCATGATAATTTTCGTAATATTATTCATGATATCGCTTTGCTGCATAGCTTGGGCATTAAGCTGGTTTTGGTGCACGGCGCACGTCCGCAAATCGACGAAAACTTGATTGAATACGATCTACAAACGCCGTTTCATGAGGGCTTGCGCATCACCACGCGTGAAGCCTTGCGTTGTGTGCTTGATGCCGTTGGATCAATTCGTTTAGAGATTGAAGCCTTACTGTCTATGGGCTTGGCCAACTCACCCATGTATGGCGCGCGGATTGATGCCGTCTCTGGCAACTTTATTACTGCACGTCCGTATGGCATTCGCAACGGGGTCGACTATCAACTGACTGGCGAAGTGCGCTCGGTTGATATCGAAGCGATTCAAAAAAACCTCGATAATCGTCATATCGTGGTGCTTGGTCCAACCGGATACTCCACCACTGGCGAAGTGTTTAATCTGCTGGGCGAAGAAGTCGCGGTCAAAACCGCCAAAACACTCAAAGCCGATAAGCTGATTTTTTTGGGCGAAAAAGAAGGCATTGCTGATGATGAAGATCGCCTGCTACGCGAACTGATCCCCAATGAAGTTGACCAGTATCTACGTGACAAAATCATTGATACCGAACTACTAAGACACATGGGCGGTGCATCGGAAGCCTGTCGTGGTGGCGTGCGCCGCGTGCATATCATCTCTTACGCCCGTGACGGTGCATTGCTGCAAGAGCTGTTTACCCGTGATGGTTCTGGCACTTTGATCAGCCATGATCCATATGAAGAAATTCGTACTGCCGATATTGACGATGTGGTCGGCCTGATTGAACTGCTTCGTCCCCTTGAGGAAGAAGGCATTTTGGTACGTCGCTCGCGCGAATTGCTCGAAAACGAAATTAGCCAGTTTGCTGTGATTGAGCGTGACGGCATGATCGTCGGCTGCGCGGCGTTGTATCCGATTCCAACCAAAGACAATGAGCCAATGGCGGCTGAGGTGGCTTGTGTGGCTGTTCATCCCAGCTATCGCAGTTCCAACCGTGGTGCAGAGCTACTCGATTACCTCGAAGCACGTGCACGCAGCAAAGGCATTGAAGAATTGTTTGTGTTGACCACCCGCACTGCCCATTGGTTTATTGAACAAGGCTTTGAGCCAGCGGCAGTGACGCATCTGCCCGATGCTCGTAAAGCCATGTATAACTACCAACGCAACTCGCAAGTGTTTATGAAGACAATTTAAGCATTTGGTTTAGTGACAAAAAAACCCGCAATATGCGGGTTTTTTTGATGCAAAGCGCTGTTGATTAAGGATTAACCTTGATCAACTCAACATCAAAAATCAGCACGCTGTTTGGTGGAATAGTGCTTGCGCCGGTTTCACCATACGCCAATGCTGATGGAATAAAAAAGCGATATTTCGCGCCTTCTTTCATCAACTGCACACCCTCAGTCCAACCAGGGATGACTTGATTCAATGGGAAGGTTGCTGGCTCGCCACGCGCGACCGAGCTATCAAACACTGTGCCATCTAGCATTTTGCCTTCATAGTGCACTTTGACTTGATCGGTGGCTTTTGGGCTAGCACCGGTACCTTCGGTCAAGACTTCATATTGCAAACCACTGGCGGTGGTTTTGATGCCAGCTTTTTTGCCATTTTCAGCCAAAAATGCTGTACCTGTTTTGGTATTTTCGGCACCAAGCTTGGCAGCCGCTTGGACTTCTTCGGCTTCACGGCGCTGCTTATAGGCCATAAAAGTCGTGCGAATTTCTTCATCGGTTAGTGTGCTGTCTTTGCCGCCATAACCATCACGGAAGCCAGACACAAAAGCTTCCATGTCTAGATCATTGACAGTTTCACGATTACCTTTACCCATCATGTAACCAAAACCATATCCTACTTTTTGTAGCTCTGTACTGCTGGAGGTCACTTTAACGCCGCCATTTTTTGCTGCAGCCATCTTGGGTTCGGCAGCATTTGCCAGCAACACTGGGGCCAACGCACCACCGGCTAGCGCAATGGCCAGTACGGCTGGAATCATTTTACTCATCGCAAACTTCCATAATCAGGATAAAGAACTCAGACGAACGGTTGCAAATCAACACATCTGTTGTTCGACTATACGACAAGTTTGGGCCTCTGGCGTGTACAAGTCGTGCAGGATAGGATTTTTCATGTATGACGCTTGTCATGCACGTGAGAAATGCGATCTATGCCGCAAACGATGGACGGCAGATCGTTGTTTTTTCCTTCCCATCAATTGAGGAAAACCTCCATGACCGCTCAAGACACTACCGCAACTGAACAACAGCAAGAAACAAAAACATCGACCACCAGCGATAGCATCGACAATGCGCTGAATCACGCCACTGAGAGCCTGCATAAACTGGCCAATCGTTTACAAGAAGAAGCCAGCCCATATGTCAGTAAAGCGCGTGAACTGGTTGATCGTGCCGAAAGCCTATACCAAGACCTTCGTCAAAACATTAGCCAAAAAATCGATGAGCAAGCCAATAACAGCGAAAGCGCCCGTGATGCATTGGCATTGATCAAAGAGGCTCAACAAGAAGCTGAAGACGCCTTAAAAGCTCTGCGTACCGATTTTGAGCAACTGCGCAAGCTGTTACTTGATGTTCAAGCATCCAGCGAACTGAAGACCTACATTCAAAAGCTGATTAACCGCTTAAATGCCGAAAGCGAAGCCACCGAAAAAGACATCACACCTGTTGAAATCGTGTCTGACGGCCCTGCTGACATGGTGACCAAGGTTGAGGTCAAGCCACGGACTCGTCGCAAAACCAGCAAAGCTCCTACGGCAGAAACACCAGATACCGACGCCTAAGACACTTAATGCGATCCATACGGGCTGACCAAATTGCAGGCAAAAAAAAGGGTGGCATGCGCCACCCCGAAAGAGGGTTTGGTCGATAGAGCCGTATCGAACGGGTGGCAGATGATGTGTGCAAAACAGGTCATCTGCTGACTTGACCATTGTAGAATGTAAATATTACCGCCGACAGCATAAATTGTTAGACAAATCCAACAAAGCTACGCAAGGCACAGACTTTCCGACGAGCAACAGAATATTCATTCCGACCCAACTCGACTTATTGCAGCGCCAGTGGTTCTGGCAAGCATGCAGCAAGGGCGTTCATTCGCACCGCCATCTGTTGCAGATCACTCGGCATTAAGGTGACATGGCCTAGCTTACGACCCACACGCTCCGTTTTGCCGTACAAATGCAAATGGGCACCTTCAATTGCAAGTACATCAGCGGTCTTTGGATGCTGACCAAT
Organism: Moraxellaceae bacterium; assembly: GCA_037968855.1. Classification (GTDB taxonomy): domain Bacteria; phylum Pseudomonadota; class Gammaproteobacteria; order Pseudomonadales; family Moraxellaceae; genus JBBKWH01. The sequence continues at coordinate 23,625 of JBBKWH010000014.1, read as the reverse complement.
AATATTGACCAACACACACGGCTGAACCAAAGCCGTTGACCCTAAAGGCAAGCCAGCAACAGCGCGAATGTGATTTTCAAACTGCGAACAGACAGCGCCTTCAATGCTCCAATGGCCTGAATTATGCACCCGTGGTGCCATCTCGTTGGCCAACAGACCATCTGCGGTGACAAACAACTCTAGGGTCAGCACCCCCACATAATTAAGATGGCTAAGTAAGCGGGTGATGTAATCTTCGGCAACCGGCAGCAATGCATCACCATCGGGTGCTGGCACAATCGAATGCGACAAGATGCCATGATGATGATGATTTTCGGCCAGTGGATAGCAACGAACCTCGCCATCTTGACCGCGCACGGCAATAATCGACAACTCACGCTCAAAGCAGACAAACGCTTCGGCCACCAATGGCACTGCCGCACCTAATTCAGCCCATGCTTGCGCAATCTGGTCGGCATGACGCAGCACAAATTGGCCTTTGCCATCATAACCACCCATTGCTGTCTTGATCACCAGCGGTAAGCCTAATGTCTTTGCCGCCCGCTCAATATCAGCCTGTGTATCAATCTGTTGATACGCAGCAACCGGAATGGCCAACTGATCAAATAAGGCTTTTTCGAGCAAGCGATTTTGTGCAGTCGCCAAGGCTTGGCGTGGCGGATATAAGGTTTGGGTTTGCAGTAATTGATCTGCATCGGCCAGCGGTGTGTTTTCAAACTCTAGACTAAACACATCTGCGCTTTGAGCAAATGCATCTAACTGATGCGAGCCAAAAACCGGCCCTAAAATGGCCGAAGGGCAGTCATGCGCTTGTTCTAAAAAAGTGCAGCGCAAACCGAGTGGTAGTGCAGCCTGAGCCATCATTCGGCCCAATTGACCACCACCAAAAATCCCAATGGTTTGCACCACACTCATTTGGTCACTCCAGGCACAGGGAATGCACGAACTTTTTCGGTTTGCGCTTGACGAAAATCAGCGACTGCTTGAGCAATTTCGGCATTCTGCAAGCCAATAATCTGTGCGGCCAAAATAGCCGCATTGGTTGCACCAGCCTTACCAATCGCCAAAGTACCTACAGCAATCCCCGCAGGCATTTGTACAATCGATAACAGCGAATCTACGCCATTTAAAATCGACGACTGGACAGGTACACCCAAAACAGGTAGATCCGTTTTGGCGGCACACATGCCTGGCAGATGGGCAGCGCCACCGGCACCGGCGATAATGACCTGAATCCCACGCCCACGTGCCTGATCCGCATAATCAAACAGACGGTCTGGCGTACGATGTGCAGACACGACTTCGGCCTCAAAAGGCACACCGAGTGTCGCCAGCATACTGGCGGTATGTTCGAGCGTGGCCCAATCAGATTGAGAGCCCATAATAATGCCGACCAAAGGCTGACCGGCAGGAGAGGTGGCTGGTGCAGTGACCGGATTCATGGCATTCCCAATTATCGGCGCAAAAAATGACCGCATATTATGCCGCATTTACAGCTGTTTGGGGAGCTTGTGTGATGAATATCGCAGCAAGCCTGTCAATACTGGCGCGTCTCATCGCATTTAAGCCAGCAATAGCCAGATCAGCATGGCTAAAGTATCTATGGATGATGCCAACAATTGACTGAGTATTGCATGCTGATGCGTAGTAAAAACACTCTGTTTTCGGCTTATTTTTCCCTCAGCGTACCGTCTAACGATGAGGTATCTTTTCGACATCTGCCTTGCTATCGTTTCGCCATATTATTGTGTCATCACGCTTGATGTGGTTTGACACGCATCACTTCAGGAGAGTCTTGACATGCATCTGCATATTTTGGGTATTTGTGGCACGTTTATGGGGTCATTGGCATTACTAGCGCGCGAGCTAGGCCATACCGTGACTGGCTCTGATCAAAACGTCTATCCACCGATGTCGACCCAATTAGAAGCAGCAGGCATCGAACTCATGCAAGGCTATGCTGCCAGTCATTTGCAGCCACATCCCGATGTCGTAGTGGTTGGTAATGCCATGAAACGTGGCATAGAAGCAGTCGAGTACATGCTGGATCAAGGGCTCAACTACACCTCTGGGCCAGAGTTTTTGGCACGTTATGTCCTGCCTAACAAGCACGTCTTAGCGGTTGCAGGCACACATGGCAAAACCACCACTACCACTATGCTGGCATGGATACTCGATCAGGCCGGCTTAAATCCAGGCTTTTTGATTGGCGGTGTACCACTCGGTTTTAGCCAAAGCGCACGCTTAGGTGGCGATTATTTTGTGGTTGAAGCCGACGAATATGATTCGGCTTTTTTTGATAAACGCTCAAAATTCGTGCATTACCATCCACGCACGGCCATTTTAAATAATCTTGAATTTGATCATGCCGACATTTTTGATGATCTCGCCGCAATTCAAAAGCAGTTTCATCACTTGGTACGCACCATTCCGCAAAGTGGCCAAATTATTCTACCTAACAATGAACCTGCCCTTGATGTGGTGCTCGCAATGGGCTGCTGGACGCCGACCCAGCGTACTGGCATTGAGAGTGCAGCCGATTGGCAAGCCGAACTGCACCATGCCGATGGCAGTGATTTTAGCGTGTCTTTTCAAGGTCAAGCGCAAGGCCGCGTGACGTGGTCTATGACCGGTCGTCATAGTGTCGCCAATGGTTTGGCTGCCATTGCAGCAGCAGCTCATGTGGGCGTGTCAGCAGCGACAGCCTGTCAGGCACTGTCTGATTTTGGGGGTGTCAAACGTCGTATGGAACTGTTGGCTACCGTCGATGGCATTGAGGTGTATGATGATTTTGCCCATCACCCGACCGCTATCGACACCACTTTAGATGGTGCGCGCAAAAAAATCGGACAGCGTCGCCTGTGGGCAATCATTGAACCTCGCTCAAACACCATGCGCATGGGCAGTCACAAAGACGGTCTGGCATATGCAGCACGCATGGCCGATCAAGTCATTTGGTATCAGCCAGCCGGTTTAGATTGGGATTTAAGCCCTGTGGTTGCAGCAGCGACTAATCCTGCGCGTATTGCACCGAGTCTTGATGACATCATCAGCCAAGTGTGCAGCGATGCTCAGACTGGTGATGCCGTCATCATCATGTCTAATGGTGGATTTGGTGGCCTGCATCAACAACTGATCCAAGCACTCACCACTCGTTAAGCAGCCATCATCAAGAGATGAGATACAGAACTGCATTATAAAATTTTACCAACGTCTAACCAACGTCTATAAATCAGCGACTAATGGACAGATCGGTACTGTTTGGCTGCAAAAGCCAAACAGTGCAAACGCTCAATCCTGTCTAAGCTGCAATCAATATCACGATCTATTGATCACGTGACCATCTCACAGGAGTACATCAGCATGATCTTTAGCATTATCGGTGCCATTATTATTGGTTTTTTTGCCGGTCTCATCGCACGTGCCGTCCATCCAGGTGATGACAAAGCAGGATTTTGGCTGACCGTTGGTATTGGGATTGCTGGCTCTTTATTGGCAACCGTACTCGGTCAATTGCTAGGCTTATATGCCAAAGGTGAATCGGCTGGTTTTATTATGTCGATTGTTGGTGCAGTGCTGATCTTGTTTATTTTTAATCTGATCCGTAAACAGCGGATTAAAAGTGGTTTATAACCCATCCCAAGTCATTTAAAAACGGCAGATATCTGCCGTTTTTTTGGCTTATTTTCCAATACAAAATGATCCAAAAATTTCACCAAGCAGATCATCAGCCGTAAACTCACCGGTAATTTCAGATAAGGCATTTTGAGCCAGTCGTAACGACTCAGCCATCAACTCTCCGGCATGAAACACCACCAACTGCTCATGTGCATCGGCCAAATACGCTTGGCAGCGCCGCATTGCATCCAAATGCCGCGTACGCGCGATAAACGTGTCTTCTTCAGGTTGATAGCCTGCACGTGCGCCAATCAGCGTAATTAGCCCATCTAGCCCCTCTAATCGCTTGGCCGACAGCCAGACACGACTAAAGCCGTGCAACTCATCCACCTGTGCATCAACACCGCATAAATCGCATTTATTGCTAATGATCAATAATCGCTTGGGATCAAATTGATCAGCAAAAAACTGCTGGGCCAAGGCGAGGGGAGCATCACCCTGACTGGCGTCATGGACCAACAGCAGTAGATCGGCCTGCTCAATCTCGCGATAAGCACGGCGAATCCCCTCTTGCTCGACCACGTCAGCCGTTTCACGCAATCCAGCGGTATCCGTTAAGGTAATGGGCAAACCATTTAAGGTGATTTTCTCATGCAGAACATCACGGGTCGTACCCGCAATATCGGTGACAATCGCCCGATCAATACCCGCCAAAGCATTCAGCAGGCTCGACTTACCAGCATTCGGCTGGCCAGCAATCACCACCTGCAAGCCTTCACGTAACAACTGGCCTTGCTTGGCTGACGATTGCACCGCCGTCACCGCAGATTGAACCGTCGTAAGCAAGTTTAAAATCTTGCCATCAGCCAAAAAATCAATCTCCTCTTCCGGAAAATCAATCGCAGCCTCAACATGCAGACGTAAATGAATTAACTGCTCTAACACCGTTTGAATACGAGTCGAAAAAACACCTTGCAATGAACGCATGGCCGACTTGGCAGCCGCTTGGCTACTGGCATCAATCAAATCGGCAATCGCCTCAGCCTGCACCAAGTCCAGCTTACCGTGATCAAATGCACGTGCCGAAAACTCACCTGCCTGAGCAGGGGTCGCACCCAGCGCAAACACACGCGCTAACAGCGCATTTTGCACCACAATACCGCCATGGCCTTGTAGCTCAACCACATCTTCGCCAGTAAACGACTGCGGGGCAACAAAGCACAGCACCAAGCCTTCATCAATACTCTGGCCATCAGCATCCAAAAACACCGCAAATTGCGCCTGACGTGGCTTGGGCAAATTCTTGGTCGTGAGCTGCTGACAAATCGAAAGCGCATCTGGCCCAGACAACCGAATCACCCCAATTCCACCACGACCTTGTGGTGTGGCAATTGCTGCGATGGTCTTATTTCGAGTCATGCCCATACCTCCAATATGTCATAAAAAAACCGCCCGTCACCGATGGTCACGAGCGGTATATGGATCGCAGTCGATCAAGCGGCTTTTTTTAATGCCTGCTCTTTCTCGATTTGCTGATTCACCATCCACTGTTGGCCAATGGTCAACAAGTTGTTGACGATCCAGTACAACACCAGACCTGATGGGAAGAACAGCAAAAACACAGTAAAGATGATCGGCAACAAGCGCATCATTTTGGCTTGCATTGGATCGGCTGGCTGTGGATTCAACGATTGCTGCGCATACATGGTTGCACCCATGATGAGCGGCAGAATAAACCACTGATCCATCGCAGATAGATCTTGAATCCAACCAATCCACGGCGCATGACGCAACTCAACGCTTTCCATCAATACCCAATACAACGCCAAGAAAATCGGCATCTGTAACAGGAGCGGCAAACAACCAGACAATGGATTGACTTGCTCACGACGATACAGCGCCATCATCTCTTGCGAGAACTTCATGCGATCTTCGCCGAACTCTTCTTTCATGCGCTGCATTTCTGGCGCAATGACCTTCATCTTGGCCATAGAGCGATAGCTTTTTGCCGATAGCGGGAAGAGCACCATTTTGACCACAACAGTCAAAATAATAATCGACCAGCCCCAGTTACCCAATAAGCCGTGAATAAAATTCAAGCCAATAAACAACAACTGAGCAATCGGCCACAACCAACCATAATCGACGGTTTTATTGAGTCCATCAGCCAAATCTTTTAGCTGAGACTGAATCTTTGGACCGCTATACAACGTTGCCGAAATTTCTTGTTGCTTTCCGGCTGCGACGCTAATCGGATTGGTTCGAAAGCCAATCACATGCATATTGCCTGCATCACGCGACTCTAACGAGACCTCATCATTTGCATTCGGCACCCAAGCCGTCACAAAGTAATGCTGAACAATACCAATCCAGCCACCTTTGGCTTTTTGGTTTAACGCTTCAGATTGAAAATCACCAAACTTGAGCTTGTTATAATGCTCATCCGGTGTTCCCCAAGCGCCACCCAAATAGGTCGCCATCGCCATAAAACCTTGATGGCTTTTGCTTGGATCTTCAGTGTTGTCGCGCTTCAACTGTCCAAACATCTGGCCTTGCCAAGCCGATGTACCACGGTTAATGACCTGATATTTCACATCAATCGGGTATTTACCAGCCGTCAATACATACTGCTTGATAATTTCAACACCGTTTGGCGCTTGAAACACCAAAGGAACCGTCAAACTTGCTTGTCCAGCAGCCATTACATAACTGCTTTGAGCGCTTTGATACAAAGGACGACCATCAGGACTAGCATCAGGACCATTGGTACCGATCAAGCCTGACTGTGCAATATACGTCCGGTTGGAGTCCTGCTCTAACAATACAAACGGCTGTGGCTGTGCTTTGGTTGCATCGTGTTGCAGCAACTCACTCCGCACCACATCACCACCTCGTGGATTAATCCACAAGCGATAAACATCTGTCTGTACCGAAATCAAGCCTTGCGACGCGGTGGCCACTGTTGGCAATGTTCCAACTGGCACAGCTACATCCGTCTTGATAGGTGGTAAGTCGCCACTATCCTGTGCAGAGACTGCTGCTCCAGTGGGCGGCAAATCAATCGCTGTAGATGTCGCACTAGTGGTCGGCGCAGTTGAGACTTGAGTAACGGCTGGATGATCCTTATTCCATGCCAGAATCAGCAAATACGCAGTGACCAACATGGCCGCCAGAATCAGTATTCGACCCCATCGCTGCATGATCATTACCCCGAAACGTTAGATGACTGTCCTGAATGATCAGGCACAAAAGGAACAGGCGGATGAATACGTGTGTTCACCGCAACAAAAAAATAACGCCTAGGCTTAGTCGGTACTGGGTCGTAACCGTGACCACCCCATGGATGGCAACGGCACAGCCTCTTGAGGGTCAACACACTGCCATATCCAGCGCCATGGCGACCAATCGCCTCTAAGGCATATTGCGAGCATGTTGGATAAAAACGACAGCGTGGGCCAATTGCAGGGCTGATGACCACCTGATAAAAGCGGATCAGCCAGCGTAAGACCACACTCATTGAGATGTAGTGCCCACAGCAACAGATTGAGCCGCCTTTGCAGCACGCCGAGCTAACTGAGACCATGCAACCTGAAGTTGATCATGTAAAACATCATTCGGTAGCAAAGCGGCTTCTGGTTTGGCCATGAGGACAATATCCAGTGCAGGAAGACTCAGACGGTGATGACGAAAGCTTTCTCGCGCTAACCGCTTTACACGATTACGCTCATGCGCTCGACGAATCTTGCGCTTAGCAATCACCAACCCTAGGCGAGGTGTGTCAGATACAGGCACAGCCAGCAACAAAAATGCTGGCTGATGTACCTTGCACGATGCGTGATCAAATACACGCTTGAATTCTGCGGCCTGTAGTAAGCGATGCTCAGGCCGGAAGGAAAGCGATGTCATGCTTGCCCCTTAAGGTGGCATGAATCGAACTTTCGCTCGATTATACAGCCAGACGATGACGACCTTTGGCGCGACGACGTGCCAAAACTGCACGACCATTTTTGGTTGCCATGCGAGTGCGGAAGCCGTGAACGCGCTTACGCTTGATACTGCTGGGCTGAAAAGTACGTTTCATGATGTAGACCCAAGGGAACGCAAAAAAGAAGGCAATTTTAGTGATATAGCTCCTCCGTGTCAAACCATTTGGTCAATTTTTTATCAATGACTCAATTGCTGATGTTTTCAAAAAAGATCAGGTTAAAACGAGAGGGGAGGGGAGTCCCATTTTCGATCTACCGATGCTCTCAGCGTCACAATGAAATTTAGACTTATCCACAGTTTTTTCTGTGCTTCACCATAAATTTTAAATTTATAAATTTAAATTTATTATTATTAGGAAGCTGTTTTTCTGTGGATAATTCACTTTTAATTATATTAATCAATTGTTTATGCTGTGGATAAACCTGTGGATTAGCTGTGGACAAAATGGGGATAACTTTTTGCGTATACTTGTCCACAGGGTTGTCCACAGACTTATCCACAGGACTTATCCACAGCCTTTGAGGCCAAGAAAAGCTGTGGATAACTTTGCTTAAATCAGCCAAAATATCGGACTTATCCACAGGTTTTATCCACAGGAGGATAGTCCCTTGTGGATAACTTACTGACGATGACACCCCATGACACTGGGCAATAGATTCGCTAGAATGTCGACCCCTTACAGGGTGGGCTGGTCGTGCCGACTAACTAAGGCCTAAGGCAGTTTTTGCCACCACAGCGCAGGGTTTTTCAACATGCGCTGGTCTGGTTTTTTTTGCTTACCCGAGGAATTCGAATGGTCTGGACAGATTGTCTCAACGCGTTACGCGATGAGCTGCCAGACAACGTTTACACCCTATGGATTCGTCCGCTACATGCCGATGTTCAGGGCGATACGTTGTTTTTGATGGCGCCAAACCCCTATTTTACGCGCCATATTACCGAACACTTTTTGAGCCGCATTGTTGAGCTGGTTAATCAGTGTAGCGGTGGCAAAATTGTCCATGTTGAGGTTCGTGTTGACTCTCGTCCCGGCTTATCCGCAGGCACACCGCGTGTTGATGAGAGTGCTCGCTCTACAGTGGCTGCAACACCGGCCAAAAATATTGACCAGCCCAGAGGACTTGGGAGTGGTAAGGCCGTTGGTCGTGCATTAAATCCGTTATTTACTTTTGGGCATTTTGTCGAAGGCCGCTCCAATCAGATGGCAGCCGAAACATGTCGTAAGTTATTGGTTGCATTAGGGGATGCACAGCACAACCCCTTGTTTTTATATGGACCAACTGGCTTGGGTAAAACCCATTTGATGCATGCAGTGGGACATGCCTTGTTAGCAGAGCGGCCCGACGCGCGCGTGATGTATATGACGTCCGAGCAGTTTGTTGGTGGCTTTGTTGGTGCATTACAGCAAGGTAAGATCGAAAGCTTTAAAAAAGAATGTCGCTCACTCGATTTATTACTCGTCGATGATATTCATTTATTGGCAGGAAAAGAGGCGAGTCTGGTCGAGTTTTTTCATATTTTTAACTCATTATTGGACGAGTCTAGACAGATTATTTTGACCTCAGATCGTTATCCAAAAGAGTTAACTGAGCTAGACCCTCGCTTGGTTTCTCGCTTCTCTTGGGGATTATCTGTAGGGGTCGAACCACCAGATATTGATACTCGGCTCGAGATTCTGTTAAAAAAAGCCAAAAATAGCGATGTGCATTTACCACGTAACTGTGCTTTATTTATTGCCCAACAAGTAATGGCCAATGTGCGTGAGTTAGAGGGTGCATTAAATAAGGTGATTGCCACGGCACGCTTTAAAGGCCAAGACATTAGTTTGGAGATTATTCGAGAGTCGCTTAAAGATGTATTAGCGATTCGGGCGCGGACGATTAGTGTCGAGAATATTCAGCGTGTTGTAGTCGAGTATTTTCGTATTCCGAGCAAAGAGTTGACCGGTCCAAAACGGACCAGAATTTATGCGCGCCCACGTCAGATGGCCATGGGCTTAGCCCGCGAGTTGACGGGTGAGAGCTTTCCCGATATTGGTTTAGCCTTTGGTGGTCGAGACCATAGCACCGTGATGCATGCGTGCGAAAAAGTACAAGAGTTACGCAAGTCTGATCCTGCATTTGCGGAGGATTATCATAATCTCCTCAGATTATTGCAGGCCTAATCATTGTTGAATCAACCGGAGTAGTCTTGGATGAAGCTGAATATATCTAAAGATTTGTTTTTAAAGGTTTTATCTCAGGTTGCCGGTGCTGTTGAGCGTCGTCATACCTTAGCGGTGCTGTCTAATGTCAAACTAGAGGTCACAGATCAGCAGTTGACGTTAACAGCCTCTGATTTAGAGGTAGAACTAATTGCTAGTGTGGCGCTACCAGCAGGCGCTTGTGTTGAAGCGGGTGCGACGACCTTATCTGCACGCAAGTTAATGGACTTGATTAAGTCATTACCACAGTCGGCAATGATTAGTTTACAAGCGGGTGATGATCAACGTTGTCAGTTGCGTTCGGGTAGTAGTCGCTTTGTTTTGGGAACCTTACCGGCCGAAGACTTTCCACTATTAGGTGATTCTAATCATCAGGGTGCGCATGTTCGGATTGGTCAAACTGCATTTAAGCAATTATTAGACAAAACGGCTTTTGCAATGGCTGTGCAAGATGTTCGATTTTATTTAACCGGTATGTTGCTCGAAGCAGGTGAGGGTCAATTACGCACCGTGACCACTGATGGTCATCGTTTAGCCTTGTCTGAAACGACGGCTGAGCTGGATGCACAAGCCAGCACCATTCAGGCCATTGTGCCGCGTAAAGGTGTGATTGAGCTTCAGCGTTTGCTAAGTGCAGAAGAGAATGAGCTGGATCTGGTGGTTGGTCGTGAGTTTTTGACCGTGAGTCTGCAAGTCAATGCAGGTAAAGACGACACTCCTGTGCAAATCAAATTTACCACCAAGCTGATTGATGGCAAGTTTCCAGACTACCGCCGCGTGATTCCGCGTAATGGAACCAAAGTCGTGCAAGTCGATCTGGAGTCATTCCGTCAAACCTTGCAGCGTGTGGCGATCTTGAGTAACGAAAAACTGCGTGGTGTATTTTTAAACTTTAATGACCAAAACATGCAGCTACGAGCCAATAACCCTGAGCAAGATGAAGCAGTTGAGGATCTGCCGATTGCCTATAGCGGTGATGCGTTGGAGATGTCATTTAATGCACAGTACTTGCTTGATATCATGAGTGTACTGGGTGCGCAGAATGTACAAATGACCTTATCTGAGGCCAATGCATCTGTGTTGGTCCAAGATCCAACGGTCGAAGACAGCATGTACGTTGTGATGCCTATGCGGGTCTAACATGAATATTGATCGACTGCATATTGAGCGTCTACGCAATCTAGACAGTGTCACCCTAAATCATTTGCAGTCGGTCAATGTGCTGTATGGCATCAATGGCAGCGGTAAGACATCTATTTTAGAAGCAATCCATCTACTATCCACAGGCCGCTCATTTCGTAGTGGCTTGTTGCGTCAAATGATTCAAAAAAACCATGCAGATGCGTTAATTCGATGTGAAAGTGGTGTGCATCACTTTGGCATGCTTAAACGTGTTGATGGTGAGCAGATCCTGAAGCAAGACGGTGTGTTGCTGAGCAATCAAAGCGAGTTAGCACGTCAACTACCGGTTCAGGTGATTGATCCAGAGGGTTTGGGCTTGCTTGATAGCGGCAGTAAGCCACGTCGCCAATTAATGGATTGGCTGATGTTTCACGTGGAAGCTGAGTTTCATCAGGTGTGGTTGCACTACCAACGTGCGCTTAAACAGCGCAATGCATTGCTCCGACAATCTGTGCTAGACCCGATTGCCTTGCAAGCGTGGGAGCAAGCAATGGGGCAGTTTGGTGATCAACTGCATCACATGCGCTCGCGTGTAACGTCACAATGGGCCACTTGTTTAACTGATATTTTGCAATCATTGCTACCGGATGTTCAGATTCGTATGAGTTATCAAGCTGGATTTGATGTCAATGTAGGCTTGGTGGCAGAGCTTGAGTCATCTCGCATGCGGGATCGCGAGCGTGGACATACCTTGAGTGGTGCTCATCGTGCTGATCTAAAGTTTAAAAGTCCGTTGGGTGATGCGGATCGAATGTTGTCGCGTGGTCAAAAAAAGTTACTGATCATCGGTCTTAGGTTGTCGCAGTTGCAACTGGTGCATCAACTCTGCCAAAGCACAACTGTGGTATTATTAGATGATATGACCGCCGAGCTAGATCGGGCTGCTCAGACCCGTTTATTGTCTAGCTTGATTCGCTTAGATAGTCAGGTCTTTATGACCACACTCGACCTTCAGGCAGCACTTGATCCTTTGCATGCGCTTGGGGTAAAGCCTACATTGTTCCACGTGGAACAGGGTGGTGTGACTGATAGAACGGCTAACGGCGCGTAACGATGCGGTCTTTTCGACAGGTTTTGGCTGATTATGCCTGACAGGGAGTATTCATGAGTTCTGATATCCAAGATATTGAAAATACACAGGAATCTGTGGTTTCTCCCTTGTACGACTCTTCGAGCATTAAAGTGCTTCGAGGGCTTGATGCGGTGCGTAAGCGTCCAGGTATGTACATTGGCGATACCGACGATGGCACGGGCTTGCACCACATGGTGTTCGAGGTGGTGGATAACGCAATTGACGAGGCATTGGCCGGTCATTGCGACGAAATTATTGTGACCATTCACGCCGATGAATCTGTGAGTGTGCGAGACAATGGTCGTGGGATTCCGGTCGATATTCATGCCGAAGAAGGTGTGTCTGCTGCCGAAGTGATCATGACGATTTTGCATGCGGGTGGTAAGTTCGACGACAACAGTTACAAAGTATCGGGTGGATTGCACGGTGTTGGCGTGTCGGTGGTGAACGCACTGTCGAGTAAGCTGACGCTAAATATTCATCGCGGTGGTTTTGAGTACGATCAGACCTATTGCCATGGTGAGCCGCAATACAAGCTACGACAAATTGGTCCAAGCCAAACTAGCGGTACAGAGTTGCGTTTTTGGCCAAGTAGCGACACCTTTACTCAGACTATTTTTACTGCTGATATTTTGGCTCGACGTTTACGCGAGCTGTCCTTCTTGAATGCTGGTGTGCGTATCTTGTTGCGCGATGAGCGCTCAGGTGCTGAGCACGTGTTTGACTACGAAGGTGGTCTGTCTGAGTTTGTTAAATATATCAATGTGGGCAAACATGCACTCAATGATATTTTTCATTTTTCGGTCAATGGCGATCATGGCATTGGTGTCGAGGTGGCATTGCAGTGGAACGACTCTTATCAAGAGAACGTCTATTGCTTTACCAATAACATTCCACAAAAAGATGGCGGGACGCATTTAGCTGGTTTCCGTGCGGCATTGACTCGTGGCCTGAATAGTTACCTAGACAGCGAAAATATTCTGAAAAAAGAGAAAGTGACCATTAGTGGTGACGATGCTCGTGAAGGATTAACTGCTATTGTCTCGGTCAAAGTGCCTGATCCGAAATTCTCAAGCCAGACCAAAGAAAAACTGGTGTCTAGTGAAGTGAAGCCTGTGGTTGAGTCGGCGATGGGGCGTGAGTTTTCGACTTACTTGCTCGAAAAGCCACAAATGGCCAAAGTGATTGCAGGCAAAATTATTGATGCAGCGCGTGCCCGTGATGCGGCGCGTAAAGCACGTGAGATGACTCGTCGTAAGAGTGCGCTTGATATTGCCGGCTTACCGGGTAAATTGGCCGACTGCCAACAAAAAGATCCGGCATTGTCTGAACTGTATATTGTCGAGGGTGACTCTGCGGGTGGTAGTGCCAAGCAAGGTCGTAATCGCAAGATGCAGGCGATTTTACCACTCAAGGGTAAGATCTTAAATGTCGAGCGTGCACGCTTTGATAAGATGATTTCGAGTGCTGAGGTCGGAACGCTGATTACCGCACTGGGTTGTGGGATTGGTCGTGATGAATACAATCCAGACAAACTACGCTATCACAAAGTCATCATCATGACTGATGCTGACGTAGATGGTTCACACATTCGAACCTTGTTGTTGACCTTCTTTTTCCGCCAGATGCCAGAGCTGTTTGAGCGTGGTCATATCTATATCGCACAGCCCCCGCTGTACAAGATTAAGAAAGGCAAGCAAGAGCAGTACCTCAAAGATGGTGAGGCACTAGAGACGTATTTGCTGTCGAGTGCGATTGATGAAGTCGCCTTGCATTTGAGTGAAGATGCACCTGCGGTGACTGGGGCGGCCTTAGAGCAACTACTTCAAAGCTATCAAGCCAGCCAAAAAATCATTGCCCGTCTGGCACAGCGTTATCCGGTCAGTCTGTTGCAGTCGATTATCTATCAGCCACAATTCACCATGGAAACGGCCAAAGATCCAGCAGCGGTGACGGCATGGGTCGAAGGCTTACGTGATCGGATCATGCAGCATCAACCGGCTTTGCTGCCATCGGTATCGACAGAAACCTTTGGCGAAGCTGAGAGTGCTAAAACATGGCCACGTTTGAGTATTCGTGTTCATCAATTGCCGCAGCATTATTTGTTGGACAGTAGCTTCTTTCAGTCAGGTGAATATGCGCGCTTGATGCAGACCAGTGCCAAATGGCGTACGTTGCTCGAAGACGGCGCGTATTTGCAACGTGGTGAGCGTCAAACCGCTGTTGCGACGTTTGCAGCGGTGTGGGAGCAGATCATGCATGACTCACGTCGTGGTGTGACTGTGCAGCGCTATAAAGGTCTGGGAGAGATGAACGCCGACCAGTTGTGGGAAACCACCATGGATCCTGATAACCGTCGTATGTTGCGTGTGACGGTTGAGGATGCATTAAGTGCGGATCATATGTTCTCGTGTTTGATGGGCGATGATGTCGAACCGCGCCGTGCCTTTATCGAAGAAAACGCATTGTCTGTGACCAATCTAGACATTTAAATCAGTCTTTGATGTTTCACGTGAAACAAAAAGCCCTCAAGTTGAGGGCTTTTTGATGAGGTTGGGTTTTGTTTAGGTTTGGGCTTCAAGCATGCTTTCTAGTGTCATCATTTGCTCAAGCAGCTCATCGTCAAATCCTGCCAGCTCTGCTTTGAGTTGCTGCTGCTGGTCAAGTAACTTGAGTAGTTCTGCTTTACGACTGGCCTCATATAAGCCGACATCGGCCAATGTGACATCTAGTGTCTTTAAGGCCGTCGTATGCGCTTCTATTTTCTTTTCCAGTTGTTCAATGCGTTTGCGTACGGGGCGAGTTTGCTCCCGTTTTTGCGCAGCATCTTTACGCGCAGCTTCTTTGTCGATGGGTGCAGTGGTGTTGGCCACTGGCTTTGCAACGATAGGTGCTGCTATCACAGGCGCAGGCTTGGTTTTTTCATCACTGTTCTTTTTGGACAAGGCTTGGCGTTCTAGCTTTTCACGCTGAGCAATTTCTTGTCGAACTTGCCGTAGCCAATCGGCATAGTCGCTGAGATCGCCTTCGAAGGGCTTACAGTCACCATCGTGTACCACGAGTAGTTCATCACAGACACTGGCAATCAGTTGGCGTTCGTGAGACACCAGTACCACCGCACCTTCAAAATCTTGTAATGCCATGGTCAGTGCGTGGCGCATGTCCAAATCTAAGTGGTTGGTTGGCTCATCAAGAATCAGCACGTTGGGGCGCTTCCAGACGATCAAAGCCAAAGCCAAGCGTGCGCGTTCACCACCAGAAAAACTCTCGCACGGCGTATCCATGCGCTCACCGCTAAAACCAAAACTCCCCAAAAACGCCCGCAAGTCTGCATCCGAGACTTTACGATCTGTCAGTCGAGAGAGCGACAACATCGGTGTGGCATCGCCATCTAGCGCATCCATTTGATGCTGAGCAAAGTAGCCAAGGTTTAAATGCTCGCTGGCAAAACGCTCACCACTCATCAGTGGCAAGACGCCTACTAAGGTTTTAATCAGGGTGGATTTGCCTGCGCCGTTCATTCCCAGTAAGCCAATGCGACTATCTGGTGTGAGTTGCAGTTGAATGTTTTCAACAATGGCTTTATCACCATAGCCAGCAGTGGCATCGTCCAATCGCAGTAGGGGCGAGCTCATGCGCGTTGGCTCGCGAAAGCTAAAGGTAAAGGGTGTGTCGACATGGGCTGCGGATAAGATTTGCATCCGCTCCAACTGTTTAATCCGGCTTTGTGCTTGGCGTGCTTTGGTCGCTTGGGCCTTAAAGCGGTCAATATACTTTTGCAAATGTGCGCGTGTTTCTTGCTGCTTTTCAAAGGCCTGTTGCTGTTGCGCTAAGCGTTCGCCACGGGTTTGCTCAAAGGTCGAATAGTTACCGGTATATAACGTCACTTTACCGGCTTCAATATGGATGATGTGGTCGGTAATCGCATCCAAAAAATCCCGATCATGTGAGATCAGCACCAACGTACCGGCATACGCACGTAACCAATCTTCTAGCCACAAAATGGCATCCAAATCCAAGTGGTTGGTCGGCTCATCGAGGAGTAGCAAGTCCGAGCGGCTCATCAATGTGCGCGCAAGATTGAGGCGCATCCGCCAACCACCCGAAAAGCTCGATACCGGTAGCGTGGTTTGCGCCTCGCTAAAGCCTAGTCCAGACATCATTTGAGCCGCACGTGAGGTAGCGGTGTAGCCGTCAATTTCACCAAAGCGACCATGTAGATCGGTAAGCTCATCTAAGGGAAGGCTACCATCATCGTGGGTGAGCTTTTGATCAATCTGCCACCATTCCTCATCGCCCGACAGTACAAAGTCGATGGCGGCGGTTTCTTGGCTTTCGACTTCTTGCGCCATGTGGGCCACCGTCCAGACCGACGGACGAGACAAGCTACCCGTGTCGCCAGAGATGGTGCCCATAAATGCCGCAAACAAGGTGGATTTACCTGCGCCATTTACCCCTGTCAGACCAATTTTCCAACCAGGGTGCAACTGCATTGTGGCTTGGTCAAACAACAGACGACCACCGCGTCGAATGGAAAAATCTTGAAGCTGGATCATGACAGGGTCTGCAATCAAATAAAGGAGTCAGGCGCAATTGTAGATTCTTGGCGCGTGGGATGCCATGAAAGCTGTCTATTCATCTGAGGAAACTACACTGCATGTTGATCTACATCATGTCTGGTGTGGTTCTGCACAATAGACCAAGAATCGTGCAAATTCGCTGTTTTTATTTGCAGGATACTAACCATAAAGGCATCAGTTGCGCTTGTAAAAATGCTAGGGCTAGGCATGATTATTAGGTAGAATATCGCGCTACGATGCGATACTTTTCTTCCCGTCGACAGTTAGGATGATGCTGATGAAAACCAAAATTGCCATGGCAATGGCTTTAACAACACTCGCAATGTCTGGTGGCGCACAAGCCGGTCAAACCGCCTGCGTATTCGATCTTCTGGGTACTGCTGGTGATTCGTATGCCATGATGAAGGACTATGTTCTGGCAGCAAAAGGTTGGGGTGCAGAAATTACCCTAAAGCCTTATACCGATGAGCGTGTTGCCGCCGAAGACTTTAAAGCTGGTCAATGTGACTTGGTCAGTATCACCGGTATGCGTGGTCGCCAATTCAACAGCTTCACGGGTTCAATTGATGCGTTGGGCGCGATTCCAACCAACCAAATTGGCAAGGCTGTAATGAGCCTGATGGCAAGCCCTAAACTTGCTAGCGACATGGTCGGCAATGGCTACGAAATCGCTGGTGTTGTACCTTTGGGTTCTGCATTCTTGCTGGTCAATGACCGTGCGATCAACACACTAGCCAAAGCTGCTGGTAAAAAAATCGCTGTTTTGGACTATGACAAAGCGCAAGCCAAAATGGTCCAAAAAGTCGGTGCACAACCTGTTTCTGCTGACATCACCACGTTCGGTGGTAAGTTCAACAACGGTCAGGTTGATATTATCGGCGCACCAGCCATCGCGTTTAAACCACTTGAGCTGTACAAAGGTTTGGGTACTAAAGGCGCAATCGTCAAGTTCCCAATCGCACAGATCAGCGGCAACGTGATTATTCGTCAAAACAAATTTCCAGCCGGTTATGGCCAAAAAAGCCGTGAATGGATTGCTGGTCAATTGCCACGTGCGATGGACTTGATCAACAAGACCGAAGCCGCTATTCCAGCAAAATACTGGATGGAAATCCCAGCGAACGACAAAGTTGGCTACGTCAAACTGATGCGTGAAGCGCGTATCGACTTGACCAAAGAAGGCATCTACAACAAAAAAATGATGTCTTTGCTGAAAAAAGTTCGTTGCCAACAAGACTCTTCCAGCTTTGAGTGTGCATTGAACGACGAATAAGTCGATTAGCGCCCTTTGATCTGTAAGCCAAAGAAGACTCAGCCACGCTGGGTCTTTTTTGTATTGGCCAGAAGGCCGCTGCACATCTGTCATTGAGGTCATAGAGACCTGCGATAGATTGATCAATACTGCAACGCATAACGGACATTGATGTCTAGCGCATTGCGAGATAATACGAGGAGCAACAATGAACAAGATTCTGGTCGCAACACTTGCTGCAATCGCCATCAGTACCGCAGTACACGCCGAAGAAAAAAGCCTGTCATTGTGTATTTATGATCCGCTCGGTACGCGTGGTGATGCCTATTCTTATGCCAAAGATTATGTCCTCAAGTTGCCGAGCTTTGGCCTTAAAAAACCTGTTGAGCTAAAGGTGTATACCAACGAAGCCGTGGTGGCTGAAGATTTTAAAGCCGGCATGTGTGATGCTGCAGCCATGAGTAACTTGCGTGCCCGTCAGTTTAACCACTTTACCGGATCACTCGACTCGCTGGGCGCAGTGCCAAGCTATAAGCATCTCAATGCCGTGTTGCAAACTCTCACCCGCCCAGAAATGGCCAAATACATGATCAATGGCGATTATGAGGTGGTTGGTCTGATTCCATTGGGTGCGGCATATATCATGGTGAATGACCGTAAGATTAATACCTTGGCCAAAGCCGCAGGCAAAAAAATCGCCGTGCTGGACTATGACAAATCCCAGATCAAAATGGTGCAACGTATCGGTGGTCAACCTGTTTCTATTGATCTATCGACCATGTCAGGCAAATTTAACAATGGCCAAGTCGACATTATGGCGGGGCCTGCGGTGATTTTTAAACCGCTGGAACTGTATAAGGGCATGACGGATAAAGACGGCAATGCCTCCGGTGCAGTGGTGCGATTTCCTTTGCTACAAGTGACAGCGGCTTTAATCGTTAATCGCAAAAAGTTTGATGATCCTGCCGTCAATCAACGTCTACGTGAATATGTCTTTAGCCAAGTGGATACAGCTTATAAGTATGTCGCACAAGCAGAGGCTGACGTTCCCGCCAAGTACTGGATGGATGTGGCAGAGGCGGATAAACCGGGTTATACCAAACTGATGCGCGAAGCTCGAATTGAGATGGTCAAAGATGGTACTTACGATAAGCGCATGATGAGCTTGCTCAAAAAAGTGCGCTGTAAGATTGAGCCAACCAATTACGAATGTAGCCTCAACGACGAATAAGCCCATTAAGCCTGTCATGTGTATCGCAGACAGGCTTTTTTTTTGATGTCATCAATGAATCAGGGATGATCAGCATGAACACAATATACGCCGGACTATTAATGACTGGGTCGCTGTTGTTGGCACAATCTGGTTTTGCTGCACCTGCGCCCTTGCAACAACCGTCTAGTGATTTGCTGGCACGTGCCCAAGCCTTGCTAGACAAGCCTACGACGTGGGACAAAATACCAAAAGACGTTCGACTCTGTTTGTATTCGCCGGATGGTGTTAAAGGCAAAGCGTTTCAATTTGCCATGGGTTATTTGTCGGAGTTACCCAAATATACCGAGCTTGCCAAAAGTATCGGCATTGATTTTAAAGTTACCACCAATCCACCGTTTGACCTGCGTATCGATTTGGCTTCATCCAAACTAAAGCGTAAAGCCAGTACCAATGTTCGTTTTCAGGTCTATACCGATGAGCGTGTCGCCTCAGAGGACTTTAAAGCCAAACGATGTGATGGCATTGCCATGAGCAATTTGCGTGGTCGTCAATTCAATAAATTTGTGGGTAGCTTGGATGCGATTGGTGCTGTGCCATCAGAGCAGCATTTGGATCAGGTCATTCAATTGCTGGCCCGTCCAGAAA
The DNA here is from genome assembly GCA_037968855.1 of Moraxellaceae bacterium. Taxonomy (GTDB): domain Bacteria; phylum Pseudomonadota; class Gammaproteobacteria; order Pseudomonadales; family Moraxellaceae; genus JBBKWH01. The sequence goes on along the minus strand of JBBKWH010000014.1, from coordinate 3,873 downwards.
TGGCCAAAGACATGGTCAACCAAGATTATGAGGTCACTGGTATTATTCCTATGGGGCCAGCCTATATCTTGGTCAATGATCGCAAGATTAATACTTTAGCCAAAGCCGCAGGTAAAAAAGTCGCAGTGATGGACTTTGATAAGTCACAAGCCATGCTGGTGCAGCGGATCGGTGCACAGCCCGTTTCGGTGGACCTCACCTCGTTGGCGGGTAAGTTTAATAATGGCCAAGTCGATATCATGGCCGCCCCTGCGCTTCTTTTTGATCCTTTTGAATTGTATAAGGGCATGACCGACCGACAAGGCCAGATCAAAGGTGCCATCGTGCGCTTTCCGCTCTTGCAGTTGACCGGCGTGATGATGATGCATCGCAATCGCTTTCCCGATGGCATGGGCCAACTGATTCGAGAATATGCCGCAACTCAAATCGCCCCTGCTTACACTTTTGTGCATGAGACTGAGCAAGCCATTCCAGAAAAATACTGGATGGATGTCCCCGCAGCAGACAAACCCGGCTATATCAAATTAATGCGCGAAGCACGGATTGATATGACCAAAGCGGGCTATTACGACCCACGCATGATGGGACTGCTAAAGCGTGTACGTTGCAAGATTGATCCGACCCATTACGAATGCAGCTTAAGTGATGAGTAAGTGACAAGTCGCTGTTTAAGTATGCTGCAACCAAGTGGGAAGGGGCTTTTGCTGTCGAGATCTTGAAACACCTCAATACAGCACCCAAATACAGTGCATGGTATGATAGGGGTCTGCACTGATGCAGACTCATTGCGCGTTTGGAGATTTGCCATGAATGCACCTGCTTTAATCCTGACGGATCGGGCGGCATCCAAAGTTCGCCAGCTACGTGACGGCGAAGGAAGCCAAGACATGCTGCTGCGCGTCTATGTGACTGGCGGTGGCTGCTCTGGCTTTTCTTATGGCTTCACCTTTGCTGATGCAGCCAATGATGACGATGCCCGTTTTGAGAATGGCGATGTGGTCATGGTTGTCGACTCACTGAGCTATCAATATTTGGTTGGTTCAGAAGTAGACTATCTCGAAGGTCTTGAAGGCTCACGCTTCATTGTCAAAAATCCCAATGCCACCACAACTTGTGGCTGTGGATCATCCTTCTCGCTGTAATTGATGCACCATCAAAAAAAGGGCCAAGATCGGCCCTTTTTTATGCAGCATGCTGCCACTAGGAAGCGGGATACGACGTTCTGATTAAGGCGAATACAATCCGCCAAGTACCCGATGGCCGGAGGCACCGGTCACATTCGGAATGTTTGCAGGATGGCCCTGTAAACGCTGCTGAGCCAACCATGCAAACGCTGTTGCTTCAACCCACGTCGGTGCTAATCCAATATCTGCGGTACTCTTTAAAATCCAATTGGGCAGACGTTTTTGTAAGCGATGCCATAGCTCTCGATTAAACGCACCACCGCCACACATCCATAGTTCCCCTCGATCCAACTGTGTGGCCATGACGGCATCTGCAATGCTTTTTGCAGTTAATGCCAGCAATGTGGCCTGAACATCCTTGGGAGATAAGCCTAAACCAGAAATCTGTGACCGCAGCCAAGCCAAGTGAAAGTCTTCTCGGCCTGTACTTTTTGGCGCAGCCTTAGCAAAAAACGGATGAGACAAGAGTTGGTTCAACAGCAACTCTGATATCTGGCCACTCGCGGCCCATTGCCCACCTTTATCAAAAGGCTGGCCGGTATGTAGCTGGGTCCACGCATCCATCAGTAAGTTGGCAGGTCCAGTATCAAAGCCACATACCGCTTCAGGATGACCAGCGGGGAGCACACTAATATTGGCAATACCGCCCAAATTTAGCACGATACGATGAATATGCTGATGCTGAAAAAACGCTTGATGAAACGCAGGAACCAATGGTGCACCTTGCCCACCTGCTGCCAAATCACGTCGTCTAAAATCAGCAACCACCGGCAAGCGAGTAATTTCGGCAATCAAATTTGGATCACCAATCTGCAAACTAAAGCCTAGCTCAGGCCGATGCCGTATGGTTTGGCCATGACAACCAATCGCTACAATCTGATCACGTGGCAACGCATAATGATCAATCATCAAGTTAATCGACTGACCCACCACGCGTGCATAGGCCACATCTGCGATCCCCATGCGCTCAATCTCATCTGGCCCCGACTGGGTCAGTGCCAACAGCTGCTCAACCAAGCCATCTGGAAAGGTCACGCTCAGCGAGGCATGTAAGGTCAAAGGATCAAAAGACACCGCCACCACATCAATGCCATCTAAGCTCGTACCCGACATCACACCAATATAAAGCTGCGTCATCGTTGATCCCTGCATCCACGCCTAAAAAAAGCTAGTATATCGCGCAAACTCATTGCAACTGGACAGCAACTGTCATGACCACCTTTCTTCCAGCCGATCAACAACTGGCTTTAATCGAGCGCGGTACCAGCGACATCATCTCGCGCGAAGACCTACTGAAAAAACTACAAGAAAATCGCCCGCTGCGCATCAAAGCCGGATTTGATCCCACCGCACCAGACCTGCATTTGGGTCATACCGTCTTGATCAACAAACTTCGCACCTTCCAAGAACTCGGCCATCACGTCCTCTTTTTGATCGGTGACTACACCGGCATGATTGGTGACCCAACCGGCAAAAGCGCCACCCGCCCGCCGCTAACCCGTGAACAAGTGGCCGAAAATGCCAAAAGCTATCAAGAACAAGTCTTTAAAATTCTTGATCCCACCAAAACCGAAGTCGTGTTTAACAGCACATGGTTTGACGCCATGTCCGCCGCCGACCTGATTCGTCTGGCTAGTCAACAAACCGTCTCCCGCATGATGGAGCGCAATGACTTTAGTAAGCGCTTTAACGACGAACAACCGATTGCCATTCACGAATTTCTATACCCATTGGTGCAAGGGTATGACTCCGTTGCACTGAAAGCCGACGTTGAGTTAGGCGGTACTGATCAAACCTTTAACTTGTTGATGGGTCGCACCCTGCAATCGCGTTATGACCAAACGCCTCAAGTCTGTATCACCGTTCCGATCCTCGAAGGACTCGACGGCGTACAGAAAATGTCAAAGTCATTGGGCAACTATATTGGTGTGCACGACAGCGCAGGTAGCATGTACCAAAAAATCCTCTCCATGCCAGACACACTGATCGCCCGTTACTTTGAGCTACTCAGTTTTCGCAGCATGAGCGAAGTCGAATCGCTACTGGCCGAGATGCAAGCGGGCCGTAACCCACAAGACATCAAACGTATTTTGGCACTCGAATTGATCGAACGCTTCCACGATTCGGATGCAGCAGCCAATGCGCATAAGAGTGCAGGCAACCGCATCATGGATGGAGAGCTACCAGAGGATATGCCAGAAGTGAGCCTATCGTTAGAAGGGCAGGCGCAGTTGTTTATCACCAGCGTCTTGAGCAAAGCAGGACTGACTAAAAACGCAGCCCAAGCCAAAGATGCGTTAGGAAGAGGGGCGGTTAAAGTCGATGGTCAAGTCATTGACGCCAGCTTTACCTTACAAGCAGGCGATAACATCGTGATCCAAGCCGGCAAAAAGGCTATTGCACGGGTCATCGTCACAGTATAGGTCTATTGATGCCGATGGGGTTCAAAAAGGCGGGCTTTGCCCGCCTTTTTGACGCATGAGGAATAGGCCATTCAGCCCAAATGTGACATCAATAGGAATAATCGCGCAAAAAACCGGCAAAAAACGTCAATTTGATCACAAATCACACGGTTGTCACGATTAATTGAAATTGGAGGTTGACCTGCTGCGAGAACTGTATAGAATACGCCACACAGAGACGCACTGATGAGCTAAAAACTGTAGTAAATACAGCGAGTTAAGCGAGT
>JBBKWH010000013.1:0-5207 GCA_037968855.1 Moraxellaceae bacterium | reverse complement strand
CCACTGCACTGAACTTTATTGGATTAACCAATCTGCATTTTATTCGTGCCGAAGGACTAGGTATGCCAGACAAACGCGATGCATCCGTTCGTGCTGCGCTATTAGAGATTCAGCAGCTTATATTGAAATAGAGCTAGCAATTGACCAAAAGAATGGCTGACACGTTGATCAGCCATTTTTAAAGTGTATTTGAGGTCAAGTTGATTTGTTCAAAAAGACAGTATTATATGCACCCGCGTAGAATTATTTTTGGCCATAAAAACTGCATCAACATCTTAAAACCAGAAGCCTTTCCTCTATCTTAATTAGTCAATTCTCGTGCTAGTTTTAGCACTAATAAACGTCCCAATCTAATATAATTAAACTCATCTATCATAATAAAAAAATCTGTTTCTAACAGCATCACTTCAATATACTTGTTGCGCAAGTCATTTTTCAGCTAACTTGCAGCATTGAACAGTCAGGATTTGGATGCTTTCCACATTGGGAAAAGCTGCTTTCGAAAGAGATCTCATCTTAATAGGGACATTACATCAAAAAAATGGCATGCTTGAGTCGAGTCGATTTTTTATTCAAATGAAGTCACATTTGTATCAGTGTGACGATATTTTACTGGACGCACTATGACAGCCATCATCTTAGACACCGAAACCCACAAGCTAGCCGGCAATGCCTGTGAGATTGCATGGGCATCTTTTTCTCTAGTGGATGGCGTTGCCAAAAGCGACTTTAAAACTGGTGAATGTCATCGCTTTAATCCATTAGAGCCGATCAGCATTGGTGCGATGGCGACCCATCATATTTTGGATGCTGATGTCGCCAATTGTCCGGCCCATACTGAGTTTACCCTACCCATCCTTAATCACCAGCCGGTTGAATATATTATTGGCCATAACGTTGACTATGACATGGCGGTATTAGCGCGCTGTGGTGTCGACATTAGTCCAATCAAAACCATCTGTACGTTGGCCCTAGCACAATCTTGCTGGACACAGGCTGAACAACATACCTTAGGTGCTTTGGCGTATTTACTGGCTGAAGATCAAACCAAAGCGCGTGAGGTGCTTAAACATGCACATAGTGCATGGCATGATATTCGGATTACCGCTTCTGTTTTACGTTATTTAATTGACGACTTAGGCGTGATGACGGTAGAAGAACTATACATTGCATCCGAAAAAGCCCGTATCCCAACTCATATGCGTGGGGGTAAACATGCCGGTGTGCCACTACAAGATTTACCCCCAAGCTATGCCAGTTGGTTACGTAAGCAACCCGACTTAAACCCCTATTTGGCCCGTGCACTGGATCAGTTTTTTTAGTCATCGACTTTATCGTGGGTGACTTATTTTTGATCTAAAAATGAATATTGATCAATAAAAACACCAATAGATTGAGTATGTTTTTGCTCAAACCGAATATACGGCTTTGCACTTTTCCAATTACCTGATCTGTAATGAAATGGAGCAAAGGTACAGAGTAGACCTTAGTCTGAAAGACACCTGATTGACCAGAATGACAGCAAAATTGCTATGACTTTTAGAGTCCTCTGCATGGTGATTGGCCATCTATTTGCCAAAAAAATGCTTACTACAAATTTTTGTGTAACAGGAGGAATTGGGGGGGGAGCAAATTTTTGTGTAACAGGGGGAATTGGGGGGAGCAAATTTTCGTGTAACAACGGGTTTGTGTTTTTGAAGAAATCTAACTAAGTGGCACAAAAAATATGTACTAATTTTCGTGTAACAGGGGGAATAAGTGGTGTTTTGGCTGTTTTTTGAACACTAAAAATAGCGTTTTTGCCGTTTTTTAGACGCAACATGCCTATTTTCTTGTTTTTTCCCCATGATTTTTTGGATGCTCAGTCAAAGTCGATCCTATTTTTCGACTTGCGCTACACCTCGACTCAGCTATACTCAGAATGAGAAAAACTTATTTTCTATGGGCAAGGCGCATTTTCATGACTAATGATTTTAAAAAAAAGCAAAGGATGCACAGCATTGTCGATCATGACCAGTGGCCGAATCGACAGCAAGACAATGGAGATACATCTACCAAGTCACATTCAGCTTTTAGTACATTTCCAACAATGCTTTCTGAATATGCCGATTTTCAAAATGGTAGGCTGTCTGACACAACGAGAATCTACTACCTAAGAAGATTCATGGTCTTGATGAATTCAATCAGCAGCAGATTTGTGGAGAATGATTCTTTTGCAACCATCAATCTCCAAGGCTGTAGCAATCAGTTGATGGTGATGCTCAACGCGCAACGATGTTATGAACGTTTAACCATTGCAGGGTGTGTTGAAATTCTTGCAAGAGACATACTGACTAAACGATGGAACAATCAGTTGGCTGCATCGACTTATCGCAACTATATTGCCAGTTGTATCTATGCGATTTGGTCAATGTCCGATCATGCATCCCATTGTCAGTATAAGATTTCCGCAGTATCAGACTTAGACGTGATCACCAAAAACACATTGCTCAATGATGTTACTGATGTCGTCATGCCTAGCATGAGTGAAATAGAAAGACTGTATGGGCTTTTTCTATCCATAAAGACTCAAAAAAATCAAAGTGATTTAAATAGCACAACTAAAAAATCAACCTCACAGTTAAAGATGAAGTCTGTTCCAGAAGCTGTCTTAAAGAAATTCATTGCTAAAGCCTCTAAGATATCTCACTTGAATACGAGGAAGTTAAGTGTCATGTTTCTTGAGGCTAATTGCTTGATTGGTTTGCGGCCTATCGAGTGGTTTGATATGAGCTTCATTCAAGAAAATAATAAGATTACCTACATTAAAGTTAAAAATTCAAAATTTAGCAATCTTCGTTCAAATGGTGAATATAGACAGATTGATATTCAACACCTCACTGACGATCAAAAAAGATTAGTAATCAGCGTGGCTGGTCATTTAAGAAATAAAGTATACACACTCGTTATACGACTGCTCAACAGGCTTGAAAGAAAACTTGATCTCAGTCGTGCTGATATTTTTAAGCTTGATCCGACTATTGATTTTAAAATGAGTAATATCACTTCAATTCATCAAATTGCTCATCCAACTGGCAGACCAAATTTTGGCAGTTATCTCTTTTTATTCAGAGCTTTTAATAATCAATATCATGTTCTTGCTCAAGAGTTACCGCAACATCTTGCTGCCATGATTGGCGATGATAATCGAATTACCTGCTATAGCTCTCGCCATCAAGCGATTGCCAATGCAAAAAGCGCTGGTTTAACACCGTTAGAGGTTGCGGCTATTTTTGGACATGCTTCAATTAAGACTGCACAGCTTCACCACGCTAGAGCCAAAGCAGGTTGGCATTCGAGCGTCTTTCAATGTGCTGCCACTCAAGACAGTATTGATGCCGTCGTTACTCAACAGACGATTAAAGTCAAAAAAATGCCGATGATGGATGAAGATAGGGTGTATGGTCGAGACGATGGATTTTTATAATGGTATGAAAGGAGGTGTGAAAGGTTAAGGATCTCGACACTATCCAAGTCAGCTTATTTAAATATTCGCAATTTTAAAAATGGCCAATTTGATTTAAAAAACTATTTTTAACATCATAGTACAGCGTGATTTTAGACAAGCTCAACATTAATATGCTGAGCAAAGCGTAAAGGATCTATTAAGTATTAAGACCACACCATATCATCAGCTAAATAGCCACCACTGGACCAATCGGGTATAGCGCGGCATGACCACGTACACCATCAAAAACACCACCACAGCGGTGACTGCCAGTGTGGCAAGTGGCTGGCTAACCGGTGCACCCATTGCCTCTGCAACGTCGGTACAACAACCAACAGCACGCCAAGCGCCAGTGGATAGATTGCTGACCACGTAATCAGATATTGTTTCCAACCAACCGGAATTTTTGCTTTGGCACCAGTAGGCGCAAATCAAAAGTAAAAATCATCCGCATCGACAAACAACGGCTGCACTTTGGCAATCAGTTGCTGACGTTCGCTTGATGTCATTCAGTTTTTAAGATGTTCAGTGGTATCAAATCGAATAATCACCATATAGGTCTCGGTGACACCTGCAATTGGCCGTACGATGTGCCAGTCCAAATAGCCGATAGCGTTTTTGCACAACGGCGTGATCTCATTTAGCCACTGTTCGTATTCGGTGTGCTTGTCAGGGAAAATGCGGTGAGTTATCACCACGGTCGCGCTATGCTGGTCGCTGAGAGTAAATGAGGACAATGACACACTCCCGCTAATCGTTTGATCTTTGCTTGTTGATCATTTGCTGATATCGACGATTGAATCACCTACCGGATCACATGATTAAACAACCATATATGCTTGTTTCTAGCCAACATACAGCGTCAACTACAACAGGAGTCTATAGCCACAACGCTTGATGACTAATGCTTCACCATCAACCATAAGGCACCCTCCATGAGACATAGTGAGCGTCATCGAACACACCGCACAGGTTGGCTACGTGCTGCTGTTTTGGGTGCTAATGATGGCATTGTGTCGACCGCCAGTTTGGTGTTGGGTGTTGCTGCCACAGGGGCAAATACTCAGATGATTTTGCTCACAGGAGTAGCCAGTCTGGTTGCTGGTGCCATGTCAATGGCCGCTGGTGAGTATGTCTCGGTCAGCTCACAAGCCGATACCGAAAGCGCAGATCTGGCGCGTGAAAAAGCAGAGCTAGATCAGAACCCCGAACAGGAACACGCAGAGCTCACGGCTATTTATGTGCAGCGAGGCCTTGATCAGACCTTGGCATCAACTGTTGCCACTGAGCTGATGGCCCATGATGCATTGACTGCCCATGCACGTGATGAGCTGGGCATATCCGATACTTTGGCCGCTAAACCCGCGCAAGCTGCGTTTGCGTCTGCGGGAACTTTTGCGGCGGGTGCTGCACTCCCCTTGCTCATGGTGTTTTTGCTCCCCGCTAGCCTCTTGATGTGGGGGCTTGCGGGTAGTTCACTATTGTTTCTAGCCTTGTTGGGATTGGTCGCTGCACATGCTGGCGGATCACCGTTGCTGGTGTCTGTGCTGCGTGTAACATTCTGGGGTGCCTTGGCAATGGGACTAACGGCTGGGGTGGGCGCGTTGTTTGGGGTGGCGGCTTAGTGTCAACCGAATATTGAGTCATTCTGACTTTTTCGTACACGAAAAAAAACCGGCCCATGCGTCCGGTTCTTTCATTCAGGCTGGATCAACTCAGT
>JBBKWH010000012.1:0-11943 GCA_037968855.1 Moraxellaceae bacterium | reverse complement strand
AGGCCGTACCATGCCGGGTCGACGCTGGTCTGAAGGCTTGCATCAAGCCGTTGAAGCTAAAGAAGGCGTCAATATTCAAAACGAAAACCAGACCATGGCAACGACCACGTTCCAGAACTACTTCCGCTTGTACACCAAGCTGGCAGGTATGACGGGAACGGCGGATACAGAAGCGACTGAATTCACACAGATTTACGGTCTAGATGTGGTGGTGATTCCAACTCACAAACCCATGGTGCGTAACGATCAAAATGATCTGATCTTTTTAACGCGTTTGGGCAAGTACAAAGCCATTATCGAAGAAATTCGTCAGATTAAAGAAAAAGGCGCACCAATCTTGGTGGGTACAGCGACCATCGAGGCCAGCGAAACATTGTCTGCCTTGCTGACCGAAGCGGGCATTAAGCACGAAGTGTTAAACGCCAAACAGCATGATCGCGAAGCCGATATTATTGCGCAGGCCGGTAGCCCTGAAGCAGTCACCATTGCCACCAACATGGCTGGTCGTGGTACTGATATTTTGCTGGGTGGTAACTGGAAGGCCAAGCTCGAAAATCTTGATAACCCAACCGAAGCTGATGCCGAGCGTCTAAAATCAGAGTGGGAGCAAAATAACGCAGCAGTATTGGCCTCTGGTGGCCTGCATATTATTGGTTCTGAGCGCCATGAGTCACGCCGGATCGATAATCAGTTGCGTGGCCGTGCCGGTCGTCAGGGTGATCCGGGTAATTCTCGCTTCTATTTGTCGCTTGAAGATGACCTCATGCGTATCTTTGCTGGTGATCGTGTGGTCAACATGATGAAAGCGATGGGCCTTAAAGAAGACGAAGCCATTGAACACAAAATGGTTAGCCGCTCGATTGAAAATGCCCAACGTAAAGTCGAAGCGCGTAACTTTGATATCCGTAAAAATCTGCTCAAATATGATGATGTCGCTAACGAGCAGCGCAAAATTATTTACGGTCAGCGTGATCAAATTTTGGCTGAAGCGTCCTTGCAAGACGGTATTACCGGTATGCACGAAGACGTGCTCAATAACGTCATTAGCGTTTATATTCCACCGGGTAGTGTTGAGGATCAGTGGAATGAAGCAGGTTTAGAGCAAGCCTTGCGTGAAGACTTTGAAATCGACGTGCCAATTCAACAATGGCTCAAAGAAGACCGTCGTTTAGATGAAGAGCTGCTGCGTGAAAAAATCGTCAAAGTCGCTCTCAGCCGTTACTCAGACCGTCGTGCCAATATGGGTGATGAGAATGCCCGTATGCTTGAGCGACATTTCATGCTCAGCTCGCTGGATAAGCATTGGAAAGAGCATCTGGCAGCCATGGATCACTTGCGTCAAGGCATTCATTTGCGCGGTTATGCACAAAAGAACCCTGAGCAAGAATACAAGCGCGAAGCGTTTGGCCTGTTCCAAAGCCTGCTGGGAGCGATTAAATCTGAAGTGGTGCAAGACCTGTCTCGGGTACATGTGCCAACGCCAGAAGAATTGGCCGCAATGGAAGCACAACAACAGCGTGAAGCGGATGCCATTAGCCTATCTTTTCAACATAGCGAAATTGATAGCCTAACGGGCGAAACCCATAACGACCCAGAGTTAGTTCGGATGAATCAGGCTGCCGCTGCTGGTATGGCGGGTGTCGCTGGGGGTGCTGCGGCAGGTCAAATTGATAATCCTTATGCCAACCAAGTGATTAGCCGTAATGCGGCCTGTCCTTGTGGTTCTGGCAAAAAGTATAAGCAATGTCATGGTGTGGCGGTTTAATTGTCACCAGATCAAAAAAACGGGCCGTGTGCCCGTTTTTTTGTGCCCAGCAAATTTATTTTAGACAAAACGTATGCTGAGCTATTGGTGCAGGCAACAGTTTTGGCATACTAGCGGCAGATTTTTTCATCTGTGAATAAGGAACTTGATATGGCTGTAGGCGATTTGTCCATGCCCACCATGCACCCCATTCGTGGTGTTCGTATTGGCATTACCGAAAGCTATATTCGCTACAAAAACCGACGCGATTTGGTGGTGTTTGAGATAGCCGAAGGCAGTCAGGTGGCTGCTGTGTTTACCCAAAATGCTTTTTGTGCCGCACCAGTCCAAGTGGCGCGTGCCAACTTACAGGCCAATACGGCCCGTTATTTGGTCATCAATACCGGTAACGCCAATGCAGCAACCGGCGTAGTCGGTATGACCAATGCCCAAAAAACCTGCCAAGCGCTGGCCGAACTAACCGGCACACAAGCCAATCAAATTCTGCCGTTTTCAACCGGTGTGATTGGTGAGCAACTGCCGATTGATCGACTGATCACAGGCTTGCCCGATGCATTGGCTGCGCTCACTGCCGATGCATGGAGCGAGGCTGCAACCGGTATTATGACCACTGACCCGTTGCCTAAAGGCGCGAGTGAGCAGGTCGAGATTGGCGGTCACGTTTATAGCGTGACCGGCATTAGCAAAGGGGCGGGCATGATTCGCCCCAACATGGCCACCATGCTGGGCTATGTGGCGACTGATGCCCCGATTGCAGGCCCATTGTTGCAAGAGATGTTGCGCGAGGCCACTGAGCAATCGTTTAATCGCATTACCATCGATGGTGATACCTCGACCAACGATGCCTGTGTGTTGATCGCAACGGGTGCAGCAGGCGGTCCATTACTCGAATCGCGTGATGACGCTCGCTTTGCCGAGTTGATGCAGGTGTTTGCTCGTGTCTTTATGCGTTTGGCCCAAATGATTGTGCGTGACGGCGAAGGCGCGACCAAATTTATTGCTGTACAGGTTGAAGGTGGACGTAATACCGACGAGTGCTGTGCCGTGGCCTATAGCGTGGCACACTCACCCTTGATCAAAACCGCGTTCTTTGCCTCTGATCCCAACTGGGGACGGATTGTCATGGCTGTTGGCAAGGCCGGTGTACCCGATCTTGATCAGTCTGGTGTCAATGTTTGGCTAGACGATGTGCAGATTTGTCGAGATGGCGGTGCCGCAGCAGATTACACCGAGGCGCAAGGCAGCGCAGTAATGAAGCAAGCCGAAATCACCATCCGGATTGATCTAGGCCGAGGCACAGCACGTGACACCGTGTGGACCTGCGATTTGTCCTATGAGTACGTCAAAATTAATGCGGACTATCGATCTTAATCTGATATTAAATCATCGTCCTTGATCGCAAAAAACCGCCCTTGTGCGGTTTTTTTTGATGCCTGACTGAGATTGATTCGCAAAAAAGATCACAGAAAAAACACACAGCAACGGTGCAGGATCTGTTTGAATCAAATGCTCATTTATCAAAAGGACTTTATCATGACCACGACCCGCCACCCGCCACATGTTGTCCCTGATGTTACTTTTCAAACCCGTGTACGCGATGAGTCTATTGGTGGCGACAATCCGTTTCGCTGGCAAGAACTGACCAGTAACGATATTTTTGCCAATAAGCGCGTGGTGTTATTTGCCTTACCGGGTGCATTTACCCCGACGTGCTCCAGCACACATCTACCGGGTTACGAAGCGCACTATGCCGATTTTCAGCGGCTTGGTATTGATCAAATCATTTGCCTGTCGGTCAACGATGCCTTTGTCATGTACCAGTGGGGCTTAAAGCTTGGTGCAAACCATGTGTTTATGCTGCCTGATGGCAACGGTGCGTTTACTCGTGGCATGGACATGATGGTCGAAAAAACCAATCTTGGCTTTGGTGATCGCTCATGGCGTTATTCTATGTTGGTCGATAACAAGCGTGTGGTCAAAATGTTCCTTGAGCCAGATCTCTCGGATAACTGTCCAACCGATCCGTTTGAAGTCTCAGATGCCAATACCATGCTGGAATACTTACGCTCGCAAGCGGGTGATTAAGTCGGCCTTGCACGTTCACATTCCCGTGGTTTAAGCCGCCATGCGCACGACTGCGCAGCGCACGATCAAATCAGCTAAACTAGGCCATCCCTGTACGGGGACGGCCTTTTTTCTAAGTGGATGGATACATGAGCAATTCTCAACTCATCGATAATCAAGCCAAAGCGATTGTGCAGCAGCACCTAGATCGTCTTGGTCAGCCCACCGACATTAAAATGAGCAATGTCGAAAAACAAGCGCTACTCGATGAGATCGCCAGTGAGCTCAAGCAGCGCGATGCCGTATTGGTGGCGCACTATTATACCGATCCTGAGATTCAGGCTTTGGCAGAAGCCACCGGCGGCTGCGTGTCTGATTCGCTAGAGATGGCACGTTTTGGCCGTGATCATCCAGCCAGCACCTTAATGGTGGCAGGCGTTAAGTTTATGGGCGAAACGGCCAAGATTTTAAGCCCCGAAAAAACCATTTTAATGCCAACGCTTGAGGCCACATGCTCACTAGACCTCGGATGTCCAGTCGATGAGTTCACCGCCTTTTGTGATCAGCATCCCGATCATACCGTGGTGGTATATGCCAACACCTCGGCAGCGGTCAAAGCGCGTGCCGACTGGGTAGTGACCTCAAGCTGTGCAGTGGATATCATTGAGCACATTGATAGCCAAGGCAAAAAGATCATCTGGGCGCCGGATCAGCATTTGGGTCGTTATATCCAAAACAAAACCGGCGCAGACATGCTGCTGTGGGATGGCTCATGCATTGTGCATGAGGAGTTTCGTGCGCGTGGCATTTTGCAAATGAAAGCCCTGTATCCTGATGCCGCAATTTTGGTCCATCCAGAGTCGCCAACTGCTGTGATTGAGCTGGCCGATGCGGTCGGAAGTACCAGTCAGTTGATTCAAGCGGCGCGTACTTTGCCGCATAAGCACATGATCGTCGCTACCGACCGTGGCATCTTCTACAAGATGCAACAAGCAGCGCCAGATAAAATCCTGATTGATGCGCCAACCGCAGGCGAGGGGGCAACCTGTCGCTCGTGTGCACATTGCCCGTGGATGGCCATGAATGGCTTAGATAACTTGCTGCATGTACTCAAAACCGGTGATCAAGAAATTCTGGTTGATCCTGCATTGGCCTTGCGGGCCAAGCAGCCACTGGATCGAATGTTAGCCTTTACCCAAGCCATGACACGCTAAAATGGGCTGAAATGATCGAAAAATCAGCATTCGATGCAAAAAGCATAAAAAAACCCATGTCAGGTGTTGACGAGTTTTCTGCTTCTGCATAGAATGCTGCACACACCAGCGATGGTGCGTTGTAAAAAGGTTGTTGATGAATTCGGAGTGTGGCGCAGTCTGGTAGCGCACCTGGTTTGGGACAAGTGGGTCCAAGGTTCGAATCCTTGCTCTCCGACCAACAATTGGCCTTGTCGTTAAGTTGTTTGACGATTTTGCGCCTGTAGCTCAGTTGGATAGAGCATCCGCCTTCTAAGCGGATGGTCGCAGGTTCGAATCCTGCCAGGTGCGCCATTTGCGCTTGGTATTGAGCCAATCAGGATTGTCAAAGATATTAGCGTTTGACGTGGGCTTTGCCCTGTTATGGTGGCTATAGCTCAGTTGGTAGAGCCCCGGGTTGTGATCTCGGTTGTCGTGGGTTCGAGTCCCATTAGCCACCCCATATTCTGATCGCTGTGAATGACAGCATCTCAAAAACGCCTTACAGACCGTAAGGCGTTTTTTTATGTCTGATCGGAAGATTTGATCAGTTGATCTGCCGAAAATGCCTGTTTTTTTATAAAAGACTTGACAAGCAAGCAAATCACCATTAAATAGCCGCAAGTACCCCTAATTGCGGCAGGAGAGACAATCATGGCCAGTGCGGGCAGCCAAGATTTTGAGCTTGAAGATAGCAACTTTGACGATGATGCGCCGTTTGATACTGATGAGGGCAGTAAAGCCAACAACAGCAAGCACGCGCTGACCAAACGTCGCTTAATTGATGATCTGCTTGAGGAGAAGCGCTTAAAGCGTCAGCTCAAAGAGTATGAGTATGATTACGACGAAGATTTGGATGACTAAACGTCCAGATCCCGCAAAAACGGCTCAATAGGAGTCGTTTTTTTATTGCTAAAAAAAGATCGTCGTTGATGGAATTGTCATGTCGCCTTGTCATGGATTTGCTACAGTGGCGACCAGAATCTTGCGGAGTAGATGAGCATGGCAACATTAGATCTTGATCTGTTGGCAGAGTATTTGGACGGTGAGCAAAACGAGTATGGCCTCGATTTTGCAGCGACACATGGCTTTTTGTGCGCCACAGTGGTCGGGCCAGAACTCAAAAAATGGCAGCATCATTTGTTTGATGGTGATCAAGCCAAAGTACCTGCCCAAATTCTGGCACAAATTGATCTGTGGCGTTTGGATATCCAAAACACCCTTGCCAATGAAGAAACGTTGGGCTTTCCGGTCGAAATTGAAGAAGCCACAGTGGATTCCAGTTTAGGCGATTGGTCAGTCGGTTTTGTTGATGCGTTGTTTTTGAATGAAGACAACGACTGGTACGATATCGACGAAGAAGCAGTGGGTATGTTGACGCTACCCATGATGGTCTTTAGTGGGATTGATGAGGATGATCCACAATTGCAAAGCGTTCGTCGTGATGGCGACTTGATGGATGAGATGGCCGATGAAGTGCTGGAAAATCTCACCAAGTTGTATTTGTTATTTCATGCCCCTGAAGGCTAAGCAATCTGCGACAGGATTGGTAATTGATCCTTGAATTGACCTACGACAGGACCCACTAGCGGTCCTGTCGTGTATATGGCACAAAGTCATTTATTTAAAATTAGGACGAGCGCCTTTTTTGTACACGCCGTAGTATAAATATCACAGCCAATAGGATACAGATAGCCAAGATGATCTGACTGATTGGCCCAATCCAGCCTTCTATTTGCTCATAGTTGGCACCCAGTTGATAACCGGCTACCGCAAGCAAGCCGCTCCAGAGCGTTGTGCCTAGTGAGGTATAGAGCAAAAACTGGCCCATCGGCATGTTGGCCATCCCCGCCGGAATCGACAGCAATGAGCGTACACCTGGTAGTAAGCGGCCAAAGAACACGATTTTGGGTCCATGACGATCAAACCAATCGTCCGCCTTACGAATATCATCACTGCTGATTAACAGCCATTTGCCATAGCGGTCGGTGAGCGCAATCAGCCGCTCCTCGTTGAGTAGCTGCCCTACATAATATAAGACTACTGCGCCCAACACACTGCCCACGCCACCCGCAATAATGACTCCTGTCAGGCTCAATTCACCGCGTGCGGCCGCAAAGCCAGCCGCGGGCATAATGATCTCGGAAGGAATGGGAGGAAAGACGTTTTCTAAAAACATCAGCAGTACCACGCCGGCATAGCCGAGTTGCTGCATGATGTCTAATACCCATTGACTCATCGCATCCATAAAGCACTCAATTAGATCGACATGAAGTGTTGAAGCGTGCGAGGGCATGGCGGCGCGATCAACAGTGATTTTGCAATCAATGAGCAGCGGCGATCATATGTATGGATGTTCGTCAAGAGCTGAGGGCCTCACGGGGGTGGCGAGGCCCTGATGAGGTTAGGCAGGTTTTTTGCTGGTTGGAAAATAGCCTAAGTTACGATCGATTTGCTGCTGACGCATCCGATAGCGTTCTTTTTGCGCTTGAGTGGTTTGGTCATAGCAATGCACACAGCTCACACCACGTTCGTATTGTGCGGACTCTAGCTCATTGGGCTGCAACGGCCAGCCACAGCCATAACACATGGCACTATCGCCTTCTTGCACGCCGTGGCCAACGCTGACGCGGTTATCAAACACAAAGCACTCACCTTGCCACAGGCTGTCTTCGGCAGGGGTGTGCTCAAGATAGTTTAGAATGCCACCTTTGAGGTGATAGACCTCCTCAAAGCCTTGTTGCAGCAGTAAGCTGGTGGATTTTTCGCAACGGATGCCACCAGTGCAGAACATGGCGACTTTTTTCTGTTTGGCATCTTTGAGCTTGTCTTCGACAAATGCTGGAAACTCACGAAAAGTGGTGGTTTCTGGGTCAATTGCGCCTTTAAACGTACCAGCTTGGTATTCGTAGCGGTTGCGGGTATCCACAATCACCACGTCATCTTGGCTAATCAGTTCGTTCCATTCTTTAGGGTCAAGATAGTGACCAACCAGTTCGCGCGGTTCGACCTCAACACCAAGCGTGACAATTTCGGGCTTAAACTTCACTTTCATGCGGCGAAACGGTTTGCCAATACTAATCGATTCTTTGTATTCCATCCGATCAAAGCCCATATCTACCAGCCATTGATGCAGCTCATCAATGGCCTCACGAGAACCCGCAACCGTGCCGTTAATGCCTTCTTTGGCCACGATTAGCGTGCCACATAGTTCAAGACGTGTCGCCAGCTCACTTAATGCCTGTTGGACGGCGTCAGGCTGTTGTAGTGCCTTAAACTGATACAATGCGGCGACAGTCCACTCGGTGCCTTCGGCGGCGAGGACTTGTGCAAGACTTGTGGGGTCGGCAGCGGGTTTCATGAACGGCGATACTCCTCTAAACATGGAAAACGGGTGTTGCACTCAACCATGTCAAAAAACGCAGTAATGGAATGGTAGACGCAATGAATATGATCACAGGTAGCACAGCGGCGTTGACGCCATGTGCGGGACGCTGCTCCACAGTCTTTGGTGACAGTGTATGCCGAGGATGTCGACGCTTTAGTCACGAAGTGATCGACTGGAACCGCTATACCGCTGCACAGCAACAGTTTATTTGGCTGCGCCTTGATCAGCAACTTGATCAGATCATTTTACCGATTGTTCCGCTGCAAGATGCGGCTCAATTGACACAATTTTTGCAGTCTCGGCAGGTGCGTATTCCGGCATCTGCCTGTTTAGGTCGCCAGATCTATGAGGCGCTCCGTTTGGTACATCGAATGCCTGATCGATTAAGTGACTCGGGTTTGTTTGTGAAGCCAGACCAAATTGAGAGTCTATGGCAAGAAGTGGAGCGACGTTTATATGCCTTGGCTGTGGCAAGCTTTGAGTTTGCATGGCTCCGCGCTGCAACCTTTGGCAAGTAGGATTAAGTCCACAGCATATCTCGCATGATCTGCCACAAAAAACGCCGCAATCTATGCGGCGTTTTTGGCTCAGCGCTGCGGTTTATGCAACTTGCACCGGAATAATATTAGCCGTATGGCTGACGGTGTTGTTTTCATTGCAATAGACGAGGCGTGGTTTAAAGTTGGCCAGTTCGTGACTGTCAAAGTTGGCATAGGCAGCAATAATCACAATATCACCTACGTCCGCTTTAAATGCAGCAGCACCGTTGACCGAAATCATGCCAGAGCCTTCTTCACCCCGAATCGCGTAGGTGGTAAAACGCTCGCCGTTGCTGACGTTATAAATCTGGATTTGCTCGTACTCGAGAACACCGGCCAAATCCATAAGGTTGCCATCAATGGCACATGACCCTTCGTAGTGCAGTTCGGCGTGAGTCACGCGAGCACGATGGATCTTGCATTTAAGCATGGTGTTTTGCATGGCGATGGTCTCCGGGGGAGTAGGGCCAGTGACAGCGAATAAAACCAAACGTCAGCAACCCGCGTCACTGACAGTCAAACGATAGCCTTAAAACATACCGTCTGCAAACAAACGCGCGATATTGTGCCGTGCTTAAGGATAACGCGCAATGTCTATACAGGACAAAATGAGGGTGCTTAGTTTATTTTAAAGCTGTTGAGCTGACTCATCGCACGAGAAATGTCGCCCTCAACCATCATTGGTGTGAGGCGTAACGCTTCATCAATGGCTTGATCAAATAAGTCTTGCTCTGCACGCGGGGCTTTGCCTAAAACGTGACCAGTTACTTTATCGCGATGACCCGGGTGACCAATGCCAATTCGTAATCGATGAAAATCTGCACCTAAGTGCGGCACAATGTCTCGTAGACCATTGTGACCACCATGTCCGCCGCCAGATTTGAGCTTAATCACGCCAGCAGGCATGTCGAGTTCATCGTGGGCAACCAGCATGTTCTGGGGTGTAACTTGAAAAAACTTTGCCAGTGGTACAACCGATTGACCGGAGCGGTTCATAAAGGTTGATGGCAGCAATAAACGTACATCATGACCATTGATTTGGCCACGGCCAGTCACGCCATGAAAGCGAGATTCGGACTTTAAGATGATGCCATACTGCTGGGCAAGGCGTTCTACATACCAAAACCCAGCATTATGACGAGTCTGAGCATATTCCGTTCCCGGATTGCCCAGACCGACGATCAGTGAGAGACCGTTTGCCACCTCAGATTACTCTGCGTCAGCAGCATCGTCAGCAGATGTACCACCAGCAGGTGCATGGATGTTAGCAATGGCATGGTCATGGTCAGCGCCATGAGTCAGTGCAGGAATGCTAACGCCTTCTGGCAGCTTGATGTTTGACATATGAACCACTTGGCCTAGTTCAACGTCAGCCAAATCGACTTCGATGAATTCTGGCAAGTTTTTAGGCATGGTGGAGATTTCGATATCGTTAGCGATGATCGAGACGATGCCACCTTGCTTCTTCACGCCAACTGCTGTGTCTTGGTTGATGAAGTGCAATGGCACGCGCATGGTGATGGCGTGGCCAGCTTCAACACGATAGAAGTCAGCGTGCATTGGGAAGTTTTTGGCTGGGTGACGTTGCAGGGCTTTAAGCACCACTTGCTGGTCTTTGCCATCAACGTTCAAGGTCAGGATGTGTGAATAGAAAGCTTCGTTTTCTAGGCACTTCACCAGATCTTTAAAGGTAATCGCGATGGATTCGGCTGCAGCACTGCCACCATAGATGACGGCAGGAACAAGGTTTTCATGACGCAGGCGGCGGCTCGCACCCTTCCCATGCAGATCACGACCTTGTACTTTCAGGCTAAAATTGTTGCTCATTGAGGGTATCCTCTTAGGATGAAAAAACGCCGAACTTGCGACCAGTTCGGCGGTATGTCGATCAGGAGAACCTGACCGAATGGATTACATCAGGTCAAACATCGCGCTGATGGATTCTTCGTTGTTAATGCGGCGTAGTGTTTCTGCCAACATGCCAGACAAGCTGACTTGACGAATTTTGCCACAAGCCAATGCGGCTTCCGAGAGTGGAATGGTGTCTGTGACGACCAGTTCATCAAGTACTGAATGTGTTAGGTTGTGGATTGCCGGACCAGACAGCACGGGATGCGTACAGTAAGCCACAACACGACGTGCGCCGTTTTCTTTTAGGGCTGCGGCTGCTTTGCACAGCGTGCCAGCAGTATCGACCATGTCATCAACAATAACGCAGTCACGGCCATCGACTTCACCAATGATGTGCATCACTTGTGATTCGTTGGCTTTTGGACGGCGTTTATCGATGATCGCAAGATCAATTTCGCCCAGTTGCTTGGCCACTGCACGCGCACGAACCACACCGCCAACGTCAGGAGACACAATCACGAGGTTTTCGTAATTTTGTTGTTTCACATCGGCCAGCAAGATGGGCGAGCCATAGATGTTATCAACCGGAATGTCGAAGAACCCTTGGATTTGGTCAGCGTGCAGGTCAATGGTCAATACGCGGTCAATGCCAACGGTAGTGAGCATATCAGCCACGACTTTGGCGGTAATCGGCACACGTGCAGAACGTGGGCGACGATCTTGACGCGCATAACCAAAGTAAGGAATGACCGCCGTAATACGACCCGCACTAGAGCGACGCAGTGCGTCGGCCATGACCAAGATTTCCATCAGGTTGTCATTGGTTGGGGCACAAGTCGGCTGCAAAATAAAGACGTCTTTGCCACGCACGTTTTCGTTAATTTCAACCGAAATTTCACCATCAGAAAAGCGATTAACATCGGCTGCGCCTAACGGCATGTGCAAATGGCTGACGACTTTATGGGCCAACTGAGGATGGGCGTTACCGCTGAAAACAACAAGATTGGGCATGACGCACCCTGTAGGCTGGCAAAAGAAGAGATTAAACAAAAATGGTAGGGGAGGCTGGACTCGAACCAACGAATGCCGGAATCAAAATCCGGT
>JBBKWH010000011.1:0-10335 GCA_037968855.1 Moraxellaceae bacterium | reverse complement strand
TTGTCTTCCAGCTGCGCCTGAAGCTCGGTAAGGAACTTGTCCACCACACTTTTGATGACCTCATGGCTGAGGCGACCAAACTGGATAATGGTGTCCAGACGGTTGCGGAACTCTGGCGTAAAGCTCTTCTTGATCACTTCCATCGCATCGGACGAGTGGTCCTGATGAGTGAAACCGATCGAAGCGCGAGCGGCCGTTTCGGCACCGGCGTTGGTCGTCATGATGACGATCACGTTACGGAAATCCGCCTTGCGCCCGTTGTTATCGGTCAGCGTACCGTGGTCCATGACCTGCAGCAGCAGGTTGAAGACTTCCGGATGCGCCTTCTCGATTTCATCGAGCAACAGCACGCAATGAGGCTGCTTGGTGATGGCTTCGGTCAGCAGACCGCCCTGGTCGAACCCGACATAACCCGGAGGCGCACCGATCAGACGCGATACGGTATGGCGCTCCATGTACTCAGACATGTCAAAGCGGATCAGCTCGACACCGAGCAAGGTCGCCAACTGCTTAGTGACTTCGGTTTTACCCACACCGGTTGGGCCTGCAAACATAAACGAGCCAATCGGTTTTTCGGGTGATTTTAAGCCTGCACGAGACAGCTTGATTGCAGCAGACAGCGCTTCGATGGCTTCGTCTTGACCAAACACCACGCGCTTAAGATCGCGATCCAAGTTGCCCAGAACGCTCTTATCATCGCGTGAGACTGATTTTGGCGGAATGCGGGCAATCTTGGCCACAATCGCTTCGATCTCGTCCACATCGATCTGTTTGCGCTCTTCGGTGACTGGTAGCAGGCGTTGGAATGCACCAGCTTCGTCTACTACGTCAATCGCCTTATCCGGCAAGAAACGCTCTTGGATGTGCTTGGCGGACAGCTCGGCAGCCGCAGACAACGCAGCGTCGGAGTATGTAACATGATGGAATTCTTCAAAGCGCGACTTCAGCCCTTTGAGAATAGCAATCGTATCGGCAACACTTGGCTCGGTCACATCGATTTTTTGGAAACGACGCGACAGCGCATGGTCTTTTTCAAACACCTGACGATATTCTTGATAAGTGGTCGACCCAATACAACGCAGCGTGCCGTTGGCCAGCGCAGGTTTGATCAGGTTTGACACATCCATGGTGCTGCCCATGCTAGAGCCTGCACCGATAATCATGTGAATTTCGTCAATAAACAAAATCGACTCAGGTTGCTTCTTTAACTCGCTGAGCAATTGT
Source organism: Moraxellaceae bacterium (assembly GCA_037968855.1). Classification (GTDB taxonomy): domain Bacteria; phylum Pseudomonadota; class Gammaproteobacteria; order Pseudomonadales; family Moraxellaceae; genus JBBKWH01. The sequence continues at coordinate 9,111 of JBBKWH010000011.1, read as the reverse complement.
TTGATGCGTTTTTCAAAGTCACCACGATACTTGGTTCCGGCAACCAGCGAGCCAATATCAAGGCTATAAATCACAGCTTCGGCCAGTGGCTCTGGCGCTTTGCCGTTCACAATCAGCCATGCCAGACCTTCAGCAATTGAGGTTTTGCCCACACCGGGGTCGCCTACCAGCAAGGGATTGTTTTTGCGACGACGGCAGAGAATTTGTGCCGCTCGTTCAATCTCTTTTTCGCGGCCAATCAGTGGGTCGGTACGACCTTCGCTGGCTTGCTCGTTGAGATTGACAGTGTAGGCAGCCAACGGGTTGCTACGCGCAGAGCCTGAGGCTTCTTCATCACCTTCGCTGTCGTTTGGCATCATGTTTTCGCCGCCCTCTTCATCTTTACGCGTGCCATGCGACAGGTATTGAGTCAGATCCAGACGATTGATTTGCTGTTTTTTCAGTAAGTAAACGGCAAAGCTATCGCGCTCGGAGTACATGGCAACCAACACGTCAGCGCCTTCGACAGGGCGATTACCGCCACCAGAGGACTGCACATGAAAAATGGCGCGCTGCAAAATCCGATCAAAGCTATCGGTCGGATGTGGTGCTTGCTCGCTGGCTTCGCCAAGGAGCGGGGTGTGTTTGTCGATGTATTCGCCAAGCTCACGGCGCAGGCTAGGCATGTCTGCCCCACACGCGCGTAATGCGTTGACGGCGGAGTCGTTCTCGAGCAGCGAGAGTAGTAAGTGCTCGACAGTCAAAAACTCATGGCGCTTTTGACGGGCCATGGTGACCGCTAAACGCAGGGATACTTCCAGATGACGACTGAGCATAATGACCTCATTGCGGTTGCGGCTCGATCTGACAAAGCAGTGGATGACCTTGGGCGCGTGCGTAGTTGTTCACTTGCTGCGCTTTGGTCTCGGCAATATCGCGTGGATAGGTACCGGCCACTCCCTTGCCCCGATAATGCACAGTTAGCATTACCTCAGTGGCGCGGTCAAGATCGAGAGCGAAGTATTGCTGTAACACCTCTATGACAAACTCCATGGGGGTGTAATCATCATTGAACAAGACCACGGCATACATTGGTGGACGTTGCAGATCTGGCGGCGCAGTCATGACGTCTGCGTTGGGTGTGTCAGTGTCTTGGTCAGTCACCGCTTTGATGCTGGGCAGATGCCAGTCACCAACAACGGGAAAACGTCGGACATGACGATCTGCATCCAAGGTTTTCCATGACTGGATCTTTGATTGCAATAAATTGGTGTGGCTCATCAATCTTGTGTCCTGTGTCTTTCATGTCTGCCCAGATTGTCTGGGCATAGCAAGATGCTTACGACCAATGGTTTGGTCTGGCAGATGATCAAGGGTTCAGTGGTGGAATATCAGCCAATGCTATCGGCATGTCTCGAATCACGGCACCACGCTCCCATGCAAATCGTTGTTTAAGATTTTGTCCACCGCCTTGCACGCTAATCTCCACATACTGCGGTGTAAAGCCAGCAGGCATGGTCCAACGACCACTGAGCGACTCAAAAGTCTCAAAATTAAATCGATTTTGAGTCATGGGGACAGCCACAATCGTTTCTCCATTAATCAAACGTATATCGACTGAGCCGGAGACTGAACGTTGGTTGGGTCGCAATTGCATCAAATCAATATGATATTCATAAGCACGCTCTGGCAGCGGCTTGATATCAATGGCACGAAGGGTCAAATCAATTCCGCCTCGCTCGGCCAAAATCGGCTGATAAATTGCCAGACGAGACTCGGCTAACTGACGCGCTGCATCCGCTTGCTGGAGTTTTTCACGCACTTCTTTGCCCGTATCGACCGCAATATCACGCTCTTGTACGGTTGAACTGAGTGTGCGGTTCAAAATTTCAATGGCTGATTTTTGGGTTTTTACCGCTTCTCGTAAGTCGGCGACTTCCTTGATACTCGCCCCTTGCGTGCTCATGCCTTTTTGGTAACCGACACCATAACCCAGCAATAACCCGCCACCCGCCAGCAAAAAGCCAGACAGCACCAGCAAGCGAGCGCCCGGTATGGTCGGGCTGATGGTTTGTTCAACACTCATTCGCGTTTTCTTCCAGCATGATGGATCCGTTTTGTTGACCTAGGCCTTAAGGCAGCATCGGTACAATATCCAAACCTGCATTTTCGGCAAGTCCAAACATCAGGTTCATGTTTTGCACCGCTTGGCCAGCCGCACCTTTGACCAAATTATCTTGCACCACCAAAATCACCAACTGATTGCCGTTGTTCGGGCGATATAGGGCGATACGCAGTTGATTCGAGCCACGAACCGAACGAGTCTCTGGCAAGCTACCGCTTGGCATGACATCGACAAACACTTCATTGGCAAAGCATTGTTCGTACAGCGCTTGCAAATCTGTTGCTTGGCCTGCGTCGGTCAGGCGTAAGTACATGGTGGTAAACATGCCACGGATCATCGGCACCAAATGTGGCACAAAGGTCATGCTGGCAAAGTCGGCACTACCACTCACTGCCTGCAAGCCTTGGACGATTTCGGGATGATGACGATGGCCTTTGACCCCATACGCCTTAAAGCTATCGGCAGCTTCGGCAAATAAGAGGCTGGTTTCGGCTTTGCGTCCTGCGCCTGATGTACCGGACTTGGCATCGACAATCAAACTACTGGCATCGATCAAGGGTTGATCCGCATGCGCCCCTAGCAAGGGTAACAGGCCCAATTGTACGGTGGTCGGATAGCAGCCAGGGTTGCCAATAATGCGGGCCTGACGAATCGCCTCACGATTGGTCTCTGGTAAGCCATACACCGACTCGGCCAGCAGATCAGGGCAAGCATGTGGCATGCCATACCATTGCTCAAAAGCCGCAGTGTCTTGCAAACGAAAATCGGCAGCCAAATCAATGATGCGTGTACCAGCCTCGACCAAGTCACGCGCTTGCTTCATGGCAACGCCATGTGGTGTGGCAAAGAACACCACATCACAACCGGCTAACGAATCTGGCGTGGTATCGCTAAAGCACAAATCGGTCAATCCGCGCAAGCTTGGAAACATCGCATCAACCCGTGTACCGGCTTCGGTACGTGATGTGAGTGCTTTAATCTGCACATGCGGATGACGCAGCAGCAAGCGAACCAGCTCTACACCGGTATATCCCGTTCCACCGACAATCCCAACCGAAACCATCTGCATGTCTCCAAACCAAACAAAGGCGCTAGTATGACAGGATCATTAGACAGACAAAACTGCCGAATGCCATAGACGAACGCATCTTATTACTCTTAAATATAGATTAGGACTGACCCTCACAATAAATCCAAGGAGCGCGTGGATGCCTTCGCTGTCCCCTCACATCGCCAAAACCACGTTATCACGTGCGCTGGCTACTGCCATGTTGTCTGGTGTTTGTCTATTAACCGGCTGTGGTAGCGAGAATCCGACTACTCGGACATCAAACCCCACTGGCACACCAACTGATCCTGAAAATGTGAGCTACTCACTTGCTGTTCGCTCACCCGTCACCCTGCAAAACGTTCGCGTTCGCGTGATTGATGCAGCCTCCTCAACTGAAATTGGCAATCAAATCCTGTCTTCAGGCACCTTAGCGCAATTTAATATTCCAAAAGCATATGCAGAAAATGGAACCGTACTGATTGCCGAAGTGAGTCCAGTCAGTAGCAGCAGTAGCTACTACGATGTCGCGCTTGATCGCATGGCACCGATGACCTCGACCCTGCATGGGGTCATTAACATGAGCACCCGCGGCCTCACCATGAAGGTCGATCCATTTAGTGAAGCGGCGTATCAACGCGCCTTGGTACGTGCAGGCAATCTTGATCCCGACAATATTCAAGCCTCTCGCCTGACAACTGCGGATATTAGTACGGCCAACCAAGAGTTAAACGTGGTATTCCGTGTACGTGGCACGACCTTTGCCGCCAGCTATGGCAGCCGCGCAGATCTATCTGCCGTGACGATTGATTCGACCAATGCGGTGAGTTTTAGAGACACCGTGTTTAGCGTTGGTCATTACGCGCTATATCATCAACGCCATCCTAACGATCCCTCGCCATATTTGGGCTTTGGCAAACACATTGCCATCGACTTTAAAGACGGTGATCTTGATGGTCTGACTGTCTATGGCCAAGGCGATTTTGATGATATTTATCTCAACGATCCGCTGGTCACGCCAATCCTAAACAACAATCCTGAGCGCAACACCAAAGCATTACTGGCTATTGATCAACTGCCTGCCCGCCAAGACTATAATGCGGCACATGGCGATGCGGCTAAAGCAATTTTTCTACCATTTTACGCCATTAATAGCCAAGATTATCAATGGATTATCAAGCAAGATTTTGTTGATAGTATTAGCTACGGCGGCTATGAGCTACACAGTGCCGGCGCTGGCAACTACACCCGTGCTTATGGGCTGGAGGCTGGCGAGGTACAGAGCTTTTTGAATGTTGATGACTCACGTCAAATCAACATGATTGAGCAGTTAATTGGCCATCATGACAATGGCAATGGCTGTACCTTGGATATTTATCCCAGTGGCAGAATTGTCGTGACCCAAGGCAACTTAACCGACGAAAGTACCATTAACCGTGAGCTGACCGACTCGCTGAGCCGTCCAGATGCCAATAGCAATCATTATTTGCTAAACGTCTCGACTCCAAGCGAAAGCCTGCCGTATTTTATCCAAATCCGTAGCACAGGCAGCACGATTACATCCGTGGTCACTGGCCGCTCGGGTGACACCATCCCGAACCAACTGACCCAGCAAAAAATCACCTGTCAGTTCTAATGGCTCATCTGCGCCATTCTAAAATCTTCATGTGATTGATCACACCACGACTCACAGACGTGGGGCCTAAGTGCCCCACCATGTGGGCAACTGAACAGATTTAAGGGTTTGTCTACGTGCTGGCCAATCGGTACAGACTGCCGTCATCTCGGCCCAAAATGCCGCCGAATGATTCATCTGCCGTGTATGGCATAGCTCATGCAACAACACATAATCGACCAACTCAACTGGCAATAACAGCAAGGCTGCGTTTAAGCTGATGTTTTTTTGCGCCGAACAACTACCCCATCGACTGACCATCTGCCGTACCGTACACCGACCATAGTCAAAGCCATGTTGCTGGCTTAACTGCTGCAATCGACGGGGTAAATGCGTGTTGGCGTGTTGTTTGATCCAGTCTTTCACCTGTTGCGGCCAATCTTGCTGTGGCATATACAAGCGTTGACCCGCTGTATACGCCATCTGGCACGTCGCATCTGGCTTGATCCGCCACGTCTGGCCCAACATTGGCAAATCAACAACATCCATAGACTCAACAACTGGCAAACCATCCAAATAGGTCTGCCATGCTTGCTCTAACCACGGTTGACTTTGGGTTAAAAAACGTTGAATCGCCAATTCAGAAACGCGTGGTGGACACGTTAGCCAGACCTCACCGCGTCTTAAGGTCAATTTAAGACGGCGCGCCTGTGCGTGGACGCGCCGTTTAATCGCTGGCAATGGTTGCGCAGGTACAGACATGGATCAGATCAACTCAGCCAGATCAAGCGGCCTGCTTAGTAAGTCGCTTTGGCTTCACGTACACCATCACTACCCGCGATGAGCGCCACATCGGCACCACGCACAGCAAATAAACCATTACAGACCACACCGGCGATATTGTTGATATCACGCTCCATTTCCATCGCATTCATAATCGACAGGTTATGCACATCCAAAATCACATTGCCATTGTCAGTGACAAAGCCTTGACGATAGACCGGATCACCACCCATCGCCACCAGCTTACGTGCCACCGCAGAACGTGCCATGGGGATCACTTCAATCGGTAATGGAAACGCACGGCCTAATTGATCAACCCATTTGGACTCATCAACAATACAGACAAACTTTTTGGCAATCGACGCAACGATTTTTTCACGGGTTAACGCACCGCCGCCGCCTTTGATCATGTGCAAATGACGGTCAATTTCGTCGGCACCGTCTACATAGGCATCCAAACCACTGACTTGGTTCATCTCCACCACTTCAATGCCAAGCGCTTTTAAGCGATCTGTGGTGGCTTGCGAGCTGGATACCGCTGCTTCGAGTTGTAGCTCTGGCAGCATATCAATCAAGAAATTAACTGTGCTGCCTGTACCCACACCCAACACACCGCCTTTGGGCAAATGTGCCAGTGCAGCGTGTGCAGCGGCTTGTTTGCGTGCATCTTGCGGGGATAACGTGGTCATGCTTTTGGTCTCAACAGTGAACTAAAAATAGAATCAGTAACCGCACATGGCGATCTAGGGCAAAAATACGCAGACTCGCCTTGAACCAAACGCATCGCTACCCTAACCTTGCCAGTCTAATCGGATTTGGATGAATTTGGCATGTTGACACAATTGGTTCGGCGCATCTTGCAAGCAACGGTCTACGATGTCGCCATTTTAAGCCCATTGGATGCTGCGCCAAACCTGTCCATTCGGTTAAACAACCAGATTCGATTAAAACGCGAAGACCTACAACCGGTCTTTTCGTTCAAATTGCGCGGCGCCTATAACCGGATCAGCCAGCTTACGCCAGAACAGCGTGCTTGTGGGGTGGTCTGTGCCTCGGCGGGCAATCACGCGCAAGGCGTGGCCTACTCTGGCCAAAAGCTCGGCATTGACACCGTGATCGTCATGCCACGTACCACACCAGACATCAAGGTCAACGCAGTCAAACGCTTAGGCGGCAACGTGGTGCTGCATGGCGATAGCTTTGACGTGGCCAATCGCTACGCGCTGCAACGGGCCAAAGACGAAGGCCGCGTGTATATTCCACCCTACGATGATGAACTGGTGATTGCAGGACAAGGCACCATCGCGATGGAAATGCTGCAACAGTGGCGTGCCATCGACTATGTATTTGTGGCGGTCGGTGGTGGTGGGTTGATTTCAGGCGTTGCGGCTTACTTAGGCGAAGTTGCACCGCATATCCAAGTCATCGGCGTGGAATCGTGCGAATCGGCCTGTCTAAAACTCGCCTTTGAGACTGGCGAACGGCAAGTGCTGCCGCAAGTGGGTCTCTTTGCCGATGGCGTGGCCGTGGCACAGATTGGCGCGTTACCGTTTGAGATTGTCCAGCAGCCCAAGTCAGACGGCTCAGGGCCGATTGTCGAACCCGTCGTCATCACCTGCACCACTGACGAAATCTGTGCCGCCATCAAAGACGTGTACGAAGAAAACCGTAGCATTGTCGAACCCGCTGGTGCGTTGGCCGTTGCAGGCATGAAAAAATACATCGAGCGGCACCAGATCAGTGGCAAAAACATGGCCGCGATTGTCTGTGGCGCAAACATGAACTTTGACCGTTTGCGCTACATTGCCGAGCGCACCGAACTTGGCGAACGCCGCGAAGCGATTTTTGCGGTGAGTATTCCAGAGACAGTCGGCGCGTTTTTAAATTTTTGCCGTACGCTACAGGGTCGCGGTATTACCGAGTTTAACTATCGTTATAACGGTAGCAACAATGCACAAGTGTTTGTTGGCATTGGCTTAAAAGGCGGTTTCACTGAGCGTACAGAGATTCATGATTTACTTTGTGCCGAAGGCTATACCGTCGATGACTTGTCTGATGATGAAGTTGCCAAACTGCATATTCGGCATTTAATTGGTGGTCATGCCGGATTAACTGATGAGCGATTGTTTCGCTTTGAGTTTCCAGAACGGCCTAGCGCGTTATTGTCATTTTTGGAAAAACTCGGCCAAGATTTTAATATCTCGTTGTTTCATTATCGCAATCATGGCGCGGCAGAAGGTCGGGTATTGGTGGGCTTGCAGCAAGGCCAGCACAGCGATGCGGCATTGGCCGAAATTCTGCAAGCGATTGGCTATCCGTATAGCGATGTGAGCGACAATGCGGGCTATCGTTTGTTTTTAAAATAAGCATGGCGATTGTAGAGTCGCAAAATCCATACACCACTTGCATCAGGATACACGCGCACCATCAAGCCGCAACACGACCGCACGCCGTTGTGCTCTAGTCTAAGGCTATCAAGTAATTGTGATGGAGTAACATCTGATGTCTGAGCCAATAAAACCGGTGATCGAAAAAGACCCGTACCTTGAGCGCGCTGATCCGAGCAAGCATCCAGAGCGTGGGATGGATGAGGTGGATACGGACGAGCTGGTTGAGCAAGTGCGCGAGCAGGCCGATGGCGATGTGCCAACCTTAACGCCAAGCCCCACCGCCCGCACCGACGAAGACCCGTCTGCGTTGCCAGAGTCGAACATTGCTGGCATGGCACCGGTTCAGGGGGGTTAATGTGTGGTGAATCAAGCCAGTGCTTTGGTGCTGGCTTTTTTATGCGCTAAAGCCTGTGATCACTATATTTACCAGTCACGCATTCACCGCAACATCAGGTCGTATTGAATGAAAATAACGTGTCCAATGCTGTTGTTCCTCAGTATTTTTGATATAAAAATCCAGTTCTTTAAGAAGAGGAATTTTAGCCAATTGATCAAAAAAATCTTTTGAGTAACTACAGTTATCAATATTTAAGTAATTTACAATACTTAAACAACCTAGCCCAAGTGCTTTTTTTAAAAAATCAGGGTTTATACCAAGTCCATTTAAAATAAGCCTCTCGTTAAATATATATTTAAAAATATCCAAATGATTAAGGCAAAGTAAATTGTTTTTAACAAAAACATGATGCAAATCATTAATATTAATAGCCACAACCTTGGTAAGGTCATCTTTATTAAAAAATCTTAAACCAAATTCATTTTTACAATCAGCCTCACCAAAAAAAAATTCCATTTTATTTACTCCATCAACAGTAGTTCCATAACTGATTACCTGAGAAAAATCATATTGATCTGTCTTTTTTAAGGAAATTAAATTTAACTTAGCATCTGCACACCACTGCTGCTGTGCAATGATGTCACCATTCAGCCAAATTTGTTCTGAGCAAACTTTACCTGCGTGCTGATTATAAAACGTATTAATGGTCATCCCTGGGCGGTCTCAAGGTTGAAGTGCAACAGCGGCTTTTAGTCGAATCACTTCTTGGGAGAATACCTCGTCTGGCGTCATAAAGCCCAGTACCTTTCGAGGACGGCCATTCAGCGCTCTGGC
>JBBKWH010000010.1:0-3016 GCA_037968855.1 Moraxellaceae bacterium | reverse complement strand
TGATCAGCGCCAACCGCCAGAGACTTTATCAATTGACTGCGACACTATGGGCGGGCACGGCGCGCACTGGCAATCCTTGAGCTTAGACCCACAACAGGATGTGCCGCGTTGGTTACAAGCCGCCATTGACGATGCCATCGTGCCCCGTGGTCTACACCCAGAGGCCGAGACACTCCCCACCATGCATTGGCTACTGCAAGGGCCATCGGCACCACAACTACGCCTAAGCCAGATTTTGGATGTCAACGAGGCTAATCAGCCGATTCGAATGCGTAACGCCTATCCAGCAATGGATAGTCGACATTGGCGCGAGGTCAAAATTAACCGCATATTATCCTGCGAAGAACGCTGTGAAGCCGTGTTGAGTTTAGAAACTGCTGACGGCGTCAATATCCATGCATTTGATACGCTATATGCCATTAATCAACCACTTTATGATCGCAATACCACTTACCAAGCCAGTTTGGGTGGTTTGGCCTATAGCATCGAACACGTCGGCGAAAACGAACAGTTAAAAGTCGACGACCCTGCTGCCATTCGTCATCATCGGGCATTAAATGCCGTTTTAGCTGCCAATGACGGCGTGGCGCCAGATGATCTGCAAGCGCAATTAGAACACTGGCAACCGACTGGCCCGCATGATCAAGAGCCTGTCATGTTAGAGCTGTCTAAAATGGCTGCTTATTTATTTGGCGAGCATTTTGGCCAAGAAGATGAAGCATGGATTCAAGGTGAAGTGATTGGCAAACAAACCCAACATTTTTTTGATCTGCCGATTACCGTGTTGGATGTGGTTATCCTGCGTGAAGAGAATACCCAGCCTCTCGTGATTAGTCTGGCCTGTAGTCCACATGCCTTAAATGGCCTAAATATTGACGTTGGGCAATTTATTCGCGGAAATATCTGGATGCAAGCAGCAATTCATGCTAAGAATGTGAAGTAATTGTTACTTCACCAGTGTCTTATTGAATGGAGGCCTACTTAGCGATGAAATCCCGTATTTTGACCGACGCACCCTCCGCGCAACCGATTGCTGAGCCAATTGCTATTTTGTTCTTTGTTTTAGGTTTGATGTTGGCTGCCAGCTATATGCATGGCATCCTCTCGTTTTAACTGCAGCATTCAAAAAAAACCGCCTCATTTTGGCGGTTTTTTAATGCATTGTGATCCCAACAGACTTATGGCGCTGCTGCTGGCATGCCGTCATCCATGCTCATAGACGGTGCATCCATAGGTGCTGGTGCAACTGATGATGGCTGATCATCCATAGGCGCTGGTGCGTCGATCATGGGCTGTTCGGTCATTGGCATGTCGGTGGCTGGTGCGTCTATGCTGTCAACGGGAGCATTCATCTGTGTCGCTGCTGCTGGCGACATGCTGCTAACGGTTTTGCTTTCTTCTACTTGCACACTGGCCATTTGTGCCATGGTAGGCACTGGTGGTGCAGAAATCTCTGCGGCATTTTGTGCACCGGCTGCCTGACCTGCATTCGACCAGCGCTGTGCTTCTAAGGCACGCACTTGCTCTGGCGTCATCATTTCTTTGGCAGACGGCGCGGTAATCATGTCGTTACCGGTCATGGATGCTTGTGTTGGCACAATTGCCGCTTGAGCAGTGGGATGCATCATGCTGTGTTTAGACATGTCGTGATGCTTAGCCACCTTATCTGCATGCATTTTCTTGTGAGCAGCAGGCATCTTCTTATGGGCTGATTTCATGCCCATTTTATGGTCTGAGCTCATGTCCATTTTATGGTCTGAACTCATATCCATTTTATGGTCTGCGCTCATCGCTGGCATCTCATGGTGTTCGGCCATTGCTATGCCAGACATCGACAAACAAGCGACTAACATCAATAAATTGGTTTTCATTGCTTTTCTCCGATTAGAAAGACAAAGGTCGATGCATATTCTGCAATTTAGCATCGACCCACTCATTGCAACCAAGCTAGACTTATTCAGTAACGCTCAGAACGCGCTTAAATAGATCTTTTTGCTCTTGGCTTGGGCGTGCAGTTTGCAACGCCATCAATTGGCTCATGTCACCTTGAACCTTGATTTTGCCAGTCATAAAGGCTTGCATGGCAGCAGCCATATCAAACTCTAAAAACACTTTACGTAGGGTGTCGCCATCCATGGTCAAGGTTGTTTTGGCATCTGGCGATAGACCGCGCTGAATTTTGCCACCATCAAGTGCCATTTCGACATCACCCGATGGGGTATCAGTGACGTTCATGTTCAGTGCCAAACCAGCAAGTGCTGGTGGCATGTTTAGGTCACCAGCGTCGTTGGTCATTTGTGTAACAGTGTCAAACCACTCATTGGTCAGAAAGGCTGGCATAATCGTTCCTCGTTGAAATCATGGACAAATGTCTAGCATCACACACTGCAAATCCGGTGCAGTCCCTCGGAGTCGTAGGCCGAAAGCAGTTGTGCTTTCACCTTATAGCAAACTAGACCCCAAGTCGGTATGGCCTTAACACTCTTTTAGCAGCTAAAATCCATGACTTCGCAGTCTTTTCTAAAAACTTTGCAATAAATAGACATTGTGGGTGCATGAAACACAAAAAGATTTTAAAATGGCGCACTTTTTGTGTGTGTAGACGACGTATTGTTGTTATATCGCAAGTCATGTAAACCTCTGACAAGTTAGTGCTGACAGGGTATTGACCTGCTTTTGATTCGTCTTGCATGCCTTCAGGCAGCTGCCGCGACCTGTGTGTTTTGTGCATGTGTTCTGCCTGATATTCATCTTCTGCAACGTTTTTTTGGTGTTGCGGCTTTTTAAGGAGCCCGTGCATGAGTCACTCTTCATCCGGCCTAGCTCCCGTCAAATACGAAATGGAACTGGTTCGCCTGTTCACGATTATGACGGTGGTTTGGGGTATTGTCGGTATGGGGCTGGGCGTGTTAATCGCCTCGCAGTTAGCGTTCCCGACTATTTTTGAAGGGATTTCGCCGCTAACGTTTAGTCGATTACGTCCTCTTCATACCAACGCTGTGATCTTTGCGTTTGG
>JBBKWH010000009.1:0-18462 GCA_037968855.1 Moraxellaceae bacterium | reverse complement strand
TTTTTAAAATAATCTTTTAATGTTCTATTTTCATATGGATCATTACCATCCGTCTCAACCATTCTCCGCAAACCTCGCAAAACGGGAATATAAAAAGAATCCGTTTTCACCTGATCATCTATAATCAACTGTAACGCCCCAGCCTGATTATAAAATTTTATCAAAAAATCATACCCTGAACTTGAAGATAAAATTTCACTTAAAAACTTATTAACATCCACTGATTCATTTTTCATCTTTGATAAAATAGATGGATTCATTGTAATATCTTGAAGAAAACCTCCAGTACCACCCTCAATTCTCAGCACCTCATTATGCCATATTCTTTCAAAATCCATAAAATAGCTACCATTCTTAAAATTGCTATAAACATCATAATCAAAAAACAAACTTCTATAAAAATCAAAACCACTAAATAATAAACGTAAGAACTGACTCTTCCCAGAGTTGTTTTTACCAATAAAAAAATTAAGACGTTTGTATTCGATATAATTTTTATTATCACCCATGGGTTGAGAAAGCATTAAATCTGCTAACTCTTGATTCTTTGCGTTGTTGGTGCGTAATCTTGCTGTTAGTAGCATATGATTCATCTCAAATAAAAAAGCCCCACATCCGTGAGGCTTTTTAGCACTAGCTGACAGCCAATTACAACTGACGACCGGTCTGATAATGCGTCATCGCGTCAGAGCTTGACGCCTGATAACCCGCGCTAAAGTCATTGAGACCCGCTTTGGCTTCGTTGATGTCTTTGTCTTCTTTCAGCACAAAGCTAGCAAAGCTGCAACGCTTAAGATAAAACAACACGTCTTTAAACACATCACCCATCGCACGCAACTCGCCGCCAAAACCCTGACGACGCAACAAGGTTGCAAACGAATAGCCGCGACCATCGTTAAAACCCGCAAACTCAATGGCGATCAAATCCAGCTCGGCCAGCGGCAATTGCAAGGTTTCGGGCGAGTCGTTGGCAGTCAGCAGTAAGCCTTTTTGACCGGTCACCTGCGCCAATTGATCCAACTGCGCCACCGTCAGCAGCACATCACCCGCTGGCACCACACCATCGTCACCGATACGCGCGAAGGTGTTGGCGATGACTTCACCGCTGAGGGTCAATACATCAGTCTGCGCTTGCATACACGCGCTCCTTAAAGGGGGCCAAACCAATCCGGCGATAGGTGTCTAAGAAACGCTCGTCGTCTTGGCGGTTGTCCAAATAGGTGTTGAGGATTTCTTCCACCACATCAGCCATGTCATCCGCGCCAAACGATGGGCCAAGGATGTTACCAATGCTGGCATCGTGGTCAGAATTACCACCGAGCGAGACTTGGTAGAACTCCGCGCCTTTTTTGTCCACACCCAAAATACCGATATGACCGACGTGGTGATGACCGCAGGCATTCATACAACCGGAGATATTCAGGTCAATCGGGCCAAGGTTATATACGGTGTCGATATCGTCAAAACGGCGGCTAATGGCTTCGGCAATCGGAATCGATTTGGCGTTGGCCAACGAACAATAATCACCACCGGGGCAGCAAATAATATCGGTCAAAAAGCCGATATGCGCGCGGGCCATGTTGGCCTGCTCTAGCGTCTGCCACAGGGCAAACAAGGCACTTTGCGGCACGTCGGCCAGTACAATGTTTTGCTCGTGGGTGTTGCGCAACTCGCCATAGCTGTATTGATCGGCCAGATCGGCAATCAATTCCATTTCTTTATCGGTCATATCGCCAGTGGCAATGCCAGCGCGTTTGAGCGAGATGGTGACAATCCGATAACCCGCAACTTTGTGCGCGTGGGTGTTGTGGCGATACCAGTTGGCAAATTTGTTGTGTTCGGCAAACTGCGCAGACAAATCCAGATCGCTTAAATCTTGATAAGCAGGCGGCGCAAACACGGCATCCATCTGGCTAAAAAATTCTGGCGCGATTTTGTGTTGATCTTTGATCTGCACGAATTCGGCTTCGACTTTTTCGGCAAACACCGCTGGCGTCAACGCTTTAACCAAAATTTTGATGCGTGCTTTGTACTTGTTGTCGCGGCGACCGTGCAGGTTGTACACGCGCAGCACGGCATCTAAATAGCCAATCAGGTCTTCTTTACGCAAGAATTCCTTGATGATGCTACCGATGATCGGGGTACGGCCCAAGCCACCACCGGCCATAATTTTATAGCCAATCTCGCCTGCATCGTTTTTGACAATGTATACGCCAATGTCGTGGAATGCGGTTGCAGCACGGTCAGTCTCGGCCAGTGCGGACACGGCGATTTTGAATTTACGCGGCAAGAAGGCAAATTCGGGGTGGAAGGTTGACCACTGACGGATCAACTCACAGGTGGGACGTGGATCGGCGATTTCGCCAGCAATCACGCCAGCAAACTGGTCGGTAGTGGTGTTGCGGATACAGTTGCCGCTGGTCTGGATCGCATGCATTTGCACGGTGGCAAGCTCGGCCAAAATATCCGGCACTTGCGACAACTCAGGCCAGTTCAGCTGGATGTTTTGACGGGTTGAAACGTGGGCATAACCACGGTCATAGTCGCGGCTAATCTGGGCGACTTTGCGCAGTTGCTGGCTGTTGAGCAAGCCATACGGGACAGCAATGCGCAACATTGGCGCATAGCGTTGTACATACAGGCCGTTTTGCAAACGCAGCGGGCGGAATTCGTCTTCGGATAGCGTGCCGTTCAGATAACGTTGGGTCTGATCACGGAACTGAGCCACCCGTTCGTCGATCATGGCTTGATCGAAAGCGGTATATGAATACATGGCGACAGGCTTGATTCATGAAAAAGTGAGCCACTTTACCAAGATCAGATTCATCAGCAAAACGTTTTTTGTGCATAACTTTTAGTGGTTTTATTGATAGCAATACACACCACAACCCATGATGATCATGCACGACGCTTTGGCATTCTTTACAGACGGCAGAGGATCACAACCGTGACGCACGATGCGCTGCTCTCCACCTTGGTGCATTTTTGTATGCATAAGCACTGGCCTGCCGAGGCAACCTTTCGACGGGCAGGGCTGGATCTGACCGAATTACGGCTGGCACAACGGCCGCTGCATTCTTCGGTTTATCTGCAATTGCTGATCAGTATGGCCAAACAGCATGACTGCCCGACCATTGCACTCGAACTGGGCTGCTTTGTGCATAGCGAACATTTGGGATTGTTTGGTGCCTTGATTGCCAGTAGTGCCGACTTACAACAAGCCGTGCAGCGCTTCTCGCAGTTTAAGCCGCTGTTGGATATGGCGCTTGATCTGCAATTTGATCAAGATGAGCAAGGCATTTGGCTGCGCTATCTGACCCAAGATCAATCGCCGATTGGCCAGCATCGCTATTATACCGAGCTATTATTGAGCGCCTTATTGACCCAAGGTCAGCAGTTTATTGGTCAGTCATTACAACCGCTTCAGGTGCAGTTTGCCCATGCTGCACCCGCCTATCAGGCACATTACGCGACGGTATTTGCCTGCCCGATCCGCTTTGCTGCCGATCACGCGGCCATTTTATTGCCCAATCAGATCAGTCAGTTGCCGTTTATTACCGCCAGTCAGCGCTTTCATCAGCATTTATTACAACAAGCACAGGTCCACTGCCCCATACGTTCAACGGTATGGCGTGACGAACTGGCACAGTATCTATTGACCCATTTGGCCGACCGATCAGCCTGTCAATTGGCACAGATTGCACGGCATTTTGGCCGCAGTAGCCGCGCGATTCAGCGCCAATTACAGTCCGAACAGACCTCGCTGCAACAAGTGCTGGATCAAGTCCGGCAGCAACAAGCCTTGCATTTATTACAACAACATTCGCTCCCCATCGAGCAGATTGCCTTGATGCTGGGCTTTGCCTATCCCAGTAGTTTTAATGCGCGGTTTTTGGCATGGACGGGGCAAACACCGACCGCCTATCGTCAGCAAGCGTCTACTGATTTGGCGCGTTTGCATTAGTGGTTGGCAGCTTTTCGGCTTCGCACACCCGCGCGGTACGCCTAGCATCGGCAGCATGTCTTTATCAATCATGGTGTCGTGATGAGCTACGCATTTACCTATCATCGCAGTGTTGAGCCGCAGCAAAATCAACAGTTGCGACCTTTACGCTTGATGCGCCAGTATTGTCTGTCGGGCCAAGCGCATCTCGATTCCGCCTTGTTAGATCGCATCGAACAAGGCTACGGCCAAGGTGATGATTTGTGTGATACATGGGTGGCAGTGGCGCAACAGTTACCCGCCCACGGTATGCGCATGTTTCAACAGGCGCTCGATCAAGGCATTGATCAAGTGCCCGATGCCCCTGCCGAACTCAAAGCGCTGTTTGCTCAGCTTGAGCAGATCCCGACGTGGCTAAAACCAGAGTTGCTCAATCAAGGCACGGCCACGCTGGCGCGCTATCCGATTTTGCAAAGCCTAATGCTGCAAAGCGTGTCACTCATGGGCGGTTATGCTGTGCCTGCGTTGGCCCAACCCCTGATCGAAACCGGCGCGCTGGCCTATAGCGCCCTGCCACGTATGGCGCGAACCCTGTTGTTTGCCGCCGCCGTCACCGCACCGTATGGCATGCAGATGCGCCAAGCAGGATTTAACCAAGCGGCGCATGTCCGAGTGATTCATGCTTTGGTTCGGCACAAACTGCGCCATAGCGACACGTGGCCCACTGCCACCTATGGCGTTCCGATTAATCAAAGTGACTTGATCGCCACCAACCTACAGTTTTCGCTGGTGGTGCTGTACGGACTGCGGGTGTTTGGCTCGCAACTGAGCGCTGACGAACGCTATGCTGTGCTGCATTTGTGGCGCTATATCGGCTATGTGATGGGCTTAAATGTCGAGCAAATGCCCACCAGCGAGCATGAATGCAATCAATGGCTATATGCCTATTTATCCACGCAAAAAATGGACAGCCAGAAGGCTAAACCACTGGCACAAGCACTCGATCAATTGCCATTCTTGCTGGCCGATGACAACGCCGTGGGCCGTCAATCGGCTTATCTAGAGCAACAACTCCGTGCAGGCATTACCCGCTTGTTTATGGGCAACACCTTGGCCGATGGCTTAGGTCTGGCCAAACCGCGTTGGCTGTCGCCGTTTTTGCTGGGTACTGCGGGCAGTCAGTTTGTGTTGGATCGCTTGCGCCACATTCAACCGCTGGGCCAATTGCTTGAGCAAGGCTCGGTCCGTTATCGCAACCTGATCAAAGCAAAGTACATTCGCGCCGAACCATCATTGGCCAAACCCTTTGCCGAACTTGAAAGCGCCTTGCTAGCACTGGCAGCCGAGCAATCTTCCCAAGCGACTTAAACACATGCCCATCAAGCATCCGATCAGAGATGGTTGATGGGCTATTGATTAAGGTGAGCTGGCTGCAATTTCGGCCAAAAATCGTCGATAGTAACGTGCAGACAGGGCCGGTCGCTCCATCATTGGCATGTGGCCGGTGTTGCGCAGCATGACGGTTTTGGCCTGTGGAATCAGTTCACCAAAATGCGCCAACATATCAATATCCAGCAAGCGGTCTTGCTCTCCCCACAGAATCAATGTGGGCTGCTTGATCCGTTCAATCTCCTCGGCCAGCCAACTGTCTGGATAGATCTCGTTTTGCATATGACAAAAAATATCAAACCAACGCTCACGCCGATCTGAGTATTGCTTGGCCAGCATCACCCGCACCTGATACGGCATCCACTGCAACTTGACCGCCGCCATCGACATAAACTGGTCAAACTCTGCCAACGAGTGCAATAAAAACGGATTGCGCCCAGATTCTAACGCTGCTTCTAACACGCTATTGGTTCTGGCTTGCAGTCCTGCGGCATCAAACAACGACAAAGACGCCACACGATGACCCGCCATGGTCGCCAAACGGGTCGCAATAAAGCCACCCATCGAATTGCCCACTACATGGGCGCGATCAATCTTCAGATAATCCATCAACTGCAACAAGCGATAGGCTTGCCGTGCGGTGGAATAATCCTCACCCGCACGATAACCGGTCTGACCATGCCCCGCCATATCGGGAATAATCACCTGATAATGCTTGGTAAAATAACGGGCAAAGCGGAGCCAATGGGCTTTTTCGGCACTTAAACCATGCAGTAACAACAGCGTGCCGCGTGATTTTTTGGGCGGTTTATTGGCCAGCCAATGCATG
This sequence comes from Moraxellaceae bacterium, assembly GCA_037968855.1. GTDB lineage: Bacteria > Pseudomonadota > Gammaproteobacteria > Pseudomonadales > Moraxellaceae > JBBKWH01. The sequence goes on along the minus strand of JBBKWH010000009.1, from coordinate 12,301 downwards.
TTAAATCGATCAATACGGTGATGCTTGGTATGCAGGCCGTATAGACGTGCCTCTTGACGCATGGCCTGCCGATACATCACCCGTCCAGTCGCAATGGTCAGCCCTTCTAATGGGCCAGACGACTGCCACGGGGCATCCAAATGCCAGCGCTCACGCAAGGCTTGTTCGGCAATAATGTGCTGATGCAGTTGTTGAACTAGTGGATCAATCGCGGTCATGCTATACGCTCAAAACAGATGAATTAACAAGACGTTGCCAGCAAAGCGTTATCCGCCCCTAGCGAACGCCCAACAAAACGATATACCGGCTGACTACGCGAAAATCGAATCGGATGGGCCAGTTGCGCCTGTGTTTGGCCTGCGGCCAGATCGCCTTGCACATCCAACGGCACATCCACCACCCAACCACGCGCCTGCGCCAATTCGGACTGGGCCGCCTCGCTTAAGGTTAAGACCGGCTCCACACACACATCAAGCGCCGCAAACACCTGTTGCCAGTGTGCAAAGTCCTCTAAAGCGATTGCATGTTTGACCAACTGCTTAATTTCGGCCCGATCCTCTGGGTGCATCGACGCGCCACGCTCGGCCAGCAGTGGAATGTTTAAGGCGTGCGCCAAGCCCAGCATAAACTGTGGCTCTAGGCTACCCACCGACAGATAACGGCCATCACGGGTCTGATAATAGTCATAGTAAGTCGCACCATTCAGCGCGCCGCCCTCCGCCACTTGATCATCACCTGCCGCCACTTGTGCCGCACCCGCCATACTGTTTAAAGCAAAGGCACAGTCAGTCATCGAAATATCGATCTGCTGGCCTAAGCCACTGCCATGCCGCTCAATCACTGCGGCCAAAATCCCGACCACTGCATGCATCGAGCCACCGGCAACATCGGCTATCTGAATACCCATCGGTGGCGGCCCATCGGCTTTGCGGCCACTGTGTCCGGCAATCCCCGACAAGGCCAAATAGTTAATGTCATGCCCCGCGCGGTTTTTAAGTGGTCCGGTTTGACCGTAACCGGTAATCGAGCAATAAATCAAACGTGGATTAATCGCCTTTAAGCTGTCGTAATCGAGTCCCAAACGCGCCATCACATTGGGTCTAAACTGCTCGACCAGAATATCATACTCAGCAATCAAGGCCCGAACCTTGGCAATGCTCTCCGGCTGCTTTAGATCCAAGGTCACCGCTTGCTTGTTACGATTGAGGTAGGCGTGTGCAGTGGCTTGACCATCGGCATACGGCGGCATCACCCGCACCAAATCCACACGGCTGGGCGACTCCACATGAATCACCTCTGCACCCAGATCGGCCAGCATCAAGGTAGCAAATGGGCCGGGCAACAAGGTTGAAAAATCGAGAACTTTTAGTCCAGTCAGTGGCGCAGTCATGGCAATATCCATTCGGTAGGTCAAGCAATCTGGGCCAATGATATGTTGTCATTGCCCCAAGATGACGCAGCAGTGACGCAAAAGCCATCGTCGTATCAGACAGGCTAAAGCAGCATGGTTTGACGCTCAATGACCCATCCGGCCAGAATGACTGACCATTTCGTTCAGTCATCAACCGAACGCTTCAGCCATTGCCCACGGCTTGAACGTCTACTGCTAGACTGGGTTTGCGTCCACGTTTGATTTGAAGATTTTTGATTTAAAGACTTTTGATTTAAAGATCATGGAGTGCCGAGCACATGAGCCGCGATACCATTAGTGTGCATTTTGTCAATGCTGCCATCGAAGGCGCGCGTCGTCTCAACATCGACATCGACAGCATCTTGTCCCGCGCTGGCATTGAGCCTGAGCTGCTGACCCAACCGCGTGCGCGCGTCTCGCCAGACCAATACACCCGACTGGCACAAACTTTATGGCTAGTCACTCAAGATGAACATCTAGGCTTTGGGCGCGAACCACGGCGCTTGGGTACCTTTGCCACCATGTGCCGATTGATTATTCATGCCGGTACGCTGGGCAAAGCCTTAGAGCGTGGCGCACAGTTTTATCGCTTGTTTGGTGATGACTGGTCGATGAGCGTGATGCGCGATACGCACGAAGCCCGTCTGGCGGTCAATATTCCCAAAGACCGCGACCCCGATCATTTTATTACCGAAGCCATGCTGATGATCTGGCATGGTCTGGCTTCATGGCTGATTGAACGGCGCATTCCGTTAGAGCGCGTGCAATTTGCCTATCCAGAACCCAAGCATCTGGATGAATATGACGCGCTGTTTTTTGCCCCCGTCATGAAGTTTAATGAGGCCCGCACCGAACTGACCTTTGCTGCTGACTATCTCGACCTACCGATTCGACAAAGCGAAGCCAGCTTGGATGAGTTTTTAAAAACTGCCCCCGCGCAATTGTTGGTGAAGTTTAAAAACGCCAGTTCGCTAACCTCACGTATTCGCGACTTGCTTAAAACCCATATCGGCGAAGAAATGCCCACGCTCAACGACGTGGCCTCACGGCTGTACCTATCGCCGCAAACCTTACGCCGCCGCTTGGCTGCCGAAGGCAAAAGCTATCAAGGGGTCAAAGACAACTTGCGCCGCGATGCCGCCATTCACTTGCTACTACGACCCGAATTATCGCTTGAAGACGTGGCACAACAAGTGGGCTTTAGCGAAACCAGCACCTTTCATCGGGCGTTTAAAAAATGGACTGGCGTAACACCGGGTTTATACCGTCAACTGCATAGCAACTAATACACATCCAATGCCGATAGCCGGTTTATCTCTTCTATCGGCACGAATCAGTTGATCGCTGCCCAAGGACGACCGCATGAGGTCTAAGCCACCATCGCCGCCATCCGTCAAGCTCACCAACTGGCAAGCGACGCTACGCCAATATTGGGCCGAGCATCCGGCACGGCATTATCAACGCGCTTGGCTCCGTGCAGATCTTGGTGCAGGTCTGGTCTTGACCGCCATGTTGATTCCGGTGGGGATGAGTTACGCCGAGGCATCCGGTTTGCCCGCCATTTACGGGCTATACGCCACCATCGTGCCTTTACTGATTTATGCCGTTATGGGGCCAAGTCGAATCTTGGTGCTTGGCCCTGACTCCGCATTATCGGGTTTGATTGCCATCACTATTTTGCCCTTGGCGGCAGGGTCGATTAGCCATGCTGTTGCACTGGCCAGCATGCTGGCCTTGATGACGGGCGGCTTATGTATTGTGGCAGGGCTGGCACGGCTTGGTTTTGTGACTGACTTGTTATCGCAGCCGATTCGTTATGGCTATCTCAACGGGATTGCCCTCACCGTTTTGATCAGTCAACTGCCCAAACTGTGTGGTTTTGAAGCCGAAGGCGCAACCTTACAGGCCGAACTGCAACACCTGATCACCAGTTTGATCAATGGTGTCGCCCACTTACCCACCACCGCGCTGGGCCTGCTGGCTTTAGTGATCATTGGGCTATGTCAGCACTATCGTCCACAGTGGCCCGCCATGCTACTGGCTATGGTTATTCCCACACTATTGGTGGCTGTGTTTCAACTACACGATCATCATGCTGTGGCAGTGGTTGGCGCACTGCCTCAAGGACTGCCACACTGGGACTGGCCACAAATCACATGGGCCGAGCTACAACAACTCGCACCCAGCGCCTTAGCTATTGCGTTGGTGGCCTTTGCCGATATGAGCGTACTCTCACGCACCTATGCCCAACGCCTTAACATGCCAGCGCACCCCAACCGCGAGCTGGTGGCACTCGGCTGTGCCAATCTCGGTGCGGGATTATTTCAAGGCTTTCCTATTAGTAGCAGTGCCTCTCGCACACCCGTTGCCGAATCCGCCGGTGCCAAGACCCAACTGACCAATGTGATTGGCGCATTGTGTATTGTGCTCATGATTAGCTTTGCGCCTTCATTACTGCATGATGTCCCGCGTACAGCACTGGCCGCGATTATTATCAGCGCCTGTCTGGCTCTCACCGAAATCAAAGCGGTCGTTCGTCTCTATCATCAGCGTCAAAGTGAATTTTGGCTGTCGATTGGTTGTTTTTTTGGCGTGGCGTTATTTGGCGTAGTACAGGGCATTTTTTGGTCAGTTGGCTTGGGCTTGGCTGCGTTTGTTTGGCGTGCATGGCGGCCTTACGATGCGATCTTAGGACGCGTGCGCGGCGTTAGCGGCTATCACGATATCGTCCGACATCCTGATGCCGAACAAATTGACGGCTTACTGTTGTTTCGCTGGGATGCGCCATTGTTTTTTGCCAATCAAGAAAGCTTTAGACAGCATATTTTGCACGCGACCCGCCATGCCAACCCACCGATTCATTGGGTGGTCATCGCCGCCGAACCGATTACTGATATCGACATCACCGCAGGCCAAATGCTTGAGCAGCTCGAACAACACCTCAGCGCACAACATATTCATTTGGTGTTTGCCGAACTAAAAGGCCCAGCCAAAGATCGACTAAAAGATTATGGCTTGTACACCAATTGGGGCGCAGCGCAGTTTTATCCCACAATTGACATGGCAGTAGCGCAATATCTCAAACAGCCATCACTCGCCCAAACCACACCATAGGATGTCTCATGCCTGACCGTTTCGCCTTATTGGTTTTTGCACCTGTGCTCTGGCTGCAAGGACGCTATGTACGCCGCGTCACGCCATCTTTACCCGAACCCATCGGCGCGCGTATGGGTTGCAATGGCCCAGACCAACAGCCCTTACGCTTACTGATTTTGGGTGACTCTGCCGCCGCAGGTGTGGGTGTTGATCATCAGCAACAGGCGTTAAGCGGTCAACTGGTGCAACAATTGGCCACGCAGCACCAAGTGCATTGGCAACTGATCGCCACCACTGGCCATACCTTGCAACAAACCCTTGCCGCTGTTGCAGACCTCAACGACACCACCTTTGATGTGATTGTCATTTCGATAGGCGTGAACGATGTGACAGGTCTGACCGCAACCACACGCTGGGTTCAGCAATACACACAACTGTTGCAAACCTTACAGCAGCGCTTTCATCCCCAACAGATCCTGTGTAGCGCTCTGCCGCCGATGCATGTTTTTCCGGCCTTACCGCAACCGCTACGCTGGATCATGGGCGCACGGGCCAAACGCTTTAATCAACAACTGGCCGTACGACTCACACAACACCCAACGGCACGCTATGTGATCAGCGACTTTCCAATGCAAGCTGACTTTATGGCCAGCGATGGCTTTCACCCTTCTGCGCTGGCCTATACCCGCTGGGCAGACACCCTTTATCGCCATTTACAGACACCAGCAATGATGGAAAAGCCATGAATTCACCAAAAAACCACCTTTAAATCAGTCATTTTTGCTGTCATTTATCGACAATCTCAATATGATTCTCGCATGCTAAATCTGTTGTTTAGCACTCATTTTGGAATTGGAGTCCTTCATGCAAAAAACACTGATTCTCGCCACCGCACTGACCTTCACGGCACTGACTGGCTGCACCAGCACACCGACTATGGGCGAGCGCATTTTGGCGCAAAGCGCTGGTAGCCAAGAACTTGGCAAGCAATGGCAAGACGGCCAAACACTGGTCAACAAAGGCCAAAAACAGCTTAAAAAAGGTAAAAACCTCGTTGATGAAGGCAATGACAACATCAAACAAGGTCAACGCATGATGGAAGATAGCGAAAAAACTTTTCACGAGCGCTTTCCAAACACGACCTTTCCAAAGTCATAATCTTACCGTCATATCGCATGGGGTCACAGCGGCCCCACGCTATCTCATATTGCCATCCCGACAACAATAACAACACGCTATACCGCCACACCATGCCCACGCAAAAATGCTATTAAACTATTTACAATCATTGCGTTATCTTGCTCCGCCAGACTCAGCACTACATATCGCGCACTCGCCACAGGCACAACCGCATCACTCTCAAAGGCAAAGCGAAACACATCGAGCAATGGCTCATCTTCATGCCAAGTGGTCAGCAAGGTTTGATCTTGATTGTCGCCATCCTCAGTCTGCATATCAGTAAACGCCAAATCCAAGGTCTCATCCCAGATCGAACAATCCACACCTGCACAGATGACATACTGACAGCTACTGCTCACAATCTGCTGGCAAAGCCGCGCACGATCCACATCACTGACTTCGGCAACATGACAAAGCAACACGCAGACAAACGGTTGATCATCAAACGGCGAATAAAAATCATCAGACAGATCCAACGGCACAAACCACACGCTTAACAATTCTTTATTCACAATACATTGCATGATCTATCTCTTTTTTTATCCATGATGATAACGCTTGATCATACAAGACCAAGCACCCAAGCATAGCAACAGAGCAAATACCCCTCAAGGCAGCGCATCACCCTACATGTCATATCACGCCACCTGACTTGAACGTTCCCGTCATTGCCGTAAGCCGTCAAGCCGTTACACTCAATGGCATTCTGAAATGCTTGCTTGGGCACTGACCCTAGACACGCATCCAACACACTGACAAGGACACCCAGCCATGACCGAAGCCTATATCTTTGACGCCGTTCGCACCCCGCGCGGCAAAGGCAAAAAAGACGGCAGCCTGCACGAAGTCAAGCCGATTACCCTGCTCACCACCTTGCTGCATGCCTTGGCCGAACGCAACAATCTAGACACCAGCAAAGTTGAAGACTTGGTGCTCGGCTGCGTCACCCCAATTGCCGACCAAGGCGGCGACATTGCCAAAACCGCCGCGATTGCCGCCGGTTGGAGCGACAACGTATCGGGCGTGCAAATCAACCGCTTTTGCGCCTCTGGTCTAGAAGCCGTCAATCTTGCCGCCATGAAAATCCGCTCCGGCTGGGAAGATTTGGTAGTGGCCGGTGGCGTCGAATCCATGTCACGCATTGCCATGGGTTCAGACGGCGGCCCATGGGCGCTTGATCCACAGACAAACATGAAAGCAGGCTTTGTGCCACAAGGCGTCGGTGCTGACCTGATCGCCACGCTTGATGGCTACAGCCGTCACGATGTCGATCAATTTGCCGCTCATTCACAAGCCAAAGCCGCCACCGCCCAAGCCGAAGGCCGTTTTGATCAGTCGATTATTCCTGTCAAAGATGGTGCAGGCGTGACCATTTTGGACAAAGACGAATTTATTCGCGCAGGCACTACCGCTGAAAAACTCGGCAACCTTGCGCCAAGTTTTGAGATGATGGGCAACATGGGCTTTGACGCCATCGCCCTGCAAAAATACCCCGAAGCCGAAAAAATCAACCACGTGCACCATGCAGGCAATTCGTCTGGCATCGTCGATGGTGCAGCCTTGGTGTTGATTGGTTCGGAAAAAATCGGCAAAGAATTGGGCTTAACCCCACGCGCCAAAATTATCGCCACCGCATTGGTTGGCACAGACCCCACCATCATGCTGACCGGCCCTGCCCCTGCTGCACGTAAAGCGCTCGAAAAAGCCGGTCTGACCATTGACGACATCGACCTGTTTGAAGTCAACGAAGCCTTTGCCGCCGTGGTGATGCGCTTTATCAATGAACTTGGCGTACCGAGCGAAAAAGTCAACGTCAATGGCGGCGCGATTGCGATGGGCCATCCACTGGGCGCAACCGGCGCGATGATCCTTGGCACCTTGCTGGATGAACTCGAACGCACTGGCAAAAAACGCGGCCTTGCCACCTTATGTGTCGGTGGTGGTATGGGCATTGCCACCATCATTGAACGCGTTTATGCACCTGACTACAGACCTAAATAGAGAGCATCCCGATGAGCGCCATTCGCTATCAAAAAGACCAAGATAACATCGTCACCCTCACGCTGGACTCCAGCGGCCAATCAGCCAACACCATGAACGCCGAGTTTCGCCAAAGCCTTGCGGATGTTACTGCACAGCTCAAAGCTGAGACTGACCTCGCAGGCGTGATCATTACTTCAGCCAAAAAAACCTTTTTTGCTGGCGGTGATCTAGACGAACTGATTCAAGCCCCACGCAGCGAAGCGCCAGCCTTTTTTGCCATGATCGAAGGCTTAAAAGCCAACATGCGCAGCATCGAAACTTTGGGCAAACCCGTGGTTGCGGCCTTAAACGGGACAGCCCTTGGTGGCGGCTGGGAACTGGCACTCGCCACCCATCGCCGTATCGCCCTCAACGACCCCAAAACCAAATTTGGCCTCCCCGAAGTCACCCTCGGCCTACTACCGGGTGGTGGCGGCATTGTGCGTATGGTGCGCTTGCTTGGCCTACAAAACGCCTTTCCATTTTTGATGGAAGGTAAGCAATTTGATGTCAAAAAAGCCGTTAGCTTGGGTCTAGTACACGACACCGCCGACAGCATGGATGAGGTGATCAACAAAGCCCGCGAGTGGATCAAAGCTAATCCAAAATCGGCACAGCCGTTTGATGTCAAAGGCTATAAAATCCCCAATGGCGACCCACGCACCCCAGCCGTGGCGCAAATGCTGGCGATTGCCCCCGCCATGCTGCGTGACAAAACCAAAGGCTGCTACCCTGCGCCTGAAGCGATCATGGCGGCCGCAGCCGAAGGCGCTCAAGTCGATGTCGATACCGCCCTACGCATCGAATCGCGTTACTTTACCGAAATCGCCACCAGCCAAATTGCCAAAAACATGATTGGCACGTTCTGGTTTCAACTCAATGCCATCAAAGCAGGCCATAGCCGTCCAGACGGTATTCCTGCATGGCAAGCGACAAAAGTTGGCGTATTGGGCGCAGGCATGATGGGTAGCGGTATTGCCTACGCCACCGCCATCAAAGGTGTGCAAGTCGTGCTCAAAGACGTCTCGACTGAAGCCGCCGAAAAAGGCAAAGCCTACAGCCAAAAACTGCTCGACAAGCGTGTGTCACGCGGTCAAATGACCACCGAAAAACGCGATGCTATTTTAAACAGCATCACCGCAACCGCTGACTATAGTGACCTTTCGGGTTGCGATCTGATCATTGAAGCCGTATTTGAAAACCGCGAACTCAAAGCTCAAGTCACCCAAGCCGCCGAAGCACAATTGGTCGATGGCGGTATCATGGCGTCTAACACTTCAACACTGCCGATCACCGGACTGTCTGAAGCCAGCAAAAACGCCGCCAACTACATCGGCCTGCACTTCTTTAGTCCGGTTGATAAAATGCAACTGGTCGAAATCATCAAAGGCAAACACACCAGCGCCGACACCCTCGCCCGCGCATTTGACTATGTGCTGCAAATTGGCAAAACCCCAATTGTGGTCAACGACAGCCGTGGCTTCTTTACCAGCCGTGTGTTTGGTACATTTATTCAAGAAGGCATGCGCATGTTGGCAGAAGGCGTGCATCCAGCCAAAGTCGAAATGGCCGCGCTCAAAGCCGGTATGCCGGTTGGCCCACTGGCGATTCAAGATGAAGTCAGCCTCACGCTAACCGAACACATCACCGAACAAACCCGCAAAGACTTGGCCGCTGAAGGCAAAACCTTGCCCGACTCTCCCGTCGATGCATTGATCAAAGCCATGATTCATGATCATAATCGCAAAGGCAAAGCGGCTGGCGCGGGCTTTTATGAATACCCCACCGATGGCAGCAAAAAACATTTGTGGTCGGGTCTTAAAGCATGGCACAAGCCAGAACTGGCGGTTGATGAGCAAGAATTAATTGAACGCATCTTGTTTGTGCAAGCCCTCGACACCGTACGCTGTATGCAAGAAGGCGTGCTGGAATCGGTGCAAGACGCCAACATCGGCTCGATCTTTGGCATTGGCTTTGCCCCGTGGACTGGTGGTGCGATTCAATACCTGAATCAATACGGTTTGGATAAGGCTGTGGCGCGTGCTGGTGAACTTGAAGCGAAATATGGCGAGCGTTTTGCTGTGCCACAGTTGTTGAAAGATAAAGCCTCTCAAGGCAGGTTTTTTGTTTAAGTAACCGCATTAAAAAACCGCGTCATTTGGCGCGGTTTTTTGCCTTACTCACACAATCAAAATTATTTAACTTCAATTGTCACAAGCTGCTTGTTGTATACCGCTGCAAGTGGTCGAGCATCTACGACTGGCTTAATAAACCCATAATAGTCCAAGCCTTTAGTTGAAGGAGAGTACTGATTCAACCAACAATCTGGGTAAAAATTATAGACATAAACCTTGCCTGCTTGTAATCCAGACAGCTTCTTATCAAACAACTTCGTATAAAAACCGTCTTTATTAGGATGAATATCATCACCCTCTTTTAAAATAACGCCATTTTCCATGCCACAGGCTGCCCATGTTTTCACATGATGTTGACCAGCAGAAACATCATAAACAACATAATCACCCTCTTTAAAACGATACTTCTGTTGCTCATCTAACTGAATATCTTGATAGACGGTATGAGCACTAGATCCTTTCTTTTTCCAAGCACCACCATGTAAAAAATACAGACGGGCCATGTTTGCAGGAATAGCATTTTTTTGCTCAAATGCACTCAATAACTCAGGGTTGGCGATCTGAAGTGGCGCCAAGGTAGTCGCACATCCGGTGGCTAACAGTAAAGCAAATACAGGAATCAGAAATTTTTGCTGAATCATGTCAAATCAACTCTAAGTAAAGAGCCAATATACTAGCATTTCTAGAACCACCGCCAAAATCATCTTATTTTTGCTGGTATGTTCAAGCGCCACAAATTCAAACAAGGTGAGCTCTAAGCATTCTCTACCCAAAGCGTCCTACCCTCTATACAATCGCCACACCAACAAAAAATTTGGAACATCCAGATGAAAGCCTCTTATCCATTAGTATTAATCGCTGCATCCTTACAGCTCACGGCCTGCGGTGAAGGTAGTGATAGTGGCTCATCAAATACTGCTAACGCCACCATCAGTCCAGTCAATGCATTTGAATCAGCGCTCACCACCAAACTCGACACGCAGACAGAATTCAATATTCCAAGCAAGACCGGAACGGATGCCCAACTTGCCTATTCAGTTCATTCCAAAATTTTCCGCGACTCTACAGATCATTACAAAACTCTGGTTTTTGACTTATCAACCAATATATACAACCAGACATTGACGGTCGACCTTGATCCTGTCACTAACCAATACAACTTAATGACAATACAAATCGACCCCATCAAGAATACCGATGTATTTTCCAAAAAATACTTTTATTGCAATCGTATTAAATCAGACACTAACTCATATCCCATATGTCATGCCACAGTCAATTATGACAATCAAACAGGAACGACTAATATCAAATTTAATCCATCAAAAATTACTAACGGTTCTGATGATTTCATTATTTTAAATGGCGCATTAAAAGGCACGCTTTCAATCACCCCTAACACTGTAAAATCCATCCCCGTAAATGCCGCAGCCAACATCGCTCAATCATCATGGTACTTAAACAACGATTACAGTATGAATATTAATGCGCCAATTACATCAATTGAATACATTAACAACAATCAAAAACTATATAATTTCGGCACATGGTCAGCATTAATAGTCAATGAAAAAACGATTGGAAATTTAACTTTTGAGAAACTTGTTATTGACCCAAAAAATGCTGAGATCATCACTCGATTATTAATATTAGATTACTCTTGTAATTTTGAAACTTGCAAAAATGTGACGCTCACATCTACAAACATGATCCAAATCAATAAGACACCGCTCTTTTGGAAGAGTAATTATCGTGAGGATATCAATACAGAAATTACAGCGAGTGGTACCATTCAGCTATACTAAGCCAACAAAATTTCTTATTTTAGCAGACGCTCCAACGTCTGCTCCTCCACCCCATAAAACGCTTTAAGCGCCGCCACCTGTGCCAACACCTCGGCTTGTTTTGGTGCAGAGTTGGATTTTTTAACCGCCAAAATCATCTTATTTTTGCTGGTATGTTCAAGCGCCACAAACTCAAACACTTTAGTCTCGTAGCCATGCGCCTCCAGCAATAACGCCCGCATGCTATCGGTCAACATCTCGGCCTGTTGGCCCAAATGTACCCCGTAACCTAGCATTGGCTTAAGCAACGTAGGCACTTTCAATTGTGGCCGTAACTCTTTATGGCAACACGGCGCACACATAATAATCGACGCACCCAAACGAATCCCCGTATGCAAGGCATAATCAGTGGCAATATCACAGGCATGCAGCGCAATCATCACATCAACCGCGTCAGGTGAAAAACTACGTACATCACCCTGAAAAAAATCTAAGCCATCCAGCGATAAATCATTCACCACGCGATTGCACAAACCCACCAGCTCATCACGCAATTCAACCCCAGTGACCTGTGGTTTAAGGTTTAAGGATTTCTCAATATAATCTCGAATCGCAAACGTCAAATAACCTTTGCCTGAGCCAAAATCCACCACCCGAACCGGCTGATCAGTGTC
>JBBKWH010000008.1:0-16047 GCA_037968855.1 Moraxellaceae bacterium | reverse complement strand
GATAGTATTTATTTCTTTTTATAAATACCAACTGATTTGATTGGCTTTAAAATTATTTAAAAACAGTATCTTAATATTTGCAAATTATTTTATAAGATATTTCATTCGGCCAATGATGATTTGGTCTGGTTTATGCATGGACAGAGGCGATATTGAGTACCAAGTCTTAGGTTCTGTGTGAGCATAGCGTGATTATTGAGCACTGTGGATGTTGTAGCACTGCTGTGATATGCCGATGGCAGCCATGAAAAAGCCGACATTATAGTCGGCTTAATGGGATGCAAGCGGTCAGGCACTTAGCAGGCGTTTAGTTCTGGCACAGGCAAATCACGCCGTGCATAAAAATCAGCCACATACGCATCAAGCTGACCCACCTCAATGGCATCTCGCAAGCCTTGCATCAGGCGTTGGTAGTAGCGCAAGTTATGAATCGTGCCCAGCATCGCCGCCAGCATCTCGCCGCATTTTTCCAGATGATACAAATACGCGCGGCTAAAGTTGGTGCAGGTGTAGCAATCGCAATGCGCATCTAGGGGCTTTTGATCATGCCGATACTGACTATTGCGAATCCGCACAATGCCATCAGTGATAAAATAATGACCGTTACGCGCGTTACGGGTTGGCATCACGCAGTCAAACATATCAATACCACGGCGCACTGCTTCAACAATATCTTCAGGTTTGCCCACGCCCATCAAGTAGCGTGGTTTGTCGTCTGGCAAACGGCTTGGCACATGATCCAAAATTTTGATCATCTCGTCTTTGGGTTCGCCCACCGACAAGCCGCCAATCGCGTAACCATCAAAACCAATCTCGGTTAAACCGGCCAGCGACTCATCGCGCAACTCTGGAAACATACCGCCTTGTACAATGCCAAATAGGGCATTCGGATTGCCCTCGTGTGCGTCTTTACAGCGTTTGGCCCAGCGCAAGGACAATTGCAAGCTGGTTTGCGCTTCAGAATAGGTAGCGGGATAAGGCGTGCATTCATCAAAAATCATCACGATGTCAGAATTTAAAACCTTCTGAATTTCCATCGATTTTTCGGGTGACAAAAACACCTTTGCGCCATCAATTGGCGAACGAAAGGTCACGCCTTCTTCGCTAATTTTGCGCATCGCACCCAAGCTAAACACCTGAAAACCGCCAGAATCGGTCAGGATCGGGCCTTTCCATTGCACAAAATCATGCAGGCCGCCGTGTTCTTTGATCACCTCTAAACCGGGTCGTAACCACAGGTGAAAAGTATTGCCCAAAATAATATGCGCGCCGATGGCTTCGATATCACGCGGCAACATGCCTTTGACCGTGCCATACGTACCGACAGGCATAAAGGCAGGGGTTTCGACCACGCCGTGTGCGAGTTCAAGGCGACCACGACGGGCAAGGCCGTCTTGGGCGAGTTTTTCAAATTTCATGGGCAATCCTAAAGGGCGAAAAGACAGTTCGCTGGAAGTGGGGTAGTGTAATGGCTTGCCGAGTCACAGGCCAATAGGCATGATCGTGGCTGGCTGGGTATAAGATTTAAATAGAGTGGGAAAAATGAAAAACGGTCTGGTGGCAGGGACATTGGTACATGCCGACAAAGGCTTGGTACCGATTGAGCAGCTTAAAGTCGGGGATATGGTGCTGTCGAAGCATGAAAGCAATACGGGAGAGCAGGCGTATAAACGTGTGTTGAGTACCTTCAAGTCGGCTACTCGGCAGCCAATTATGGCCGTCAAATTTTATAGTCAGGCACTAGAAAAAATTGCTGAAGATTTTAAGGACTACATTTATTCTTTAAAAGAATATTCGCCGGATGGTCAAACATCCACCTTTGATCAAGAAAAATTCGAGATTTATGCAAAAGAATTGACAGGATTTTTTGAGCAGAAGTATCAAAGATCCTTTCATCCCGATGAAGTTGCAGCCATCTTCCGTTCAAGTTATAAAATGCATATATTTTGTACGGAAAGTCATCCATTCTGGGTTGAGGACAAAGGTTGGGTATCTGCTGATCAATTAGAGTCCTATGACCTCCTACAAGGATATGATCAGGATGCTTTAGAAATCAAAACAGACTTTGACGCAAAAGCATGTGGTCCACTGTATAAGAGCAGTATTGCAGGTATTGCAAGTTATTTTCATTTTGATGAGGAGGATAATTACGAGAATATTCTTGACGGAGTAAATGAATTTGTAGATTTTCGTTTTGGTCAGCCGACTTTTATCAGGCCTTCTTTATTCCAGGGCAGACTAGAAGATCACAGAGTCCCATATAAAGATATAGATCAGTGTCTATTTGATTATCGACGAGATTTTCATCCTTTAGAAAATGTGTACTGCCGGTTTAACGACCCAGACTATCCGCGTGTAATTAAAAACAATGCTCAGGATTTAGTGTCTTTTCCGGATGAAAATATTTTAGAAAGTGATTTTTTTTACGGTAACGATATCATTAGATATCATATTGGTACTTCGGAATCGGAGAAATTCGAAGATTACGTCTACAATATTGAAGTAGAAGATTTTCATACCTATTATGTGGGTTATGCGGGTGTGTTGGTAAAAGAGAAATATCAAGCTTCGTCTGGTTGAGCCTTTCACCGCATAAACGCAAAAAGCGTGGTTAATTTAAACCACGCGAACCTCATCAAATGGTATACCCCACTGAAATCAAAACGCCCGATCAATCAGCCCGATCAATCAACATCGCATCGCCATAACTAAAAAAACGATACTGCTGCGCAATCGCATGATGATACGCCGCCATCACCGCTTCACGCCCAGCCAATGCCGACACCAGCATTAACAGCGTCGATTCGGGCAAATGAAAATTGGTCATCAAGCGATCAACCACGGCAAACTGATAACTCGGATAAATAAAAATATTGGTCTCGCCCGACCACGCCGCAAGCGTGCCACCATTGGCGGTATCACAGGCTTTTGCCGCGCTTTCTAGCGCACGGGTCGCTGTGGTACCAACGGCAATCACCTTACCGCCACGGGCGCGCGTCTCGGCAATTTTAGCTACCGTTGCGGCAGGTACATCGCCCCATTCGCTGTGCATATGGTGCTGGGTAATGTCGCTGGTGCGTACCGGCTGAAACGTGCCTGCGCCCACATGCAAGGTCACAAAGGCACGCTCAACACCTTTGGCCGCCAGTTGCGCCAGCAGTGCATCGTCCATATGTAAGCCAGCGGTCGGTGCGGCCACGCTGGCGGCTTTGGCTGGATCGTGAAACACCGTTTGATAGCGGCTGTCGTCGCTGGCATCGGCAGCACGATTAAAATATGGCGGAATCGGTAGCTCACCGTATTGCTCAAGCGCGGGTAATACCGGCTGATCAAACTCAACCATAAATAAGCTGTCTTGCCGACCCTGCACGGTCACTTGTAAGGCACCTTGGGCAAAGCGCAGCGTTTGTCCGGCTTTGGGTGCATTGCTGGCGCGTAAGTGGGCAAGGGCGGTGCATTCACCGGTGATGCGCTCGACCAGCATTTCGACCAAGCCGCCGCTGGCTTTGCTGCCGTGCATCCGCGCCTTAATCACGCGGGTGTCGTTGAGCACCAGCAAATCGCCTGCATTGAGTAAATCGGGTAGATCTCGCACCATACGATCTTGGACGCCTTGCGCGTTGAGCAGCAGCAAACGCGATGCACTGCGTTCAGCCAGCGGGTAGCGTGCGATCAGTTGATCTGGCAAATCGTATGAAAAATCGGCAAGTTGCATGGTGGGCTGATCAACAAAAGAGCGATGGCGCGTATCATAGCAAAAATATGAAAAATAAGTGCTGCTGGCTGTTGACAGTCCCGCGATTTTGTATAGAATGGCGACCCAGAAGTACACACTTCTTTCCCGAGGTGGTGGAATTGGTAGACGCGGTGGACTCAAAATCCTCTGCCAGTGATGGCGTGTCGGTTCAAGTCCGACCCTCGGGACCAAATTTTAAAAAGCCCTGAATCAGTTGATTCAGGGCTTTTTTCTTTTGCACTTCATTTTTATTTTGGCCCAGCATTGATCTTGTATTCATGATGTTGGGTGTTGAGGGCCGGATTTAGATCAGTGGTGATTGCACTGAATATTGAATCCAGCTACAACTGAGTAATGCCCATGCTGTCGCGATTTTTTTGCCTCAGTGCTGGCGTAAGATGTGTTTGGCTATTAACCGACAGGATGTCGATCATGAATCACGAATGCCCCCATTGCTATGTCAATCTTAAACTCCACGGTACCCGTGCCCGCTTGGTCACCGTCAACAACAAAAAAGCCGTGTACCCGTGTTGCCCGTATTGCAAGACTATCCTTGATATCGATTTGCCACCCTTGGCCAAAAAAGTCAGTTTTGCCAGTTTGATTGGTCTTGCCATTTTGCTCAGTCAAAGTGTGCGTTGGTTTGAGTCTTTGGGTTATGCCAACCAAGATGCATGGTTGTTTAGTGCCTTGCTGTTGATTGTGTTGTCGTATACAGCGGTTAAGGTGTTGCGCCGGATGATCCCCGCCCAGTGGATGATTTGGCGCAAAGTGGCGCGGCCTGTCTATCGCCTCCCTGAGGGCGTGTCTGAGGGGTAGTGTGGAGGCAGTGTGGTTGCATCGCGTCTGCTGCAATGATGATGAAAAAAAGCCAAGGCCAGCAGCTTTGGCTTTTTTTATGGCGCACACTTGCGCCTGTTTTTGGCCCCGTTGAAATGGAAGAGTAGTGATGTCTGGTCATGATGCATTTGCGGCGCTACGCCATCGCGATTTTGCCTTGGTCACGGTCAATCAATTTTGTTTGACCTTGGCGATTTTGATTCAAGAGGTAACGGTAGCGTATGCCTTGTATCAGTTGACCCGTGATCCGTTGACCTTGGGCTTGATTGGTCTGGCCGAGGCCATCCCGTTTATTGGCTTGTCGCTGTGGGGTGGCTATGTGGCGGATCGGTTTAATCGGCAGCGCATTATGCAGTGGTGTCTGTGGTTGGCCTTGCCGTTACCCTTGGTGTTTGCATGGTTGTTTGCCCAGCATGATGCGGGACTGATCAGCCAAGGCCAGTTGTTATGGGGCTGCTATGCGGTGATTTTTGCTTTGGGCATGATTCGCGGTTTTTATGGGCCGTCGGTGAGTTCGCTCAAGCCGTTTTTGGTGCCGCGTGTGTTGTATCCCAATGCGGCCACGTGGACCACGGTGGGCTGGCAAAGTGGCGTGGTGTTAGGGCCAATGGCTGCGGGGTTTATGTACGCTGGGTTGGGTTTGGCCAATACTTTATATGCGGTGTCGGGCTTGCTGGTGCTGTGTGTGTTGCTGGTGATTAACTTAAAGCCGCGCACCTTTCCGCCGATGGATCAGGGCAGTGTGTTGTCTGGGTTGCGCGAGGGTTTTGGCTTTATTTGGCGCACCAAAATTGTGTTTTGGTCGATTTCGCTGGATTTGGTCTCGGTGTTGTTGGGCGGTGCGATTGCGCTGCTGCCGATCTTTGCCGAAGAAATATTGAAGGTCGGGCCAGAGGGCTTGGGTTTATTGCGTGCGGCACCTTCGGTTGGTGCGTTATTGATGATGGTGGTATTGACTCGTTATCCGCCGACCCATCATGCGTGGCGTAATATGTTGTTGGCGGTGCTGGGCTTTGGGGTGTTTACTTTGGTGTTTGCGTATTCGACCACCATGTGGCTGTCGTTGTTGGCGTTGGCACTCACTGGTGCGTTTGACAGTATTAGCGTGGTAATTCGCCAGACTATTTTGCAGATCTTTCCGCCGGAAAATTTGCGTGGGCGTGTGGCAGCAGTCAATGGCATGTTTGTGTCGAGTAGTAATGAGCTGGGCGGCTTTGAGTCGGGTTTAACCGCACGTTATTTGGGTGCGGTCAATGCGGTGGTGATGGGTGGAGCGCTGACTTTGGCTGTGCTGGGTCTGACGTGGTGGCGAACCCGTGATTTGCTGAACATGCCGGTAGAGGCAGAGGATCGTGCCTAGTTCAATCGGGCAGCAATAATCGAATGTGTTGTGGTCATGTACTGGTCATCAAAGCGTCGCGAGATGGTCAACTGGGTTGGGCAGACTGTCGTTATGAGAGTAACGATTGGACAGGATGCAGGTATGACAGCTCAGATGATTTTTCCACATGTGCAGGCCGAGCGGTCCTTGCGTGTGGTACTGGTCACCGAGACATGGCCTCCAGAAATCAATGGCGTGGCGCATACGGTATACCAACTTGCTGCTGGTTTACGGGCGCGCGGGCATCGCTTGTGTTTGATCCGGCCTGCTCAAGTCAGTCCACCGCCGCATGCCTTGGCCGAAACGGAGCTGTTGGTACGTGGTTTTCGAGTGCCAAAATATCCACAATTACAAGGTGGTATGCCTGCTTACGGGGCCATTCGCGAACAACTCAAACAGTTTAAGCCCGATGTGGTGCATATTGTGACCGAAGGGCCGTTGGGCTTGGCGGCGCTGTTTGCGGCGCGCTCGCTTCATTTGCCGGTCACCAGTGGTTTTCATTCGCCGTTTCATGAGTTTTCTAAATTTTTTGGCTTGGGGTTTTTGCTGGCACCGATTAAGGCTTATCTACGGTTTTTTCATAATCGCAGCCATGTGACCTGTGTACCCAGCGATAAAACCGCCAAAGATCTCAGCCAGATGGGTATTCGGCAGGTAGCAGTGGTGGGCCGAGGGGTGAATGGTCAGCAGTTTAATCCTGAGCATCGCTGTAGTGTGTTGCGGGCCACATGGCAGGCCAATCATCAATCCACCGTGATGATATATGTGGGACGGTTGTCGCCCGAAAAAAACATTGATCTGGTGGTCAGTGCCTTTCGCGAGTTACGCCTGTCGCAACCGATGCGGGATGTCAAGCTGGTGTTGGTCGGTGATGGGCCAGATCGGGCGCGGCTCGAAAAACTAGCGCCCGATGCTATTTTTGCCGGTATGCAAACCGGACAGGCATTGTCTGAGCATTACGCCAGTGCGGATGTGTTTTGTTTTGCCAGTCAGGTCGAGACCTTTGGCAATGTGGTGTTAGAAGCCATGGCCAGTGGTTTGCCAGTGTTGGCGTTTAATGATGCCTGTGCCGCCCAAGTGGTCGAGACAGAAAAAACCGGCTGGTTGGTGGCGCTGCGTGATGAGATCAGCTTCTGCCAACACGCAGGCCAGTTGCCCAATGTGGTTCGTTTAAACGAAATGGGCCTATACGCCCGAATGCGGGTGATGAAAATGGGCTGGCAGACGCCGGTGTCTGAGCTAGAGGTTGCCTTCGCCCAAGCTCAATCTTGTCTGACAGATCAACAGGGCACACCCGCCGAACGTGACATACTGCCAGAAGAACGATCCGTCCACATGCTGAGGGAGTCGTAAGATGAATCATCTACAACAAAGTCCACATAATCGCTGGCAAACCGCATTGGTCCGAGCGCAAGGCTGGGATTTGGATTGGTGTTTGCGTCTGAATCGTTACTCTGCACATCGTGTGGTTTTGCACCCGTTTAAGGTGGTTAGCCGTTTGGGTGATGGCTGGTTTTGGTATGGCATGATGGGCTTGGCTGTGCCGGTTGTGGGCTGGAGCGTGTTACCAGCTTTGGGCCAGACCTTGCTGACCAGCGCGGTCGGGTTGGGCTTGTATAAAATGCTCAAGCACAAAACCGTGCGGCCACGTCCATATCAGGTGCATCAAGCGGTGATGCTCGGCGAGCGGCCACTGGATCATTTTAGCTTTCCATCAGGCCATACCTTACATGCGGTGTTATTTACCATCATGTTGGGATCGGCGGTGCCTGCGTTTTTGCCTGTCCTTGTACCGTTTATGCTGACGGTGGGGCTATCACGAGTGATTTTGGGTTTGCACTATCCATCGGATGTATTGGCGGGTGGGGTGTTGGGTGCGGGATTGGCCAGCCTGTCGTTGAGTTTGGTCTAAAAAACAAAAATATCACTGCGTTAGTGTGATGCAGTGGGCAAACTAATCGGCCTGTCTTGGTCTTAGGTTTGTGCTGATATGGTGTTTGATTCTGCGTGTGTTCGGTTGCTCTTTTGCGCGGTGATCTGCGTTGCGCCATCGTCATGGGCAGCATCTTCTTTTGAGCAAGTGCAGCAGGTGGTGTTTAGCTCACCGTCTCATCATCCCGATCCGGTGGTGCAGTCTGAGATCGACGTGTATCAAGCTGGACAGTTGCCACATTATACGGTGAGTGCCTCGGGTCTGGTGGTGAATGGCGTTAATCGCTTGCGTCAGGCAGCCAAACGTACGTTGCGTGATTCCGATGATGTTTATCCGCGCCTTGTCAAATTGGTGCATGCCAATGGCATTTGTCTATCTGGCCAATGGTCAATTGATCAGCCAACAGCGTATAGCGGTTATTTTAAGCAAGGGGCAACCGGTCTGTGGATCGGGCGGGCATCAGTCTCGCTGACTGAGACCAAGCGTGGTGAGCCGCGCGGTTTTGCAATGGCAGGTAAGTTGTTTCCAACATTAGACCGTGCTCAGGTGGTGCCGACAGCCAATTTTTTTGTGGCCGATGTGTTGTCTGGTACTGAGCGTGCGCACTACTTAAGCACGGCCATGACCAACCAACCGAAGATCGGCTTTCGCTGGGCAGCATTGCCAATGATGTTTCAGGTGGGTCGTGCATTTGCGGGAATAGATGGGGACGCGGGGTATCGTCCAGTCGATAATATTGCGGCATTGGGTGAGAAGGCTCAAGCGACTATTCGTGCACCCCGATTTTTGATGATTAAGCCAGCGGCAAGTCATCCACTCAGTGACGCTGTGGATTTTCGTGATGAGTTAAATTTGGTCCAAGCGCAAGTGCCAGCATGGACCTTTGAGATTTGGGTGTCTGATCAGGCCAAGCATGCCGATGAGCAAGGTTGGCAGCGAATTGGATTGATTCGTGCAAATCGTAGTGTGGTGTCTTATGGCTGCGACCGACAGCTACACTTTGCCCATCCTAAAGTATCAAAATAAGCGTTTAAGCTTTGCGAGTGGAATAGGAGTGACCCGCAAGGCCATGACAACGCGTTGACTGTGTTGTGTGTTATGCCTGCGATTAGGCCGTCAGCTTAATTTTGAATTGAATAATCAACCGTCACCACCACACGCGCAATTTTATCAATGGTGGTGGTGTCATATTCGCCACCGTAGTCGCTTTCGTCTGTTGAGAGTGGCGCGCGAATTTGAAAGACCCCTTGCGAGGCCGATTGCATCGCACCCACTGACACCCCGCCACTTTTGGCAAATTCGATGGCGCGATCATGGGCATTTTTGGTCGCCTCACCAATCAAGGACAGTTTGATTTGTTCAAGATTGCCGACTAAATAATCCGTGCGACTGTCATGCACATTGACACCTTGTGCGATCAGTTGTTCGACCCGCTGATTTAGTTGTGTCGGTTTTTGCACGTCCTGTAAGGCAATGCCAATTTGACGTTCTAAACGGTAGCCGGTTAGCGGGCCGTCATAGCCGTTTTCGAGTCGTTGATACAGTGGTGTGGCCGACCATGCCGATAGTTCAAGAGCTTTGGCGGGGATGAGGCCGTCAGCACTCAGATTGCTGACCACTTGATCGGTGGCGGTTTTCAGCCGTGGTAGGCCTTCGGCAACGCTTGCGGCGTCAATGGTTAAGGTGGTGACCCATTGCGCACGGTCAGCCTTGACCGATTTTTCGGCGGTGCCTTTGACCGAGATTTTTTCGCGCGCGGCAGCCACTTGTTGCGCGCCATGACTCAAAATTACGCTGGCACCAATAACGCCAACCGACAGCAGTGTGCCGAGCATGATGGCGGGTAGGGTCAGTGAGTTGGCCAAATTGCGATTGAGGTCGTTCATTTGTTTATCAGAATTGGGTATGGTGAAACACCGTTATCGCTAGTCAATCAGGAAGCCAGACGCCATGCAAGGCAATCCATCATCCGAAGCTGTTGCCGATACATTGCTGCAACGTTGGCAAGCACTGCCTGCTGGTCAGCAGACGTTATTGGCCAGTGATTATGTGCCATCAGTCGTGGCACGCGATGCTGAACGATTATGGCTTGATTTTGAGCAGGATCAGTTTGTTGGCGCTCTGAGCGCGACACAGATCGAAGCGCGGGTGTTGGAGGTGTTAGAAGGCATTGTTGAGGAGCCATTGTGGATGGTGACCTTGCGCCGGCTGCGCGCACGGCTGATGGTGCGCTGGATTTGGCAAGATGCCAATGGCTTGACTGATGTGGTGCAACTGACCCGCGAGCTGTCCGATTTTGCCGATTGTTGTATTCGGCAGGCGGTGAGTTTTGCGCGTCCTGCGTTGATTGCCAAGTTTGGTCAGCCGATGGGTGAGGATCACGGGCAGGTCCAAGAGTTGATTGTGATTGGCATGGGCAAGTTGGGTGCGCATGAGTTGAACCTGTCTAGCGATATTGATTTGATCTTTTGCTTTGATGAAGCTGGCGAGACCAACGGCGCTGCTGGCGGTGGCAAAAAATCCATTGATGTGCAGCAGTTTATGATTCAGTGGGGGCAAGCGGTGATGCGCTTGCTTGATCAAGTGACGCCGGATGGCTTTGTGTTTCGGGTGGATATGCGTCTGCGCCCTTGGGGCGATGGCAGTGCCTTGGCGCTGAGTCATGCTGCCTTAGAGCGTTATCTCGAAAAACATGGCCGTGAGTGGGAGCGTTATGCGTGGATCAAGGCGCGGGCGATTACTGGCGGTGTGGCGGGTGATCAACTGATCGAGATGACGCGGCCCTTTGTCTATCGGCGTTATGCCGATTATTCGGCTTTTGCAGCACTGCGCGAAATGAAAACCATGATCGAGCGCGAGGTGCAGCGGCGTAATGTGCAGCATGACATCAAGCTGGGTGCGGGTGGGATTCGAGAGATTGAGTTTATTGTCCAAGCGTTTCAGATGATTCATGGCGGGGCGCGGCTGGCCTTGCGTGGGTTGCAATGCTTGCAGATGATGACCGAGCTGGTGCGGCAGGGGTTGCTCAATGAGAGTCAAGTGGCCAGCTTGCGTGCGGCTTATTTGTTTTTGCGCCGTGTAGAGCATGCGATTCAGGCCATGAATGACCAGCAAACCCAACAACTGCCGAGTGATCCAGCATGGCAAGCACGATTGGCCACGGTGTTGGGTTTTGCTGATTGGTCGGCATTGTTGGTGCAGTTAGACACGCATCGTCAGGCGGTTCGGCTGGAGTTTGATCAAGTGGTGGTGGCACGGCAAGAGCAAGCACCGAGCCAAGAAACGCCAGACTTGCAAGATCGACTGAATACGGTATTGGACGAAGAAGGCCAGCATCGGGTTGATATGTTTTGGAGTAGTCGCGCCTTGGCTAAGTTGCCAGAACAAGCGCATCAACGGCTAAAAGCGGTGTGGCCGTTATTGATTGATGCCTTGTTAAGCGTGCCAGAGCCACAAGTGGCCTTATTGCGCTTATTGCCGTTGCTGGAAAAAGTCATGCGTCGTTCGGTGTATTTGGTCATGTTGCTGGAAAACCACGGTGCGATTTTGCGCTTGGTACAGATGGCCTCGACCAGTCCATGGATTAGTGATGAGTTGGTACGTTATCCGGTCTTGCTGGATGAGTTTTTGACCAATGATTTGTACCACTTGCCGACCCGTGATGATTTGGCCGACACCTTGCGCCAGCAGCTCTTACGCATTGAGCGTGATGATGTCGAAGGCCAGATGCGCGTGCTGCGTTTATTTAAAAAAAGTGAAGTGCTGGCGGTGGCTGCAAGCGATGTGCTGGCCGAGCGGCCCTTAATGAAAGTCTCTGATTCGCTGACTGATATTGCCGAAATCGTCCTCAATGCCGCACTACATTTGGCATTGGATGCACTGACCGCACGGCATGGCTGGCCCAAGCGTTTAAGCGGTGAGCCTGTTACTTTGGATGCGCCGGCCTTTGCCATTATTGGTTATGGCAAGTTGGGTGGGATTGAGATGAGCTACGGCTCGGATCTAGATATTGTGTTTTTGCATGATGTAGACGAGCAGGCCGATACCGATGGTCTGCGTCCAATCAGTGGGATGGAGTTTTGCGCACGACTGGCGCAAAAAGTCATGACCTTATTGTCCACCCAAACCCTTGATGGTCGCGCCTACGAGGTGGATACCCGTTTGCGGCCGTCTGGTCATGCCGGAATGTTGGTCGCCAGCTTAAATGCCTTTCGGCAGTATCAGCATAAGAGTGCGTGGATTTGGGAGCATCAAGCCTTGGTGCGGGCGCGTGGCGTCTGTGGTGGGCCATTGGTGATTGACGCCTTTAATCAGATTCGGCGTGAGGTGCTGACGCTGCCACGAGATCCGCTGGCAATGCAGCAGGCCGTGCGTGAGATGCGCTACAAGATGCGGGATCATTTGGGTAGTGCTGCATCGGCACAACAAGCAGGTATTTTCCACCTCAAGCAGGATGCGGGTGGTATCGTCGATATTGAATTTATGGCACAGTATGGCGTGCTCGTATGGAGCGGCGCGAACCCTGATCTCGCCCGCTACTCCGACAATGTACGCCTGCTTGACGACATGGCCAGCGCCGGTTGCTTATCCCGCACTGACGCTGCTGCCCTGACGGATGCGTATTTGCGTGAACGCGCCGAAACCCACCGGCTGGCACTGGCTCAGAAACCCTTAACCGTTTCGGCTGCCGCGTGGCGTTCCACCCGCATGACCGTTCATGACCTTTGGCAACGCTTGATCGATCCGGCGGCAACTCCGCTGGGCGAATAAACTTTTTTGATTTTTTGCAAATACCGTGGAGACAATGCCGTGATTAGTATGGCAGATCGTGATGGTTTTATTTGGATGGATGGCAAGATGGTCGATTGGCGTGATGCCAAAGTCCATGTATTAACCCATACCTTGCACTATGGCATGGGCGTGTTTGAAGGCGTGCGGGCATACGATACCGTCGATGGTACAGCGATTTTTCGCTTGCAAGAGCATACCCAGCGCTTGCTGAACTCGGCCAAGATTTTTCAGATGCACGTACCGTTTGATGCGCAAACCTTGATGGATGCGCAGTGTGCGGTGGTGCGTGAAAACAAGCTCGCCTCTGGCTACTTGCGCCCAATCATCTGGATTGGCTCGGAAAAAATGGGCATTGCGGCCAAAAATAACACCGTACATGTGGCGATTGCCGCATGGCCATGGGGTGCGTATTTGGGCGAAGACGGCATGACCAAAGGCATTCGGGTTAAGACCTCATCGTTTACCCACCATCAGCCCAACATCACCATGTGTAAGGCCAAAGCGGTTGGTAACTATCCGGTCTCAATCTTGGCGCATCAAGAAGTGGCGACCAATGGTTATGACGAAGCCATGTTGCTTGATCCGCATGGCTTTGTTTGCCAAGGTGCAGGCGAAAACGTGTTCTTGGTCAAAAATGGCGAGTTGCACACCCCAGAATTGGGTGGCGGTGGCTTGGACGGTATTACTCGTCAAACAGTGATTCAGTTTGCCAAAGATTTGGGTATTCCGGTGATTGAGCGTCGGATTACTCGTGACGAGTTTTATATTGCAGAAGAAGCGTTCTTTACTGGCACCGCAGCCGAAGTGACGCCGATTCGTGAATATGATGATCGTCCAATCGGTACAGGCATTCGTGGCCCGATGACCGAAAAACTGCAAGCGCTGTTTTTTGATACCGTACTGGGCAAAAATGAGCAGTATAAGCATTGGCTCACGCCGGTTGCCAAGTAAGACGGGCGTGTTTGCTTGACCAAAAAGGGCGCTTGATGCGTCCTTTTTTGTATGTCATCACATTGAATTTTTGAGTAGTGAGTCTTTATGAGCATCATTCGACAGCAAGTCTCTACCCGTTATAGCGAAGCGGCGATTCATCATGGGACGATTTATTTGGCGGGCCAAGTGCCGGATGATGATCAACTAGATATCACCGGCCAAACCCGTCAAGTGTTGGCGATGATTGATCAGTTGCTGGCTAATGCGGGCAGCGACAAAAACCATCTGCTGATGGCTACCATTTATTTGGCCGATATGGCTGACTATGCCGCCATGAATGCGGTCTGGGATGACTGGCTCAATACAGGCCACGCGCCACCGCGTGCTTGTGTGCAAGCGGCATTGGCCAATCCGGCGTGGAAGGTTGAAGTGGTGGTCACGGCAGCCGTGGCAGCCGATGCGATCATCAGCCCGTCGTGATTGATCAATACCGATCATGAGCAAAGCGATATACCTGAGTCATATCAATATTATCCATGACTTGAAATGAAGGAGTTGTTGTTATGCAGCGGACGCCACACGATCATTCCATTCATGCGTTTAGTGATGATGCCTTAGGCGAGCATGATGCCGTTGGATTGATGCAACAACTCAAACAAAAACAGGTCAGTTCCACCGAGTTGGTGCAGGCTGCATTGGCACGTTTGGCTAAGGTCAATCCAGCACTCAATGCACTGCAATACGCCACAATAGACGCTGCCTTGGCGCAAGCAGGCCAAGCGCCACAAGGTGTGTTTGATGGGATTCCATCATTTATTAAAGACAATACCGACTTGGCTGGCCTCGCCACTCAACATGGTTCGCAAGCGGTTGCCGCGACAGCAGCAGTGCAAAACAGTGCCTTTGCCGATCAGTTTTTGGCGCAAGGTCTGGTGGTGTTGGGCAAAACTAAGCTGCCAGAGTTTGGCTTTAATGCCTCAACCGAATATGCCCAAGAAAAACCAACCCATAATCCGTGGCATTTGGATTATTCGGCGGGTGGCTCGTCCGGTGGTTCGGCGGCATTGGTCGCGGCGGGTGTGGTGCCGATTGCCCATGCCAATGATGGCGGCGGCTCGATTCGGATTCCAGCGGCCTGTTGTGGCTTGGTGGGCTTAAAGTCGACACGGGGTCGTTTGGTCGATAGCGTGATGGCCAAAGCACTGCCGTTGAATATTGTTAGCGAAGGGGTGGTCACGCGTAGTGTGCGTGATACCGCGCATTTTTTTGCAGGGGCGGAGCAGTATTGGCACAATCCCAAACTGACACCCATCGGCTTGGTCGAAGGGCCAAGTCGTCGTCGGCTCAAGATTGGTATGGTGATTGATTCGATTACGGGTAAACCCACCTGTCCCGAAACTCGCGCAACGGTTGAGCGAACCGCGACATTATTGGCCCAACAAGGCCATCACATCGAGCCAATCGCCGTGCCCGCAGGCTTGGTGTTTATGGATGATTTTACCGATTATTGGGCTTTTATCGCCTTTATGATTCGCAGTCAGGGCAAAAAAGCCTTTGGGCCAGATTTTGCGCCCTTTGCCTTGGACAACTTAACATTAGGCTTAGATCGTCGCTTTAAACAACGTGGCTACCGCTTGCCGCTGGTGTTGTATCGCTTACAGCGTACATGGCGCGAGTGGGTACAGTTGATGCAACGCTATGATCTGATTCTCTCGCCCGTACTCGGTCATGTTGCGCCACCATTAGGCCATCTTAAACCGGATCAAACCTTTGAGGTGGTGATGGAAAACCTGCGTCATTACGTCAGCTTTACCCCGCTCAACAATGCTAATGGCAGTCCTGCCATCTCCTTACCGATGGGTCGCAGCAGCAATGGCGTGCCAATCGGTGTGCAGTTTGCTGCTGCACATGGCGATGAGCGTACCTTGCTAGAGTTGGCATATGAGTTGGAGGAGATGCAACCATGGCGACGCATTCAAGATTAAGCCTGCACACTTAAATCGCAGTATAAAAAAAGCCCGCCAGAATCATCTCGCGGGCTTTTTGAATCAACAGCCTTTGCGATTATTTGAGGGCTTTATCCACAGGTAAACGAATGCGGATGATCTCGTTGTCGTCTGGGCGGTTGGCGTTGCGACCCGGTACAAACGGATAGTTGTTGTCATTGAGAATGGTCAGTTCGCGGTCATTTTCAATCACGATGTCTTCAATGGTAAAGAACGGGAAGGCAAAGGTTGAACCAGTGCCAACATCACCTTGCCGCGCGGTACCAAACAATAGATTTGGATTAGCCAGTTGATTGAGGTTGACCAACTCGCTACGAGTGACCAATTCACCAGAGCCATTGAGTTTGATCCGGATCAATTTTTTGTAGCCATCCAACTGACCACGGCTGTCATCACGCTCAATAATCACGCCTTCGCTGTTGTTAAA
>JBBKWH010000007.1:0-6390 GCA_037968855.1 Moraxellaceae bacterium | reverse complement strand
CCAGAGCGCTGAATGGCCGTCCTCGAAAGGTACTGGGCTTTATGACGCCAGACGAGGTATTCTCCCAAGAAGTGATTCGACTAAAAGCCGCTGTTGCACTTCAACCTTGAGACCGCCCTCTTTAGATTTTTTAATTCTTTATCTATCAAAGTCTAAAGGCATAGGTGTAACTCAAGGAATTATGATATGTCTCTTTTCACTAAAGCATTGGTTGCGGCAACCAGCATGGCACTCTTGTCGGGCTGTGCGTCTACAACAGTTCGTCAATCGGCCAGTTCGCTGAATCCTCAAGTGGAATCAACACTGCCTAATGCCCATATGGAATTGGCTCAGCCACTCTCGGCTTCTGCAACAATTCAGGTCTATCAAGTGTTGGGTATGAAATTTACCTCAGGTGATGCAGGTAAATACGGTGGCCTTACCGGTGGTCTTGGTCATTCATTGGTTTATAACGACCTAAACTTGTTTTCCTTGTTGTTTGGCTCACCAGCCAGCAAGTCTGATGCTGTCAATGCGGCCAAATACAATGCCATCATGGCCAATGCTGATGCACCTGTTGATTCAATGATTGAAACCCGCGTACAGGCAAATTCAGCAGGTTTTTCGCTATTAGGTCTATTGGGGTATGGCACGGCGACAGCTCAAGTTGACGGTCATGGCGTGATCTTGAAAAAGAACTAACTTGTACCGATGAGAAAGACCGATGAGCAGTTCTAGTGCTGCTCATCGCATAAAAAATTATATATGTGGTTCCTTTAATAATGCTTTAAGCCGATACAACTGCTCTAAAGCCTGCCGAGGGCTCAAATCGTCCACGTCCAGTTCTGCCAGCTCATCTAACACGGGTGAGCCCATTGGGACTTCCACCGGCACTTCAATCTGTACCACGTCGGGTTGATCAATCAGATCAAACAAATCATTTTGGCTGATGCGTCCGGTTGCTTGCGCTTGTTGTCGCTCCAAAATCTTGAGCCGTGCACGGGCTTCTTTAATCACCGCAACGGGGACACCGGCCAGTTTGGCCACTTGTAGACCATGGCTTTGGCTGGCTGGCCCTGCGTGGACTTGGTGCAGCAAGATTAGTTCGCCATTGATTTCACGCGCGACCACATGGGCGTTGGCAATGTGTGGCTGGTCGCCTAATTCGGTTAACTCAAAATAATGGGTGGCAAACAGGCACAAGCATTCGATCCGGCGCGCCAAATCCAACACACAGGCCCATGCCAACGACAAACCGTCATAGGTTGAGGTACCGCGCCCGACTTCGTCCATCAACACCAGCGATTCTGGCGTGGCGTGGTGCAAAATTTGTGCGGTTTCGGTCATTTCGACCATAAAGGTCGATTTGCCGGAAGATAGATCATCGGCTGAGCCAATACGGGTAAAAATACGATCAATCGGGCCAAGTTTGGCCTGTTGCGCAGGTACAAAACTGCCGCAATAGGCCAGTAAGCAGATCAGCGCGGTTTGCCG
This sequence comes from Moraxellaceae bacterium, assembly GCA_037968855.1. Taxonomy (GTDB): domain Bacteria; phylum Pseudomonadota; class Gammaproteobacteria; order Pseudomonadales; family Moraxellaceae; genus JBBKWH01. Next base: position 4,917 of record JBBKWH010000007.1, on the reverse strand, counting down.
CATATAGGTGGATTTACCGCCCATATTGGGGCCGGTAATCAGCAGTAAGCGGGTGTTGTCGTCCAGTTGGGTGTCGTTAGGAGTAAACGGCGCATCCAGTAAGGACTCGACCACGGGATGCCGTCCCGCGACAATGTGGATGCCGCGCTCGGCCTGAAACTGTGGGCGTGTCCATTGTTGCTGCCGTGCTTGATAGGCCCAATTAGCCAATACGTCGAGTTCGGCCAATGCAGCACTCATCTGTTGTAAGGCAGACAAATGCTGGCGTAGTTGTTCTAATAGTTGCTCGTACAGGATTTTTTCGCGTTGCAGGGCGCGCGATTCGCTGGACAGCACTTTGTCTTCAAACGACTTGAGTTCTGGGGTGATAAAGCGTTCGGCATTTTTCAGCGTTTGCCGACGGATAAAGTGTGCGGGAGCATTTTCGGCCTGACCACGGGTCAATTCGATAAAGTAGCCACTGACACGGTTATAGCCAATCTTGAGTGTGCTAATGCCAGTCAGTTCACGCTCACGCGTTTCCATATCGATCAGCAGTTGTCCGGCGTGGTCACGAATGCCGCGTAGCTCGTCGAGTTCGGCATCAAAGCCTTGCGCAATCACGCCACCGTCACGCAGCAACACTGGCGGTTGCTCAACCACAGCCGCCAGTAATAGGTCATAAATGGCGGCAAAGTCGTTGGCCTGATCACCGCTTAAATCGTGGTGTAGCTGGCCCAGCAAATGCGCTGCATTGCCACCGAGCAAGGGCAACAGGCTATTGCGAATGATCGGCAGATGACCACAGGTCTGACGCAGTTGCACCAAATCCCGTGGACGAGCCGTGCCCAAAGCGACCCGCCCAAGCACCCGTTCGGTGTCGCCAATCTCGTGTAGGGCCAGTCGCAAGGGCTCGTCAAAATAGCCAATATTTAACTGTTCAATGGCATCAAGACGTTGGTTGAGCAGCAGCGTATCGCGTAGTGGCTGCATCAGTTGTCGCGCCAATAAGCGGCTGCCCATCGCCGTTTGGCAAGCATCGACCAAGGCCAACAACGACGTGCCATGGTCAAATAACGGATCGATCAGCTCAAGATTGCGCCGCGTGACAGGGTCTAGGGCAATAAATTGATCAGCAGATTCAATGGTGATGGCTTTGATATGTGGTAGGGCAGTTTTTTGTGTTTCGCGCGCATAGTGCAACAGTGCAGCGGCACAAGATTGCGCCAAAGTCATGTGCTCGATCCCAAAACCAGCCAAGGTGCTGACGCCAAATTGCTGGCACAACACACTGCTGGCATTGCCCAGATCAAAATCAACATTAGGTCGTTGGGTAATTTGGCAGTTGACCAGTTCGCGCAACAGGTCAATCTTGGCATCTTCATCGACCAACAGTTCGGCAGGGGCTAAACGGGCTAACTCGATACTGATCCGTGCCAAGTCCATCGGTAGCTCTTGCACCGACAGTTGACCCGATGACAACTCTAAGGTGGCAATGCCCACACGCGTGCCTTGACGGGTTTTGTTGGCATGGAGTGCCACAATGCGCACGCTTTGTTTGTTCGGCAAGAGCGCATCGTCCGTGACCGTGCCTGCGGTCAAAATCCGGACTACTTTACGCTGCATGGGTGCTTTGCCGCGAGAGCCATCACTCTCGCCTTCACCGACTTGCTCACAAATGACTACGGTCTGGCCTTTTTTGACCAGTCTGGCGATATAGCCTTCGGCAGCATGATAGGGCACACCGGCCATTGGAATCGGCTGACCACTCGATTTGCCACGATGGGTCAGGGTGATGCCCAACAGTTTGACCGCACGATGCGCATCATCAAAAAACAGCTCATAAAAATCCCCCATGCGATACAGCAACAGGGCATGCGGATACTCGCGCTTGATGCCAAGGTATTGCTGCATCATGGGTGTGTGGCTGGCGAGATCGTCAAATGGATTCATAGTCTAAGCGGCAGTCTGTAGAGGATGAGCGGTCGCTATGATAGCAAGTTCGCTGACTGGGATTGAGTGCGATACGCAAACTTGTACAGAATCAATGGGGCTTGTCTAGCATGTTGATCAAATCACACCGATTGACTGCATAACCCGCACAAAAAACTATCCATCAATACACATTGATCAGCGTTAAATAGCGCCATGATTCCGTTGCAGATTTGCTATGACGTCCTTAAAGGTCTCTAAACAACCGGCGCGTCCATCGCCTCGTGCTAAGCCAAACTTGACTGAAGGACCAATTTTTTGGACCTTGTTGATGTTTTCTTTGCCGGTATTGGGCAGCAATATTTTGCAGTCTTTAAATGCCTCAGTAAATTCGGTTTGGGTCGGACGGTTTTTGGGTGAGGCGGCACTGACCGCCACGTCCAATGCCAATATTGTGTTGTTTTTGCTGCTGGGTCTGGTGTTTGGTATCAGCATGGCGACGTCGATCTTGGTGGGCCAAGCCATGGGGCGGCAGGATCTTGAGCAAATGCGCCGTGTGGTGGGTACTAGTAGCGTGTTCTTTTTGGGCTTGTCACTGTTGGTGGCGATTCTGGGTTATGTGCTGGTCGAGCGAATTTTGGGTTGGATGGATACGCCTGCTGCGGCCATGCCGTATGCGATTGCTTATCTCAAAATTATCTTTATCGCTTTGCCATTTATGTATTTTTATAACTTTGTGATGATGGCACTGCGTGGCGCAGGCGATTCTAAGACCCCATTTTGGTTTATGTTGATGTCGGTTGGATTGGATATTGTGCTCAATCCAATGCTGATCTTTGGTTGGGGGCCTTTGCCAGAGATGGGTATTCGTGGGTCAGCATTGGCCACACTCATTGCGCAGTCATCAACATTGGTATTAATGCTGGCTTATCTGTACAAAAAAATGAATCCCTTATGTTTGGGGCGAGGTCATTTACACTGCCTTAAGCCAAACCCCGACATTGTCAAACTACTGATCGAAAAAGGTGTGCCAATGGGCATGCAGATGTTGGTGATCTCGTCTTCAGCCTTGGTCATGATGTCGTTAGTGAATGGCTATGGCACGGCCACAACCGCGGCCTATGGTGTAACTGCGCAGATTTGGACCTATGTGCAAATGCCTGCTTTGGCGATTGGCGCGAGTGTTTCCGCTATGGCGGCGCAAAATATTGGTGCAGGTCGGTGGGATCGGGTCAGCCAGATTACACGTGCAGGGTTGATCTTTAATACCATTTTGACTGGATTGTTGGTGGCGTTGGTGTATGCCTTGGGGCATATCGTGTTTGGTTGGTTTTTGCCAGCAGGTAGTGCGTCATTGCCAATCGCTACTCATATCAATATTTTGGTGGCATGGTCGTTTATCTTGTTTGGCATGACCATTGTGTTGCTGGGTGTGGTACGGGCAACCGGTGCGGTCTTAGCGCCCTTGTTGATTTTGTTTATTTCGCAGTGGTTGTTGCGTATTCCGGTAGCGGCGATTGGCTCGCAGTATTGGGGCGAAAACGCCATTTGGTGGAGCTTTGGTTTGGGATCTATGATGTCGCTGGTCCTTGCCGTGGTGTATTACCGTCGTGGTACATGGCGTAACACCAGCTTGTTGCCAGCCGTAGATGGTGAGCCAACCCGTTATGAAGGGGCAACACCCACAGGATCATCCGGCTCTTAATGAGTGGTCAGATGAGTCAAGCACAAAAACAATAAAAGCGGCATGAAGCCGCTTTTGATGCCTTGATTTGAGGATTAACGATTAAAGCCGTCGTCTTCAAATGAAGGTTGATAGTCTTGCTCGAGGTGCTGTAGATGCTCATGCATCGCACGCTCGTGTTGAATGCGCTGATAGATTTCTTCGCGATGGACAGCGACTTCTTTGGGTGCATTCACGCCAATACGGACCTGATTGCCCTTGACGCCTAATACGGTGACGCTTACTTCATCCCCTATCATCAGGGTTTCACCGACACGTCGGGTCAGAATCAGCATGGGTATTCTCCTTGATACTTAATACTTCGGCCTGAAGACCTCTTGGCAGTATGGCGCAAACTTTGATGCTGCAACAGTCCTGCGCACAGCTTTTTGTGGGTCTTTGCGATATTAATCATCGCAAAGACCCGCTAGATTATGCTTGGGCGCGACTCTCGCCGGTTGCACGATCTAGACCAAATGCACTGTGTAGGGTGCGAACTGCTAGTTCAAGATATTTTTCATCCACCACCACAGAGATTTTGATTTCGCTGGTGGAGATCATTTGGATATTAATCCCTTCGCTGGCCAATGCGCTAAACATTTTGCTAGCAACACCTGCGTGCGAGCGCATGCCCACACCAACGATAGACACCTTGACGATGCTGTCATCACCATTGACTTCGCGCGCGCCGACGTCTTGGCCGATTTTTTCAAGCAAACCCAAGGTTTTTTTGTATTCGCTACGATTGACGGTGAAGGTAAAGTCTGTGGTGCCATCAGCCGAGACGTTTTGTACGATCATGTCGACTTCGATATTGGCCTCGCCAATCGGTGACAAGATGCGTGAGGCAATACCCGGTTGGTCCGGTACACCGCGCACGGTCAGTTTTGCTTCGTCACGGTTAAAGGCAATACCAGAGATGATGGGCTGTTCCATGGTGTTTTCCGTTTCTGTAGAGATGAGCGTGCCGACGTTTTGTTTAAACTGATCGTCAAACGCACCATCGTCAAGGTTATCAAAGCTAGACAAGACGCGTAGCGGGACTTGGTATTTGCCAGCAAATTCGACCGAGCGAATCTGTAGCACTTTAGAGCCAAGGCTGGCCATTTCTAGCATTTCTTCAAAAGTAATCCGGTCGAGTTTTTTGGCCTTGGGGGCAACTCGTGGATCGGTGGTATACACACCGTCGACATCGGTATAAATCTGACATTCGTCCGCTTTGAGCGCCGCTGCCAACGCGACACCTGTGGTGTCCGAGCCACCGCGACCTAATGTGGTGACGT
>JBBKWH010000006.1:0-15308 GCA_037968855.1 Moraxellaceae bacterium | reverse complement strand
GAAATAAATACTATCAAGTCAAAAAATATTGAGTCAATAGCAGTCAATATAAATAAAAATATAGTGTTTTGCTGTTATTATTGGACCAGATCTTCCGATCACCGGCTTCTTTCATCCTCACGAGGATTTTGCTATGGATCCCCTGATTCTCAGTCGCATGCAATTTGCGCTAAATATCAGTTTCCATATCCTGTTCCCTGCAATCACCATTGCATTGGGCTGGGTACTGTTGTTTTTTCGCGTTCAATGGATCAGAACGCAGTTAACAGAGTGGCTGGATGCCTATCGTTTTTGGACTAAAGTATTCGCTTTGACCTTTGCCATTGGCGTGGTCAGTGGCGTGACCATGAGTTTTCAGTTTGGCACCAATTGGCCCGGTTTTATGGAAACCGTCGGCAATATCGCAGGGCCGCTGCTTGGCTATGAGGTGTTGACCGCATTTTTCTTAGAGGCGGGATTTTTGGGCATCATGCTGTTTGGCCATGATCGGGTCAGCAATAAGGTGCATTTATTTGCCGCCTTTATGGTGGCATTTGGCACAACGTTGTCGGCGTTTTGGATTTTGGCGCTCAACTCGTGGATGCAAACGCCACAAGGTTACACCATTGATGCACAGGGTATTTTTCACGTCAGCAGTTGGCTTGAGGTGATTTTTAACCCATCGTTTCCCTATCGCTTTGTGCATATGTTGTTGGCATCTGGCCTGACCGTAGCCTTCTTACTCTGCGGCTTGTCGGCTTGGCAATTGATTAAAGGCACCGCTGGGCCTGCCACGCAAAAAGTGATGAAAACAGGTTTGTTATTGGCTGCCGTGCTGATTCCACTGCAAATTTTGGCTGGTGATGCACACGGCTTAAACACGCTTGAGCATCAACCGCAAAAAGTTGCCGCCATGGAAGCGGTCTGGGATACCGAGCAAGGTGCGCCATTGCTGCTGTTTGCTGTGCCTGATCAGCAGCAAAAAACCAATCATCTGGCAATTGGTGTGCCCAATGGTGCGTCACTGATTTTGACCCACAAACTTGATGGCGAGATCAAAGGCTTAAATAGCTTTGCGGATCATCCGCCGGTTGCGCCGCTGTTTTATGGCTTTCGGATCATGGTCGGTGTGGGCATGTTGATGCTGTTGGTCAGTTGGTGGGGCGTGTGGAAGTTACGCAAACTTAAGGGTCAGGCCGATCTATTGCCGCGCTACTTTTTGTATCTATTGGCAGGCATGACCTTTTCGGGCTGGATTGCGGTGTTGGCCGGTTGGTATGTGACCGAGATTGGTCGGCAGCCATTTTTGGTCTGGGGTTTGGTACGCACTGCCGATATGGTCACCAGTACACCTGCCAGCAATATCGCGCTGACCCTAGGTCTGTATGCTGTGCTCTATACCGTGCTGATGGTGGCGTATGTGACCGTGCTCAAATACATGGCCGAACACCATGTCGAAACCAGCAATGACGAGCCACGCACTTCGGGTGCAGCAATTGCAGCAGTGGCTGACCAAGGCACCGATGCACTGATTGAATCAACTGTCGAACCGGTCAGCAAAGGAGATCAGTCATGACTTGGGCCGAGATTTTGCCGCTGATTTTTATGGGGCTATTGGGCTTTACCATGTTTGTGTATGTGGTGCTTGATGGCTTTGATCTGGGTGTTGGCATGTTGATGCATCGGGCCAACACCGAGGAACGCGATCAAATGGTGGCGTCGATTGGGCCTTTTTGGGATGCCAATGAGACGTGGCTGGTACTGGGTATTGGCATTTTATTGATTGCATTCCCCAAGGCCAATAGCTTGATCTCTGGTGCGTTGTATTTGCCGTTGATGTTTATGCTGGTGGGTTTGATTTTGCGTGGTGTGGCGTTTGACTTTCGGGTCAAAGCCCGCGAGAAGCATCAGCACCTGTGGAACAACGCCTTTATTATTGGCTCAGGTTTGGCGTCAGTGATGCAAGGCTGGATGCTGGGCCGCTATGTGACTGGCTTTGCCGAAGGCTGGAGTTTTTGGCTGTTTGCGGCGGCAATTGCCTTGGCAGTGCCTGCGGTCTACACCTTGCTTGGCGCGTGTTGGCTACTGATCAAAACCGAAGACCAGCTACAAGACAATGCCTTGTCATGGGCCAAGCAAGCATGGTGGCCGGTGGTCATCGGCATGGTGTTGATCTCTTTGGTCACGCCTTGGGTCAGTCCAGAGGTGTTTGCCCGTTGGTTCCAATTGCCACAAGCGATTGGTCTACTGCCAATTCCGCTGGCAACGGGTGCTGCACTGGTGGCCTTGCGCTGGTCATTGGGGCTTCAAGGTATTAAAGGTTCAATCAGTTGGCTGCCGTTTGTGCTGCTGATTGGTTCAATCTTGATGGGTGCGTTTGGTCTAGCGTATAGCTTATATCCAGATGTAGTGATTGGCCGGATGACTGTCTGGGAGGCGGCTAGCTCGACCGAAGCGCTGAATGTGATTTTGGTGGGTGTGGTGATCACTGTACCAATGATCTTGGCCTATAGCGCATTTGCCTTTTGGGTGTTCCGTGGCAAGGTCAAAGGCCGTTTAAGTTACGGCTAATATCGTTATGGGTTGGCAACCCGTCTAGGCCGCTTTTAGTCTCTGTAATGTTATAACGCAGACGCGCATAGCAGCCAGACAATCCACCATACAGCCCCACAGACCCAGACCGCGCTGATCAAGATGATTGGCGCGGTTTTTTTGCATGCTCTAAGTGATTTTTACAACGCCATGACACAACTGCACATTTGCGATTTAACGCGTTGATAACGTCGCGCGCTGACTGCACGATTAGTCAGATCATTGAGCACTTGATAAAGTGATTTTTAGCTGTATTTATGGCATCCCATTTGATCAATTCATCTTAGTTGTTATGACAAAAAAAGGCCCTTTTTCAAGCAGCTCCGAGTTTTACCGCTTGTCGGGCCAATCCTTACGCTTGGCAGATGAGCATTTTTTTGAGGGATTAGCACCTGCGGTAAAAATGTGTTTTTTGTATACATTATGTATAATTTTTAATAGACAAAAATGATTTAAAAACAGCATATTAGTCTATAAAAATCCATAAACCTGCACTTTTTTTGTACTCAACTCCCGTCAAGCCAAACGCCTCGTTTGTTATGGTTTGCCCAGATTTCGTTGATTTTCACGAAGTTCAAAGCATTTGTCTGGCCAAAACAAGCTGCGTGATTGGGGTTTGGATTGGTGCATGTCATGTCTTTTTATGACACCTCATGCAGGGATCGCATTTTGGGCTGTCTAATGACCGAATCAGGAGAATTAAATGGATCCATACACCATGTTTAACGATGCACAAAACAGTGCCATCGGGGGACACATTGCCACCGTGTTAAGCGCACTGGCGATCTTACTGGTAGGTTGGCTGATTGCCCTGCTAATCGCCGCAGGCGTACGCAAAGCTTTATCTAGTCTAAACATCAACACACGTTTGAACTCGTCCACCGGTCATGTTCACGATATCGAAGGCTTGAGTGCCAAGATTGTGTTTTGGTTTATTTTTATTTTTGCCTTGATCGGTAGCTTAAGTGTGCTGAATCTCAGCATGGTATCGACGCCATTTGCCAACATGGTGAATGAAGTCATGACCTTCTTGCCGCGCGTGTTTGCTGCGCTGATCTTGGGCGGTGTGGGTTGGTTGGTTGCAATCTTGGTACGTGCCGGTGTCACCCGCGTGCTGGGTATGACCAGCATGGACGAAAAGCTCAGTGCTGAGTCCGGTGCGGGTGCGACGACCATTAGCCAGAACCTTGGCCAAATTGCCTATTGGTTAATCTTGCTGATGTTCTTGCCAATTGTGTTGTCTGCATTGGGCTTGAATGGACTGCTGATTCCGGTTCAAAACCTGATCAATGATCTACTGGCGTTTATTCCGAACCTATTCGCCGCTGCGGTGATTGGCGTGGTCGGTTATTTTGTGGCCAAGATTGTGCGTGGCATTGTGGTTAATGTATTGACTGCCATGAACGTGCAAGGTCTAGCGACTCGTTCAGGCATGACCACCCAAACTGACTTGCCGCGTGTGGCAGGTACTGTGGTGTTCTTGCTGATCTTGATTCCAACCTTGATTGCGGCTTTGGATGCATTAAAAGTCGAGGCTATTTCACGTCCTGCGGTCAATATGCTTGATCAAATCATGATGGCATTGCCAAATATTTTGGCGGCAGTGTTGATCTTGGCCGTAACATGGTTTGTGGCACGTTTTGTAGCCGGTGTGGTGGTCAGCTTGCTTGATGGAACTGGTGTCAATCAGTTGCCAGCACGCATGGGCATGCAAGACATGCTGGGCGCGACGCGCGTTTCACAAGTGATTGGCCATTTGATCGTGTTTTTTGCCATGTTGTTTGCGGTTGCCGAAGCAGCCAACCGCTTGGAATTCGATCAAATCAGCATGTTAATTAGTGTCTTTATTGCCTTTGGTGCTGATGTACTGCTGGGCGCAGCAATCTTGCTGGTCGGCTTCTGGTTAGCCAACTTGATGGGCAACTTGGTTCAACGTAGCCAACACAATCATGCGTCATGGTTGGGCACATTGGTTCGTGTGTTGATCATGGGTCTGGTGATTGCCATGGGTCTGCGTGCCATGGGCATTGCTGATTCTATTGTCAACTTGGCGTTTGGTCTAACCTTGGGTTCGGTTGCTGTTGCGTTTGCCTTGGCCTTTGGTCTAGGTGGTCGTGATGCCGCTGCACGCTTGTTGGCCTCACTACAAGACAAGATGGAACGCGAAAGCAATACCCCATCAACACCTGATCAATTGATGCAAGCCAAGCCGCTTGATCCAAACGATCCGTTATAATGCGTGGATAGCAATGATGCCTGCTTGGTCAGCCAAGTAAACGTCATCATTCACACATACAAAACGCCCTATTCTAGATAGGGCGTTTTGCTGTCTAGCGCTGTGAGTACTGTTGTCTGCACCGTGTTTGCACGATTGGCTCGACAATCCACAAACATCATCGGCTGTGGTTTGCACCAAGGTCTGGAACACGGTAAATTGCAACCCTTTGTTCAGTGTTGGCGATTGAGGCGTTTATCCTCATCCGCACTGACTGTTTTGCTAAAGGAAACATCTGTCATGAGTCTGTTTATTGCTGCTGCACACGCGGCTCCCGCTGGTGCCCCTGCTGGTGCGTCAATGGTCGGTCAGCTGGTCATGATCGCGGGCTTTATTGCCATTTTTTACTTTTTGATCTGGCGTCCTCAATCCAAACGCACCAAAGAACATCGCGCGATGATTGACAGCATTAATGCTGGCAACGAAGTGGTGTTTGCCGGTGGCTTGATGGGCCGGATCAAAAAAGTCGAAGGCGACTATGCGGTGGTCATGCTTAATCCTGGTAATGAAGTCAAGATCCAGAAAGCAGCCGTGATTTCGGTATTGCCAGAAGGCACTTTAAACAGCCTATAAGTCGTAGACTTTTGGCCTGACCCACACGGGCGCATGATGCGCCCGTCCCTTTTTACCAAGAAGAAAAGCCGATGCGTTATCCCGCGTGGAAATATGTGCTGATCCTGTTCGTTATGGTCATTAGCACACTCTATGCCCTGCCCAACCTCTATCCGGATGAGCCTGCCATCCAGATTACGGGTGCCAAGGCTGGCAGCTCTATTGATCAAAGCGTTCTGAACCAAGCCAAAGCTGCGCTTAAAGCCGCTGGTATTGCCAGTCATAACGACAGTTTTGATGGCCAGACTGCCTTGATTCGTGTGCGTACTGCCGAAGATCAAATCAAAGCACAAGAGGTCATCAAGACCAATCTGGGTGACAGCTATGTCATTGCTCAGAACTTTGCGCAAACCACGCCAGACTGGTTACGCGCCATTGGCGCAAAGCCACTCAAACTCGGCTTGGACTTACGCGGTGGGGTGCACTTCTTGCTCGAAGTGGACATGAAAAAAACCCTTGAGCAACGCATTGATACGGCAGTCACCGATATTCGTCGTTACTTGCGTGAGCAAAAACTGCGCTCAAGCAGCGTGCGTGCCAATAACAGCGGTATCTTGCTGACCTTTGCAGAGACGGATCAACGCACGGCAGCGGCAGAAGCCATCCGTCGCCAGTTTCCAGATTTTGAACAGCAGCAACTGGCCCAAAGCGATAGCTTTGCCCTCCAGTTGACCTACTCTGATGCCAAAATTCAAGAAATCACCCAATACGCCGTCGGCCAAAACTTAACCACCTTGCGCAACCGGATTAACGAGTTGGGCGTGGCGGAAGCCTTGGTACAAAGCCAAGGGGCCAACCGGATTGTGGTGGAGCTACCGGGTATTCAAGACACCGCAGAAGCCAAGCGTGTGTTGGGCCGTACTGCCAACCTTGAATTCCGCTTGATGGCAGAAGAGTCCGACAGCTATACCGGCGGCCTTGCCCCTGCGGGGACCGAAGCGTTTCCGTTTGAGACGCTAGAAGGCCAACAGATTTTGCTAAAGCGTCAACGTATTGTGACCGGCGAGCGGGTACAAAACGCGCAATCTGGTTTTGACGAAAACGGCCAGTCCGAAGTCAATATCACCCTCGATACTGCCGGTGGCAAGTTAATGAGTGGTGCAACGCGCAACGCCGTTGGCAAGCAAATGGCTGTATTGTTTATCGAGAACAAACAACGCATTAGCAGCACAGTCGATCCTGTGACAGGCAAAACCGTTGAAATCCGTACCCCGTATGCTGAACAAGTGGTGATTAACCGCGCCACCATTCAAGCGGTACTGGGTTCAAGCTTCCGTATTACTGGTGTAGGTACGCCACAAGAAGCCGCAGAGTTGGCTTTGCTGTTGCGTGCGGGTGCCTTGGCTGCGCCGATGTACTTTGTTGAAGAACGTACGGTTGGCCCTAGCCTTGGTCAAGAAAACATCGACAAAGGCATGCTCTCAACCCAAATCGGCTTTGCCCTCGTTGCCATTTTTATGGTCATTTTCTATCGCGTGTTTGGTCTGATGGCCAACGTCGCGCTGTTTATGAACTTGGCGATGATCTTGGCTGCCATGTCGGCGATTGGTGCGGCCATGTCACTTCCCGGCATTGCCGGTATCGTATTGACCATTGGTATGGCGGTGGATGCCAACGTACTGATCTTTGAGCGTATCCGCGAAGAGGTGGCGCGTGGCGCGAGTCCAAAACAAGCAATTGTGGCCGGTTATGATCGCGCATTTGGCACTATTTTTGACTCCAACTTAACCACATTGTTGGTGGCATTTATTTTGTTCGCGGTCGGTTCTGGCCCGATTAAAGGCTTTGCCATTACCCTGTCTATCGGTATTTTGTGCTCGATGTTTACCGCCATTACCGTGACTCGTGGCTTGGCGCAACTGATCTACGGCAAGCGCCGTGTCAACAAACTGAGCATCTAACAGGAGATGAGCATGACTGTTTCAAATGACGACTCCAATCAGGTGACTCAAGACACACAGCCAGCGGGTCAGCCGCCACAGCCAGAGCAGCGCGTGATTCGATTTATGCGCTGGCGTACCCCAATGGCCATTTTCTCGCTGGCCATGGTGTTAATTGGGATGTTCTCGATTGTCACCAAAGGGCTTAACCTTGGTTTGGACTTTACCGGTGGGGTTTCGGCAGAAATCAACTATAGCCAGCCGGTCGAACAAGCCACTGTGCAACAGGCACTTGCCAAAGCGGGCTTTAAAGATCCTGTCGTGCAGTACCTCGGAACTCAGCGTGATTTGTTGATTCGGATGCCACCACAAGACGGTGAAAACCTGCCGTCGCGCCTTAAAGCCGCCGTCCAGCTCCCCAACAACGCGGCTGAGGTACCCAAAGTCGATGCGGTCGGTAGCCAGATCGGTAGCGAGTTGTATGTTCGCTCAGTCGGCGCCTTGGCATTGGCCTTAGTGATGATGCTGATCTATGTGGCCATTCGCTTTGAGATCAAACTGGCAGTGGGTGCGGTGATTTCTTTGCTACACGACACCCTGTTTACCGTGGGTATTTTCTCGTTAATGGGTTGGCCGTTTGATATGACCGTGTTGGCGGCTGTATTGGCGCTGATTGGTTACTCGCTTAACGATACCATCGTGGTATTTGATCGAGTCCGTGAAAATTTCCGTAAGATTCGTGGCGCAGACCCCACCGAAATTATCGACGTCTCACTGACCGAAACCCTACGTCGAACCATCATGACCGTTGCCACCGTATTATTGGTAGTAGTGGCAATGTACTTCTTGGGCGGTGATGGGTTGTACTGGTTCTCCGTGGCCATGCTGGTAGGTCTATTTGCGGGGACTTACTCCTCCATCTATATCGCAACCAGTTATGCGTTGATGATGGGCCTGTCACGCAAAGACTTTGTGGTCAACCTCAAGCCTGAGTTTGATGACGAAGACATTGTGTTATAAGCCACTCTGGCTGAATCAAAAAAGCCTGCAATTGCAGGCTTTTTTGTGGATCAAAATCGACCAAATCAATGAATCATGCCTCACACGTGAGACAGCGCAGTGCTCATTCATCCCATCCAGCGGGCAAGATCTTCAACAATGTCCGCACGTGGTCTAGGCCAACGCAGCCAATGATCAATGCCCAATGCATGGCCTGCTTCACGATTACTAGCACTATCGCGCTCAATGGTTTGAATCACGATCACATGCTGATGCTCAATGTCACGCACCTGCTTGACCAAGTCTTTGGTCATGCTATCCGACACATGCATGCAGATCACCAGTGCATCAATATGATCCTCACGGCACAATTGAACCGCATGCTCAACCGATTGAATACGATGCACGTTCAGGCCAATTGATGCCAACATGCGAGACAGCTCACCAGCCAAACCGGTCTCAAACACAATCACTCGACGGGCCACAAGCTGTTGATCTGGTGCATTTTGTTGCCATGGCATTACTGAAACACGCAAGCAAAAGCGACTACCCTCATTGGGCACGCTACTGACCATAATCTGGCCATTCATAATCTGAGACAAGCGTTGAGCCAATGCTAGCCCCATTCCCGCTCCTTCATAGCGGCGAGTTTGGGCGCTATCAATCTGAAAAAATGGCTTAAAAATCTCGTCCTGCAAATCGGCTGCAATACCAATCCCGCTGTCCTGCACATCACAGCACCACAACAAACGCTCGCCTTCATCCGGTTCAATCCACGAGTGCAAGCGCACATGACCTTGCTCGGTAAACTTGATCGCGTTATCTAACAGCAAGCTTAAAATCTGCCGTATTTTGCTGACATCGGCTTCGAGCAGTTGATGACCATGGCTGATTTCGACCTCCATACGGAGCTGCTTGGCTGAGGCTAGGCGCTGAAACTCTTCGGCCAATTGGCTCAACATTTGTGCCGGATCAAAAGACTCCAGATGCAGCACAATCCGGCCTTGCTCTAGACCCAACATGGCCAAAATCTGATCCAACAATTTGGATAAGTTTTGACTGCCCTTGGCAATCATGCGCACAGTATCTGACTGCGTCGCAGTCAACGGTTCGGCACGCAACAACTGTACGCCACCCCAAATCGCATTGAGCGGTGTTTTGAGCTCGTGGGTGATCATGGACTGAAAGTCGTCACGACTACTACGAGCCAGTTTTTCACGCTGGGTCAGACGCTCAACGTCTTGCGCTGCGGTGCGCAACTGTTGGCGCAAATCTTGAGTTTGGGTCGATAGCACATCCAGATCTCGTCCCAGTGTCATCAACTCTTGCACACGGCTTTGTTGTTTTTCGATACTGGCCACTACGGCATGGCCTTGGCGTATTTGATCGGCAATCCATGTTAGGCGTTTTAGCGGTTGGGTGACTTGTCTGGCCCAGATGCCCAAGCCGAGCCATAATACCAATAATAGCAGCAACAAAATCACCAGTTGTTGCTGCAAAAAGCTGCTGACACCCATGAGACGTGGCATCAGATCAATATCCACCACCACATAGCCAATCAGCACTTTGGCTGGACCACTACGGGTCATAATCGGTAGTTCTACGCTCGAAAAACGACTGATTTGCTGCGTTGAAATTTGATTGCTCTGACTGGCCTGTGCGCGCTCTGGCTTAAGTGCTACAAAGCGAACTTGATGCACTGGCTCAGTGCCAACCGCTTGTTCCACCTGAACTCGAAACAACTGAAAATCATGCTGGGCACTAGATTCGGCAGCAGATGCAGCCAGCAAATCGGCCATGCGTTGCGCAATGGCCGCTTGTTGTTCTTGCACATCATTGATCAGGTAGATGCCCTGTAACCCAAACATCACCACTAACAATGCAGTGGCAGGCAACAGGCCCGCCCATCGCAGCAGTGCGGCTGCTGACTGGGTACGGCCTTTCATTAACGACTGCATCCCGTCAGCAAAACCATCGACATATCAGCGCTTCTTCTGTTGTTTTTTGAAGCCCTGAACATAGCGCCGTTTACGCTCTGAGTCACGGTCGCTCACCACATTGCGACGACCGGCAAATGGATTTTCACCACTCTTAAACTCAATCTGGATCGGTGTGCCTTGCAAGCGAAACACTTTGCGGAACACGTTTTCCAGATAACGACGATAATCCGCTGGCACATGGTCCATCTGATTACCATGGATCACAATCAGCGGGGGATTCTGCCCGCCCATGTGGGCATAGCGCATCTTAATCCGGCGACCGCCAACCATCGGTGGTTGATGCTGCTCGACAGCGTCTTCTAAAATCTGAGTCAGACGATGCGTTGCGCCTTTAAACATGGCCGACTCATAAGCACGATGAATGGACGGATATAGATCGCCCACGCCCGAACCATGCAACGCCGAAATCATGTGAATCTTGACCCACGGCACAAAGTCAAAACGACGCTCGACGTCTTTTTTGACCAACGAGCGCTCGTAGTCGCTCATACCATCCCATTTGTTGATTGCAATCACAATGGCACGGCCGGCCTCAAGCGCAAAGCCAATCAAGTGCAAGTCTTGCTCGACAATGCCCTCGTGTGCATCAATCACCACCACCACCACATGCGCGTCTTTCATCGCTTGTAGGGTCTTGATCACCGAGAATTTTTCGACGGTTTCGCCGATCTTGCCACGACGACGCACACCCGCCGTATCGATCAAGGTGTACTGCTTGCCCTGACGCTCAAACGGGATATAAATACTATCTCGCGTGGTGCCGGGCATATCAAACACCACCACCCGATCTTCACCCAATAGGCGATTGACCAATGTGGATTTACCGACGTTTGGACGACCAATAATGGCCATCCGCAAACCCGGTGCATTTTGGGTAGTATCAAGCTCGACGTCTTCAGGTAACGTCAGCAGCACGTCTTCGAGCAACTGGGTAATGCCACGGCCATGACTGGCCGCGACATGATGCGGTTCGCCAAAACCCAGTTTAAAAAACTCAGAGACGGCGGCTTCGGCATGTACGCCATCGACCTTATTGGCCACCAAATGGACTTTTTTGCCCAAGGTGCGCAGATTGGCCGCAATTTGTTCATCCGATGCCAACAAACCCGCTTTGGCATCGACGATAAACAAAATAATATCGGCTTCTTCAACCGCAGTACGCGATTGCTCAGCCATATATTGATCAATACCTTGCTCACCTTCGCCAATACCACCGGTATCGACCACAATAAACGAGCGATTCTCAAACGTTGCATCACCATACTGTCGATCACGGGTTAAACCCGGTAGATCGGCCACCAAGGCATTACGGGTCTTGGTGATTTGGTTAAAGATGGTGGATTTGCCCACATTGGGCCGCCCAATTAAGGCGATGACGGGTCTCATGGATCAACGAACCTGCCAGATACTAAGATGGCCTGTGCTGCTGTCGACCAACAGTCGATCATTCACCACACGCAGAAAACGAACCGCGCCGCGTGTACGCACACGGCCCACTATTTTGCCTTCGGTTTGTTCAAGCAAATGCACATAACCGTCCGCATCGCCCACGATCAAATACCGACCCAAAACCACAGGGTTGGACAGATCACGATAGGCCAAATCTTTTTGTGTCCACAGCAACTTGCCGTCTTGCTCGTCGTAGGCTTCGATATTGCCTTCTGCCGTGCTGACATAAATATTGCCAATACCTGTGGCTGGACTACGCAAACTGCTGGTATCCATGCTCCAACGTACGCGCTGGCTATCGAGATCAACTGCTTTAAGCTGGCCTTGGTAGCTGACCACATACAACTGACGACCTGAGATCAACGGCGTGCCGTCAATATCGATCAGGCGTTGCACGTCCGACCGACCTTGGTTAATCGCTACGCGGCCTTCCCACTGCGGTACACCGGTTTGCAAATCTAAAGAATAGATCCGACCACCCGCACTTGAGACAATCACACGATTATCATCAAACAAAATCGGTGAGGCTGAGCCACGCACGCTAATCGCAGGCACTGGTACATCAAAGCTCCAGACGGGCTGACCCGTGACGCGATCCGTCCCAGTGACCGTGCCATCATTGGCCAACACCACCACTCGATCACCCGCAATCAATGCTGGTGCGAGTACCGATGCAGTCAACTTTCGCTGCCAGAGTGTCTCGCCGGTTTTGCTGTTTAGCGCGATCAGATGACCGGTCTCGGTGCCAACCACTGCCATATCATCTTGTAGCGTGACACCGCCACTCACCGGACGCTTGAGCTTGCGTGTCCAGAGCGATTTATTGCTACCAACTGGCCACGCGGTGACTTCACCATCACGATTGGCAGCAATGATCAACTGTTCATTGCTGGCCAACTGCAAGCGCAGTGGATCTTTACGATCACCACCTCCGACACGCTCGTGCCAGACTTCGGACAAGGCTTGAACTGGCGCGCTAATCTCTGGCAATTTGCTTGGCTTATGCACTTCGGGCTTAAGCCCACGTGAGCAACCACTACTCAGTGTCACACTAGCGACCATGGCCGCCGTCATGGCTGTCACCAACAACGGACGCATCATACGTTGCGTGCTTGTACTCATGATGCAACCTCGTCACGAATAGGATTTGGCACTTTGACATCAGCGACCGTCATGCCCAACGCTTCCATTTTGACCTTAAGCAATTGGCGTGGCTGTTGACGCTTGGCCAAGGCATCCCATGCGGTTTGATAGGACTTTTTGGCAGCGGTTTGATCATTTTTGAGCAGTTCAATATCGCCCTGTAACTCTGCTGCACTGGGGATAAACGATGGCAAAGTGACTTTTTTGACGGTTGCCAATGCGGCGTCGTTTTTGCCCAATTGCAATTGCACCCGTGCCAGACGAGTCAGTGCCATTTGCTGCAACCCTTGATCATCCAACTTGATTTGGCTGGCAGACGTCAGCGCTTTTTCGGCGGCGGTAAAATCTTGACGGTCAGCCGCCAAACGCGCTTCTAACAGCAAAGTTTGGTAGGCATAAGCACTGTCAGGATTGTCTTTGACCAATGTGCTGGCAGAGGCCAGAAAACGCGTTCTTGCCCCTACATCGGTGCTATCCGCCTGTGCATTTTTGCTCGCATCGACCACTTCTTGGTACTTGCCAGACAGCAAGGCCTGATTGGCCAGCTCGCGCTTTTGCCAATAGGTCCAGCCAAAATAAGCAATCAGTGCCAGCAAGATGCCGGTAAGCGCCGAGCTGCCGTATTGGCGAATCAACCGTTTAAGGCGGTCAATTTGTTCTTCGTCGCTGAGATATTCGGCCATGCCCTACTCCTATGCTGTCTGATCGTTAAAATACTGCTGCAACTGAGCCGACAGATCGTCCTGCGTCCATTGCATTTGCTCACCACTGGCCAGCACTTTGACGCTGACACGGTGTTCGTTTGCTTCGCTTTCACCCAAAATCAGGGCCAGTACCGCACCTGATTGATCGGCTTTTTTCATTTGGCTTTTGAGGCTGCCTTCGCTGCCGGTCTTAATGCGCAGCACAGGCGCTTGATCGCGCAAGCTTTCGGCCAAGCGCATCACTGCACCCTGACGGGCAGGATCGGCCAGCATAAACACGTCACACTCACGGCTAGTCGGTTGGTCGGTGAGTTGCTCAAGCAACAGCAACAACCGCTCCATGCCAAGGGCAAAACCCACCGCAGGCACGCTTTGATCGGCCTTGCCTTTGAGTTGTCCGACCAAGCCGTCATAGCGACCACCGGCACAGACCGTACCTTGTGCGCCCAAATGGGTGGTGGTCCACTCAAATACGGTTTTGTTGTAATAATCCAAGCCACGCACCAGCTTTTGGTTGATCACGTAGGCAATGCCCGCATCATCCAAATAGCCTTTGAGTTGCTCAAAGTGATCAATCGAGCCTTGATCCAAAAAATCATGTAGCTTGGGCGCGTTGACCAAGATCGCTTGGGTTTGCGCGTTTTTGCTATCCAACACCCGTAGTGGATTGGTGCCCAGACGACGCTGGCTGTCTTCGTCCAACTGGTCTTTATGGCTGGATAAATATTCCACCAATGCTGCACGGTAATGACCGCGCGACTCGCTTTCACCCAAAGTATTCAGCTCAAGCTGGACTTTGTCGGCCAAGCCCAAACGTTGCCACAGTCGTGCGGTCATCAAGATCAGTTCGGCATCCATGTCTGGTGTGGCAACGCCAAAGGTCTCCACACCAAACTGATGAAACTGCCGATAGCGGCCTTTTTGTGGTTTTTCGTAGCGAAACATCGGGCCGATATACCACAGACGCGGTGCAGCCCCACGCAACAAATTGTGCTCAAGCATGGCGCGCACCGTGCTGGCAGTGCCTTCTGGACGCAAGGTCAGCGACTCTGGCGGCTCGCCTTTGTCAAAAAAGGTATACATCTCTTTTTCGACAATATCGGTGGCATCGCCAATGCTGCGTTTAAACAGATGGGTCTGCTCGACAATCGGCAGGCGAATCTGTTGATAGCCATACTGATCCATCAGTCCGGTTAGCACAGCCTCAAGTCGGCGCCATGCGGGCGTTTGACTGGGCAAAATATCATTAAAGCCTTTAATGGCCTGAATCGAACTCATGAACAGCGGTTATCCCATAGCAATATCAATACACCAAACCTCGCCTATCCAACTGACTCAATGATCGAGTTAGTCAGTTTGGCTGGTTCGCACAATCTCGTTGGCGCGTTGCTGATCAAGCTCAATCACTCGCGCCCGCACCATATTTTCAATCTCATCGACCAATTTGTCGGTGTCGATCAAATGGCTTTTTTCACCATTGCGATAGACCAGCGAGCGTGGTGCAGCACCGACCACACCAATATCGGCTTCTTTGGCCTCACCCGGTCCATTGACCTTACAGCCAATCACCGACACGTCCATTGGCGTGCGAATGTCTTCGAGTCGTTCTTCAAGCGCATTCATCACCCGAATCACATCAAACTCTTGCCGCGAGCAGCTTGGGCAGGCAATAAAG
>JBBKWH010000005.1:0-6215 GCA_037968855.1 Moraxellaceae bacterium | reverse complement strand
CGCACCACCGTGAACCTGAAAGAATGTATCCGTCAGGCGGCTGATCGTACCATCTTCATCAATACTGGCTTTATGGATCGTACCGGCGACGAAATCCACACCTCCATGCATGCAGGCCCCATGGTGCGTAAAGAAGCCATGAAAGCGCAAAAATGGATTGCTGCTTACGAAAACTGGAACGTCGATGTCGGCCTAAAATGCGGGCTGCAAGGCAAAGCCCAGATTGGGAAAGGCATGTGGCCATAGCCAGACATGATGAAAGACATGATGGCGGCCAAAGTGGCGCACCCACAATCGGGCGCGACTTGTGCTTGGGTTCCGTCGCCAACCGGCGCAACCTTGCACGCGATCCACTACCACATGGTTGACGTGTTTGATGAGCAAAACCGCATCAAAACCCGTGAACACGCCAAACGTGCTGACATTTTGTCTATTCCATTGGCACCTAACACCAATTGGTCAGCCGAAGAAATCCAAAGCGAAATCGACAACAACTGCCAAGGCATCTTGGGCTATGTTGTGCGCTGGGTTGATTTGGGCGTGGGCTGTTCTAAAGTGCCAGACATTAACAACGTCGGCCTGATGGAAGACCGTGCAACGCTGCGTATCTCTAGCCAACACGTCGCCAACTGGTTGCGTCATGGTGTGGTCAGCGAAGATCAAGTAATGGATGCGTTAAAGCGTATGGCCGTTATTGTTGATCAGCAAAACGCCAACGATGCGCTGTATACCGCAATGGCACCAAGCTTTGATGGTATTGCATTCAAAGCCGCTTGCGATTTGATCTTTAAAGGTGACGTGCAGCCAAGTGGTTACACCGAGCCACTGTTGCACAAAGCGCGTTTGGATCTAAAAGGCTATAAAGGCGACTAATCGCTTTTGGCGGTTATGGTCTGATGTGATCAACGGCCCCTGCGCAGATGCGTAGGGGTTTTTATTTAACCAATAAAATTGATGAAAAAAGAGGGATATGTAGTGCAAAAAAATGAAAAAAACAATCGTAAATCCCTATATGTAAGATCTTTTATAGTGAGCATTCTTGTTTTGGGTGCTTTGCTATTATATTGGCCAAGGTTTGACTTGGTTGTAATGGCTTGGGTATTTGCTGTCTTGTTTTTTATCAATGATCAACTTGATGAGCAATTAGTAGATCAGCCACAAGTCATCAGTCAGATCAATCAGCCTGAAGTTGACGATGCTTTCTACTATAAACAACCTTTAGATAGCGAAAAAAATAATAGCTCTTTTTTGTGAGTATGACGATGTGGCTGTTTTTTATTAACCTACCACGAAAAACTGAATTATGGGGTTTTTTTGATTTGGCTGTATCTTCATTATTTTTGGCATTAATGCTATTTCGTTATTTTTACTTAAAATACTTTGATGCAGTGAAAAACGATACATTAACAAAGAATGCGCGCAAAAAAAGCCGTCATTTTCTTTATTTTGATGCGGAGGTTTTGAAGGAGGTTAAAGGCAGAAAAGAATGGACAATTCAGCTCAACCAAATAACCAGTATTGATCTTGGAGAAGGAGGTGCGTGGATTTTTTATCGCGAGGACAGGCAGATCAAGCAACATAACCTGATGTTCATGCAATGTGAGCGCTTGCCTGAGCTTCAACAAAAATTTCGGGTAATCGAGCAAAGACTTGCTCAGTCAGTGAGCAATGCTTAACAAGCGCCGCGACCCGCATCGCTAACAACATTGATCCATCGGCCAAAATCCCGCACGATGAGCCGCAACGCATCCACCGTTTTATACACAAGGAGAGTCCGTATGTCCGTCCGTTCTATGTTTGGCAGCAATCTACGCCTACCGGTCATTGCTGCACCGATGTTTTTGGTCTCAGGGCTAGATCTGGTTCAAGCCTGTTGCACCGCTGGTATCGTCGGCTCGTTCCCCGCAGCCAACGCGCGCACCCTTGACGAGCTGCGTGACTGGCTGACCCAGATGCAAGCCTTTGCCCAAGCCAACCCCAACGCTGCACCATATGCCATGAACGTCATCTTGCTGGACAAGATGAACGACCGAAAGGCTGAAGAGTTGGCCTTGGCCGAAGAATTTAAAGTGCCTGTGTTGATTACGTCTGTCGGCGATCCAACCGAGACCGTGCAACGCGCCCACGCATGGGGTGGCAAAGTGATTCACGATGTGGTGAGCATTCGCCATGCCAAAAAAGCCGCGGCAGCCAAAGTCGATGGTTTGATCTTGGTCTGTGGCGGTGCAGGTGGTCATACAGGCCAGATGAACCCGTTTGCCTTTATTAGTCAGATTCGTGAATTCTGGGATGGTTTGCTGATTGTGGGTGGCTCGGTGTCCAATGGTCAAACCGTGCGCGCCATTGAGGTGATGGGTGCGGATATGGCGTATATCGGTTCACGCTTTATTGCCACCATCGAGTCGATGGCGTCGGAGGAATACAAGGCGATTGTGGTTCAAAGTGAGGCCAGTGATGTGGTACTCAGCCCCGTATTTTCGGGTGTGCCTGCGCATTATTTAAAGCCGTCAATTGCACGTGCTGGTTTAGATCCCGATCATTACACCGAGGATGAAGTCAAAATAAAGCAGATCAAAGCATGGCGCGATGTGTGGAGTGCAGGGCATGGCGTAGGGTCGATTCATGAGGTGTTGGGCACAGCAGCTTTGGTTGATCGCTTGCTGGCAGAGTATCAATTATCGGCACAACGTGCTGTTTTTTAAAGATTAGCCGCGTTAGCACAAAATCCGATTTCGATCGGATTTTTTATGCGTGGACGTTGGCATGTTGATCGGTGATGATGCGGAAGTTTTAAGCACCTGACAGATTTGGTTACGTGTTTCATCGAATCGTCACAATTGAAACGGATACTGCGTGCCAAGTGTCGCGGATCTGTTGCATTTGTGCAACGACTCGACCGATTTGGCAGGACTGGCCTTTTGGGCCTACCGACCGACTTTTCTCTGGAGTGACTTTCATGAAAAAACTGCTACTGGCTACCCTTGTTTCGGCCCTGTCGATCACTGCGGCGCATGCTGCCCCAAAAGTTTACGGAAAAATCAACCTTGGTGTTGACTATGTCGATCAAGATGGCAAAGACAAAGTAACCCAACTGAACTCAAATGCTTCACGTATCGGCTTTAAAGGCGAAGACGAACTGACCCCAACACTGAGCGCTATCTATCAGTTGGAATACGAAGCAGACGTTGATGGTGATGGTGATGTATTTAGCCAACGCAATGCATTTTTAGGTGTTAAAAGTACTGATCTAGGTACTATTAAAGCCGGTATTTTTGATAGCCCGATCAAAGAAGCACAAAACAAAGTCGATATTTTTAATGACTTGGTTAGCGGCAACATCGACATGAAAAAAACCTTATCTGGTGAAGAGCGTTTGAGCAACTCGATTGCTTATACCAGCCCAGAATTAGAAGGTGTGCCGGTCGAATTTACCTTGCAAGCTGCTATGCATGAAAAAGATGCGGAAGGTAACGATGCTAAGAATCAGATCATTGGTTCTGCTGCATACAATCATGAAGGTATCTATGCTGCCTTGGCTTATGGTGTTGATACATCTGCTGACTTCAATGGCTTCATTAAAGACGCGGCTGGTAACAAATTAAGCAATATCCCAAGCGATATTCTGCGCTTAGTTGGCCAAGTTGACTTGGACAAAATGGGTGCTGGTATTCCAGTAACGCTTGGTGCGCTGTATCAAAATGCTGAAACAAGCGATGATAGTGCTATCGATAACGAAAAAGCATATCTGGTAAGCGCTATGGTCAAGCTTCCAATGGAAGGTTGGAAAGCTGGTCTGCAATATCAGATGTCGACCACTGCATTTACAGCAGCAGGCAAAGCCGATACTGAGATCAAACAATTCGGTGGTTTGGTCGGTTATGAGTTCAGCAGCAAGACTCAAGCCTTCGGTTATTTGACCACCCGTAACCAAGACAATGGCACAACTGACACTGACTACAAAGTGTTCGGCCTAGGCATGGAACATAAGTTCTAATCCATTGGATTAGGCTGGTTTGAAGAAGCCCGCAGTGATTGCGGGCTTTTTTTATGACTGGATTAAGGCAGAACATGCCGATTCATGCGGCATGCGCTTTGCTTTATGACCCGCCGCTGAAGTAAAATCCTGCGGCTTGAGCATATGCCCGTTTGGGCTGGGGAGTAGAAGCTGATGACCAAGTATATTTTTGTGACTGGGGGCGTGGTGTCGTCTCTAGGAAAGGGCATTTCTGCCGCATCGGTCGCAGCGCTGCTCGAAGCACGTGGACTCAAGGTCACCATGACCAAAATGGACCCTTACATCAACGTCGATCCCGGCACGATGAGCCCGTTTCAGCATGGTGAAGTATTTGTGACCGAAGATGGTGCAGAGACTGATTTGGACTTGGGCTATTACGAGCGTTATTTGCGCCGTGCCCGTATGACCAAAAACAATAATTTTACCAGTGGTCGGATTTATCTCGATGTCTTGCAAAAAGAGCGTCGTGGCGACTATTTGGGCGCGACTGTTCAGGTGATTCCGCATATCACTGACGAAATTAAGCGTCGTATTAAGGCCGGTGCAGAAGGCTACGATGTTGCGATTGTTGAGATCGGTGGAACAGCAGGCGATATCGAGTCATTGCCATTTATGGAAGCTGTGCGCCAAATGCGTACCGAGCTAGGCAGCAAGAATTCAGTGCTGATGCACTTAACCCTCGTGCCATATATTGCCTCTGCTGGCGAAACCAAAACCAAACCGACTCAGCACTCTGTGAAAGAGTTGCGTTCGATTGGCCTGCAACCAGATATTTTGATCTGCCGCTCTGATCACTCAATCGGTCAAGATGCACGTCGTAAGATTGCATCGTTTACCAACGTCGAAGAGCGTGCGGTGATCTTGGCAGAAGACGCCAAGAGCATTTACTTGATTCCCAAAAATTTCCATGATCAGCATGTTGATGACTTGATCTGTGAGCGTTTTGGTTTTGATGTACCACCTGCGGATTTATCCGATTGGGAAGCGGTCACTGATGCATTGCTCAACCCTGACCACGAAGTCACCATTGCCATGGTGGGTAAGTATGTTGAGTTGCCAGATGCCTATAAGTCGCTCAACGAAGCGCTATTGCATGCAGGGATTACCCATCGTAGTAAAGTCAATATTGAATATATCGATGCCGAATCGCTAGAAAGTGGTGATTTGGCACGCTTGGCCAGTGTGGATGCGATTTTGGTACCCGGTGGTTTTGGTGAGCGTGGAACCGACGGAAAAATGGCAGCCATTCGCTATGCTCGTGAAAACAAAGTGCCATATCTGGGCATTTGCTTAGGCATGCAGTTGGCGGTGATTGAGTTTGCTCGTAACGTCGCAGGCTTAACCGAAGCGACATCTACCGAGTTTAATCGCCGTACGCCACAACCGTTAATTGGTTTGATCACCGAGTGGATGGATGAGCGTGGCGAGTTGCAAACCCGCAACGATTCCTCAGACTTGGGTGGCACCATGCGTTTAGGCGCTCAAAAAGCCGAATTGGTTGAAGGTACGTTGGCCCGAAAAGTGTATGGTCGTGCCGAGATTGTCGAGCGTCATCGTCATCGTTACGAAGTCAACGACCGATACATTGCACAATTAGAAGCAGCTGGTATGACTGTTTCGGGCTATTCTGCCGGTCAGCATCTGGTAGAAATGGTCGAAATCAAGGATCATCCGTGGTACGTGGCTTGTCAATTCCATCCGGAATTTACCAGTTCACCACGCGGTGGCCATCCGTTGTTTAGCAGCTTTGTGCGAGCAGCGCTTGATTTTTCAGCCCCTTGATTGGTGTGGTCCTGTTGGATCACCAGACACAAGACTAAACCGAAAACACTGATATAGGATGCACTATGACTGAACTGACACAGGCCCGCTCAATCATCGAGCTGGGTGACATCCGTATGGGCAATGACTTGCCTTTCGTACTGTTTGGCGGCATGAATGTGCTGGAGTCAAAAGATCTCGCCTGTGAAATTGCCGAGACGTACATCGATATCACCACGCGTTTGGGCATTCCTTATGTCTTTAAGGCCAGTTTTGACAAGGCCAATCGTTCGAGCTTGAACTCCTATCGTGGACCGGGCTTGGAGCAGGGCATTGAGTGGCTCAAAGAAATCAAAGCCAAGTACAATGTGCCGATCATTACCGACGTTCACGAACCATACCAAGCTGCTGCCGTCGCTGAAGTGGCTGATATTATTCA
>JBBKWH010000004.1:0-14061 GCA_037968855.1 Moraxellaceae bacterium | reverse complement strand
ACCTATACATACATGTTTATATAAATATATATGTATAGGCAGATCGGTTATTGCTTGATTTTAAATGCTAAAATTCATCTCACGTGTGCCAAGAATAGCTTTTGGTGTTGCTTGCTGTTGTTGAATCGCCAGCAAGATTTTGTCGATGGCAACGTGTGCCATATCCGCACGAACACTATGCAATTGAGCCACGGGAGCCAATTCGCGGCCACGACGTTGTTCTTTCATCACTTGAATATCTTGCGTATTGACCGCTTTGGTATACAGATGGACCAACGGGCGCATCAGGTTGAGCACGCGATGTGGCAATGGCATTTTGTAGCTAATACAGGTGTACAGGGTTGAGCGATATTCATCAATCGGGCTGATCACACTGACAAACACAAAGCCGGATTCTTCACCCCAGTGATAATCGACTTGGGTAATGTTGGGTGCAATATAGCGGTCGGTGTGCACCAGTGCGCGACGTTTGGGATTGGTGAGCCAAGGAATCGGGCCTAAGCCTTCATTGCAGTTGTGGTAGGTCACTTCAACTTCGCGTGGTTTGACTTCTATGGTGCTGTGGAGCATTCGGCCAGCCGTGGTACGAAACAGCTTGCCATGCACAAAAACGGTGTGTGAGACGTCCATATTGATTTGGGCAATATCACCCAGATTACCGTCATAAACCCCGATCATGTAGTAACTGACAAAGTCGCTACGCTCATAAAAGGGCATTTTATAAACCGGCTGGACGGCTGGATCTTGTTGACCTAAATAGACCCAAACCACGCCGTCTTGCTCAATGGTCGGAAAGCTTCTTTGTTTAAATGTATGCGGGGTGTCTGGTGCTTCGATGCCATCGACAGACGGGATATGCACCACCTGACCATGACCGTTATAACGCCAGCCATGATAAGGACAGGTCAGACAGCCGTCTTTGACTTGACCCGCCGACAGGCGTGCCGAGCGATGAACGCACTGATCAACCATGGCGGTGGCAGTACCGTCTGCTTGGCGAAAAACTGCTAGGCCACGCCCAAACAGTTGCACGGCCAACACCTGATTGGTCTTGAGTTGTTTGCTGGTGCAGGCGATGTACCAGTTTTCGAGTAAACCACCTGCCCGATCCCAATAGGATGATGTATGCGGAATGTTGGACACGGCAATGGTATTAGGGCAGGCAGATGGCGTAGACGTGGAGGATGAAAAAAGGGCGCTCATAGGGCTATTCTCGGTGTTGATTATTGTGATGTTGCACCCGTCACGGGTAAGGGTTTTATCTGGCTCAATGTGTTGAGCAGGCAAACTATAGAGCAGTTTGATCTCAATCGGAATTAAAATTCATTAATATAATCAGAAAGATCGTGCGCAATTAAATAGAGATTTATCAATTTTTGAGTAGCGGTTAACACTTGAGAGAATGATTGGTTTGATCGAATATTGCTCAGTTTAATGGAGGTTGGAGATAATAAAGGCAAAATGGCGACATAAATTGTCGCTTGGACTGTTGTGATGATTGTGATTTGCACAGGGTTGCTGGCAAGATCGGGACAAGTCAATCAATCGACTGTTTTGCTGATCAATTCAATCGACCGAATATTCTTTTTTTTGTGAGTAGTCCCCAGTAGAGGGTCAGGAGTTTTTGCCATGAATGCCCAAGTGTTACGCGCGCGTGCCGAACAGTTATTTGCTCACGAGATTGCTGCCTTACAAGCGCAGGATCAATTGCCCCGTCCACCACAATGGCAGATGTCACCGCAAGCGGTGGTCAAGTATTTGATGGGGGGCACCTTGGCCGATGGCACTGAGATTAGCGCCAAATATATTGGCAATTCACGTTTGATGGAGATTGCGGTTGCGACATTAGCCACTGATCGGGCGCTGTTGCTGTTGGGTGTGCCCGGTACGGCCAAGTCGTGGGTGTCGGAGCATTTGGCAGCGGCGATTTCGGGCGATAGTGGGCTGTTGATTCAGGGCACGGCAGGCACCAGTGAAGACTCGATTCGTTATGGCTGGAACTATGCCATGTTGTTGGCCAAAGGCCCGACCCAAGAAGCAATTGTGCACAGCCCAATGCTCAACGCCATGCAAGCGGGCAAGATTGCACGGATTGAGGAATTGACGCGGATTCCAGCCGATGTGCAGGATACCTTGATCAGTATCTTGTCCGAAAAAACCGTTCCTGTGCCAGAGTTGGGCATCGATTTTCAGGCCATTAAAGGCTTTAACGTGATTGCTACGGCCAACAATCGCGATAAAGGCGTCAATGAATTGTCCTCGGCGTTAAAGCGTCGTTTTAACACGGTGATTTTGCCCACACCGGCCAGTATTGAAGAAGAAGTCAATATTGTGCAGCAACGAGTGGCATCGCTTGGCAAAACCCTTGAGCTACCTGATCTACCGCCTGCGATTGAGCAAATTCAGCGTTTGGTCACGGTGTTTCGTGAGTTGCGTAGTGGCGTTACCACCGATGGCAAACAACAACTGAAGTCACCGAGTGGCACCTTATCGACTGCTGAGGCGATTTCGGTGATGAGTCAAGGCTGGGCATTGGCAGCGCATTTTGGCGATGGTGCATTAACCGCTGCCGATTTGGCTGCTGGTCTACAAGGTGCGGTGATGAAAGATCCAGTACAGGATCTGGTGCCGTGGCGTGAATACTTAGAAACCGTGGTCAAAGAGCGTGAGGGCTGGAAAGATCTCTATCGTGCATGCCGTGACTTGGACTGATTCATTCGCGCCAATAAAAACCATATAGAGGCCAATAGATGATCCATTTACTCGGTGTACGCCACCATGGGGCGGGGTCGGCGCGTAGTGTTCGCGCTGCGCTCATACGTCTGCAACCCGATCTCGTGCTGATTGAAGGGCCGCCAGAAGCAGATGGCCTGATTGCCCAAGTGACCCATCCTGACATGCGTTTGCCATTGGCGATGATGGTGCATACGCCTGTGTCAAAGGATAAAGAGCCGCAGGTGGCGTTTTATCCGTTTGCTGAGTTTTCGCCAGAATGGCAAGCCATGTGTTATGCGGTCAATCATGACGTGCCTGTGCGCTTTATGGATTTGCCACAGGCCTATCAGATGCTTGAGCCAGCGCCAGTGGCCGATGCGTTGGTACAGGATAACGCTACAGAGACGGATGACGATGCTGAGCAAGACGCGCCGCAAGCTGATGCGGACATTGCCGAGGCGATGATGCAGATCCGTCCGGTTGATCCGATTGGCTTGTTGGCGCAGGCGGCAGGCTATCAAGACAGCGAACGTTTTTGGGAGCATTTGGTTGAGCAGCAGGTAGATGCCTCGGATGTGTTTGAGGTGTTGGGCGATGCGATGGCGGCAGTGCGTGAGCATATCGAGCACGATCAACCAGAACGACTGACCCAGACGGCAGAGGCGATCCGTGAGAAACGCCGCGAGGCATGGATGCGTAAAACCTTGCGTGAGGCCGAACGTGAGGGGTATCAGCAGATTGTGGTGGTCTGTGGCGCATGGCATGTGCCTGCGTTACGTGACCTCAAAACCACTCGTAAAGATGATACGGCATTGCTCAAAGGTCTGCCCAAAGTCAAAACCGTGGCTAGTTGGATTGCATGGACACATGGTCGGCTGGCGCGGGCCAGTGGTTATGGTGCGGGGATTGATGCACCCGGTTGGTATGCGCATTTATGGCACTACTACCAACAGGCCGATCAACACAACATGCCAGTCGATACTGAGCAACTGGTGGCGCACTGGCTGACCCGCTTTGCTCACGCCTTACGCGCTGATGGTCAAGATGCCTCAAGTGCACAGGTGATTGATGCCATTCGCTTGATCCAAGCGTTGGTGGTGATGCGTGGGCGACAGTTGCCCGATCTGGATGATCTACAAGAAGCCATCGTCAGTGTGCTGTATCAAGGGCAGGTCTTACCGCAGCCGATCCTTGATCTGTTATTGATTGATGAGCGATTGGGCGCAGTGCCCGAAGGCTTGGGTGATTTGCCTTTGCAGCAAGACTTTAATCAGCAGTGCAAAAGCTTAAGGCTAAAAATTGATGTTGAAGAAAAATACATCACCTTAGATTTGCGCACGCCCTTTGATCTACAAAAAAGCCAATTTTTGCATCAACTGACCAGCTTGGGCTTACGTTGGGGTCGGGCTGAGTCGGCAGGGCAGCGCGGTAGTTTTAAAGAAACATGGCGATTACGCTGGCAACCTGAAGATGCCATGACGTTGAGCGAGGCGGCGCTGTGGGGCCAGACTGTGCAACGCGCAGCCCATAACCGCCTGTTGCAACGCAGCCAAAGCCAGCAAGATCTGGCCCAGATGGCGGCCTATATCGAACAAGCCTTACTGGCTGATTTGACCGATATTTTGCCAATTTTACTGGAGCGGCTGAATAATCTGTCGGCCAAACAGCATGACCCATTGGGCTTAATTGATGCGCTAACCCCGTTGGTGAATGCTGAGCGTTACGGCAGCGTGCGCCAATTTGATACCGAGGTGCTGCGCCATGTGATGTTGCAGTTTGTGGTGCGGATTTGCATTAGCCTGCCATCGACCTGCTTACAGCTTAACGATGAAGTGGCAGCACAGCGAGTCGGTGAGTTGCAGCAATTGGCCCAACTGATTGACCGGATGGATCAAGCGGCGTGTACTGAGGCATGGCATGAGGTGCTGGCTCGTCTGATTGAATTAGAGGGTGTGCATGGTCAAATTGCTGGCTGGTGTTGCCGTATGGCACGAGAAGCCGAATTGATTGATGTCGATGATGCGCGCCGCCGTTTTGCGCGGGCTTTGTCCGTCGGTCATGTACCGGAGCAGAGTGCGCATTGGTTTGAGGGCTTTATCAGTGGTCAAGCGTTAAGCCTGATTCATGATGATGCCTTGTGGCAGTTGGTTGATGACTGGCTGATGCAATTGCCAGAAGATCAGTTAATCCAACTGCTACCGTTACTGCGCCGAACCACAGCCAGCTTTGAACAAGCCGAGCGGCAACAATTGGCCGAGCGCGCCAGCCAAGCCGGAGGGCCACGGGCGCAGGTGGCTGTGTCGAGCGAGATTGATTTGGATCGGGCAGCGTTGACCTTGCCGTTATTGCGTACCATTTTGTTGGCAGGAGTGGCCGAACATGTCTGAGGGAATGTCTGCAACATTGAGCGAGCGTGAGCGGCGCTGGCGTTTGGTCATGGGTGCTTCGGCAGCCAATCAACCGGCGCTGAGTGTGCAAGATCAACAGATGGATCAAGCCCTGCGGCTGTTGTATCAAGCCGATGAGCAAGGCCAGCGTCGTGGTGGTTTAGGTGGCTCTGCGCCCAATTTGGCGCGCTGGTTGGGCGATATTCGACAGTATTTTCCTGCCTCAGTGGTACGGGTAATGCAGCGTGATGCGCTTGATCGTTTAGGTCTACAGCAAATGCTGATGGAGCCAGAGTTATTGGCCACCGTTGAGGCCGACGTCCATATGGTCAGCACTTTAATTAGTCTGAATCATCTGATGCCAGCCAAAACTCGTGATACTGCTCGTCAAGTGGTGCGTAAAGTGGTGGAGGACTTAGAGCGCCGCCTATCGCAACCGATGCAACAAGCCATTCGCGGTAGCCTCAATCGTGCGCGGCATACCCGTCGGCCCAAGCGCGCCCAAGACATTAACTGGATGCGCACCATTCGGGCTAACCTCAAGCACTGGCAAGCTGAGCATCAGACCATCATTGCCCACGAGTTGCACGGTCATCCGCGTCAACAAAGCGCGATGCGGGATATTATTTTGTGTGTTGACCAAAGTGGCTCAATGGCCAGTTCGGTGGTGTATGCCAGTTTGTTTGCCGCAGTGATGGCCAGCATTCGTGCGGTCAGTACCCAGTTGGTGGTGTTTGATACCAGCATTGTGGATTTAACACCGTTACTTGAAGATCCGGTTGAAGTACTGTTTGGTACGCAGCTTGGGGGAGGTACTGATATTGCGGGTGCATTGGGTTATTGCAGCAGTTTGATTCAACGACCTGAAGACACCATTCTGATTGTCATCAGTGATTTGTATGAAGGCGGCAATCGTGAACAAATGCTCAAACGCACCGCTCAGTTGATCAACAGTGGCGTGCAGGTGATTGCCCTGCTGGCACTGTCGGATGATGGTGCACCAAGCTATGACCACAACCACGCTCAAGCCTTTGCTGATATGGGTGCGCCGACCTTTGCTTGTACACCGGATCAGTTTCCAGAATTGATGGCAGCGGCATTGGAGCGACGGGACATTGGTGCTTGGGCCAGTGCCGAAGGGATTCGTTTGGGTTAATGCCTTTTGCAAAATGCAGCATAGTTCTTCACAAAAACAGCCAGTTGCTTGGCTGTTTTTGTTAGTTGTCGATTTGCTAGTGGGGTTGGGTTGTGATGACAGTGATACACCATCGTATATGCTATAAAAATATGGGGAGTGATTTAAGTTCTTAGTTGGTCTATGATTTTGGCCTGTTATTTTTTAGTCGAAGTCGATCAATGATGAATGCTCAAACCATGTTGCTTCAGGACTTTGATGCCAAAACCATTGAGCGTAGCCGAGAATATCTTTCGTTAGTCAAAAACATATCTTCGGCCATTCCGCGCAATAGCAGCGTCATGGTTATTAAAGCCATCGTTATTGGTAACGAGCGCTATCAAACAAGCGTCAGTATTCATGTCAGTCAAATCACTCAATTGGTCTCAACAAAATGTAGCTGTCCCGTCCGTGATTTGTGTAAACATGCTGCCGCACTGGTGCAGGTGGCTCACCAGCAGGGCTTACTACTCAATCCAACGACATTGTCATCGTTGCCACAAAATAAGTCCAATATCATTGACGTGCCCGTGAATAAACATCCAAAAAACCGAGTCAACGACTGGTTTGCACAGCTGGATCAATACGCCAAATTAGTCGATCAGCCGATTCGCAAGTCCAATGATCCGGTTGCACCAGCGTTTATCTATGTGATGTATCAAATTAGTCAGCGGATGTTGTGTATCAAAGTATTTAAGGTCGAACATAATCATCTTGGTGACGTCATTAGAGTAACACCGTTATCTCATATACGATCCTATGACTTTAGCAACGTTACTGATCATACAGAGCGCGAGCTATTATTTCGTTTGGCGAGTCACCGGCAGCAGTATTCTAGTATTGACGGTATTGTGCTCGAAGGCATGAGCCAATCGTTGTTACAAGCGTTGATTGCAACCCAGCAGTTATATTGGCAGACCCATCAGCAATCTGCTTTAAGCTGGTCGACACGGTGCTATCAGCTGACTTTTGATTGGCAGACCACACCAGACGTTGATCAAGATCAACTCAGCTTACAAGCGATATGGACTCATGATGTAGAGGGGATGATCAATCAAACTGAGACTCTGATTAATCCGCCAAAATATTGGGTCATTCCTACCACACCACCTTGCTATATTGATGTCAAACAAGGCTGCATTGGCGCATTACAGAGTCCATACCATGGTCAATTACTCACGACGTTAACGAATGCTCCCACCATTCCTGCATCCATGTTTGATCAGTTAGCCGACACGCTATTCAAACATCAGCAGATCAAGTTGCCACAACCCGCTGTATTAGACCGCCCCATCATTGCCGGTGAGCCGCAGGCGGTACTACGATTTGGGCTACCACCTGACGATCTCAGATCGACGTTAGAACAGCAAAATTGGATTGCAGCGGCGATTCGATTTGATTATGCCGCAGGGTCAGTACTCGCCAGCGATCCACGCGAAAAATTTAGCGCTAAACACGACGGGCAATCGGTCATACAACAGCGACATCTGGCCTATGAGCGTAAAATAATCAAAAAATTGACCACAGAATCAACGCCACAGTTGCTTCATCAATCTTATTTATTATCAGCACATCATCGTAAAACTATTGCAAAGCATTGGTTGGTGAATCGTGCTGAGCAATGGTTGGCGTTGTTGTTAAAAGATGACGTGCTTAGCCAATTAGGTTGGGTGGTGGAATACGATCAACATAGTCCGTTTCGTATTCAACAGATGCAGCGTCCAGATATTCAATTGTTGCAGCAAGATGCGGCTGCTCAGATTGATTGGTTTGAATTAGGCATGCATGTCACCGCCGCAGATGGGCAGCAATACGACTTTGTCGAGCTGCTTGAGCATCTCGTTCAGCGGCATCCTGAGATATTAAAAGCGGGGTTTTTAGATGGCTATGCCGATGATGAGCCACTGATCTTAATTGGGCCTGATCAGCAAGTGATGATCTTTAAAGTCAGTGATCTTAAGCCTATTTTAAATCACTTGATGGGTTTAATGAGTCGAGATCGAGGATCGTTAGGACTCAAGCTGGATCAATTCGATGCTATTCATTTGCTCGACTTACAACATGTGCTGGGCTTCCAGTGGGCGGGTTCTGAGCATTTAAAACAACTGTATCAACAGATCAAGCAAGGCTATGAACAAAAACTCGCGACACCAGAGGGCTTTGTTGGCGAGTTGCGCGGTTATCAGCAGCAAGGGTTGGCGTGGTTACAGTTTTTGCGCCAGACTGATCATGCCGGTATTTTGGCCGATGATATGGGCTTGGGCAAAACAGCGCAAACACTAGCCCATCTACAAATCGAAAAAAATCAACAACGTCTTGATCGGCCAACCTTGATCGTGGCACCCACGTCATTGATGGGCAACTGGCGGCGTGAAATTGAAAAATTTACCCCAAACCTTCGAGTATTGACTTTGCATGGGCCAAATCGACAGCAATCCTTTGAACAGATTGATCAACATGATGTGGTATTGACCACCTATGCGTTATTGAGCCGTGATGAAGCAACGTTGTCACAACATGCCTATCACATGGTGATCTTGGACGAAGCACAAAACATTAAGAATCCCAAGACCAAAGCCGCCCAGATGCTCAGGCAGCTGAATACCCGTCACCGTTTATGTCTAACAGGTACACCAATTGAAAATCATTTAGGTGAGCTATGGTCGTTGTATCATTTCTTGATGCCGGGCTTTTTGGGTGATCAAGCGCAGTTTAATCGGCAGTTTAGGTATCCGATTGAAAAAGAGAACAAACAGTATGTTCAGCAAGGTTTGGCTGCACGCGTCAAACCCTTCATGCTCAGACGTCGAAAAACCGATGTTGCCAAAGAGCTGCCAGCCAAAACAGTGATTGATGTCAAAATTGAAATGACAACCGATCAGCAAAAACTCTATCAAGCTGTTCGTGTGGGGATGCAGGCTAATATTGTGAGCAAAATTGCCAGTAAGGGTTTTTCGCGCAGCCATATTGAGATTTTGGATGCCTTACTCAAGTTAAGACAAGTTTGTTGTCATCCGAGCTTGCTTAAGCTTGATGACGTCGACACTTCAGCAACCTCGGCCAAATTAGAAACCTTGATCGATATGGTGCTTGAAATGGTCGAAGAAGGACGACGTATTTTAATTTTTTCTCAGTTTACTAGTATGTTGGCCATCATTGAGGCCAGACTTAAACAAGCAAAAACTGCTTCAGTCAAATTAACCGGTCAAACCAAAAAGCGTGATGAGGTCGTCGCGACCTTTCAGCAAGGTGATACCCCTGTATTTTTGATTAGTCTCAAAGCTGGAGGAACCGGACTCAATCTAACCACGGCAGACACAGTCATTCATTACGACCCATGGTGGAATCCTGCTGCAGAAGAACAAGCGGCAGATCGTGCTTGGCGGATTGGTCAAAAAAACCCTGTATTTGTCTATAAGTTGATCACATCGGACAGTATTGAGGAGAAAATCATGCTGCTACAGCAGCGTAAAACACAATTGACGCAAGGGATTTTAAGTGATGATAACGAGCAAACGATTAAATTTAATGAGTCAGATTTAATGGCGTTGTTGGATGGTTAGCATATGGCGATGTAGCAAGAGGCTGGTGGTGCGCAGCTTTGCTGTGAATGCAAGTCATGCCGCTGGTCCAACAACACTTCTTCACACCGCAGTCAATATACTGCGATACAATTCACACTGCTGCATTGAGCGCTTGGGTTGGCTTAAAGCTCAGGTGCGAGGTGCATTGGGGTAATCGGCTAACGATCTGACCTTGCGTGATAAATTTTTCTAAGGAGCTGGTGCGTTATGACATTAATTGATCCTGAAAAACCAATTTTGGTAACAGGTGCTAGTGGCTACTTGGGTGGCTGGATTATTCGGCAACTGCTTGAGCTTGGTCATACTGTCCATGCCACCGTACGTCATCCGGAAAAAAAATCCAGCGTGGCACATTTAGAAAAAATGGGTCAAGAGCTTGCCGGTACACTGCGTTTGTTTAAGGCAGATTTGCTGGACGAAGGGGCTTTTGATGCAGCAATGCAAGATTGTGAGCTAGTGATGCATACCGCATCGCCGTTTGTAGTCACCGATTTTGATGATGCTGAAGCCACATTGGTTCGTCCTGCCTTAAATGGCACACGGAATGTATTGGGTTCGGTTGAGCGTAATCTAAGCGTGCGTCGGGTGGTACTCACCTCTAGTGTTGCTGCAATTTATGGTGATGCAAAAGACATCTGTGATACACCGGATCGACTTTTTAACGAAACCCAATGGAACACCACTAGCCGCATTGACCATCAGCCCTATCAATACTCCAAAACCGTCGCTGAACGGGAGGCATGGCAATGGGCCAATAAGCAATCTCGCTGGGATTTGGTCTGTATTAATCCAGCCTTGATTATGGGTCCATCGCTGACCACTAACAGCATTTCTGCCAGCATTACCACCCTGCAAGAGTTTGGCAATGGTACCCTCAAAATGGGTGCGCCTAAGATGTGGAATGGTTTGGTGGACGTGCGTGACGTGGCGCAAGCGCATATTCGAGCGGGGTTTACCCCCAATGCGCATGGTCGTTACATTATTTGTGATCGAGTTTTAAGCTTGCTTGAGATGGGCGCTGCTTTGCGAGCAAAATTTGGCAATGAATATCCATTTCCCAAGTCACCTGTACCAACCTTTGCGTTTTGGTTGGTTGCGCCCTTTTATGGCTATACCCGCGCTTTTGTGTCGGGCAATATGGGTTATCCGGTTGCATTTGACCATTCACGCAGCACTAATGAATTGGGCTTAGAGTACCGCGATGTGCGGGAGTCAATTTGCGAGCATTTTGAGCAATTGATTGACGATGGGCTGGTCAAAAAGCGCCATTGATCAAGATAGATCCATCGCAACAATATGATAAAAAACGACTGGCTGACGCTTAAAATGATGATGTATGGCGTTGCCAGTCGTGAGTGATGCAGATATTGGTCAGCAAAAAAGGTACACAAATGACAGATCCTCGTGGGGTTGATGAATCGGTGAGTGCTAATCCAAGCACGCAGCAACAGAAGCCATCGGCTGGGTTTTCTACTGCTGAGCTACGCCCATATCCACCACACAACATTGATCTGGATAAAAAAACAGACCTGAGTGATCTTGATGCGCTCAATCCGTCCTCCTTATCTACTCGGGAGGTGGTAACGCAGCCTTCGCCCCCCATATGGACTAGCGAACGTAGTCAGCGACAAGGTTTTTGGCGGCCTAGTCCATGGGGTATCGCCATTTCTTTATTGTTGCTGTGTGGTGGATTGGATATT
This sequence comes from Moraxellaceae bacterium, assembly GCA_037968855.1. Lineage (GTDB taxonomy): Bacteria > Pseudomonadota > Gammaproteobacteria > Pseudomonadales > Moraxellaceae > JBBKWH01. The sequence goes on along the minus strand of JBBKWH010000004.1, from coordinate 2,501 downwards.
GCGTTGTCTGGCCCGTTTTTTTCGGCAGGTGCGTTTTTGATTGAAGTCGGTTTGGCCTTTTGGTTGGTGATTGTCTTACGTCAAGGATTGGATCAGCCATACAGCTCACTATTGTTGCCATTTGGTTTGGTGTTTTTTTTGTTGGGATTGGAGGTATTGGTCGACATTCCATTGATTGGTAGCTTGGTGGTGATGTTGGGGCTGTGGGTGTTATGGGGGCAGATCCGGCGGCGGCATTGAAGTAAGAAAAGATTGTTTTGATTTAAAATGGCTTTTTATTTTTAAGCTTAAAAAAATATGTGTGTGCATGGGGCTTGGTCAAAAAATGATTGTCATTGATGAATAACGTCTGAGTTCACTGGCGTCAGCGTGTAACGACATGTTCGCATCAATAGCTATTTGACTTGTACAGTAAAATTTATCAAACTAGTCATATGACTAGTTTGATGGAGAGTGCGATGCATATATGGCCAGTTCAGGATGCAAAGGCACGTTTTAGCGAATTTCTGGATGCTTGCTTGCTAGAGGGCCCGCAGATGGTGACAAGGAGAGGTACAGAAGCTGCTGTGCTGATCCCAGTGGACGAGTGGCGTAGACTCCAATCGGCTGCTCGCCCCTCACTAAAACAGCTACTTCTCTCCGATGATGCACGCGTTGATTTGGTGCTACCAACAAGAGGTAATGCTAATCGTCGCAAGGTGGAGCCGTTTCTGTGAGACTTCAATATCTGCTCGACACGAATGTAGTGTCGGAGCTTCGCAGGCAACGTCCACATGGAGGCGTTGTGGCGTGGCTGCAATCCCTTGACGATACGCAGTTGCACCTTTCCGCAGTGACGCTTGGTGAGATACAAGCGGGTATTGAGCTGACGCGCGAGCAAGACTCGGACAAAGCGCAGCAAATTGAGGCGTGGCTAGAATTGGTTGCGGGCGCTTACAACGTTTTGCCAATGGACACTGCAACGTTCAGGGCGTTGGCTAGATTGATGCACAGAAAGTCCGATACGCTTTATGAGGATGCGATGATTGCAGCCCCGGCGAAAGTACATGGCCTGACGGTTGCAACACGAAATGTCAGCGATTTTAATGCACTTGGGCTTGATGTTTTTAATCCATTTGCGCCAGTGCAGCCATAACGGCTCATTGAGCATGAGTAGCAGAGATAAGCCATGTTGGAGCAAAGCCGTGGGCATCGGCTTGACCAACTGGTTAGGCTGGCGGCAGATGCTAGGCAATATTTCGTATCCTCAAATGCCTTAATTGATTCTATAGCGTGCGGAAATACGGTTTGAGCTCTCGACTTTTGAACTACTGGGCCTCACTGGCTTGTAACGGATAGAAATGCTGACAGAAACGCCATTCGGCAACGGGTTGATCGTCGATGTAAATGGTGGGCTTGGGTAAAAATCCAGCGAAGTACTCAACGAGCCCTAACTCTTCAGCAGTGCTTCGACAGTAGTCCGCTCCACCTGAACTCCACAGATAAAGGGTAGCGCCTGTCGCTTTTAGGCGTCGAACGTTTTCGATCACTGATGGCATAGGGATTCGCTTTGTCCCGACAGATCGGATCAGCGTGTCGTCGATATCGACGTAAATGATTTGGTTCAAAGGGTCACCTTGGCTGTTCTTTTTGGAAGGACTGACTGATTTTATGCGGTTACAAGTAAACACCAAAATGGCTTACTGGACAAGGATTTAGCATGATGGATTAAGACTCGCGTTGATTGAGTTTTTTAAGCAGCTCTAAACGTAAAGCGGGTTGTTGCTTGGCTGGTGTTGCTTGCATGCGTCGTAACCAGTCTTTCCGTTCATCTAAGGTCAGGTGTTGCCACAGTTGGCGTAAATGGGCTTGCTCGGTTGGGCTTAAACCTTGAAACCACTGAGCTTTTTTGTGTAATGATTTTTGCTCGCTTGGTGCAAGATGCTGTAAGTGATGGTACTGCGCCAATAGGTGTTGCCGCTTGTGCGGTGCAAGACTGTTCCAATGGTGAGCAGGCAGGGTAGCCGCGCTGGGTTTTGTCGTTGTTTTGCTGGTTACGGTGATTGCGGTCGGTTGGTTGTGGACCACTGTGTGGTTAAGCGTATCCGCGCCATAACTCAACGTACTGACGCTGATGATACTCATCATCAGTAGTCCATAAGCGTCGTTAGAGTTCAGGCGTGACATCGCGGTACTCACTGGCTTGATCGCCTTCAACACCCAGCACTTGCAGCATTTCGAGGTCTTCAACGGCTTGTGGGCTGATCAGTTGATGATGCAAAAACGATAACGGTATGGATGCATCAGGCCGTGCGGGGGATAACGACGCGGGCATCAAGGTAAAGCCACAGAGACTTGCGGCCATTGCCAATGCAAGCAATTGCTGTTTGGCAGGATGGGCCGGACGAGTCGCTGCACGCACGTGATCCAATACGGCTTGGCGCTGTGGGTGTCTTTGCGCCTGTTGATCAAGACTGTTGGTCAGTCGCTTAATCCACTCCTCATCATCGTTCATCACACTG
>JBBKWH010000003.1:0-12320 GCA_037968855.1 Moraxellaceae bacterium | reverse complement strand
GAGCATGGACGTTTTTAAGTTGCAGATGCAGTTCAGTTTGTTGACAGACGATACTACCCATCAGCACATCGCCACCACCGCTTGGATATTTGGTCAAGGCATGAATCGAAAGGTCAATACCTAACGCAAAAGGGTTAAAGGCCAGTCCTGCACCCCACGTGTTATCAATCACAGTCAAGACGCCAGCGGCTTGTGCTGTGGCAATTAGTCCAGTCAGATCCGGAAATTCCATGGTGATGGATCCAGCCGCCTCTAACCAGACCAGTTTGCTTTGCGCGGTCAACTGTAGCGACGATGCATCTAAGGGATCATAAAATCGGCTCTGCACGCCATAACCGACCATCAACTGCTGCGCCATGTCGATGGCTGGCCCGTAAGCATTGCTGGGCAGCCAAACCTCATCGCCTGCTTGTAGCAAGGCCAGATTGACCACCGCAATTGCAGACAAACCACTGGGGCAGAGTAGGCAGTATTGACCGCCTTCTAGATCAGCGATTTGCGCCGCTAAGGTAAAGGTGGTGGGGGTGCCATGTAAGCCATAGCTATAACAATCTTCCTGCCGCCAATCACGCGCACGCATTGCCGCAACTGAGTCAAAAAACACCGTCGAGGCTTTATGCACCGGCGCAAGCATCGCAGCAAAGCCTTGAGGTGGGCGATAGGGGTGATGAATACGCTGAGTTTGCTGATCTTGAGCTTGCTGATCTACAGCTGGCTTTGGAGCGGTCATGACACGCGATATCCTGATTTACAGACGTTCTGCATAGCATACGCCAAAGGTCTGTTCGGGGTTTTGCCAACCGTGCACACGGCCAAAGCCTGCCTGCGTTAATAATGCCTGCATGGTGGCCATATCGTATTTATAGGAGTATTCGGTGGTGATGCCTTCGCCAGCCGAAAAGTAGCGTACACCGCCAGCCCATTGCACCGTCACATCACGACGTGCATACAGCCACATCTCAATCCGATGCGCGTCGGCATTAAAGACAGCTTCATGTCGCCAGTCAGCCGGTTGAAAGTCACTATTAATCACATGATTTAAGTGATTCAGCATATTAAGGTTAAATGCTGCGGTAATCCCTAGATCATCATCATAGGCTCGGCAAAGACGCGCCGCATCTTGATCACAGTTAAAGCCAATCAGCACGCCACTATCTGCGGTTGGACAGGCCATCGCCACTTGGGACAAAAAGCGTTGTGCCGCCGCCGGTTCAAAATTACCAATCGACGAACCAGGGTAAAAAAATAATGTCGCGGTTTGATCAAGCGCATCATCGAGTTGCAACTGACTGGAAAAATCCGTCACCACACCCGATAGCTCACCCACATGCGGATGATTGGCCAAGCGCTCTAAGGCCGCTGTTAACGCACTTTCGGCAATATCCACCGCCACATAACGCGATGGCTGCAAGGCCTCAAACCAACCTTCTGCTTTACGCGAGTCACCAGAACCTAAATCTACCAAGACTTTGTTTTGACCAACCAGCGCAGCAATCTCGTTGCGATACTGATTAAAAATTGCTGCCTCAGCTTGTGGCAAGTAATAGTCGCTGGCCATGACAATCGCATCGTATAAACGACAGCCCAAAGGATCGTACAAATATTTAGGCGATATAATGACTGGATCATGCTGCAAACAATTGATCAGCTCTTGGTGTGGGTGCGTGGTCACTGTCATTTTACATAGCCCTGTATGTTGAATAGACAAGCGACTCTTGGTCTGTACGGCAATATTCATGGTGCAGGCTTCCCTGTCGTGCTTTGCAAGATCAAAACGTCTAAATGATAGGTGTGGCGTAGCGCTGAGTTGAGACACCGAATGGATGGCCTTCACTCAATTGCTCACGTCACGATAGCAATATCACGCGCCAAACGAATGCCACTAAACTGCCAACGCGTCTGCGCCGGAAAAAAATTGCGATAACTGGCACGAATATGGCTGCTCGGCGTGGCACACGATCCACCACGTAGTACAAACTGACCACACATAAACTTGCCGTTGTATTCACCCACCGCGCCCGCAGCAATGGCAAAGCGTGGGTAGGGGTCGTAGCTACTGCGCGTCCATTCCCAGACATTGCCAAACAAGCCATAAAAGCGCTCATCTGTGCGCTGCTTTGTCGTCTCTGTGTCTGTTTGAGGATGTAACGCATCTTGCTCTAAAAAATTGCCTTCGATACGTTGAGTGCTTGCCACATGCTCCCACTCAAATTCGGTAGGCAAACGTGCACCAGCCCAACGGGCATAGGCATCGGCTTCAAACCAACTCACATGGCAAACGGGTGCATGAAGGTTTAATGGCCGTAAGCCTGCCAAAGTCTGTTCGTACCACTGGCCGCCGTGTTGCTGCCAGTACATTGGTGCCGTAATCTGCTGTTGTTGTACCCACTGCCAGCCTTCTGACATCCAATGTGCTGCGGTGCGATAGCCATACGCTTGCATAAAAGCCAAAAACTCTGCATTGCTCACTGTGCGATTGGCCAAAGCAAACGGCTGCAAAAAAACCGAATGACGTGGCTGCTCATTATCAAAAGCAAATCCCGCATCATGGCTTGCACCAACTTCCGTTAATCCACCTGCAAACGACACAAAGACCAAATCAATGGCTGATTGCTGAATCGCAGGAGTGGCCAGATCATCACGATAAGCAGGGCAGTCTGGATGAATCGACAGCGCATGCTTAAAATCAGTGATCAATAACTCTTGATGCTGTTGCTCATGGTGCAGGCCCAGTGTCACCAAATCAGCAATCTCCGATGGCAAGTGTGGCTGATCCAATAAACGCAACATCGCATGATCAACGTGCTGACGATAGTCCTGCACCGTAGCCAGATTAGGCCGACTAATCATGCCGCGCTGATCACGTCGAAACGGGATACCAATGCCTTGATAATACGAGTTAAACAAATATTCAAATTGCGCATCAAACACAGCATAGTCAGCCAAAGACGTCTTTAGCACAAAGGTCTCAAAAAACCATGTGGTATGGGCCAGATGCCATTTGGTTGGACTAGCATCTGGCATTGACTGAATCATTGCGTCTTCGGCACTGATGGGTTGTGCTAAACGAATCGTCTGTTGCCGTACCGCCCGATAAGCACGGTCAAGTGTGAGATGCGGTGTTAAGGCTGAATCAAGCATGTTAGTCATCAGTGTTGCTGTCATCACCGCTATCCTGTCGTAAGCTGAGCATATTGGCCTTTTTCTGCGCCCCACTCGGTCTGTTGTACTGTCTTAAGTTGAGCGTTATCAGTGCCATTATTGGCCAAATCATGCGTACCCAAACACCTTAGCAAGCTCACTCTACAAATCGATGAACCGTTACGCCAACACAACCAATTGAATATAAAAACCTGCTGTAGCCGTTATACAAACGATGATCGATCAAGATTGTTGGGTTAAACCAACAGACTGGCCACGATTTTGCTTGATGATGGCCTCAAACAAACCGTCAGCCATTTTGATGAAAGGAGTGTTGTTACCATGTCTATCTATCCACTCTCGCATGGTATTCGCGTCCATGTGTTCCAACATATCGAAGGTGAGGGATTAAGCAGCCTAAGTCATTGGATGCAAACCCATGATACCCAAGTGAGTTGTACTCGTTTTTTTGCATGGCAGACCGAGCAACCGTTACCGACCTTACCCCATATCGAAGACGTCGACTTGCTGATCATTATGGGCGGTGCCATGAGCGTCAATGATGAACAAGACTACCCATGGCTGGTGCCTGAAAAACAATGGATTGCCCATTACGTGCGTTCAGGTCGAGCCGCCATCGGACTGTGTTTGGGCGCACAACTGATTGCCAATGCGCTAGGTGCAACCGTTCAGGGCAATCGCCACAAAGAAATTGGCTGGTGGCCGGTTGAGCGTCTTCCCGTGGCAGAGATCCCTCAAACGGTCGATAGCATTTTTGCATTTCCGCCTTCATTGACCGCACTCAGTTGGCATGGCGATACCTTTGCATTGCCAGAGCAAGCTATTCATTTGGCCCGTAGTGAAGCTTGTGCCAATCAAGCGTATCAGTGGGGGAGACGTGTGTTGGCCTTTCAGTTTCACCCTGAGAGTACACCCGCCAGTGTGCAATTGTTTTTGGCTGATGATGGCTATAAAGAGTTGGTGGACGGTCCCTATATTCAAACGGCTGAAACATTACAAAGCCAATCCTTAGCCACTTTTGATGAGCCCAATCGTTTGTTGGAGCGTGCGATTGACTATGTGCTAGGGCCTGAGTCAGCATGATACTCAACCTTAGCCATAAAAAAGGATTTTTAAATGTCTGGCGAATTACCAACGGCTGCAATCGATGCTTTAAGAGCTGGCCAAAAGATTAAAGCGATCAAAATTGTACGAGAGCAGCAGCACATCGGTTTGCAACAAGCCAAGACGCAGGTTGAGGCACATTTGGCCTCGTCAGCAGATCTTTATCCGATATTGCCTCGGACTCATGGTGGCATGGGGTGGTTAATTTGGCTGATGGCCTTGGGCATTACAGGTTATCTGGTGTGGACACAGTGGACACAGTGGACACCTTGAGCCGTTGGTCAAAAAAGATTCACATGCTTGCCTTGCCTTTTTAACCGTCAACGCATACAATGCACCACCTTCGATGGCCGTCCGCTGCTTTTAGCACGACAGCTATTTTGACAGTTGGGGCATCGATCCCGACCTTGGTGAATTCACCGTCTTTGCCGTTCATGTATTTGAAACGGGCAAGGGCATACTTTTTTTTGGTTTGGAGTTGCTGGTATGGCTAACCAGAGAATCCGTATCCGCCTGAAGTCGTTCGATCATCGTCTGATCGACCAGTCGGCTCAGGAGATCGTCGAGACCGCCAAGCGCACTGGTGCGCAGGTATGTGGTCCGATTCCGATGCCCACCCGCATCGAGCGTTTTGACGTACTGACCTCACCGCACGTTAATAAAGACGCGCGTGATCAGTACGAGATCCGTACCCACAAGCGCTTAGTCGATATCGTTCAGCCCACCGACAAAACTGTCGATGCACTGATGAAACTCGATCTAGCTGCTGGTGTAGATGTACAGATCGCTTTGGGTTAATGGGTTTCGGCAAGTGAAGTCTTGATGAAGACCTATCCTTGCTGCTCAACAAGAGGTTTAAACAAATGGCTATTGGTCTAGTCGGTCGCAAGTGCGGGATGACCCGTGTCTTTACAGACGCCGGCGTCTCCGTACCTGTGACGGTGATCGAAGTCGATCCGAATCGCATTACTCAGATCAAGACTCTGGCGACCGACGGCTATCAAGCCGTTCAAGTCACCACTGGCGAACGTCGCGAATCTCGCGTCACCTCCGCCATGAAAGGTCACTACGCCAAAGCAGGTGTCTCTGCTGGTCGTGGTCTGTGGGAATTCCGTGTCACTGAAGCAGACTTAGAAGGCCGTGAAATTGGCGCGAACATTAGCGTTGATCTGTTCACTGTTGGTCAAGTCGTTGACGTGACCGGTCAAAGTAAAGGTAAGGGTTTTCAGGGCGGTGTTAAGCGCTGGAACTTCCGCACTCAAGATGCTACTCACGGTAACTCGGTATCGCACCGTGTTCATGGTTCTACGGGTCAAAACCAGACTCCAGGCCGCGTGTTTAAAGGCAAAAAGATGGCCGGTCACATGGGCGACGAACGCGTCACCGTGCAAGGCCTGGAAGTTGTATCCATCGACGCTGAACGTAATGTTCTAGTGGTCAAGGGTGCCGTACCCGGTTCAATCGGTGGCGACGTAATCGTCCGTCCGTCGATCAAGGCCTGAGGGAAATATCGTGAATCTGAAGACTGTATCCGGTGCAGCCATTGAGCTGTCCGACGTTGCCTTCGGCAGAGAATTCAATGAAGCCATGGTGCATCAGGTCGTTACTGCCTATTTGGCAGGCGGCCGTCAAGGTAGCAAGGCTCAAAAGAGTCGTGGTGAAGTCTCCGGCGGCGGCAAGAAGCCATTCAAACAAAAAGGAACTGGCCGCGCTCGCGCAGGCTCGATCCGTAGTCCAATCTGGCGTGGCGGCGGTAAAACGTTTGCAGCTCGTCCACAAGACTGGTCTCAAAAAGTTAACCGCAAAATGTATCGCGGTGCCATGCAGTGCATCCTTGCTGAACTGATCCGTCAAGATCGTTTGGTATTGGTTGAAGAACTGAATGTGTCGTCACCTAAGACTAAAGATCTGTTGGCTCAACTAACGTCGTTGAACGCTACCAAAGCTTTGATCGTGACTGACTCGGTTGATGAAAACCTGTATCTGGCCGCGCGTAACCTGCCACACGTTGATGTCATCGACACCACTGCTGTAGATCCGGTCAGTTTGATCGCGTTCGAAAAAGTGATCATGTCGGTCAACGCTGCCAAGAAACTCGAGGTAGAACTGGGATGAACAACGAGCGTCTATATCAGATCCTGTTGGGGCCAGTGTTCTCCGAAAAAGCCCAAATCCTTGGTGACACACTAGGGGTTCAGGTTTTCAAGGTTGCACCAAACGCCACCAAGTTGGAAATCAAAAAAGCCGTCGAAAAGCTGTTCGGCGTTCAAGTTGAAGCGGTCAACACCGTCAGCATTCGTGGCAAAACCAAGCGTTTTGGCCGCACTGTTGGTCGTCGCTCCGACATCAAGAAAGCCTACGTCACTCTGAAAGCCGGTCAGGATATTCAGATGGCAGACGTGGCGGACAGCGCTGACGCCGCTGCGGAATAAGGACGAGAATCATGCCTATCGTAAAATGTAAACCGACCTCCCCAGGACGTCGTTTCGTTGAGAAAGTCGTCCATCCGCATCTGCACAAAGGTCGTCCACTTGCTTCCCTCGTTGAAAGCAAAAAGAAGACCGGCGGCCGTAACAACAATGGTCACATCACGACTCGTCATAAGGGTGGTGGTCACAAGCAGCTGTATCGCTTGATCGACTTCAAACGCACCAAAGATGGCATTCCAGCCGTTGTTGAGCGTATTGAATACGATCCAAACCGTACTGCACACATCGCCTTGCTGAAATATGCAGACGGTGAGCGTCGCTACATCATTGCCCCTAAAGGCTTGATGGCTGGTGATTCTGTTCAGTCTGGTGATGATGCACCGATCCGTCCAGGTAACTGCTTGCCATTGCGCAACATGCCTCTCGGTTCGACCATGCACTGCTTGGAACTTAAAATCGGCAAAGGCGCACAGTTGGCTCGCTCAGCGGGTACTTCGGTTCAGCTACTCGGTCGTGACGGTGCTTATGCCATCGTTCGTCTGCGTTCAGGTGAAACCCGTAAAGTACACATTGAATGTCGTGCCGTACTGGGCGAAGTATCGAACAGCGAAAATAACCTTCGCTCGCTCGGTAAAGCTGGTGCAAGCCGCTGGCGTGGTATTCGCCCAACCGTTCGCGGTATGGCGATGAACCCAGTTGATCACCCGCACGGTGGTGGTGAAGGCCGTAACAAAGGCATGCAGCCAGTCAGCCCATGGGGTCAAAAGGCCAAAGGCTACAAGACTCGCAGCAACAAGCGTACGACCAAGATGATCGTCCGCGATCGTCGCGTCAAGTAAAGGAATCTGAATATGCCTCGTTCCCTGAAGAAAGGCCCGTTCGTCGATGCGCACTTGTTCGCCAAGGTCGAAGCGGCTGTGGCCAGCAACTCGCGCAAGCCGATCAAAACTTGGTCGCGCCGCTCGATGATCCTACCGGATATGGTTGGTTTAACCATTTCGGTCCACAACGGTCGCAACCATGTTCCGGTCATCGTTACCGAACACATGGTCGGCCACAAGCTCGGCGAATTCGCGCCGACCCGTACCTATCGTGGTCACGGTGTCGACAAGAAATCCAAACGGTAAGGTGCTCAAAATGGAAGTAACTGCCAAACTGCGCGGTGCCGCCATCTCGGCCCAAAAAGCTCGCTTGGTCGCTGACCTTGTGCGTGGAAAGCCGGTTGGACGTGCGCTCGACATTTTGTCGTTCAGCAATAAAAAAGCTGCTGTGTTGGTCAAGAAAGCTCTTGAATCAGCCATCGCCAATGCTGAACACAACAACAGTCTTGATGTTGATGATCTGCGTGTATCAACGATTTATGTTGATGAGGGCATCACCCTCAAACGCATTTCACCACGTGCTAAGGGTCGCGCTGATCGTATCAGTAAGCGCACGTGCCACATCACTGTCAAGGTAGGAGTTTGATATGGGTCAGAAAGTCCATCCGATCGGCATCCGCCTAGGCATCGTGAAGCGTCACAACGCCAACTGGTATGCCAGTCCAAAAAACTACGCCGACTATTTGCTCAAGGATCTGGAAGTTCGTGATTTCCTCCAGAAAAAACTCAAGAGTGCAATGGTCAGCAAGATTCTGATCGAGCGTCCTACTGGCGCAGCCAAAGTCACCATCTCGACTGCCCGTCCAGGCATCGTAATTGGTAAAAAAGGCGAAGACATTGAGCGTCTGCAACGCGAACTGACCAAAATCATGGGCGTTCCTGTGCAGGTCAACATCAATGAAATCGATCGTCCTGATCTAGACGCCCGTCTGGTTGGTGAGAGCATTACATCGCAGCTAGAAAAGCGTGTCATGTTCCGCCGCGCGATGAAGCGTGCAGTTCAAAACTCGATGCGTGCTGGTGCCAAAGGCATCAAAGTTGAAGTATCCGGCCGTTTGGGCGGTGCTGAGATTGCACGTACTGAGTGGTATCGTGAAGGCCGTGTGCCATTGCATACCCTGCGTGCTGACATCGACTACGCCAGCGTTCGCGCAGAAACCACCTATGGCACCATTGGTGTTAAAGTGTGGATCTTCCGTGGCGAGATTCTGGGTGGCATGAAACAGGTCATGAATCCTGCGCCAGAGGCCGAGCGTCCAGCCAAACGCCGTGGTGGTCGCGACGATCGTCGTGATGACCGTCGTGGTGAAGGCCGTGATCGCGGCAGCCGCAAAACGGAAGAAAGAGGTTAATTCGCCATGTTGCAACCGAAACGTACCAAATTCCGCAAGGTGCACAAAGGCCGCAACACCGGCCTGGCGCATCGCGGCAGCACCGTTTCCTTCGGCTCCATCGCGCTGAAGTCGGTTGAACGCGGTCGCATGACTGCGCGTCAAATCGAAGCGGCTCGTCGTACCATTTCTCGTCGCGTAAAACGCGGTGGTAAGTTGTTTATTCGTGTGTTTCCGGATAAGCCGATCACCGAAAAGCCACTAGAAGTGCGTATGGGTAATGGTAAAGGTAACGTCGAATACTGGGTTTGCGAAATCAAACCTGGCAAGATCCTTTACGAAATCGAAGGTGTGTCCGATGAGTTGGCTCGTCAAGCATTTGTGCTTGCCGCTGCTAAACTACCGTTCAAGACCACCATTGTGACTCGGACGGTGATGTAATGAATAGCAAAGATCTGCGTGAGAAATCGGTGGAAGAACTGCAAACTGCGCTCGACGAGCAACAGTTGAACCAGTTTCGTCTGCGTATGGCTAAGGCGACCGGTCAGTTGGGCAAATCGCACGAAGTGCAAGTTGCTCGTAAGACCATTGCCCGTATTAAGACCCTCCTCACCGAAAAACAGGGGAACGGTAAATGACCGAGCAAACCACCCAGCGCACAGTAACCGGTCGCGTTATCAGTGACAAAATGGACAAGTCCATTACTGTGCTGATTGAGCGCCGTATTAAGCATCCGGTATACGGCAAAATGATTCGCCGTTCTACCAAGCTACACGCCCATGATGAAAGCAACGTCTGCAAAACTGGTGACGTCGTGACCATCACGGAATGCCGCCCGCTCTCTAAGACCAAGGCTTGGACTTTGGTCGAAGTGGTTGAGACTGCAGGGCAAAACTAGTTTCCATTGCATCATCGTGTCTTTTCGGGTAGCATCTTGCGCTTCCCGAGAGGGCCGATGATGCTCGGTTTTGGAGTAGAGCAATGATTCAGACCGAAACGATGCTCGACGTGGCAGACAACAGCGGCGCGCGCCGCGTTCAGTGCATCAAGGTACTGGGCGGCTCGCATCGTCGTTACGCGTCCGTTGGTGACATTATTAAAGTAACCGTTAAGGAAGCACTTCCACGCGGTCGTGTAAAGAAAGGCGACGTGATGAACGCTGTTGTCGTTCGCACCAAGTTCGGCATTCGCCGTCCAGACGGATCTTCGATTCGTTTTGACGACAACGCTGCCGTCTTGTTGAACAACAACAAAGCGCCGATTGCCACCCGTATCTTCGGGCCGGTTACTCGTGAACTGCGTACAGAACAGTTCATGAAGATCATCTCCCTGGCCCCTGAAGTTCTGTAAGAGGCAGTCATGGCAAAGATTAAAAAAGGCGATCAGATTATTGTGATCGCAGGTAAAGAAAACGGCAAACAGGGTACTGTTTTGTCGGTGACAGGTGATCGTGTCAAGGTCGAAGGCCTAAACATGGTTAAGAAGCACACCAAAGCAAACCAAGCGACCGGTGCCGAAGGCGGCATTATCGCGAAGGAAGCTGCGCTTCACATCTCTAACGTAGCGATTTTCAACGCTGCAACCGAAAAGGCTGACCGTATTGGTTACCGTGTTGATGAAAATGGCGTTAAAACCCGTTTTTATAAATCAACCGGTGAAGCAATGGCGGCTGCGAAGTAAAAGGTTGATAGGCAATGGCCAGACTGAAACAACGTTATAACGACGAACTCAAAGCCAAGCTCCACGAGGAACTTGGCGTTGCCAACGTAATGCAGATTCCACGCATTACTAAGATCACACTCAACATGGGTGTTGGCGGTGCTTCGCAGGATAAAAAACTGCTAGACGGCGCTGTCGCAGACATGCAGTTGATCGCTGGCCAAAAGCCCGTCGTCACACATGCTCGTACCTCTATCGCAGGCTTCAAGATTCGTGAAGGCTGGCCGATCGGTTGTAAAGTGACCCTTCGTGGTGAACAGATGTACGAGTTTCTCGATCGTCTGATCTCTATCACGATCCCTCGTATTCGTGACTTCCGCGGTTTTTCTGCAAAGTCATTCGATGGTCGCGGTAACTACTCGATGGGTATCAAGGAACAGATCGTGTTCCCTGAGATCGAGTTTGACAAGATCGACCGTATCCGTGGGATGGACATTACCATTACCACGACCGCCCGTACCGATGACGAAGGTCGTGCCTTGATGCGCGCTTTCGGCTTCCCGTTCAAGTGAGAGATCTTCATGGCTAAAAAGAGCATGATCAATCGCGAACTCAAGCGCGAAAAAATGGTCGCCAAGTATGCTGGGAAGCGCGAAGAGCTGAAGGCAATTATTAACAACGTCAACGCCAGCGATGAAGAGCGTTTTGATGCCATGATGAAATTGCAGGCTTTGCCGCGCAATGCATCACCTGTGCGTCTACGTAATCGTTGCGGTCTGACCGGCCGTCCACATGGTTATTTCCGCAAATTCGGCTTAGCCCGTAACAAATTGCGCGAAAAAGTCATGCAGGGTGACGTGCCCGGTGTTGTCAAGGCCAGCTGGTAAGGAGCGCGATTTATGAGTATGCAAGATACCGTCGCTGACATGCTGACCCGTGTCCGTAACGCCCAAATGGCCAAAAAGCCAACAGTCTCTATGCCTCAGTCTAAACTGAAGCAAGCGATTGCAAATGTACTGCACGCTGAAGGTTATATCGACAGCGTAGAAGTTGCAGACAATGAAGGCAAACCGACACTGACTTTGACCCTCAAGTATTTTGAAGGCAAGCCAGTTATCGAAAGCGTTAAACGCTATAGCCGTCCTGGTCTGCGCCAATATTGCGGTAAGAATGCACTACCTCGCGTTAAGCAAGGTCTGGGCATTGCCATTATTTCAACGAACAAAGGCATCATGACTGATCGCGCCGCACGTGCTGCAGGCGTTGGCGGTGAAGTGATTGCCCTTGTTTCTTAATAGGTGATTCCTCATGTCTCGTGTGGCTAAAGCCCCAGTGACTCTGCCTTCGGGCGTTGATGTCACTCTGAACGGCCGGCAGGTTCAAGTGAAAGGCAGCAAAGGTACGCTGAATTTCACCCTGCATGCGCTGGTCGAGCTCAAACAGGAAGAAGGCAAGTTGTGTCTTTCTCCAAATCAGGATTCACAAGACGGCTGGATGCAAACCGGTACGGCTCGTGCAGTTTTGAATAATCTTGTGACAGGCGTTTCTGCTGGTTTTGAGCGCAAGCTTCAACTGGTTGGCGTGGGTTACAAAGCCCAAGTCAAAGGCAACGTCGTTAACATGGCACTTGGCTTCTCGCATCCGGTTGACTTTGTGTTGCCAGAAGGCGTGACTGCCGAAACTCCGACCCCGACCGAAATCATCTTGAAGTCTATCGACAAGCATGCGTTGGGTCAGGCAGCGGCAAACATTCG
>JBBKWH010000002.1:0-16676 GCA_037968855.1 Moraxellaceae bacterium | reverse complement strand
GGCCAGAGCGTGACAACGAGCGGGTTTCTTTGAGGTGCGGCAGTCCTGCCAAGGTGGTTTCAATCGGAAAACTCACACGGCTTTCGGCTTCAAGCGGTGAGTAGCCTGCGGCCTCGGTGTTGATTTGTACTTGCACATTGGTAATGTCAGGCACGGCATCAATCGGCAGGCGTAAGTAGTTGTATACGCCAATCACACTGATCACCATAAACAGCAGTAGCACCAGCCAACGCTGCTGAATCGAGAGTTGAACAATCCGGTCAAACATGCTGATTCTCCTTAATGGTCATGCGACGCGCCGGCTTTGCCGAGCTCTGCTTTAAGAAGATAAGAATTGCCAGCGGCATATACTTGACCGGCTTTAAGACCTGATAACACCTCCACAAAACCATCGGTACGTTGACCGATTTCAATTGGTCTAGCCTCAAATTGATCACCAACCCGAACAAACACCACCGTCCAATCACGGAAGGTTTGCAGCGCGTCTTCTCGCACCGCAACGGCAGCATCGACCTGACCATCAACAATATTGGCGTTGATCTGTTGTCCCACTCGCCAGAGTTGCTTCACATTATTTAAGCGCACATGGGCGGCAATGGTACGGGTGGCTTCATCAACGGTGGACGCAAGATAGGTAATCGTGCCTTGGCCGACCAGATCAGATTGTTGGGCTTGAATCCGTACTGGCAATCCCAGCCGCGCCTGTGCGGCTTGTACTTCAGGAATTTTAATCACTGCCAATAACTGCGATAGATCAGCGATTTCAAACAGCACCGACTCATTGCCCACAGCCTGTCCAACCACCGCCGTACGGCTTAACACCACGCCACTGATCGGCGCACGAATCGCAAAACGACCATCAGCATTTGCTGCAACGGACGCACCTAAACCGCGCAGCACCTGATTGGCTTCTTCTAGTCGAATCAGAGCCTCGCTGTACTGTGTTTTGGCTTGTAGGTAGTCGTTTTCTGGCGAGACTTTTTCGCGCCAGAGGCGTTCTTCGCGGCTTAATGTAGTTTTGGCCAGCGCGGCTTGTTGTTGCGCACTTCGTTGGGTGGCACGCAGGTTGATCAGTTCACGACTTTCGACCGTGGCCAGTACGTCGCCTGCCCGAACAGTCGCCCCCAGTGCTGTATTGACACGCAGCACCACGCCAGCAGAACGCGCCGTTACTGCCACATGCTGCTCAGGCCGTAGTTGCAGCTCACCCGTCACACTGTTCTGACTGGCAAACTGCCGTGGTTGCGCGGTGAGCAGCGTCAAGCCACTGCTGTTAAGGGCAGCATCTGCCAACATCACGCGACCTTCTTGCTGCGACCATGCAAACGTATAGGGTGTGTTGGCATGCTTGGCCTGTACCGAAACATCAAAGGAATGCGGCTCATAGATGATTTGATCACCGAGCAAATAATCGGCTTCTGGCTTAAAGCCAATTTGCTGCTCGGCATCAAGGCGGCGAATCAGCACACTGGCTTGTACGGTTTTTGGGTCCAGCGCTTGACCTTTTTGATAGGCATATAAACGCAACTGCGGCTCGACACCCTGTTCAAAGATTTTCACCTCTAAGGAAAAGTCACCGGTTGTCAGCAGCCGCCCACCATGTTTACCTTTGGCTGGCTCGGCTTCTTCTTCGGTATGTGCATCGGCTTTTTCTTCGGCATGTCCTGCATGTTCAGTGTCACCGCTTGGCGTACTGGTTTTCCACCATGCATAGCCCATCACACTGCTGATCAGCACCATGATGATCAAGAAAATGAATAGGTTTTTGATCGATGTTTTAGATTGATTCATGGCTGTGATCCTGACGTCATGGCAGTGGCTGGGGCAAATTCACGTTCGAGGTCGGCAATGGCTTGTTGTAATGCAAACTCACTGCTGATTTGTCGTTCGCGGGCAGCGCGCCACACTTGACGAGCCTCTAGCCACTCCAATAGGCCGGTTTTACCCGCCTGATAGGCCATTTTTGCAATCCGTAGGCTTTCTTTGGTTGCAGGCAGAACGTGTTGTTGCAACACATCCAATTGCTGCTGAGCAGCCAAGCGTTGTGCGTGTATCTGTTGCACACGCAGCGCTGCACGCTGAGCCGCAAGACGGGCCAGATGCGTTGCCCGATCAAATTGCTGTTGCGCAATGGATTGGGCAACTTGGTTTTGATCAAATAAGGTCAGGGGTACAGAGGCCCCCAATAACCAAACCGGCTGTTGCTGATGTTGACTGCGTCGCGCACCCACACTGACCGTCACATCCGGTTGTCGCTCTGCGGTTGCCAGCGACATGCGAGCTTGCGCAGTGGCCACGTCCACGTCGGCTTGTTGCCGACTCAACGCGACCTGCTGATCCAGTTCCGGTAGATCTTTGGGTAGCGATATAGGCTGTGACGGTAATGCACCCACCAGCAATGCACACTCTGCCCGTGCACTACTGACCATCTGCTGCTGACCCAACACTTGCGCCTCAGTCTCTTGCGCCAAGGCCACCACACGCTGGTATTCGGATGGCACAATTTTGCCTGCACGCAGCCGCTCACTCAGCACGCGAACCTGCGCCTGTGCAATCGACTGTTCATCTTGTTGCCAAGCCAAACGCGCGTCAGCCATCGTCCAATGGGCAAGACATAAGCGCACCTCGGCAGACAGCGCAGCACTACGTTTTTGGATCGCCAGTTGTGTGTTGAGCTGCTCGGCTTGAGCCAGCGTGACCCGCAATGCGCGTTTGTTATTCAGCGATACATCTTGGCTGTAACGCAGTTCGACACTTGCGCCATCCCCATCGATTGCCGATGGAGCGCCTAGGTTGTCGAACTCAACGGCCAGCGCCGGATTAGCCAAACGTCCTGCTTGCTGAAGACGTACACGGTCGACGGATTGAAGATGGTTGAGCGCTTGTAGCTCAGGATCAAGCAAAAATGCCTGTTGTCTGGCCTGTAATAAGCTCAGATCGGCATACGAAAAAGAACTCTGTATCAGCCCAATACAGGCCAACAGATAAGCAGAAAGACGCATAAAAAAGCACCCTGATGGCAACACAATACAATCCCGTGCTGACCCAACAGCACAGGGTTAATCGGTGTAGCAGCAGGGAGCGCTAGTGACGCAGGACAACGGTTCTGGTGAGCACTGCAATACTATTGCGTAGCGGTGCCACAAAACTTGGCAGCCGACCCGTTGGTTCAGCCACCCTATAACGCCATAAGGCCAAAAACGCCTGTAATAGCGCGACAAAAAAGCCAAAGAAAGCTAAATGTTTTAAATCAATGTTTTTTAAGACGGCAAGATGATGATCAACCTCGTTGACATCAAAGCGATGATCGCTTTCATCATGCGGATGGTCTACAGAATGTACGGCCTGATGATCCTGCAACCCCAATGGGTCGTGTTCGTCGGCAGTGCCCACATGATGCAAAACCCACGACACCACATCGCGTTGCTCACTAACATAGACCTGATGGGTCTGGTCCGCCTGAAAAAACAGCGCTGGCAACCACGAAAAAACACCCATTGCCACCAACAGATACGCAGCCAACAACCCCTTCAAAATCATTGAAGATTGGTTCAAGCAGCGACGCGTGGTAGGTTTGGCAGACATGTCAAAGCGTGTGGCAAGGTAAGGTTGACGATCATATCAGACTGCCATTGCACTTGATCAACTTAAGCCAAAAACTCCACCGTTGAGCATGCAGAGATCCGCGCTTGAGCGACGGTTTGCGAGCAGACGCTAAACACAGATCTCGAGCGTGATTGAATGGGCAACTACAATCGTCGCAGACCCGCTCTGCACATGATGATCTCGTTTTATCAGCTTCGCCGTAAAACCTCGTCCCACTGCGTCTTGCGCTGCCTCCAAAGCAGTGCTTTGTCGTTGCTCAGGTCGGGGAGATACAAGGATGTAAAGGAAAAATAAGCGTTCTGATGAGGTCACCGTAGAAACCGGACACTAAAGTGCCTGTAGAACAAATGGCAACGTGAACTCACTCATCCACCCATCACAAGCACAACAACCCAACCAACTATTAGTTTTATGCATAGCCTTGTATCAATATAAATCATTTTTCGCATAGGCTGATTGTGGCTAGTCTATGGATTGGCCATCGACTGTTTCGATGCCGTTTTGCGAGATGATCTAGATGAACTTTGAACAAAGCGCCAAGAGTAAGGATTACGCGGCTCGCGTACGTGCCTTTATTGATACCCATATTCACCCTATCGAAACAGACTATTGGCAAGCCGTGCATGATCAACATCACGGGGGTGACTGGACCAAGTGGCGCATTTTGCCGATTGTCGAAGACTTAAAAGCCCGTGCCAAAGCCGAAGGGTTATGGAATCTATTTTTACCCGACCATACCCTCGGTGCAGGGTTGTCAGTATTGGAATACGCCTCAGTTGCCCTTGAGACAGGCCGTAGCCTGATGTCACCCGAAATTTTTAATTGTGCTGCACCCGATACCGGCAACATGGAAGTGCTGTGGCGCTACGGCTCGCCTGAGCAACAAGCTCAATGGCTCACCCCGCTATTAAATGGTGAGATCCGCTCGGTGTTCTTTATGACTGAACCAGATGTTGCGTCCAGTGATGCCACCAATATGCAAGCCACTGCGATTGTCGATGGTGATGAGATTGTACTTAATGGCACCAAATGGTGGAGTTCTGGGGTTGGCGATCCCCGCTGCAAGATCGGTATTTTTATGGCGCGTACACCAGACGACAGCAAAGGCCGACATCAGCAGCATTCGATGGTGTTGGTTCCCATGGATAGCGCGGGTGTGCGGATCAAGCGCATGTTGCCCGTGTTTAATCATTTTGATGAGCCTCATGGTCATGGTGAAGTCGAATTTGACAACGTCCGTCTGCCGTTATCCTCAATCATTGCGGGTGCGGGTCGTGGCTTTGAGATTGCGCAAGGTCGGCTTGGGCCGGGTCGGATTCATCACTGTATGCGCTGTTTGGGTGCGGCTGAGCACGCCTTAGATTTGATGATTCATCGCGGTATGAACCGTGTTGCGTTTGGCAAGCCAATCCTCAAGCTAGGCGGTAATCAAGAAAAAATCGCCGATGCACGGATCGCGATAGATCAAGCACGGTTGTTGACCCTATATGCCGCATGGAAAATCGATCAAGTCGGTGCCAAAGGTGCCATGACTGAGATTTCGGCCATCAAAGTGGTTGCACCCAATGTGCTGCAACAGGTGGTGGATATGTCGATCCAGATGCATGGTGGCATGGGTGTGAGCAATGATGTGCCGCTGGCTAATTTTTATAACCAAGCCCGCTCCATTCGATTGGCCGATGGTCCTGACGAGGTGCATAAGGGAGTGATTGCTCGTATTGAGCTGTCTCGTTTGGGCTACGGACGAGATGGACAACGCAAATGAAAAACACTGTACGCCACAGCAATACGCCAGATAGCGCGACCAAGCGAGTGTTTATTACCGGTGGGGCCAGTGGCCTTGGACTGGCGTTGGCACGGCGCTATCGGCAGGCAGGTTGGCAGGTATGCATCGGGGATGTAGACGCTGTGCGGCTTAAGCAAGTGCTCAGCCAGTACAGTGATTTAAGCGGACTGCCCTGTGATGTCACCCGTGAGTCCAGCTTGACGGGTGTGCGTCGTTGGCTAGAGCAGCACTGGGATGGCGTTGATCTGGTGATCAATAATGCCGGTGTGGCAGCCATGGGGCCAATTGATCAGATGTCGATTGGTACATGGAACTGGGTACTCGACATTAATTTGATGGGCGTGGTGCGTGGCTGTAAGGTGTTTAGTCCATTGTTTAAACGCCAAGGCCACGGGCAATTTATTAATATTGCCTCTGCGGCAGGGTTGTTTAATCCGGCATTAGCAGCAGCGTATAACGCCAGTAAAGCGGGGGTTATTTCGCTGTCTGAGACCCTACACCACGAGCTAAGCCGTGACAACATTCAGACCATGGTGGTTTGTCCGTCGTTTTTTAAGACCAATCTGGCTTTGGGTCAACGCTCAACAGACGAAAAAATGGCCGCCCGTACTACTCGCTTGGTCAACGAATCCAACATGACCCCCGAGCAAGTCGCCGATGCGATTGTTCAGGCAGCAGCGATGGGCCAATTTATGCTGGTCATGCCCGATGATGCACATCAGCAATGGCTCAACAAACAGCAAGGCACGGAAGCCTGCGGTGTTCCGGCATCTTGCATCGACAATGGAGCGCAAGCATGAATCAGCCTGTCATCAACAAATCAATCATTGGCCTAGATCAAGGCAGTGCTGTACGTGACGGCGAGGCGCTAGATCATGCCGCTGTGACCCAATGGTTACAGCAACAAGGCATTGCCCTATCTGGCCCGCCGATGGTAAGCCAATTTACTGGCGGTGCGTCCAACTGGACCTATCGCTTGCAATATGCCGAGCGTGATTTGATCTTGCGACGGCCACCCGCTGGCACCAAGGCCAAAGGTGCACACGACATGGGTCGTGAGTATCGGGTGCAATCGGCGCTAAAACAGGCATTTCCGACCGTACCCACCATGGTTGGCTGGTGTCAGGACACCTCGGTGATTGGCTGCGAATTTTATGTGATGGAGCGCATAGCCGGTATTATTCCACGGCGGCGCATGCCCAAAGGCATGACCTTAAGCGCCGTGCAAAACCAGCAACTGTGCCAAAACATGCTCGATCAACTATTGGCTTTGCATCAGGTCGACATTCACGCCACCGGCCTTGATGCCTTGGGCAAAGGTGATGGCTATGTCGAGCGACAAATTAGCGGTTGGTCCAAACGCTTTGAGCAGGCATGGACAGACAATGTCACACGCGGTCAGACCGTGATGCAATGGCTCGCTCGTCACCAGCCTACCGATGTTGCCAATTGCTTGATTCATAATGATTGGCGCTTAGATAACTTGATCCTAGACCCGCATGATCCAACCCACGTGATCGGCGTACTGGATTGGGAAATGGCCACCCTTGGTGATCCATTGATGGAGCTTGGCAATCTGTTAGCATATTGGATTGAAGCCGACGACAACCCTTTGTTTAAGCTGGTGCAGCGTCAGCCGAGCGATCTAGACGGCATGATGAGTCGTGCTGAGATCGTCGAGTATTATCTGTCGCGCTCACCCTATCAGATCAGCGATTTTAGCTTTTATGAAGTGTATGGACTGTTCCGCTTGGCGGTGATCGTGCAACAGATTTACTATCGTTATCATCATGGTCAAACCCAAAACCCGCAGTTTAAAGACTTTTGGATTGTGACCAATTATCTGTTTGAGCGTTGCGAGCGCATCATGTACCAAGCACGAGCAAAGTCATGAGCGTGGTCTCGTTGATTCGGCATGGCCAAGCCTCGTTTGGTCATGCCAACTACGACCAACTCTCATCGCTAGGCCAGCAGCAAGCGCAGCATTTGGGTCAGCAACTTGGCGCACGCGGTATTGTGTTTGATGCAGTGTATTGCGGCAGTATGCAACGTCACCATCAGACCGCTACCACGTGCTTGGCAGCCATGGCTTTAGACCTTCCCATCCAGATTTTAGCGGGTCTAAACGAGTATGATCACGAAGCAGTCTTAACCGCCTATCGACCCGACTTTGCTGACAAAAACAGCATGCGCAACTTTTTGCAGCAGCAAACCCATCCACATCGGGCGTTTCAACAGATTTATGCACAAGCGGTACAGCAATGGATCAACAGCGACCCATCGGCCAATCAATACCCCGAAAGCTGGCCGCAGTTTCAAACACGCACTCGTCAAGCCCTGACCGACTTATTGGCCCACACTAGCCAGTCTAAACATGTGGCAGTGTTTAGCTCCGGTGGCCCGATTACCGTCATTCTTCAACAGTTGTTAGATATTCCCGATGCAAGCGCCTTTCGGATCAATGACATGATGCCAAATGCCAGCATCACTAAACTCCTTCGCACCCATCAAGGCTTGGCGGTCTCATCAATCAACGAGCACAGTGCCTTTGATGGACACCATGCCAACCTTCTGACCTACCGGTAAACGCATCATGCCCAAACACGCATTAAGACAAAATATCCTGATCACAGGTGCCAGCTCTGGCTTGGGTGAAGGCATGGCCCGCGCCTTTGCCGCCAAAGGTCGTCACTTGGCTCTGTGCGCCCGTCGTACAGAGCGCCTAGACGCCCTAAAAATCGAACTCGAACGCCAATACCCGCAATGCAAAATCTGGGTCAAAGCCCTCGACGTCAATGACGCCGATGCCGTATTTCGCGTATTTTCCGAATTTAATGCCGAACTGGATGGCATTGATCGGGTCATTGTCAATGCAGGTGTTGGTCATGGCCGTAAAATTGGGACCGGACATTTTGAGACCAATCGCCGCACCGCCGAAACCAATTTTGTGGCGGCGCTGGCCCAGTGCGAAGCCGCGATGGAAATTTTTCGTCAACAAAACAGCGGTCATCTGGTCACGATTAGTTCAATGAGTGCCATTCGTGGTTTGCCCAAGCACCTCACCACCTACGCCGCCAGTAAAGCCGCGCTAGCCTCCTTAACCGAAGGCATTCTCTCCGAGATGCAAGACAGCCATAGCCCAATTAACGTCACCGCCATTTACCCCGGTTACATCCATACCGACATCAATAAAGGCGCAAAAAATCTGCCCTTTGTGGTCAGCCTAGAAGATGGTGTGGCCGCGATGGTCAAATCCATCGAAAAAGAAAACGCCCGTGCCTACGTCCCCGAATGGCCATGGCGTGCCATTGGTATGGCAATGACTGTGCTCCCGCTGCCTTTGGTTAAAAAGTTGGTTGGGCCTTAATCCAAAGTAAGTGCTGAATAGAAAGTAATCATGCATACATGATCTGACGCTCTATGTTTTGCCAATCTACTCAAGGGCAGGATTGCATGATTACTTATCGAAACCCGCTTATGCTCATATACCAACTCCACATCTTGCTTGGATATCAAAAAATCCTATGTCATCGACTGATTTTCCGATTTGTATTTGGCCGCCATACGACGCCAGCAATATGACAAATACTTTTTGGGAAACTCTTTAAAGCATGCGCCATGTCGAATCAAGCGCAAGTCCAACTCAGGGCTTGCACACACACGGCATGCTTCCGGCTGAAAAAACGCATCTCGACGTTGTTCGTACATCGACTTCCAACCACATTTTTTGCAGCGAGCACGTAAAAACGGCGGACTATGCGGGAGCGGCATGTGTAGCAACCTATAGGGCTAAATTGTTTTTTTGATCTCACATGACACAAGCATCGATGATGTACATGCGATCAATGCTGTCATGATCTATTCTAGATGACCCGATCCTGTGGTCAATGTCAATCCATCAATCGGCAGCACTTCTAGCATCCACTCTAACAACCTGCTACCATCCGCGCCGCCACGGTGCTGCGACTCAGTTCATATTAAATAGACTGCGCGGTTAAACGGGAAAGCGGTGAAATACCGCTACTGCCCCTGCAACGGTAAACCTGTATAGAGATCATCTGTAACGCCACTGCACCATGGTGTGGGAAGGCGATGATCTGTCGGGTAAGTCCGGAGACCGGCCTTGGCCTTGATCACTCATGATCAAGCATTGTCGCGCGGCAGGGTGCACGCAGCGGGTGAGTCACCATGCATCTTTTCCGCTGTGCATTGGTTTTGCCTGCTTTATTCGTCCCCCAGTCGCCACCCTTAATGTTGCCATGCAGCGGGCGTGGTCTGTGGAGACTGTTATCTTGTCTAAGTCATTTGTGCGTTTTTTGCCTTTAGCCCTCTCGCTACCGGCCCTTCCTATCTATGCCGCCGACTCAGCCAGCACTGATGCCGATCAGATGCCGGTCATGGTTATTACTGCTAGCCGCACACCGCAACCACTCAAAGATGTGATTGGTGATGTCACAGTCATTGATCGCCAGACCTTAGATCGCTATCAAGGCGAAAGCGTGCTGAATGCGTTGCAAGTGCAAGCCGGTGTGCAGATTGCCACCAATGGCGGCGCAGGCAAAACCAGCAGCGTGTTTTTGCGTGGGGCCAATGCGTCGCAAACCTTGGTGTTGATTGATGGTGTGCGTTATGGTTCGGCCACCTCCGGCAGTGCCGCGCTTGAGCATATTCCAGCCGATCAGATTGAACGGGTTGAGATTTTGCGCGGGCCAGCGGCTAGCTTGTATGGTGCAGATGCGATTGGTGGGGTGATTCAAATTTTTACCCGTCAAGGCCACAAAGCTCCTGAAGCGCACGTCAGCGTCGGTGCAGGCAACTATGGCACGCAACAAGCCAATGCGGGCATCAGCGGTCAAATCGGTGAGACACGCGGTTCGATCAATCTGTCGCATAGCAAAACCGACGGGACTAGTGCGATTGTTGATCGTAAGAGCAGCATGTTTTATGGCGATGACGATGGCTACGAAAACAACAGCATCAGCGCCAGTGTGCAACAACAGATCACACCAACCTATCAAGTCGGTGCCAACCTGTTGTATGCCGATGTCGAAAACCACTACGATGCATCCGGCTACGATGCCGATTATAATGCTGTAGCACAAAGCTATGATTACCGCAGTAAAGGCCACAATGCCGTATTTAGCCTGTGGAATCAGATTGAGATTTCTAATACGCTAAGCAGCCATGTTCAATTGTCACGCAGCATTGACGATAGCGACAGTTTTACCCCAGTCGCGGCAGATAACTATGCCGATGTCACCAGCACCTTTAAAACCACCCAAGACCAACTGACAATTCATAACAATCTTATTGTTCCAACAGGCACAGTCAGTGTTGGTGCAGAAGCCTTACGCCAACGGATTGACTCAACCGAAGACTTTGCCACTACCCAGCGTAAAGTGTATAGCGCACTGGCCGGATATTTGGGCAACTATGGTGCCAGCCATCTCCAAACCAATCTACGCTACGACGACAATTCACAATACGGCGATCAAACCACCTACTCGCTGGCAGCCAGTCAAGATCTCAGTCAAGCCCTGACTATTGGTGCGGTACATGGCACCGGCTTCCGCGCACCAAGCTTTAACGAGTTGTATTACCCTTTTTATGGCATTGCAACGCTCAAGCCTGAAGAGTCGCGCAGCAACGAACTGTATGCAGCCTTTAAAAACACGGCGTTCACGAGTCGCCTGACGGTGTACCGCAATGAGGTTAAAAACCTGATTCAGTATGACTCATCCATTTTTGGCCCCGCCAATATCGGCAAAGCACGTCTACAAGGTCTGACTTTAACCAGCGACTGGCAGCAGGACGCGCTGCAAGCTGGCTTTAGCTACGATTATCTGGATGCCACAGATGACTCTGGTACCGCCACCGATGGCAAACAATTGGCACGTCGGGCCAAAAACAGCGGCTTAATCTATGCGGGTTTTCATCAAAAAGACCTGACCAGCCGTTTAGAAGTGCAAGCGGTCGGCAAGCGTTTTGACAATGCCAGTAACAGCAAGCGCTTGGCTGGTTATGCCCTAGTCAACATTGCTAGCACCGTCACCTTAAGCCCTGAATGGCAGATTGGTGTACGTCTTAACAACCTGCTGGACAAAGATTATGAGCAGGTCAAAGGCTACGGCACACTGGGCTTTAACGGTTTGCTGACCCTGACTTACACGCCAAAACTGTAAGCACTGATGCGAGTGCCTTAATGAGTACAACGTTGATTTTGGGTGGTGCGCGTAGTGGCAAAAGTCACTACGCATTACAGCAGGCCTTACAGCACACCACGATCTTGCCATCGACTAATACCGTGTGCTGGATTGCCACTGCCCAAGCCTACGATGCCGAGATGCAGCAACGCATTGATCATCACAAGGCCGAAAGGCCAACCGATTGGGCCACTATCGAATCTCCACTTGTGCTCTCAGATGCACTCGCACAATCCACTGCCACATTGCTGGTGGTGGACTGTCTAACCCTTTGGCTATCCAACTGGCTGTGTCTTGATGCACAAGGGCTTGATTCAGCCGAATGGCTGGCCGAGCGCGCGGCTTTTTTTACCCAGCTTGAGCAGTTGACCCAATGCTCAAACCGTCGCTTGTTATTGGTCAGCAATGAAGTGGGCTTTGGTATTGTGCCGGATAACGCGATGGCGCGGCGGTTTCGTGATGAAGCCGGACGCTTACATCAGCAGATTGCCGCTGTGGTCAATCAAGTGGTATTGGTTGTGGCAGGTATTCCGATGGTGATCAAAGATGACTAACGCATCAGCGCGTCATCATGGCAGCAGTCTTCATGATATCCATAACACTGTTTTGAATGCTGTGTTTGTTGACGTAGTAATGTTTTGAATCAAGCAAAGAGATCTCTCATGAGCCAATGGTGGTGTGATCCCGTTCAGGCACTCGACACGCAAGCGCAAGCTGATGCACAGGCCCGACAACAAACCCTAACCAAACCTGCTGGGTCTTTAGGCGTGCTCGAAAGCATTGTGGTCAAACTCGCGGGGATGCAAGGACAGGTCTGCCCTACGCTCAACACCCCTTATATCAGTATTTTTGCAGCCGATCATGGCATTGCCAGTAGCGGTGTATCGGCATTTCCACAAGAAGTCACCTTACAAATGGTCGCCAACTTTGCCCAAGGCGGCGCAGCAATTTGCGTGCTATCTCGACAAATTGGCGCAATGTTTGAAGTGGTCGATGTTGGCGTAGCAGGCGATACCTCAGCATTTATTGGCGTGGTGCAGGACAAAACAGCGCAAGGCACGCACAGCTTTTTGAGCCAAGCGGCCATGACTGATGAACAACTGACTCATGCCTTAACCGCTGGCCGTGCAGCCGTGGGCCGTGCGCTCTCTGCCGGAGCAGATGCCTTTATTGGTGGCGAAATGGGTATTGGCAATACCGCCAGCGCAAGTGCTTTGGCCTGTGTTTGGCTGAATGCTTCAGCAACCGATATGACCGGCGCAGGCACTGGATTAACCCATGCGGGCATTAGTCGCAAAGCCATGCTGATTGAGCAAGCGGTTGACCATCATCACCTCAAACGTACGGCGACGTGGGAAGTGTTACGTACCTTTGGTGGTTTTGAGATTGCAGCATTGGCGGGTGCTTATATCGCCGCAGCGCAAGCAGGTCTGCCCGTGATTGTTGATGGTTTTATTTGTAGTGTGGCAGCATTGGCTGCCAGTCGCTTGCAACCGGATGTCAGCGGCTGGTTATTATTTGGTCATGTCTCCGCCGAGCAAGCACATCGTCGGGTGTTGTATGCGCTAGAGGCCGAGCCTGTCCTCCAGTTACAGATGCGACTGGGCGAAGGCAGTGGGGCAGCAACGGCATGGCCACTCCTACAAATGGCTTGTGCACTGCATGGCCAAATGGCCACCTTTGCTGATGCTGCGGTCAGCACACGGCATTTACACGATGCTGATTAACCCGATCTGGCTGGCCTTGCCAATTGCCGTACTGATGGATCGCTACTTAGGCGAGCCAACACGCTGGCATCCACTGGTCGGTTTTGGCCGCGCTGCACAATACTTAGAGCGGCGACTCAATACTAGCCTCACCACGCCATACCGATCCATTGCAACAGGTGCATTGGCGTGGTTGATCATGGTCGGTGCGGTCGTCACGGCGATCCATGTGGGCAAAGCGCTATTGCCCATGCCGTCGTGGCTCATGGATGCCTTGGCATTATGGTTGGCCTTGGGCGGCAAGAGTTTGCAGCAACATGTCAGCGCGGTGGTTAAGCCATTACAACAACAGGATCTGACCACTGCACGCTGGGCGTTAAGCCGGATCGTCAGCCGCGATACCGCAGCCTTAGATGAACAAGGCATTGCCCGCGCCACCATTGAAACCACACTCGAAAATGGTGCAGATGCCATTTTTGCCAGTCTGTTTTGGTTTGTGGTTGGTATGCCATTGGGTCTGGCCGCCGAATTGGTGTTGATGCATCGAGCGGTAAATACCCTAGATGCCATGTGGGGCTATAAAAACAGCCGCTTCTTGACCTTTGGCCGCATCGCGGCGCGTAGTGATGATCTGATCAACTGGCTACCGGCACGGCTAACGGCTCTTAGCTACGCCCTCGTTGGTCACACCAGATCAGCCCTGAATTGTTGGTCTCGCCAAGCCTCCGCATGGGATAGCCCCAATGCTGGCGTCGTCATGGCCAGTGGTGCGGGTGCATTACTGGTCCAGCTTGGTGGCGCAGCGCAATATGACGGTCACACTGAGATCCGGCCTGATCTGGGTTGCGGCAGTCCAGCAAACCCTGACCAGATCATCGCAGCACAACGACTAATTCAACACAGTTTACAGCTTTGGTTAGGGCTGATTGGCCTAACTTTTTTGCTCACTCACTGGTCGATTATGACTGGAGGACGATCATCATGACACAGGCGCTACATGCTTTTGGTGGCACATCATCGATCCAGCAGCTACAGCAACTACAACCCTTACAAGCCCCACAACATGGCGGTGACTTGGCGCGCGCCATCCAACAGTTCGGTGGTCCAGCCGACACGTGGATTGACTGCTCAACCGGTATTGCACCACAGAGTTATCCACTCGGCGATGTACCGATGTCCGTTTGGCAATCTTTGCCGGATCGACAAGACGAATTGCTACGCACGGCCAGCCTGTATTACGGTTGTTCGGCCAGTCATCTGTTGGCGCTGGCAGGATCACAAGCGGCGATCCAAGCCTTGCCCGCGCTACGCACGCGTAGTCGGGTCGGTATCTTGGCCCCCAGTTATGCCGAGCATGCTTGGTGCTGGCAACAACATGGTCATGTGGTGATTGGCCTAGAAGCCGATCAGATTGAAGCGCATTTGCATCATCTGGATGTATTGATTGTGGTCAATCCCAATAACCCCACCGGCAAGCAATATCCTGCGGCACAACTCAAGCAATGGCACAAACAATTGCAACGACATGATGGCTGGCTGATTGTTGATGAAGCCTTTGCCGATCTAGATCCGCAACACAGCTTGATGCCAGACGTTGGCATGGGTGGCTTGATTGTGCTGCGTTCGGTGGGTAAGTTTTTTGGCTTGGCTGGCTTGCGCTTGGGCTTTGCTGGCTTAGAAGGACGACTCAAACACCAGCTGCAACGGCGCTTAGGCTTATGGTCAGTGAGCGGAATTGCCGAATGGGTCGGCCCGCAAATTTTTGTAGATCAGGTTTGGCAAGACCAGCAGCGCGAGCGTATTCAAATGGCCCATCAATGGATGAGCACAACGCTTAAGCAAGTCGGCCTTAGCAATCGTAGCCCACACCCCATGCTGCATTGGTGCCCCCATCCACGTGCCTTTGCCTTACAACGTGCCTTAGCCGAACAGCACATTTGGTGTCGTTTGCTGGAATATCCTAGCGCCTTACGCTTTGGGCTCATCCAGCCACAGCAGCAAGCGAAATTTTTAAGCGGCATCACCCAAGCGATGCAATCTGTTGCGTGATGCACATCATCCGTTTTTAGCTTTTTTGAGAGTATGACCTATGCAAAGCCAACGCCAGTTTGATGCAGCCACCGAAGCCCGTTATGCCCAGCGCATTGCCCGCAAAAAAACCCAAATGGATGAAAAAATCGCCTCCGCCGATCTGGATACCGGCGTGCTATTGGTGTTAACCGGCAATGGTAAGGGTAAATCCTCCTCCGCCTTTGGCATGGTCGCGCGTGCCTTGGGGCATGGTCTAAAGGTTGGCGTGGTGCAGTTTATTAAAGGCCGCACTGATACCGGCGAAGAGGCATTTTTTTCGGCCCATCCAAACGTGACATGGCATGTGATGGGCGATGGCTTTACATGGGACACGCAAAACCGAGAAGCCGATACTCGCTCCGCCGAAACAGGCTGGGCTGCGGCACAAGCCATGCTGCAAGATCCTAGTTTTGATCTGGTGGTATTAGACGAACTCACCTATACCATCACCTATAAATATTTAGACGGCGAGATGATTGTGCGAGATTTGCTGGCTCGTCCAGACATGCAGCATGTGGTCGTCACGGGCCGTGCAGCGTCCGATGGTCTGTTAGAGATTGCCGATACCATCACCGAGTTACAACCGACCAAACACGCCTTTCATGCTGGCATCAAAGCGCAAAAAGGCGTGGAATGGTAATGCCTGATATGGCAGAAAAACTGTCTGGTCGAGTCATGCTGCTGGATCAACTGACACTGGCCGCACTGCTATTCACAGCATCGGGCATGGCATGGGCCAAACCAATCAACACATCAATCAACGCGCCAATTGCCGTCACCGATGATCGAGACCAGCGCATTGTGCTGGCTCAACCCGCGCAACGGGTGATTAGCCTTGCGCCACACCTGACCGAAGACCTGTTTGCGATTGGCGCAGGCCAGACCCTTGTTGGTACTGTCAGCTATAGCGACTACCCTGCGGCAGCGCTCAAAGTGCCAGTGATTGGTGGCTATACCGGCATTGACCTCGAAAAAATCCGCGCCCTAAAGCCCGATTTAATCTTGGCATGGAACACTGGCAATCCACCGGCACAACTAGCCAAGATTGCCGCGCTGGGTATTCCGATGTTTTATGATGGCTCTAAGCGCTTGGCCGATGTGCCTACAGTGATGGAGCGCTTGGGCACACTGACCGGCAAGACGGCGACCGCGCAACAGGCCGCCACTCAGTTTCGGCAGCGGCTGTCGACACTGCAACAACAGCATCAAGGCAAACGTCCAGTACGGGCGTTTTACCAAATTTGGGATCGCCCCTTGATGACCATGAATAAAGATCAAATCATCTCGGATGCCATGCGTATCTGT
>JBBKWH010000001.1:0-13625 GCA_037968855.1 Moraxellaceae bacterium | reverse complement strand
CAGTTATATAACACTATTTTGGAAGTGCTCGGTCAGCGTGAGCAAGTCTTAAAAGAAGATCAGGCAGCACGTCCACAAAGTCCTGTTGAGGTGATTTGGGATAAGCCGTTGCAGATTTTACTGGCAGAAGACAACACGATTAATCAGCGCTTGGCTATCGCATTATTACAAAAAATGGG
Organism: Moraxellaceae bacterium; assembly: GCA_037968855.1. Classification (GTDB taxonomy): domain Bacteria; phylum Pseudomonadota; class Gammaproteobacteria; order Pseudomonadales; family Moraxellaceae; genus JBBKWH01. The sequence continues at coordinate 13,446 of JBBKWH010000001.1, read as the reverse complement.
CCATCAAGTGGTCTTGGCTGAGAATGGTAAACAAGCCATCGAAAAGGCCAAATCGCAAGCATTCGATTTGATTTTAATGGATGTGCAGATGCCAGTGATGGGAGGCATTGAAGCGACGCATTTGATTCGCCAGTATCAACGTGAGACCCGCTGCCGTGTGCCAATTATTGCCATGACTGCGCATGCGATGGAGGGTGATAAAGAACGTTTTATGCAAAATGGTATGGATGGCTATGTGTCCAAACCGATTGTATTGGCGGCACTAACGCGAGAGATGACTCGGATTTTAAGAGATGAGCAAGTCTCGGTGTTTCAAGAGGCTGTGACGGATGAGTGTGCGTCTACGGATATGGCCGTTAATACTATTGAGACCAAGGATGATGCTGAAGTGGTTCAGCAAGCTAGTCCATCTACAAGCACATCAGTCTACGATGACATGGACGGCATGGATGATGAGGATTTTTATACCCCATGTTTTGACTATGAAGCGGCATTGGCCACCATGGGCGGAGATCTAGAGTTATTGTTAGATTTGGCCAAAATCTTTGTTGAGGAAGCCCCAACGCGTTTGGCTGATATTGAGCAAGCTGTTTATGATGAGAATGTGGAACAGTTGGGACGTTTGTTTCATAAGCTCAAGGGGGAGTCCGCCAATTTTGGTCAGCCCGAGGTGGCTCGACTAGCGGAGACCATGTGCGAGTTAGCCCACGAGGATCAGTTGGTCAAAATCGTTGAGATGGTCGGATTGTTAAAAGATGAGATGAATCGGTTTTTGCTAGATTTGGATCGGCGGATTATTCAGCCGGCACTCTCGATAGAGTGATGCACATACCAGCGGGTCGAAAATGCCGGTAGGTCAATACAGATATGCTGGGAATGTCTGGTGACGATGGTATCACTGGCTGCTGAGCCTTGATCTGGCTGAGGATTGGGTATGGTGCTGATTAGTAATGAGGATTGGTTGAGCCTTGCCTCTGTTTGATCCGTGTCCAAAATACAACGCCATGTACCCGCATGATTCACGCTGATCTGGAGGTTCTGTTTGGCATGAGCATCAAAATGACTGACACACAGTACAGTGCAATCGGTACTGAGATCAGACTGCCGCATAAAGGCCACGATACCCTGTTGTGCCAAGCGGTAATCTGACCAGATAAAGCCTTCACTTTTGCCATCAGCGCGGTAGAGCGCGGGGTAGGATCGATAGTGTTGATTAAGGGTTTGTACCAGTTGCTGAAGGTGTTGGTGGTCAGCATATTGCAGCATATGCCAATCTAGCGCACGATCATGGTTCCATTCTTGATCTTGCCCCCATTCATTGCCCATAAATAATAATTTTTTGGCAGGATGCGCCCACATAAAGGCGTAATAGGCACGCAATTGCTGACATTGCTCATGGCGATCACCGGTCATGCGGGTCAGTAGGGTGCCTTTGCCATGTACCACTTCGTCGTGGGATAGTGGCAAAATAAAATGCTCGCTTGGATCATAATACGGCCCAAAGGTGATCTCACGCGTATGCTGCAACCGATCTGCTGCTGGTCGTGACATGTAGCGTAAGGTGTCATTCATCCAACCCATGTTCCACTTATAGTCAAAGCCTAAAAATGAACAAGGTGTTTTGCTTCGCCTACGATGTTGCGGTTGACGCGTAATCCCATACCAACTGGTTGACTCTTCTGCAATTAATAGGCAATTGCTCACACGCTGGTGTAGGTGAGTGGTCAGTGTTTGCAAAAAATCAATCGCTTCCAGATATTCTCGGCCACCATGGATGTTGCGGCTCCATTGGTGGTCCGACTGGCCATAGTCGCGGTATAACATGGCAGAAACCGCATCAAGGCGTAAACCATCAAAACCAAAGGTCTCTAGCCAATAATAGGCATTGCTGATTAAAAACTGCTTCACGTGAGGGCGCGCATAGTCGTAGCGCAAGGTATTCCAGTCTGGCAAATTGGCTAGCTTGGGATCGTCGCTTTCGTACAGAGGCTGACCATCAAAGCAGGCCAGACCATGGCTATCCTTGGGAAAATGAGCGGCCACCCAATCTAAAATTACACCTAACCCTATGGCATGACAGGCATTGATCAAGCGCTTTAAACCGTCTGCATCGCCGAGTTCTGCCATTGGTGCAAACAAGCCAATTGGCTGATAGCCCCACGATCCCCCAAAAGGGTGCGCACAAATCGGCATAAACTGCACATGAGTAAAGCCCAAATCCGCGACGTATGCGGGGAGCGTGTCTGCCAGATCATCCCATGTATAGACTGTGCCATCGGCATGTCGCTGCCAAGAGGGTAAATGCACTTCGTAGATCGATAGGGGATCAGCCGACGTGTGTGGTGACCGCTGCCATGCGGTTGGCGCAATAGGCGCAATAATCAGACTGGCTTTGCCTGCACCGGCTTGCATGGCACGGGTATATGGGTCGGCGCGTAATGGTAGTGCTTGGCCCTTGGCATCCCAGATGGCGTATTGATAGCAGTCGCCGAGGCTTAATGATGAAATCACCATCCCCCAGAGTCCACCACCGAGTGCTTGCATACGATGGCTTTGCGTTTTCCATTGATTAAAGTCACCGACCACAGTGACGGCACTGGCATGTGGTGCATACAGCAAAAATCGTACATCAACGTGGATTTGGTCGTGTTGTTTGATCACATGCGCACCAAACCAGTTGGCCGCTTGCTGATGAGTGCCTTCGGCCAGCAACCATTGGTCAAAGTCTGGAATCATGATGTCGATGGCCATGCTTAGACAAACGCTGGATGGGAGGTGTTGGTATTGTCAGTGTTGGTGCTAATGGGTTGGGTGGCTTGATCATGTATTAAGTCATGATAAAGCTGTTGGTAAGCATGGGCGGCATGTGACCAATCAAAGCAGCGTGACATGGCTTGTTGACGCCAACTCGCCCAACAGTCGGGCCGCTGACGAAACCATGTGCAGACCATGTTCATCTGATCGATACAGGCTTGTTCTGACCAGTCCGCCAAATAAAAGCCGGTGCCGACAGGGCAGCGTTCGTCATGGATATCTGCCTGATGCAAGGCGATGGGGTTGACCGTATCCACCAACCCACCAACAGGATGAACCAACGGCAGCGTGCCATAGCGCAGGGCATACAGTTGGGTCAGGCCACAAGGCTCGTGGCGTGAAGGCATCAAAAACACATCGCCACCGGCAAACGTTTGGTGTGCCCAATCTTCTTGGTAGCCAATTCTGACCGCAACACGGCTGGGCCAACGTGTAGCAGCTTGTTGAAAACGTTCGGTTAATGCACGATCCCCTTGACCTAAAACGACCAGTTGAATCGGTAGTTGCATGAGTTGTTCAAGGCAATTGAGAATTAGGTCAAGCCCTTTTTGGTATGCCAGCCTGCTGACAACAATACAAATGAGCGCGTGCGGATCAATTGCCAGACCTTCACGCTGTTGCAAAAACGCGCGTGCGTGTTGTTTGGCATTCGGTTGATCGGCATCGTAATACGCCACATCGCCTTTGCCTGTGGTTGGTCCCCACTCTTGATTGTCCATGCCATTTAAAATGCCATGTAATTGGTTGGCGCGATAACGCAATAAGCCATCGAACCCCATACCATGTTCTGGCTGGCAAATCTGCCGTGCATAGTTGGGACTGACGGTGGTCAGCGCATCTGCAAACTGTAGACCGCCTTTTAAAAACGACAGTTGACCATAAAACTCTAGACCATCCGTATTGGCAAGAGAGGGACTCAGTTGAGTCTCAGCCCATCGTTCCAATGGAAAGCTACCCGCATAGGCCAGATTATGAATGGTCATCACTGAGGCAGGCCGTGTTGCCGTATGAGGCAGTTGTTTGAGCCAGACCGGCATCATGCCGGCATGCCAGTCATGGCCATGCACGACTTGCGGCACAAAATCCAAATCTAAAGTGTGAAAGTGGGCCGCGATATAACCCAGCAGGGCAAAACGTTGCAAATTATCCGGCCAATCCTGACCATCTGCTTGTTGATATGGACTGCCACTGCGTTGATATAAGCTTGGGGCATCAATCACATAAATCATTAATCCACGTTCATTACGCCCGCAATGTAATGTGGCATCAATCTGCCATGGGTTAGGCAGTGTACGTAAGGGCTGAATGTCTTGTAGATGTTCGAGTAAGGCGGGATAGGCCGGCATCAACACCCGCACGTCTAGACCATGATCAATTAACGTCATGGGTAATGCCGCCATAACGTCAGCTAATCCGCCTGTTTTGACCCAAGGAAAAAGCTCACTGCCAACCATCAAGATGCGCGGTGCAGTGACATTCATGGTGAGGACTCCGTGGAGGTGGCATCAAGATTTGGTGCACCGATTGGGCATCCGGCAACCGGTGAGTCGTTAAAGACCATAAACGGCTGGCGCTCACGATTGATATACCACAGACTTTCAAGCATCACCGCATTGGTGGCTAGACTCAGTGCAGTATTGCTTTTTCCGCTATTCATCAATCCTGCACGATAACCGTTCGGACTGCTCAGTTGCGCGACAATATTATTGGGCCATTGATCAAAGCTACGCGGGGCAATGGCATACCATGCCAAGGCGCTTTTTAAACTGTAGGTTTGTAGATCTGGGCGCGGCTGACCATCATGGCTGGTGGTGTTCCATGCTTGGCCATCGGCATAGACACTGCTAAACACAAACCACGGTGCGGCGGGTAAAAACTCTTCGCTGATAGCCGTCGGGGTTTTGCTGAGCATCGCATGGGCTAATTGGGCTTTGAGATGACTATCTGCGACTTGGCGAAAACAGCCATCAATGCCGCCCAGCTCCATCAGTCCCAAATACAGTGGCTCGCTAGTGGTGCGGCCATCGGGGCGCTGATCAAGCCAGACCGAGACACGATCAATTTGGCGTGTGCCAATGGTGTCATACGCCATGGCATTGGCTAGATTAATACCTTGTAAAGCAAAGCCTGCGGCTGCGTACTGCTCGTAACCCAATCGGCCTTCTTGAAAGGTTTGTTCGCTCGAACCGCGCCGAATCATGCCGACAAAGCGGCCTTGATCCACTAATGTTGAAATATTCCAATTTTGGTTGACCGCGTGTGCTGCGGCTTCGAGTTCTGGATAATAGCGCGCAGTCAACTCTAGCCAAAGCATGAGGCGTCCTAAGCCAATGGCTGACCAACCACTACCCGTTTGGCTAATCTGGTTGCTCATGTCGATCATTTGGCCGGTGCGGGTACTGTACTCACGATTGGGTAGGCTTTGGTTGTATAGCGGCAGATCCGCTAAGGTGGACAGTAAGGTGGCGGTTTCATCCAAAAAACGATCCCGATCAATTAAGCCTAATTGTTGTGCACTGACCAAACCGGCTAGCATGTGTCCCATTTCCCATGGCGTGGCAAAAGCATAGCCTTGCTTGCTATTAAACATACCGGTTTGCGGTTGGCGATTGGCCTCAAAATACGCCCAAGCGGTTTGCGCCATGGTTTGTTGTGTAGCACTGTCAAGATCAATGGTTGTGGTACCGATCGCTTTTAAGCCGTCAGCATTGACAGTGGTATTGAGCGTTGTGTTGACGCTTTTACTTTTACTTTGCGGCTTGTCTGGTAGTGATCTGACTTTAAAAGGCTGAATTTTTTGCAACGCTGTGGCCACGCTTAACGCGGTGCGCTGCTTGCCATCAAGCTGGCCCTGATCCTCTGTGTCGGATTCCATCAAGTCGGGAGATTGCAAGATGGGGCGTGGGGCTGTTGTTGTCTCAGGCGATGCGGTGCTGGCAGTGTTATTGGGCACGATACCAATAGGGCCGCTGGAGAGGCGCACAGTCTCGTCATCAGCATTGGTCGAAGATGGAATGACCGCCTCGGTAGCGGCTGTATTGCTGCGGTTGGTGTTAGCAGGATTGTTGGCTTGGCCGGATGCTTGTCCAATATAGGCCAAAGAGCGTGAGGCCGTTGAGCGATTGCCATTAAGGATTGAGGCATTGGCTGAGGCATCTTCCGTTGAATCAATGTCAATGCTGCCAATGACCGCATCACTAGATTGACGAATATCGGTGGCGGTATTGTTTTGGGGCGTTGTGCCAAAGTAATTCACACTGACGGTACTGTCATCTTGGGGTACAGCCGCCGTTAAGCCTGGTGCAGGCCCTTCATAATCACTCAAATGGGTCAGTTGATCGACGGCTTGTAACCATTGGTCTTCTGCAATCAGGATCGGTGGATTGTCTGGGTTGACGTGCTGGAGTGCCTCTCGGTTGCGATCTAAGCGCGCTTTAATGCGCTGACGTTCGTTTTCCCAACTGGTGCCGGCTTGCAAAAAACCTGCAATGGCTTTGGCCCAAATATCGTATGCCCGTGGATCGCCGACTTGCTCCCATGCAATCGCAGCCAAGACACCACTTAATGACAGGTCTGGATCGTCTTGACTCTCGGCAGAATGTGCCAAGTCAGCCCAGATGAGTGCGGCATCTGCGGTTCGGCTATCTTGTAGGCGCTCTAAGCCTGCTTGTAGTTCGGGGTGATCAAGCACACGATCAGCCCATGCTGTCATAGGTTGCGAGAGTAATACACAGATGCAAATGGCATCGCGCAGTCGTCGCCAAGCACCGTGTCGTGATGGGCGACGTTGGTGAGGGTGGTGGTGTCTGTTTGGCATCATAGCGTCCATCAGGTTTGCCATCCTTTGGCTTATTTACAGTCTTGTGGTGTCGGTGTTTTTTTGCGCACGACTTTTTTGGGTTTTGCTTTGGGCTTGGTTGGCTTGCAGGTGTTGATATAGACTTTTTTGATTACAGGCTTATCAACATACACTGTTTTGACCACGGGTTTTTCGACATAACGAATCTGAGGTGCGCAACAGCCACCGTTGTTTTGTACGGGTGCTCTTTTTTGGACTGGACGCGGTGTGACTTTGGGTTTAGGCGCGGGTGGGGGTGTTGCCGGACGAACCGGATGATTGTCGTATTGCTCAAATACGTCTTCACGGATCCGTTGAAAAAAGCCTGTTTGCTCATGGCCACGGTACAGCGGGCCACGGGTTTTGTAGAGGAGTGCTTCGAGGACACCTGCATTGGTGCTGAGTGTCAGTACCGGTTCGTATGCGCCACTGGCTTCATAGCGGCCTTCGTACCAGCCTTTTTTGCTATCAAACAACGCTTCGGTGATTTTCATCAACTGGTCGGTGTAATGGGTGTTATACAGTACCCACATGCCAAACACGACGCGTGTTGATACCAATGCATACTGCGGATAATATTCGCTTTTTTCGGTCAGACTGTTCCAGCCATAACCATTAGAAAAAATACTGTCGTACAGCTTATACGGTGGGCCAGAGAGTTGATGGTCGGATCTGGCGGTATACACCTTATCGACTTTCCAGCGTTGTTCTTGCGCGTTATAGACGTTTTGTGCTTGGGTTTTGAGGTCAATATGACCATCATTGCGAGTACTGCCAGATAACGCCGTCGCTCGATCCCAGCCAAATTCCATGCCCAAGTAGAGATAGGGCATGGCCATTAACGGATTAATACCGCCTTTTTGCCGTGTGTTCATGTCTTCGTACAGCAATGAGGTGTCATTGACATAGGTCATTGGCGTGGGGTCTTCATCGGGCGTGACTTGTTGAAAGCCCCACAAGGTAAAGCCCGGAATGGTGTAATCCTGATAACCGGATCGACCTTCAACGCGACCAAGCTCGACTTTCTTTTGTCGCAATTGGTGGTAAGCCGGTTCACAGTCGGCAACCACATTGCAGTAGCGCCAACGTAAAACCGCTTTGTCTAAGTATTCTTGATACTCTGGATAATATTCGCCGACGGTTTTCATCCAAATGAGTAGGCGGTTGTTGTCGGCGGCAGACCAACCGGCTTCACCCACTTGGTTGTTTTCGTTCACCATGGTGCCAGTTTTGGTGTTGTAGATTCGATTGGGTACTTGCTTGGCGGCCAAATCCATACTGCCCAAAAACCCCAATACACGGCTTAAACGCTGGTCAAACTCCAGCTTGTCAATCAATCCAAGCTCTCGTGCTGCGACTAAGGCGGCCAAATAATCACCGATATGCCAAACCGTGGTGGTGGGATAGCGATCGACTGCATTGACCAGACCCGTTTGTTCTTGGGTGTTGTTGACCACATAACGCCATGCGGTTTTGGCCCATGCTTTTTCGGTGTCCGTCAGTGGGCCAAGGCGGCCTTGATAACGTAAGCTGCCTGCTTGTACTTGCTTGACCACTTGTGTCGTTTGACGAACCACCACCCCACAGCTTTGTAGGCTTAGGGCGATGATGACCAAGCTGGCAAGGTGACCGGTGTGTCGTCTTGACAGACGGGGCATGGCGAACATGTCGGGCAATTCTCAGAGGTCGGCTTACGATTAGAAAAATCAGGAGCGAGTTGTGGGCAGCTTTTATTGGTACTGCTTTTAAGCCGGAAGATCGGGCCAAGTTTGCTGGTGGGTGCTACCCCGTTAAATGTTTTGGCATCGGTCATGACTTGTGGTCGACCTTTGCGTTTGTTTGAGCCATCAAAAGGATCTGTGAGTGTGCGTTCCCATTCGGAAGGTGCACGTTTTTTGTATTGGGGATCGTTGGTGTTGAACTGTAGTAGTTTGCCTTCAACTTTATACAGTAGGCTTTCGAGCATGATGCCGTTGTTGTTGGCGGTAAAGGTTTTGATTGGGCCAGAGCCGTTCTCGTAAATGCCTTCGTAATAGCCTTTTTCAAATACGTTTTGGTTCCAGATTGCCTCGCCGAGTAGATCGGTATACGGCGAATCCCACAGTACCCACATACCCAATGCGGCTTTGAGCGAGACAGCAGCAAATTCTGGTACGTATTTGCCGTTATCAGTAATGGTATTCCATGCATAACCATCGCTGTACACGGTGTCGTAGACAAAATAAGGGGCTTTGTCGAGCTGGTGCTCTGATCGGGCGGTCAGAATGCCTGTGGCTTTGTAGCGGTTTTCTTGAGCTTGGTAGACACGTTGGGCAAAGTTACGGGCAATCGGATCGCTGTTGTAGCGATTATGACGGCTGCGATCAGCCGGATGATCCCAGTTGGTTTCGATCCCATCAAGCACATAGGATTCGGAGACCACATAGTTGTGCTGGGTAAGCTTGCGCGGGTCCCGCACGTCGTAAGGGACATCGACACCGTAAATTGGGATCATCTCGTATGGATCGGGTTTGCTGGCAAGACAAGTGGTAAACCCCCAGAGCTTAAAGCCTTTGGCTGCATATTCTTCGTAGCCTAAACGACCTTCTTGCACGTAGCGTGTGCTTTTATCGCCACCCACCATCGCACCATACATGGTGCCACAGGGATCAATCACATTACGAAAATCCCAGCGCAGTACCACACCATCAATCTGACCGGCATGTTCTGGATAACGCTCTTTGATGATTTTAAGCCAAATCAGCATGCGGCCTAAATCGAGTGCAGAGTAGCCAATCTCACCTGGTTTGTTGGCGTAGTTTACTTTTTCGGCGGTTTTGGTGTGATAGACCTTGTTTGGCAATTCTTTACGAAACAAATCGAGTTTGTTCAAGGTGCTAAGGAGTTGTACCAGACGTTGGTCAAAAGCAGCTTTATCGATGATGCCCAAACGTAGTGCCGCGGTCATTGCTGCCATATAGGACGCGGTGTCCCACATGGTGGTCGATGGATAGCCATCGACCGCATTGACCAGACCGGTTTTTTCTTGGTAGTTGTTTTCAAAATAGGTCCACGCAATGCGGGCCATGTGCATTTCAGATTCGGTAAGCGGGCCATGACGTTGAGGCCATTTGACAGGGCTATCAAAGATCGCCGCTTGTACAGGCAAGAGGGACGTGCTGAGCAGGGTCGTGCTCAGTACACTCAAGCGGCCTATCGCGCGGATACGCTCACGATATGTCATACACAATCCTATAGTCGTTTTCTACGATCCGCGCCTTCCTGACACGTCTTAGAAAGGTAGCATTTTTCCTTGCTGAATATAAGCCAAACTTTCCAATACAATGCCATTGGTATTGGCGTTGAAGGATTGGTTGGTCTGACCAGTGGCTTCATATCGACCAGCTGGCCAACCTTTTTCTGGGTTAGCCAGTGGGGTGATGGTGGCTAGCATTTTGCTGGTGTAGTCATCACGATATAAGGCATGCCATGCAAAAACGGCTTTGGTTGAGAGCATGCGGAAGGCTTCTGCATCTTTGCCATTTTCGGTGATCACATTCCATTTTTTGCCATTGGCAAATAGGGTGCTATAGATAAAGTACGGAGGGCCATCAAGATGGTCTTCACTAATCGCAGTTAGAATCTTTTTATCGTTATAACGGCCTTTTTGGGCCTGATAAATACGCCATGCATACTCACGCGATGTGCCGTCAAAGCCATACTCCAGACCATCAAGCATGTAGTTTTCGCTGACCACAAAGTTTTGTGCGCCATACATTTTGGCATCACGTTTGTCGGCGGGTACCTTGATTCCGTAGATATCAACATACTGCAAAAACTCATTCCAATTGAGTGCACGTCCTACATCCAGTCCCAGTAGACCTAATGATTTGGCGGCATATTGCTCGTAGCCGACACGACCTTCTTGGAGGTATTTCAATGCGCCTTGTTTGTCCCGCACCGCGCCCATCATTTGACCATTTCGCGAAATAGACGCAAAGTCCCAACGTGCAATCACGCGACGGGCTTGCTCAGTGAGTTCGGGATAGCGCCATGCCATGGTGTTGAGCGGAACCAGTACGCGACCAATGTCAATAGCGGACCAACCAATCCCATTGGGTGATTCTTTGTTGGTATAGGTGACCATTTTGCCTGTTGCTGTGCTGTAGGACTTATTGGGCAGCTTGTTGTCAACCAGTGGCATGGTTTCGAGCGTTTTCATCAAAGCGCGCATGCGGCTGACCATTTCTTTGCGCTGAATAATGCCTAAACGTTCGGCTGAGATAGTACCGAGCATATAGGATGCGGTATCCCACATGGTCGATGCGGTGTAGTTGTTGACCGAGTTGACCATGCCGGTTTCGGTACGGGTGTTGTTTTTAAAGTAAGTCCATGCAATGCGTGCCATACGCATTTCTTCGGCCGTCAGTTTGCGAGGAACTTGAGCGACTGGGCGATTAGCAGAGTCTTCAAGTTTGATGTTATCCACTGGCTTAAACTCGTAAATCGTGGTGGTTTGCGCGGCCAAGCGCTTGGCGATTTTGTCGTCACAATCCGTTGCGGTACTTTGCGCAACGCCAGAGTTTTTTTCGACGGTATAAACCAAGACAAAGGCCACCAATAGGCCAACAATAAACACAATATAACTGCGTGCTTTAATCAGATCATCCCGAAATGCCATGACCAATATCCTTAATGAGCCGAATGTACTGAAGGGGTAGACGTACTGTCTGAATGAGGAATAGCTGTTGAGGGTGCTACATCGTTCTGATCGTCATCAGGTTGCCAGACTGCTGAGCGGATCATGGGAATCATCAGTGCAATGTTGTTAATGCCCCAAAAAATATTAATCATAAAACCGCTGACATCAATGGGTAGATCAAGCAGCAGTCGGCCAACGCCCCATAGCAACCCCACAACGGTCAAAATCAAAATGCCAATTTGTGGGTAGACTAGATGTAAGAAGGTGCCTTCTTGCCGGCTTTTGGGTGTGACTGGAAATTTGACTTTTTCGCCGCGTAACACTTGAGCAAGGGCAGTAAAGTTAATCGAAAAAAACGACATAAACGATGCCTTGCCACTCCATGACTCCACGCCCCACGTAGCAAACATAAAGGCCAGCTCTGTACAGATAATGAACGGTAAAAAATGCCAATAAAACGGTGTTGAATAAGCAGTAACGGGTGAAATACCAGTGATCAAATAAATTGATGGCGCGATCAAAAAGACAAAGTTCCAAATACAGCCAAAGTATGACCAGAAGGTGGTCATATACATGAGTCGTTGGGACACGGTCATGTTGCCCGAGAACAGCGGATTGTCTCTTAGGGCAATATCGAGCGAGCCACCCGCGTACTTATAGCGTTGTACCACCCACGTTTGTAAATCCTGAGGTGAGAGCATTTTGGATTGTACGCGCGGATGCAAAACCGACTTCCATTGACGGGTCGGGTCAGTATGTAGCTCGATGGAGGTATAGATGTCTTCTGACACATGAAATTTATACGGTGTAAATTCCATTTCTAATGCCACTTGACCACGTACGGCGTCCTCTAGATCCGCACGAAGCATTGGGTCGCTGATTTCGCGGCTATGTTGGCGCACTTCACGTTCAATCGCATGGGCATATTCACGTAGTGCGGCTTGCATGACGGCTTCGCGGCGGTGAATAGAGCCTGCACCACAGCAGAATGAGGCATTGACAGCATTGCGACGGCGCTGGATCACGTCATAAAACATCTGTGGATCATTAACGAAAGGGTCTTTGCCTAACTGGATTGGCCCTGCGACACGTTCTAATGCACGTCCAGTCCAATAGCCTAATCGCCCTGCATATTTTTGCCAAACAACGGGCAATGGCTTACCTGCTGGCAGGTCATAAAACCATTGTGGCGTTTGCACCCATGCCACATCAGGATCGCGAAAATACCCCAGTGTTTGGGTCAGCATGGTGGGAAAAACACGAGTGTCTGCATCACAAATAACGATAAAGTCGCCATCTGTTTTTTCCATGGCATTGCGTAAGTTGCCAGCTTTAAAGCCAATGTTGTTGTCGCGGGTGATATATAGCGCACCTTCTTGTTCAGCCACTGATTTCATCAGGGGGCGACGGCCATCATCAAGAATATAAATTTTGAGCTCAATAGGATGCGGGTATTCGAGTTTTTTAGCATCTTGAATAGACAGTCGTACCAGCTCTTCTTCTTCGCTATAAGTGGTAATAAAGACGTCAACGCGCAGTGGGCGATCTTCAGCATGCTCGGCATGGTTACATTGCGAAAAACAGCTAGGAGCAGGTTGTTCGGGATAGTCTCGCGTGCGCCACAGGTTAAAGGTGTAAAAGAACAGGCCAATGTATGCCATGGTCTCGGCCATGACTAATGGCAAAGCAAACCACATGGCCGCAGGGTTTAAGGTCTCCGTCCAACGCCAGACCAAATAGTTGCCGCCCAAGATCAAGGCTAAGACAGCAAAAAACTGCCAAAGCAACTCAATTCTGGGCCGATATGGTGTCGGCTCAGGTGGTGTACGACCTTCAAAACGGTCGAAATAAAACCCCATTATCAGTTCTCACTATCGTCCGTGTAATGTATTCACCGATTCTGCGTCGGATATAGTCGCTAAGATTGCCAATAGGCTGATCATCGCACCGTTATAATCGATGGCGTATTCATTGACCGAGTACGCACGTGCATTGTCGATATAACTGTATAAGCCTTGGTCCTTGGGTGCAATACGATCTTGTGCCAAAACATTGGCACCGCCAACCATCAATCCAGCAATATCACGCTCGGCAGCACGGGCATATAAGTGGG